>NZ_CP061091.1:757500-1402500 GCF_017654485.1 Roseomonas marmotae | reverse complement strand
AGGCGAGGGCTGGACTCTTTGTGAGGCCGGCCCGGCGCAAATTCCTCTCCCCTGGCCCGTTCTCACCCTGCCGACCGTGCCTGCGCCTGAGCCTCGGGGAAACCCGGGCCAGAGCCGCCGGATCGGAAGGCAGGCGGACCATGCCCGCCCTGAGAATTCCCGCCCTCCGGGGCGCATGGCCGGAACCAGGAGAGAGCCCATGGCAGGCATAAAGACCTTTGACGACCTGTTCCTTCACACCCTGAAGGACATCTATTACGCCGAGCGGCAGATCCTGAAGGCGCTGCCGAAAATGGCCAAGGCGGCCGAGGATCAGTCCCTGCGCGATTCCTTCATGCTGCACCGGGAGCAGACCCAGCAGCAGATCGAGCGGCTGCAACAGGTGTTCGAGGCGCTGGGCAAGCGCGTTCAGGGCGTGACCTGCGAGGCCATCAACGGCCTGATCGAGGAAGCCGAGGAACTGCTGGAGGAGGCGCCGGAGCCCAGCGCGGTCCGTGATGCCGGGCTGATCGCCTCCGCCCAGGCTGTCGAGCATTACGAGATGGCGCGCTACGGCACGCTGATCGCCTGGGCCAAGCAGTCCGGGAAGAAGGAGATCGTTTCCCTGCTGGAGGAGACGCTGGCGGAGGAGAAGCAGACCGACGCGCTGCTGACCAAGATGGCCACCGACCAGGGCAAGAACCGCAAGGCGGCCAGCGCAGCCTGAGTCCTCGTTTCCATCCGGCTTCCGACCAGGGGGCCTCCCACGCGGGAGGCCCTTTTGGTGCTCAGGCCGCGACCGCGAGGCGGACGTGGCGGCCTTCCATGGCCTCCACCCGCCGCACGCCGATGATCTGGCCGAGATTGCCGGCCACGAGGTGCAGCATTTCCAGCGGCATGGCGTCGAGGCCGATCTCCACCCGCAGGACATCGCCTTCCCGGTGCGCCCGCAGGCGGTCGGGGGTCAGGTCGCGCTTGGCCAGCGGCTCCAGCACGCGGCTGAGCAGGCCAGGGTAAGCCTCGGCGACGACGGTGAACTGGGCCGCGGAAACGGCGGAGGAGACATCTGACATGGAGGTGACGGTCCGGATGATCGGCGCCTGCGTGGCGCGGCGGCTGAAGGGAGGCGTGCGGGGTCATCCCGGCCGCTGCCCCCCGCAGGGCGCTCAGGCGGCCGGGCCGCTAATCATCATCCGGGTGGACGTCATGCGGCACATGAACTGACCATAGGCTTCGTTTCCACGGCGCCACAAGCAGCATGACGCATGGCTCCCATGCATCAGATGCACCCCAAACCCCGCCCGCCAGGGCGTCGCACGGCTTGCGCGTCCCCGGCTCTGGGCCATCTTTACGCGATGCAAACCGCCGTTACCGTACTTCTGGTCATCGTCATGCTGGCCACCCTGGGCACTCTTTTCGCAGGCATGCTCGGGCTCGCGCGTGGCGAGGACGGCGCGAAGTCCAACCGGCTTATGCGCTGGCGGGTCATGCTGCAGGGCCTGGCCGTGGCGCTGTTCGTGCTGCTGCTACTGATCAGCCGGCACTGACCGATCGGTCATGCAGCACTTGCCAGCGGCCATAACAGGGCTTTAGGTTTCGCGCGCGGCCGGGAGGCGGGCACCTGCCGGGTGCCCCGGGGTCGCGGCGGATAGCCGGTCCGGCGGTCCGCCCGGACGGCTTCGGCAGCATGAGACGGCGCAAGAAGGACAAGCCCTACCGATGAAGCTCCTGGTCCCGGTCAAGCGGGTGGTCGACTATAACGTGAAGGTTCGCGTCAAGGCGGATGGCACGGGTGTCGAGACCGCCAACGTCAAGATGTCGATGAACCCCTTCGACGAGATCGCCGTGGAAGAGGCGGTGCGGCTGAAGGAGAAGGGAATCGCGACCGAGATCGTGGCCGTCTCCATCGGGCCGGCCCAGGCGCAGGAGCAGATCCGCACCGCACTGGCCATGGGTGCCGATCGCGGCATCCTGGTGGAAGCCGAGGGCGCCGAGCCGCTGGCGGTGGCCAAGATCCTGAAGGCGATCGCCGAGCGCGAGCAGCCGCAGATCGTCATCCTGGGCAAGCAGGCCATCGACGACGACATGAACGCCACCGGCCAGATGCTGGCGGCGCTGCTGGGCTGGAGCCAGGGCACCTTCGCCAGCAAGGTCGAGATTGCCGACGGCCGCGCCACCGTGACGCGCGAGGTCGATGGCGGCCTGGAGACGGTCAGCCTGTCGCTGCCGGCCATCGTCACCACCGACCTGCGGCTGAACGAGCCCCGCTATGCCAGCCTTCCCAACATCATGAAGGCGCGCAAGAAGCCGATCGAGACGCTGAAGCCCACCGATCTCGGCGTCGATGTCACGCCGCGCCTGACCGTGCTGAAGGTCGAGGAGCCGCCGAAGCGCCAGGCGGGCCGGAAGGTCGCCTCGGTGGCCGAGCTGGTGGACAAGCTGCGCAACGAAGCGAAGGTGATCTGAGCCATGGCCGTCCTGATTCTCGCCGACCGCAGCGAAGATCATGTTTCCGTTCCGACCCGCTCCACCGTGGCGGCGGCGACGCAGATCGATTCCGACGTGCATATGCTGGTGCTGGGCAATGCCGCGGCCGCGCAGGCGGCCGCGAAGCTGCCCGGCGTCACCAAGGTGATCCAGGCCGACGGTCCGGCCTATGAGCACGGCCTGGCCGAGCCCGCCGCCGCCCTGCTGCTGGCGCTGGCGCCCGGCTACACGCATCTGCTCTCGCCGGGCAGCGCCATGGGCAAGAACATCATGCCCCGCGTCGCCGCCCTGCTGGACCTCCAGATCATCACGGACATCGCCGGCGTGGTGGACGCGGAGACCTTCCGCCGCTTCATCTATGCCGGCAATGCGCTGGCCACGGTGAAGTCGGCCGATGCGAAGAAGGTGATGACCGTCCGCGCCGCCAGCTTCGACCCGGTCCCGGCCGAGGGCGGCAACGCCCCGGTCGAGGCGGCGCCCGCGGCCGAGGCCCCTGCCCTCTCCTCCTTCGTCGGCGCCGAGATCGCCAAGAGCGAGCGGCCGGAACTGACCGCCGCGCGCGTTGTCATCTCCGGTGGCCGCGCCCTGGGCTCGGCCGAGAACTTCGCGATCCTGGACAAGGTGGCGGACAAGCTGGGCGCCGCCGTCGGCGCCTCCCGCGCCGCCGTGGATGCCGGCTACGCGCCGAACGACCACCAGGTCGGCCAGACCGGCAAGATCGTGGCGCCGGAGCTCTATATCGCCGTCGGCATCTCGGGCGCCATCCAGCACCTCGCCGGTATGAAGGACAGCAAGGTGATCGTCGCCATCAACAAGGACGAGGAGGCGCCGATCTTCCAGGTGGCCGACTACGGCCTGGTGGGCGACCTCTTCAAGATCATCCCGGAACTCGAGCAGGAGCTGGGCTGAACCCATGGCGGAGATCAGCACGGTCGGCGTCATCGGCGCCGGCCAGATGGGCAATGGCATCGCCCATGTGGCGGCGCTTGCGGGACTGGATGTCGTGCTGGTCGACGTCAAAGCCGAGGCGGTCGAGAAGGCGCGCGCGACCATCGCGAAGAACCTCGACCGTCAGGTGAGCAAAGGCAGCATCGATGCAGCCGTCAGGGAGGCCGCCCTCGGGCGCATCCAGGGCGGCACCGACATGGCGGCGCTCTCCGCCGCCGATATCGTCATCGAGGCGGCGACGGAGCGCGAGGACCTCAAGCTCTCCATCTTCAGACAAGTGGTGCCGCTGCTGAAGGCGGATGCCATCCTGGCCTCCAACACCTCCTCCATCTCCATCACCCGCCTGGCCGCCGTCACCGACCGGCCGCACCGCTTCATCGGCATGCACTTCATGAATCCGGTGCCGGTGATGAAGCTGGTGGAGATCATCCGCGGCATCGCCACGGATGACGAGACCTTCGCCGCGGTGCAGCAGCTTGCCGAGCGGATGGGCAAGACCACGGCGGTGGCGCAGGACTTCCCCGCCTTCATCGTCAACCGCGTGCTGATCCCCATGATCAACGAGGCGGTCTATGCGCTGCAGGAAGGCGTGGGCGACGTGCGCTCGATCGACGCCGCCATGAAGCTGGGCGCGGCGCATCCGATGGGCCCGCTGGAACTGGGCGACTTCATCGGCCTGGATACCTGCCTCGCCATCATGCGGGTGCTGCACGAGGGCATGGGGGACAGCAAATACCGTCCCTCCCCGCTGCTGGTGAAGCATGTGGAAGCGGGCTGGCTGGGCCGGAAATCCGGCCGCGGCTTCTATGACTACAGCCAGGAGCCGCCGCGCCCGACGCGGTAGCCCGCCCCGGGCGCGATGGGCGCCGTCACCTCAGGGCGTGCGGACTTCCGGGTTGTTCCAGACGGGCCTGCCGAGGTTCAGGTCACGGGGGGAAGTAGTCGCCCCGGTCACCGCGCCGGCGCCACCGCCGACGAGTGCGCCACCGACGACGCCCACCGGCCCGGCGATGGCGCCCACGCCGGCACCCGTCGCCGCACCGGCGGCGGCCCCGCCCTGCACGCGGTCACGATCATTGGTACCACAGGCCGCCAGCGCGAGCGCCAGAGCGGTCATACCGATCAGCTGTAATTTCATCCTGGTTCTCCCTGCGGGAACCGATCCTCGCCCGAGCCGGCAGAATGCCGGAAAGCTTGGCCAAGGCCGGTGTCGTCTGGCAGCGTAACGACGAGGGTGCCAAGAGGTTGCTGGACAGGCCGGCGTGAAGGTCCTGGCCATGGCAGCCGCATCGGGGCTTGGCGCGGCCCCATCTGCCGCGCCATATCGCCCGCATGAAACGGTTCTGGGACACTGCCACCGCCGCCCCGCACGAGGAGGGCGGCTTCACCCTGTTGCTGGACGGCCGGCCGATGCGGCTGCCGGCCGGCGGCCAGCTGCGGCTGGCGACCGAACGCCTGGCCGATGCCCTTGCCGCCGAGTGGCAGGAGGCCGGCGGCGCCAAGGGCGGCGAGATGACGATGGAGATGGTGCCGCTGACCCGCGTGGTCAGCACCGCCATCGACCGCGTGGCGCCGGACCCCGGCCCCAGCGTGGATGCCATCGCCCAGTATGGCGAGACGGACCTGCTCTGCTACCGGGGCGAGGACCCGCGCCTGGCCGCCATCCAGGCGGCCGAATGGCAGCCGCTGCTGGATTGGGCGGCGCTGGAACTGGACGCCCCGCTGAAGCACACCAACGATATCCGGCATGTGGCGCAGCCGCCGGAATCGCTCGCCGCGCTGCGGCGCGCGGTGGCCGCCCTGCCGCCCCTGCCGCTGACGGCGCTGGGCCTGGCGGTGCCGCTGCTGGGTAGTGTGGTGCTGGGGCTGGCCATGGTGCACCGTCGCCTGGACGCCGCCGAGGCGACCCGGCTGGCCATGGTCGAGGAAAGCTGGCAGCAGGATTTCTGGGGCGAGGATGCCGAGGCGATGGCGCGCCGCCGCGCCATCGCCAGGGATGTGGCCCTGGCCGAGAGAGTGATGCTGCTGGCGCGCGACTGAGCGCCGGACGAGGAGGAACGATGGACGCCAAGCTGGTACGCATCCGTGGTCGGGTGCACGGGGTCGGCTACCGCGACTGGATGGTGCGGGAGGCGACACGGCTGGGCGTGCAGGGCTGGGTACGGAACCGAAGTGACGGCAGCGTGGAGGCGCTGGTCTGCGGCGAGGCCGCCGCCGTCGGCGCGCTGCTGACCGCCTGCCGCGCCGGCCCGACCATGGCCTGGGTGCAGGAGATCACCGAGGACTTCGCAGAGCCCGCGGAGGAACCCGGCTTCCGCCGGACGCCGAGCCTGTGACGCAACCCTACCGGGTCCAGGCGCCGATCATCCTCTTTTCCTTCAACCGGCCGCACTATCTGGACCAGGTCTGCGCCGGCCTGGCGGCGCAGAAGGGCGTGGTATTGGACCAGCGGCGCATCTGGCTGCTGCAGGATGGCGCGGTCTCCGCCCTCAGCGGCCGCCGCCATGCGCGGGACGAGGATATCGCGGAGAGCATCGCCGTCTTCCGCCGGCATTTCCCACAGGGGCGGGTGATGGCGAGCGACGGGAATCTCGGTGTCGCCCGCAACATCCTGCGCGGCGAAAGGCTGGTCTTCGAGGCGCTGGAACAGGATCTCGGGTATTTCTTCGAGGACGACCTGCTCCCCGGCCCCTGGTATGTCTGGGCGCTGGAGCGGCTGCGGGAGCAGACGGAACCCTTTCCCCGCGTCGCCTATTTCGGCGCCTATGGCGACCACCGCCGCAACTACCCGGGGCCGCAGGTCAGCTATATCCCGCTGGAACACCACTGGGGCTTCGGCCTGCGCCGCCATGGCTGGCTGAAGATGATGGAGTGGCTGAAGCCCTATTACGCGCTGCTGGAGGGCCAGGATTACCAGCGCCGCGACCATGCCCGCATCTTCCGCCTCTATGAGCCGCTGGTGGTGGGCACGGAGGCTTCCTCGCAGGATGCCGCCAAGAGCCTGGCCTGCATGGAGCTGAACCTGACGCGGGTCATGACCAACGTCTCCTTCGGCCGCTATATCGGCGAGGAAGGGCACTCCTTCTCGCCCACGCATTTCCGCGCCATGGGCTTCGACTGCCATACCATCGCGGCGGGCGATGATTTCAGATTCGAGCCGATGACGCTGGAGAAGCTGCTCTGGGTGGATGGCTTCCACCGCCGCCATTACGAACGACTGAAGCGCGAACGCTTCCAGGCCGTGCTGGACGCGCATCCGCTGCGGGACTGACGCCGCCGGTCGGCAATGGCGGCCCAGGACAGGGCCGCCGCCACCGGATCAGCGCATCGGCGGGGCGTATTGCAGCCCGCCCTTGGTCCAGAGGTTGTTGATGCCGCGCTGGATGCCCAGCGGCGTGATATTGCGGTTCCAGACCTCGCCGTAATTGCCGACCTGCCTGACCAGCCGCACCGCCCAGTCCGGGCTCAGGCCCATCATCTTGCCCAGGTCGCCCGACTTCCCCATGAAGCGCTGCACATCGGGGTTGTTGCTGTCCTCGAAGCTGCTGATGTTCTGGCTGGTGATGCCCAGTTCCTCGGCCGTCAGCTGCGCGAAATGCGCCCAGCGGACGATGTCGAAGAACTTGAAGTCGCCCTTGCGGATGACGGCGCCCAGCGGCTCCTTCGAGATGATCTCCGGCAGCAGCAGGTATTTCCCGGCATCCGGCCCCTGCGTGGCGCGGAAGGAAGCCAGCGAGGAGGTATCGGTCGTATAGGCATCGCAGCGGCCGGAGATGAAAGCCTTCTGCACCTCCTCCACCGTCTCGATCACCACGGGGGTGAAGGGCAGGTTCTGGCTGCGGAAGTAATCCGTCATGTTCAGTTCGGTGGTGGTGCCGGGCTGCACGCAGATGCTGGCGCCGCCGAGATCCTTGGCCGATGTCACGCTGGAGGCCCTCTTCACCATGAAGCCCTGGCCGTCGTACATGTTGATCGTGGCGAATTCCAGGCCCAGCGAGGCCTCGCGCGACAGGGTCCAGGTAGTGTTGCGGACGAGCATGTCGATCTCGCCCGACTGCAGCGCCGTGAAACGGTTCTGCGGGGTCGTGGCGACGAAGCGGACCTTGCCGGCATCTCCGAAAATGGCGGCGGCGACAGCGCGGCAGCTATCGGCATCGATGCCGCGCATCTCTCCCCTGCTGTCCGGCAGGGAGAATCCAGCCACCTGGCCCGCCACGCCGCAGACCAGCTGGCCGCGGCTGCGGATGGCAGCCACCGTATCGGTCGAGGCCTGCGCCATGGCGGGTGCCCCGGGGAATGCGGCGAGTACGGCCCCCGCCAGCGCCGCGAGGCCAGGGGCAGAGAGAAAAGGCGGGGCTCGGAAGGACATCACGCGGCTCTCCATCGATTGCATGGCAGCTCGGATATTTTCACCGACCTTCACAGTCTCAGATGCAGGCCTTTGCCGCCGCAAGCATGAAGCGGCCAATCCATGAGCAAATATTGCCATATCAGGACGATATTTGCTCAATCCCTCCGCTTGCTGCATGAATTTTAGGCTCATGCTCTCTGGCCGGGTACGAGAACCCGCCAAGCCCAGACACCGGACCTGCGACAAACCCAACCGCCTTGCGTTAGCCTGACACCACTCCCCTCCTCCCGAGTGGCAGTTCCTTCCCCTCCCGTTCCTGATCCATGGGCCGCCACCGGCGTGCCACTGACCGGATGCCTTGATGTCATCGCTGCCTCTGCCCCCTGCCGCGCCGGCTTCCACCTTCCCGCGCTGGCTTCCCCTGTTGCTGGGCTTTCTGACCGCTATTGGCCCCCTCTCCACCGACATGTATCTGCCCGCTTTCCCGGCGGTGGAGGCCAGCTTCCGGTCACCGCCCGGCTCGGCCGAGATCACCCTGGCCGCCTGGTTCATGGGCCTCGCCGTGGGGCAGCTGGTGCAGGGCAGCCTGGCGGACCGCTACGGTCGGCGGGGGCCGCTGCTGGTGGGGCTGGTGGTCTTCATCATCGGCTCCGCCGGCTGCGCCCTGGCGACGGATATCCAGACCCTGGCGATCTGCCGCTTCATCGCGGCCTTCGGCGGCTCGGCCAGCACGGTGCTGCCGCGCGCCGTGGTGCGCGACATTGCCGAGGGCTTCACCGCCGCCAAGCTGATGTCCCGGCTGACGCTGGTGATGGGCGCCGCCCCCATCCTGGCGCCCAGCCTGGGCGGGTTGATGCTGCAATTCGGTAGCTGGCGGCAGATTTTCTGGTTCGGCGTCTGCTACGCGCTGCTCTCGATGTTCCTGGTCTGGCGGCTGCTGCCGGAAACCCTGCCGGCGGAGCGCCGCCTGCGGCTGAGCTTCATGGCACAGCTGCTGCGCTACGCGCAGATCCTGAAGGAGCGGAGCTTCCAGGCCCATGCGGCGCTGGGCTGCTCCACCATGTTCCTGCTCTTCGCCTATATCGGCGGCTCGCCGGCGGTCTTCGTCGGCATCTTCGGGCTGACGCCCGGTGCCTTCGCGATTCTCTTCGGCGCCAATGCGGCGGCCTTCATCCTGGCCTCGCAGCTCAACCCGCCGCTGCTGATGCGCTTCGGGGCGACGCGCGTGGTGCGCGGCGTCTCCCTGGTGATGCTGGCCGCGACGCTGGTGCTGGTCGCCGTGGTGCTGAGCGGGTCGCCGACGATGCTGGCGGTGCTGCTGCCCATCACCATCGCCAATGCCTGCACCGCCATCATCCTGCCGAATGCCACCGTCGGCGCGCTGGCACGGCATTCCGCCCATGCCGGCTCGGCCTCCGCCCTGCAGGGCACGCTGCAA
The DNA here is from genome assembly GCF_017654485.1 of Roseomonas marmotae. NCBI lineage: Bacteria > Pseudomonadati > Pseudomonadota > Alphaproteobacteria > Acetobacterales > Roseomonadaceae > Roseomonas > Roseomonas marmotae. The sequence goes on along the minus strand of NZ_CP061091.1, from coordinate 1,393,297 downwards.
TTCAGCGTCGCCGGCACCAGCGGCATCCTGCTGAGCGTGATGGCCGATGGCACCGCCCGGCCGCTGGCCTTCCTCATGCTGGGCGCGGCCATCGCCACCGTCATCGCCGAGCTGATGCGCCCGCGTTCCTGACCGCCATGGGCTGACCGGCGGCCTCAGGCCGCCGTGCCCGCCTCCAGCTCCTCCGCCAGGGCACGGATGGCGCGGAGATCGGCGACGAAATCCGCATAGGCACGGGCCTTCGCATCCCCTTCCGGCAGGCGCAGCAGGTAGGAAGGATGCGGCATGATATAGCCGGGCTGGTCGCCCTCGAACTTCGCGCGGCCACGATGGCGCATGACCGGCACCACCTCCCCCCGTCAGCGCCAGCGTCGCGCTGCCGCCGAGCGCCACCACCAGCCTCGGCTTCACGAAGCCCAGCTCCTGCCGCAGCCACCAGCGGTAATGCTTCACCTCGCCGGTGGTGGGGGACTGGTGCAGCCGCCGCTTGCCCTGCCGCACGAATTTGAAGTGCTTCACGGCATTGGTCAGATAGGCCGCGCCCCGGTCGATCCCGGCCTCCTGCATCGCGCGCTCCAGCAATTGCCCGGCCGGGCCGACGAAGCAGCGGCCCCGCAGATCCTCCTGATCGCCCGGCTGCTCCCCCACGAGGGCGATGGCGGCGCCGACCGGCCCCTCCCCCAGCACGGCGCGGGTGGCGCCGGGCACCAGCGGCTCGGCCTGCGCGATCAGGGTGTTCAGCTCCGCCAGGCTGCCAGGCGCCTGCCGCGCCATGGAAGCCACGGCGCGCGACGGGTCTCGCTTCCGGGGCGCGGCGGCCTGCCGGGCTATCATCTCCCGCATGCGGGCGGGCGCCTGGCGGATCAGGCCGGGGATCAGCGCTGCCTCCGGCATGTTGTGCCAGTATTTCCGCGGCATCTCCGCGCGCATGGCGGTGGGGTTCACCCGCGCGGGGTTGAAGATGCTGGCGTAATAGCCGAGCCAGCCTTCCTCTAAGGCATCGCTCTCCGGCACATCGGCACGGCTGCCGGCGGGGCCGGAGCGCAGCGCCTGCCGGTCCCAGTGCAGCGAGCCGATGGGGGTGATGATCGACCAGACCAGCCCCCGGAACCGCTCGACGAAGAAGGGCGCCACCGCCTCCAGAATGAAATGCTCAGGCTCAAACCACGTCAGGAAGCGCTCGCCCGCCGGGTCCGGCACCTGACGGAAGCGCAGGAAGGCGTGCATCTTGTGCAGGTCGCGCCGGATGGCCTTCCGCATCCGCTCCAGCCGGTGCACCAGCGGGTCGCTCGGGACTTCCGCCAGCGCCCGCTCCCCATGCAGTGCCCGCCAGACCAGGCTGTAGAGCAGCGCGTAGCGCTCCGGCGCGCGATGGCAGACCACAGGTTCGATGAACCCGGCCACCGCGCGCGGCAGGGAGAGCGGCGGCGCATCCTCCGGCACCTCGGCACCGAAAAGGCCGCGCGTGGCGGCGCTGGCCCAGCTGACCGCTTCCGGCGGCGCGCCCGCCGCCACCAGCCCGCGCGCGGCGCGGCGGAAGCCGTCGAGATCCGCGCCTTCCCGCAGCTCCACGCGCCAGGGCGTCATCCGAAGAGGCTGAGCTGCCCGGCCTGCTCCACCAGCCAGGGGCTGGCCTCCGGGATGGCCTTGAGGTGGATATAGCCCGCGAAGCCGTGTTTCCGGCGCAGCGTCTTCGCCACCAGCATCATCTGCTCCATCGTATGGTCGGGAGACCTGATGACGCCGGAGGAGAGGAAAAGCCCCTCGATATAGTTGCGCTTGTAGAAGTTGACGGTCAGCGCGACGACTTCCTCCACCGTGAAGCGCGCCCGCGCCACGCTGGAGGAGCGGCGGTTGATACAATAGGCGCAGTCGAAGAGGCAGTAGTTGGTCAGCAGGATCTTCAGCAGGGAAACGCAGCGGCCATCCGGCGTATAGGCATGGCAGATGCCGCTGCCGGTGGTGGAGCCCAGCCCTTCCGGCCCCGCCGCCCGTTTCGGCGCGTTGGAGGAAGCGCAGGACGCATCGTATTTCGCCGCATCCGCCAGGATCCGCAGCTTCCTGATGAGCGCCTGGTCCACACCCCGTTCTCCAGCCGTTTTGTTCTATGTATGTTCTCGTTAACAGCCGAGACAAGAGGCCAGGCGGCTTCCCGCTCCCGGCACCGGAATGCCTGACCGGCAGGCGGACCGGATTGCGTCAGGGCGGCACGGGACTGTACGACAGATGGCATGGGCGGAATGCCCGGGTGGCCGGGCGCCGCGATGGCCCCGCACCGCCTCCTCTCTCTCGAAAGGCCAGGGCATGACCGCCGCCATCGCAGACGTCATCGACCATCTCGCCGGCATCGCGCCGGATTCGCCGCTCGATCATATCCGCCGGGCCCGGCCGCAGACGCGGGAGAATGCCCAGGCCAGCTATCTCGCGCTCTTCGCGCCGGCGGAGACCACGACGGTTTCCCTGCCCGAGCGCTTCGCCGTCGCCTGCTTCGTCGCCGGCCTGCACCGGCAGGCGGAGGTGCAGGGCTTCTACGCCGAGGGCCTGCGGCAGGCGGGTGCGGCGCCCGGCCTTCTGGCGGCCATCGAGGCGGAGATCGTGGCAGGACAGGCCGAAGGCCCGGCCGGGCATTTCCCCGCCGGCCCGCTGAGCGCCGAGGACAGCGAGCCGCCCCGGTACCGCATCCCGGAGGGGCGCCGCGCCGCGCTGACGCCCCGGCTTGCGGCGGCGCTGGAGCACGCGCATCTGCTGGTCTTCCACCCCCGCGACGCCGCCCCGGCGGCGCTGCAGGCGCTGCTGGATGCCGGATGGACGACACCGGGCATCGTCACCCTCTCGCAGCTCATCGCCTTCCTGGCCTTCCAGTTGCGCGTCGTGCTGGGGCTGCGCGCCCTGGCGGCGCAGAACGCCTGACAGGACGCCCCGCCATGGCCGACCAGATCATCACGCATCCCGAGAATGCCGAACCCAACCGCTTCACGCAGGAGGAGCTGGGCTGGCTGCCCTGGCTGCCGCCGATGGAGGAAGCGCAGCTGACCGAGCGGCACTGGACCGGGCTGGTGGACCGCTCGCGCTCGAAGTCCGCCTATTTCATGCTGCTGGCGCACGACCCCGATATCCTCGGCGCCCGCACCCGCACGGACAAGGACATCTTCTACAACGCCAAGGAGGGCCTGCCGCGCCCGGAACGCGAGCTCTCCGCCGCCGCGGCCTCACGCTACAATGGCTGCATCTACTGCGCCTCGGTCCATGCCCGCTTCGCCTCGCAGTTCTCGAAGCGGCGGGAGGACGTGCAGCAACTGCTCGATGAAGGCGTGGGCACCAGCATCGACCCGCGCTGGGACGCCATCATCGCCGCCTCCGTCGCGCTGAGCGCCACGCCCAGCCGCTTCGGCGCCGCCGAGATCGCGCGGCTGCGCGAGGCCGGACTGGAGGAGCTGGAGATCGCCGACGTCATCCACGGCGCGGCCTTCTTCAACTGGGCGAACCGGCTGATGCTCTCCCTGGGCGAGGCCGCCCCGCCCCAGCCGAAGTAGCCGGCGCGCCGACGCTGCCGGGCGGCTCAGCCCGGCAGCGCGAAGAAGGGCGTGCCCTGCAGTTCCGGCTCGGCGAAGGCTTCCAGCCTCTCGCGCACATGACCGATATCCTCGGTGAAGAAATGCGCGGCCATGCGGTGCGCCAGCCGCTCCGCCCCCGTCGAGACGCCCGGCACATCCGAGGCCACCGCGCCCAGGCTGGCCAGCGCCGCATGGTTGAAGAGATGGATGCGGGAGAGGCCGGGGCAGTGGCCGGGCCGCCGCTCCGTCAGCTCAAAGCCATGGCCCAGCCAGGGGAAGCGCGACAGCTCCTCCTGCTCCAGCCCCGGCGGCGGCGTGTAGCTGTCGGCCCAAATGGCGATCTCCCCCGCCACCTGGGAAAGCTCCGTCACGCGGGACATGTCCACCGTGAAGCCGGTGCCGAGGATCAGGAAATCCACCAGCGCGTGGCTGCCATCCCCGAGATCCAGCGCCACGCCCTCCGGCGCCGGCCGGGCCGCCCGCAGCGGCGTGCCGAGATGGATCCGGAAATTCGGGTGCCGCATCGCCCGGTGGATGGACTCATGCGGCGGCGGCGCCTGCAGGTCGTGCATATAGGCGAGGATGCGCCACTTCTCCTCGGGCGGCAGATCTGCCCAGCCCTCGAAGAAGCCGGGATGGGCGGAGCCGCGTCCCTTGTTGATCTGCGGCAGCACGCGGCGGCGGACATACATGTCCACCCGCGCGGCCCCGGCCTCCAGCGCCGTCGAGGCATTGTCCCACGAGGACGGCCCGGCGCCGATCACCGCCACATGGCGACCGCGCAGCGCCGCGAAGTCGATCCCGGCATTGGTATGGGCCATGCGGTCCGGCCCCAGCGCCGGGTCTACCCCCGCCGGCAGCGAGACGCCGCCCGTGCCGCCCCGCCCGCTGGCCAGCACCAGCCGCCGGGTATGGAGGCTGCGCTCCTCCCCGCCTTCCCGCAGCCTGACGGTGACGAAGCCCTCCCCCGGCGTGGCGGAGAGGAGTTCCACCCCGTTGCGGACGGGCAGGCGCAGCACCCGGCGGACCCAGCCCAGGTAATCCTGCCAGACGGCATTGGGCACCTTGTAAAGGCTTTCCCAGGCCTCCTGCCCTTCCCGCGCCTCATACCAGGCGCGGAAGGTCAGGGAGGGGATACCCAGGGAGACGCCGGGAAGCTGCTTCGGGCTCCGCAGGGTTTCCATGCGGGCATAGGTGACCCAGGGGCCTTCCTGTCCTTCCGGCGCGCGGTCCACCACCAGCAGGTTCCGCAGCCCCTTGAAGCTCAGCGCGGCGGCGGCGGCGATGCCATACATACCCGCGCCCACCACCAGCACATCCAGCAACGGCTGGCCATCAGGTCCCGTCACGGCGGCCGTCCAGTTCGCCGGCGGCAGGGTCAGCAGCTCCAGGTCGCGCGCCACCCGCGCCTCATGCGCGGCGAGTCCCTCGGGCCGGGCCCCTGGCCGGGCGGTCCTGGCCATCTGCTCCGTCATCAGTCACCCCTTCGCACACTGCCCCGGAGCAGATGCAATACCCGGTCTGTCAGGGGCAGCGAAGGGGCTCGGGCGGTATCCTGGGCTGAGAAAAGATCATCCCGGCCCTCCGGCGAGGCTCTCATGCCCTGGAGACGCCGGTTTCCAGCAGCGCCCCTCGGCAGGTGATGATCCGGATGATCTTCCGCCCCCGACAACCGGCGCATGGGACGACACGAGAAACGCCATGAGGATACCGATCCCGTCCGGCCGACGGAGAGGCTCAGCGGCGCTTTGGGGAAGGTCCGGCACCAGCGTCAGGCAATGCCTGGAAGACGGCAGCGCCAACTTTCCTGCTGCCGCCATGACCAGGGCCAGCGGCCATCCAGATGAAGATCGAGGCTTACGAGACGATCTCCAGACGTGCGATGGCCGCGCCTTCGAGGTGAAAGATATAGCGCAGATCAGCAGGGCTGCCGGGGAAGTTGCCGGTCACCCGGCTGGTGACGATCATCCTGCCGCCGACTTCTTCAGCAGCGATGGGTTCGCTGACATAGCTGTATCTGGTGGATGCCTCCGCCTTCCAGCGACCGATGGCATCGCGGCCCACATGGGTCTGCCGTTCATCGACGACGACGGCATCCTCCTTGAAGCAGCGCGCGACCGCCGCAGCATCCTGGCTGTCGGCGGCGAAATAGCTGGCTATGGGCTCTGGTAGATCGGGCGTCATCTCGGAAGCTCCTGTTTGCTTAGCTTCCGGAAATATTCTTCAGGCCCGGGGAAACAACAAGAACAGACCAATAAGTAAGGCACTCACCGCGAAGTAAGCGTGATAGGACCGCGGGCCAAGGCGAGATTTCAAAGGCCAGAGGCATCAAATTGCAACAAAGCTTGCTTCACAAGGCCTCATGACACTTTAGGGTGCGCCCCTGTTCAGTGATGCGGGTGAAGAGAAGCTTGAAGCCTTGTCATAACCATTCCGTCAGGCAAATGGACCATCTAAATATCACACAGAAAATTCCCTAATCCTGATCAGAATTATTGGTACAATATTAGTCCTATATTCTTAATATAGAGGGCTTTCTTATGGTAAGCAAAGTTGGACGCGTTACAGCGGCTGGTCTTGTTGCTGCCTTCTTTGCAACAACAGTAGCCGATGGCGCATCGGCCTGTTCCCGCATCCTGTCGAATGGGAATGGTCAGGCTAACGTCGTAGCCCGGACCATGGATCTGAACCGCCCGGATGATGCCAAAATGGTCGTCTACCCGCGCGGATCGGAGAGGGTCTCGAAGACCGGTGACGGAAAATCCTTTAACTGGACATCGAAATTGGGAAGCGTGGCAGTCACCGCGCTTGGAGCCGCGACAAGCGATGGCATGAATGAAAAGGGCCTCGTGGCGAACCTTCTCTATCTTGGCGACACCAAATACGAGCGGCGTGACAATCGGCCCGGCCTCTCGAATCTGCTCTGGGCCCAATATGTGCTCGATAATTTCGGCTCGGTCAAAGAAGCGGTTGAAGGCTTGAAGGCCGTTCAGATCGTTCCTGTTGAGCACGACGGCAAGCACTGGCCACTTCACCTCGCAATATCAGATGCTGAAGGGGATTCTGCTATCGTCGAGTTCGTTGACGGCAGGATGATCGTTCATCAGGGCAAAGAGTTCACCGTGATGACCAACGAGCCGCCGCTGGAGACTCAGCTTAAGAATGTCCGGAATTACAAGCTTTTCGGCGGCACCAAACCGCTGCCGGGCGATATTGATCCGGAAAGCCGCTTTGTCCGGGCCGCCTCGTATTTGAAGACCTTGCCGCCGGCCAGGAGTGTTCCAGAAGCCATTGCCGGCGCTCAGTCCATTGCCCGCAACGTGGCAGTCCCGCCGGGCGCCAAAGATACCTCCGGCAGCGTCGCCGAGGATGCATGGCCGACACTGTGGTTCACCCTGGCCGACTCAACCAACAAGACCTATTTCTTCCACTCCGCCAGATCTCCCAATCTCTACTGGGTCGACCTCACGAAGATCGATTTCGGCTCGAAAGCAGGCGAACGAGCTATCGACGCCTATGACTGGACCCTCGCCGGAGACATCACGCAGCGTCTCACCAACGCCAATTGAAGGGTAGAAGCCCTCGGCTTGGGGGTATTCCGGATGATGGAGCTGTCCAGTATTGGACAAGCTCCATCACGCCGGTTGTCAGGCCGGATCTCCGCCCACCGGCAGCATCCGATCGGCGTGAGAACATTTTACCAGTATAGTCTCGCTCAGTATCGGCTGATTTCGGATACCGCCGGATGGGCCAATATCATTCCCACTCGATCGTGCCGGGCGGCTTGCTGGTGATGTCGTAGGTCACGCGGTTGATGCCGCGCACTTCGTTGACGATGCGCCCGGCGACCCGCGTCAGGAATTCCATGGTGAAGGGATAGACATCGGCGGTCATGCCGTCGGTGCTGGTCACGGCCCGCAGCGCGCAGACGCTGTCATAGGTGCGGCTGTCGCCCATCACGCCGACGGTCTTCACCGGCAGCAACACGGCGAAGGCCTGCCAGATGGCGTCATAGAGGCCGGCGGCACGGATTTCCTCCAGATAGATGGCGTCGGCCTTCTGCAGGATCTGCACCTTCTCCCGCGTCACCTCGCCGGGGATGCGGATGGCCAGGCCAGGACCCGGGAAAGGATGCCGGCCGACGATCTCCTCCGGCATACCCAGCTCGCGGCCCAGCGCGCGCACCTCGTCCTTGAAGAGGTCGCGCAGCGGCTCGACCAGCTTCATCCGCATGTCCTCGGGCAGCCCGCCGACATTGTGGTGCGACTTGATGGTGACGGAAGGCCCGCCGGTCGCCGAGACGCTCTCGATCACGTCCGGATAGAGCGTGCCCTGGGCCAGGAAGTCGGCGCCGCCGATCTTCGCCTGCTCCTCCTCGAAGACCTCGATGAACAGGCGGCCGATGGTCTTGCGCTTCTTCTCGGGGTCCGTGACCCCGGCCAACTGGCCGAGGAAGAGGTCGGAAGCGTCGCGATGCACCAGCTTGATGTTGAAGCGGTCGCGGAAGGTGCGGACCACCTGCTCCGTCTCCCCACCGCGCATCACGCCGTGGTCGACATAGATGCAGGTCAGCTGGTCGCCGATGGCCTCATGGATCAGAACGGCGGCGACGGAGGAATCGACGCCGCCGGAGAGGCCGCAGATGACCTTGCCGGAGCCGACCTGGGCGCGGATGCGCTGGACGGCCTCGGCGCGGAAGGCGGCCATGGTCCAGTCGCCCTGGCAGCCGCAGACGGCATGGGTAAAGTTCTTCAGCAGCTGCGCGCCATGCGGGGTGTGCACGACTTCCGGGTGGAACTGAATGCCGTAGAAGTGACGGCTGTCATCGGCCACCATGGCATAGGGCGCGCCCTCGGAGGTGGCGACGACACGAAAGCCCTCCGGCAACACCGTCACATGGTCGCCATGGCTCATCCAGACTTGTTCCCGCGCGCCGGGGGCCCAGACATCACCGGTCAGCGCGCAGGCTTCCCTGACCTCCACATAAGCACGACCATATTCCTGGTGGTCGCTCTTCTCCACCTTGCCGCCCAGCTGCATGCACATGGTCTGCTGGCCGTAGCAGATGCCCAGCACCGGCAAGCCAAGTTCGAAAACCACCTGCGGCGCGCGCGGGCTGCCTTCCTCGGTCGTGCTGGCGGGACCGCCGGAGAGAATGATGCCCTTCGGTTCGAAGGCGCGGATGCGATCAGCCCCGGCCGTGAAGGGCCAGACTTCGCAATAGACCCCGGATTCCCGCACCCGGCGCGCGATCAGCTGCGTCACCTGGCTGCCGAAGTCGAGGATGAGAATGCGATCGCGGTGGAGGGCTTGAGAGGAGAGGTCGACCATGGGCCAGCTTGCACCACAATGGCGCCCTCGGCGCAAGACGGAAGGCAGCCTCTTGATCCGCGTCCGGCGCCCCGGCACCCTGCGCTCGATTCATACGTGGCTGGGAGCCCTCACTGATGCCTTTTCCGACCGATGACCGCGCCTGGAACGATACCCTGCTGTATCTCCTGGAGCGCCGGCGGCCGGGTGAGCGGACCCTGGCGCCGGAGGAATTCGCCGACGAGCTGCCCTTCGTCCGCCCCTACAGCCAGCAGGACGAGGGCGAAGAGCCGGCCTATGCCTGGGTCGTCGTCCACAAGGGCATGACCAACGCGATCAAGACCGAGTTCCTTCGCCAGCTCACCTCCTGGGCGGTGCCGGTCTTCGCCAATGAGGTTTTCGTGGTCTTCGCGCGGGAGCCCGGCTTCGCGATGACGGACCTCAGCGATACGGATCATGTGAAGTCGCTGCTGAACGTCCTGCCGCAGCGCGAGGGGGCTTCCGAGCCCGCCCCGCCCGCGCCGGCTCCTGAAGAAGCCGCGCCGTCGGCTCCGGTGGCAGCCTGGATGCCGGCTCCCGCGGCGGCCCCTGTGGCTGAGGTCGAGGCACAGCGCAGCGAAGCCTGGAGTGCTCCTGCGGGGGGGCCGGAAGACGCGGAGCCTCTGGCCCGCCCGGCCCCGGCCGCGCCCCCCGCCAGCGGCCCCAACCGGCTGCGGCACCAGGAGGTGCGGCGCCTGCTGCGCGATTATCTGGGCGATACGCCGGGACAGCGGCTGCTCGACCTCGGCTGCGGCACCGGCCGTTTCGCCGGCCTCTTCACCGAGGCCAAGGTGCTGGGCGTCGATCCCAGGCCGGAACAGGTCGAGACGGCGCGGGCCTCGCATGGCGGCCTGCCCAACTTCCGCTTCATGGTAGGGGACCCGGCGCGGCTCGACCTCTCGGAGCCGCCCTTCGACGTCGTGCTCCTGGTGGATGCGCTGCCCACCGGCATGGCGGATTCCGCCACGCTGCTACAACGCGCGGCCAGCCATACCCGCCCCGGCGGCCTGCTGTTCCTGACGGTCGACAATAGCGGGGCGCTGAACCACCGGGTGGCGCGGCTTTCCGGCCAGGCGCCGCAGGGTGGCTTCACCCTGGCGGAGGTCACTGGCATGGTACGCGCCGCGGGGTTCCAGCCGCTGCGCGCCGATGGCCTGCTGCTGCCCTGGCCCGGCCAGGCCATCGAGGATGAAGGCATTCTCGACACCCTGCGGGAGCTGGGCCGGCTGGTCGGCCCAACCTATGCGGAGGGCATCGCGCTGCTGGCGCGGCGGAGCTGAGCCCGCTCCCCTTCAGCGCGGCGGACCGCCAGGGCCTCCTGGTGGTCCACCACGGCCAGGGCCGGGAGGACCACCGAAGCCGGGACGGGGCCCACCGGGCCCGGGTCCAGGTCCACCAAAGCCGGGCCCTGGGCGCGACCCGGGGCCGGCGTTAGGGCCAGGCCCGGGCCCGCGGTCGAACCGGGGCCCCGGCGGCGGGCCGCCGCGCCCGGGTCCGTCAAAGCGCGGACCGCCAGATCCCCAACCCGGCCCAGGTCCCGGCCCCGGCCCGAAAGCCCGGCGTGGCGGAGGGGGCGGCGGGCGATGGTCCCAGCGGCCCCTCTCCCGGTACCACGGGCGGTTACGATAGTAGGAATCCCAGTAGCTGCCGATGGCGAAGCCGACGACCGGCAGACCAATGGCCGGCGCGATCCTCATCAGCGGCTCCCGCCTCTCGTCATAGGGAACCTGGAGATAGGCACCGGCGGCCCAGCCGCGATCCTGCCCGATGGCGATATCGCACCATCCATAGCCCTCCAGGCAGCCCAGCACCTCCACCTGCACGCCCTGCTCCAGCCGCGCGACAACCGGATATTCGGTGCCCGGGCCGGCCCGCATGTTCAGCCGTGTGGTAACGATGGCCGGCGCGGCCTGAGCCAGCGCCGGCGCCAGCAGCACCGCCGCCAGCGCCAGACCGGATACCCCGAAACAACAGCGTTGCATGGCGATCCTCCAATTCAATCGTGAGGATAACGCCGGGAATGGCGCGGCTTTACGGCGGGTCAGGGGCCAAAAAACGTCATCGCCCGGCCAAGCTCGAGGCTGGCCGGGCGATGAGAGCCGGATCTGGGGCCGCGCCTTATTTAGGCGCCAGCACCATGATCATCTGGCGGTTCTCCAGGCGGGGCATCTGCTCGACCTTGGCAAGTTCCGCGAGTTCGGTCCGCACACGCTCAAGGACTTTGGCACCGAGATCCTGGTGCGCCATCTCACGGCCACGGAAGCGCAGGGTGACCTTGACCTTGTCACCTTCCTCGAGGAAGCCCTTGGCCGCGCGCATCTTCACGTCGTAATCGTGGTCATCAATGTTCGGGCGAACCTTGATTTCCTTGATCTCGACGATCTTCTGCTTCTTGCGGGCCTCGTTGGCCTTCTTCTGCTGCTCGTACTTGTACTTGCCGTAGTCGGTGATCTTGCAGACCGGCGGGACGGCGTTCGGGCTGATCTCCAGCAAGTCCATGCCGGCTTCATAGGCGCGCAGCAGAGCCTCACGGGCGCTCATCACGCCGAGCATCTCGCCGGCTTCGTCGATCAGACGAACCTGCGGAACACGAATATCTTCATTCACCCGCGGTCCGTCGCGGGGGGGAAGCTGGTTCGGAACGGGGCCTCGGGCCAGAGTCGACTCCTGTCGCTGTTAGAACGAAATTAGATGCGCCTATTTATGATGCAGTCGTCAGGCGACTGCAACATCCAGAGGCCGTAGATCGGGCGCCGCGGCTTCTGCCGCAAGGGCTTCGGCCGCTTCGGCCAGCGTCATCGTGACCTGCTCGCGGCCCGGCAGGCGACGCAGCACCACCTTGCCTTCCTCAGCCTCCCGCCGGCCGATCACGGCCAGCACGGGCACCCGCTGCTCGATATGGTCGACCACCTTGCGGTTGATCTTCTCATTGCGCAGGTCCAGCTCGACCGAAAGCCCGGCCTTGCGGAAGGCGGCGGCCACTTCCCTGGCGAAGGGCGCGGCCTCATCGACGATGGTCGCGACGGCCACCTGCACGGGCGCCAGCCAGAGCGGGAAGCGCCCGGCATGTTCCTCGATCAGGATGCCCAGGAAGCGTTCGAAGCTGCCCAGGATGGCGCGGTGGAGCATCACGGGGCGGTGGCGGTTGCCGTCCTCGCCCACGTAAACGGCGTCCAGCCGCTCCGGCAGCACGAAATCGACCTGCAGGGTGCCGCACTGCCAATCGCGGCCGATGGCGTCCCGCAGCACGAATTCCAGCTTGGGGCCGTAGAAGGCGCCCTCCCCCGGGTTCAGCTCGTATTCCACGCCGGCGATGCGGCAGGCTTCCTTCAGCGCGCCCTCGGACCGGTCCCAGGTCGCGTCGTCGCCCGCCCGCTTCTCCGGGCGGTCGGAGAATTTCACGCGGAATTCGGTGAAGCCGAAATCCTTGTAGACCTGCGAGAGAAGGGCCACGAACTCGACCGTCTCGGCCGCGATCTGCTCCTCGGTGCAGAAGATATGGGCGTCGTCCTGCGTGAAGGCGCGGACGCGCATGATGCCATGCAGGGCACCCGAGGGCTCGTAGCGGTGGCAGGCGCCGAACTCCGCCATCCGCATCGGCAGTTCGCGATAGGAACGCAGGCCGTGGTTGAAGATCTGCACGTGGCAGGGGCAGTTCATGGGCTTCAGCGCCAGGATGCGGTCCTTCTCCGACTCGTCATCGACGGTCGCGAGGAACATATTCTCCCGGTACTTCTCCCAGTGGCCCGAGGCCTCCCACAGCTTGCGGTCCAGCAGCTGCGGGGTCTTCACCTCCTGATAGCCGCCGGCATCCAGGCGGCGGCGCATGTAGTCCTGCACCGTGGTGTAGAGGCGCCAGCCCTTGGGGTGCCAGAAAATGGAACCCGCCGCTTCCTCCTGCAGGTGGAAGAGGCCCATTTCCTTGCCGATGCGGCGGTGGTCGCGGCGCTCGGCCTCCTCCAGCTGGAGGAGATAGGCATCCAGCTCCTTCTGGTCCCGCCAGGCGGTGCCATAGATGCGGGAGAGCATGGCGTTGCGGTGGTCGCCGCGCCAATAGGCGCCCGCCACCTTCATCAGCTTGAAGGCGCCGCCGATATCGCCGGTCGAGCGCATATGCGGACCACGGCAGAGGTCCAGCCACTCGCCCTGGCGGTAGACCGAGATGGTCTCGCTCTCCGGCAGGTCGCGGATCAGCTCGGCCTTGTAGCGCTCGCCCTTGTTCTCGAAGAAGGCGATGGCCTGCTCGCGCGGCCATTCCTCCCGCAGGAAGCTCGCGTTCCGCGAGACGATCTCGCGCATCTTCGCCTCGATCTTCGGCAGGTCGTCCGGCGTGAAGGGCTCGTTGCGCGCGAAGTCGTAATAGAAGCCGTTCTCGATGGACGGGCCGATGGTCACCTGGGTGCCGGGAAACAGCTCCTGCACCGCCTCCGCCAGCACATGGGCGGCGTCGTGCCGGATCATCTCCAGCGCCTCGGGGTCCTTGCGGGTGATGAAGCGGACCCGGGCGTCGCCCTCGATGCTGGCGGAGAGGTCGCGCAGCTTGCCGTCCACCTGCATGGCCAGCGCGGCCTTGGCCAGGCCCGGGCCGATGCTGGCGGCCACGGTCGTGCCCGTCACCGTCCCGTCGAACTGGCGGACGGACTGGTCGGGCAGCGTGATCGCAGGCATCGGTTCGGTGTTCCGTATGACGGAGTGTTGGGGGCGCGGACCATGCGGGCCATGGCCCCCGCCGTCAACGGATAAAGGGTTATGGGAGTCCTGCCGCAGCCGGGGGGCCAGTCGGTGCTCCCCGGCCTCAGGCCACCAGCGCCAGGGGCGGGGGCATCTGATTGCGGACCAGTTCGGCGAAGCTGCCGCCGCGCCGGACCAGGGTCTGGAAGTCACCCCGCTCGATCACCTGCCCGGCCTCGAAGACCAGGATCTCATCGGCATCGCGGATGGTGGAGAGGCGATGGGCGATGATGAAGGTGGTGCGGCCGGCCATCAGGGCCTTCAGGGCCTTCTGCACCCGCGCCTCGGTCGCGGCATCCAGCGCGCTGGTCGCCTCGTCCAGGATCAGGATGGGCGGGTTCTTCAGCAGCGCGCGGGCGATGGCAAGCCGCTGCTTCTGGCCGCCGGACAGGGCGCAGCCCCGCTCCCCTACCAGGGTATCGTAGCCCCGCGGCTGGCGCATGATGAAGTCATGGGCCTCGGCCATGCGGCAGGCTTCCTCGACCTCCTCCTGCGTCGCATCGGGGCGGCCGACCAGCAGGTTCTCGCGGATGGTGCGGTTGAAGAGCAGGCTGTCCTGGAAGACCACGCCGACATTGCGGCGCAGGCTCTCCAGCGTCATGTCGCGCAGGTCCACGCCATCGATGGTGATGCGGCCCGCGGCCGGGTCCCAGAGCCGCTGCAGCAGCGCCATGGCCGTGGTCTTGCCCGCGCCGGTCTGGCCCACCAGCGCCACGCAACGCCCGGCCTCGGCCTTGAAGCTGACATGAGAGAGGGTGGAGCGGGCGCCGGGATAGGCGAAGCTCACATCCTCGAAGGCCACGTCGCCCCGGGCGCGGCCCAGGCCCACCGCATCCGGGTGGTCGGGCACCGTGCTCTTGGTGTCGATCACCTTGAAGAGCTCCTGCAGGGCCGGCATCTGGAAGACCAGCCGGGCGACGAAGCCAACCAGCCCTTCCAGCCGCCCGATCAGCAGCAGGGCGAAGCCCATGAAGGAGACGATCTCGCCCACGCTGGCCTGCCCCCGCCCGTTCAGCCAGGCACCGACCCCGAAGATCGCCATGATGCAGAGCGTGCTGGCCGAGCGCGTCAGGACCGAGAGCATGGCCCACCAGTTCAGCACCGGGAACTGCCGCTCCAGCACCTGCCGGATGATGCTGTCGAACAGCTTCGTCTCCGCCTGAAGGCGGGTGAAGGACTGCACCACCAGGATATTGGAGAGGGTATCCTGCGCGTTGCCGGCCAGCTGGGTGTGCAGCTGCTCGACCTCGGCCTGCCGGTGGTGGGTGCGGGTGACGACGAAGGTCGCGACGATGCAGAAGAGCACCACCAGCCCGACCAGCAGCAGGCCCAGGCGCCAGTTCAACACCAGGCTCAGCGGCAGCAACACGCAGGCCGCCAGCACCGTGATCAGATGGTCCCGGAAGAAGGAGAGCCAGAGATTGAAGAGGTTGTCGGTGCCGACCAGCATCACCTTCATCAGGCGCCCGGACTGGGTATCGCCATGGAAGGCGGGCGGCATGGCCAGGACATGCTGGTAATAGCTATGCATGACCGCCAGGCGGTTGCGGTGAGCCATGCGGTCCGAAAAAAGGGCAATGGCCGCGTTGCAGCCGATGCCCACCAGCCCCACGGCGCCCCAGATCAGCAGCAGCTCCAGCGTGGACTGGCCCTTATTGCCCGAGAGAAGGTCCACCACCCGGCCGAAGAGCACCGGCTCCAGGAATTGCAGGCCGGCCACCACCGCAGCAGTCAGCGCCAGCCCTATCGCCACCCCGCGGTCCGGCTTCAGCAGGCCGAGCACGCGCGCATAGACCTTTACGAAATTCATCTGCTCCCAGCACCCCTGTCGAGGCAGAGCCTTGCCATGCCCGCCATTTGGCTCGCATCGACCCGCTTGCAAGAGACCAGGGGTATGCGGCAGGAACAGGGCAGCCGGACTACAAGACGAAGGCATAACAGACCTTCGCTGACCGGCGACGAAGGAGATGTTCATGACGAAGCTGCATCGCCGGGCGCTGCTCGGCGCCGCTGGCCTGCTTCCCCTCGCCGCCCTGCCGCGCCTGGGGTTTGCCCAGGGCAACTGGCCTGCCCGGCCGGTAAGGTTCATTGTGCCTTTCACCCCCGCCGGCACCACCGACATCGCCGCCCGGATCCTGGCGGAGCAGTTGCACCAGCGGCTGGGCCAAGCCTTCCCGATCGAGAACCGCGGGGGAGCCGGCGGCAATATCGGCAGCGAGGTCGCCGCGAAGGCGGAGCCGGATGGCTATACCATCCTCATGCAGACGGTCTCATCCGGCGCCATCAACTATGCGCTCTATGCCGGGCAGATCGGCTACAAGCCTTCCGACCTCGCCAATGTCGGGCTGCTGATCAAGGTACCCAACGTCATCTTCGTGAACCCGGAACTGCCGGTGAAGAACCTGCGGGAGCTGGTGGCGCTGGCCAAGTCCAAGCCCAATGAGCTGAATCACGGCTCCTCCGGCGCCGGCACCTCGCTGCACATGACGGGCGAGCTGCTGAAGCTGGAAGCCGGGATCCAGATGACGCATGTGCCCTTCAGGGGCGCCGGCCCGATGATGGCCGAGATCATGGCCGGCCGCGTGGAGGTGGGCGTGGACAACCTGCCCTCCGCCATCGGCCATATCCGGGAAGGGCGGCTGAGGGCGCTGGCGGTGACCACCCCCGTCCGCAGCCCCGCCCTTCCCGATGTACCCACCACGGCCGAGGAAGGGCTGCCCGGCGTCGAGGCGACCGGCTGGTTCGGTGTGCAGGCCCCGGCCAAGACGCCGAAGCCCGTCATCGACAAGCTGGGCGCCACGATCGATGCGGTGGTGAAGGACAAGGAAGTCTGGGCGAGGCTGGCGGACCTGGGCGGCATGAAGCCTGACCTGACGCCGGATGGCGGCACCAGCCCGGAGGCCTTCGAGACCTTCGTCGCCGCCGAGGTCAAGAAGTGGGCCGAGGTGGTGCGCCGCTCCGGCGCCAAGGTGGACGGCTGACACCCGTTATCGCCGGGAAGGAGACGCCCTCCTCCCCGGCCGCCTTCAACAAGGGTTTGATGAGCGGCTCGTAAACCGGGCTGGGGGGTCCGCGTTGAGTTCCTCGCAACAAAAACTGAGGAGCCCGCCATGCGTCAGACCATTTGTGCAGCTTTGTTGACCATTGGTATCGCCGGCGGCGCCATGGCCCAGGCCACCACGCCCGGCGCCGGCACACCGGGCACCGCGCCCGGCAGCACCACGACCACGACCACCACGACCGCGCCGGGCGGCAAGTTCGCGACGGTGAAGCCGACGGACGTGATGGCCGAGGAATATGATGACATCCAGTTGGTCAACAGGCAGGGGCAGACGATCGGTGAGATCGAGGACCTGGTGATCGACAACGGCAAGACGGTGACGGGAATCGTCGTCAGCGTCGGCGGCTTCCTCGGCATGGGCGAACGCCATGTCGTCCTGAATCCCTCGGCCGTGACCATCCAGCGGGATGGCAACAACCTGAAGGGCACGGTCGATATGACCCAGGACGAGCTGAAGAACGCGCCGGCCTACAGCTACAAGAGCAGCAACTAAAGCCGGAAGACGAAGCCGGCCGACATGCAGGGCCAGAGGCCCTGCTTTGCCGGCCGGACTTCCGGGCGCGCCCGGCGGTGCCTCAGCTGCGCCAGTCGGTCCTGTCGCCCTCGATCAGGCGCAGCGCGCTGGCCCAGG
Source organism: Roseomonas marmotae (assembly GCF_017654485.1). Lineage (NCBI taxonomy): Bacteria > Pseudomonadati > Pseudomonadota > Alphaproteobacteria > Acetobacterales > Roseomonadaceae > Roseomonas > Roseomonas marmotae. The sequence continues at coordinate 1,375,971 of NZ_CP061091.1, read as the reverse complement.
CCCATTCGAAATGGGCCAGCTTCGCCTCCCTCTCTTCGGGCGTCTTGCCGTTGAACTGGGCGGCGGTCTTCAGCCGCACCTCCTCGGGCGGAAGGACCAGCTCGGCCCCACCGGCCAGGGCGGCGACCTGTGCCTGGCAGGCCCGCTCCAGGTAATAGATCATGTTGAAGGCCTCGGGGATGGTGCGCCCGGTCACCAGCAGCCCGTGGTTCCGCAGGATCATGGCCTGGTGCTGGCCGATATCGGCCACCAGCCGCTCCCGCTCATCCAGGTCCAGCGCGACGCCTTCATAGCCGTGATAGGCCAGATGGCCGTAGAATTTCAGCGCATGCTGGCTGATCGGCAGCAGGCCGTGCTTCTGGGCGGAGACGGCGATACCGGCGGCGGTATGGGTATGCACGACGCACATCGCATCCTCCCGCGCCATATGCAGGGCGGAGTGGATGGTGAAGCCCGCGGCATTGACGGGCTTCGATCCAGGCTCATCCTCGACCACATTGCCGTTGAGGTCGATCTTCACCAGGTCGCTGGCACGCATCTCATGGAAGAGCATGCCATATTTATTGATCAGGAAATGATGCTCCGGCCCCGGCACCCGCGCGCTGATATGGGTGTAGATGAAGTCCGTCATCTTGTGATGCGCGACCAGCCGGTAGAGCGCGGCGAGGTCGCAGCGGACGCGCCACTCTTCCTCTGAGCAGTTGAGCCGGGCTGGCGGGGTGGCGATGTTCATTGACGCTGATCCTCATCTTCGCAGTCAGAGAATGACAGACCCCGCACCGCACGGCGTCAATCCGAAAACCGCGAAGCCCGGCAGGGATCAATGTCCGCGGAAGAAGGCCAGGATATCGCGGTCCGGAATCGGCATTTCCCGCTTGCGGCCCAAGAAATAGCAGGCGCAGGCGGAGTTGTAGGAAGCTTCGGTGCGCGAGAGCGGCAGGTCGAGATAGCGCATCGGCCAGGTCAGCAGCAGCGCCATCAGTCGCAGTATCGAGCGCAGAAGGTGCCGATCCGTGATGCCCGTGAAGAGATTGCGCAGCAGATGAATGGCGGAATAGCCAGGGCCGCCCATCATGCCGCTGCCCATGTCGTCGAACTGCCGGAATAACCGGCGGTGCCCGAGATAGGTGAAGCGGGTGAAGTCATAGGCGCCCATATGCACCGGCTGCAGAAAGGGCGTGACTGCATAGACGAAGCCGTCCGGCTTCAGCACGCGGATGATCTCGGCCACCACCCGCTGCGGGTCGCAGACATGCTCCAGCACTGCCTCGGCGAAGACAGCGTCGAAGGAGGCGTCCTCGAAGGGCAGGTCATGGGCATCGCAGATACAGGCGATGTTCCTGGCCATGGCCACGTCAGTATAGGTGACGCGCCCGCGCCGCTCCCGCTCTCCCGAGCCGATCACCAGCACCTCGGCCTCCGGCCGCTCGGCCAGGATGATGTCCATGGGGTCGAAGCTGCTGCCGGGCATAGGCGCTTCGGAAAGGCTCCGCGCGAAACGGCGATAAAGACGGCGGAGGCCGCCGGTCTGGTCCACCGAGCCGCCGTAGCCGCTGGCGCCTTCATATCCCTGGCCGCTGACATAGTCGGCGATGCGGAAGACGCTGTTAGCCTCGTTCAGTAACACCGGCACGCCATTGACCAGCGGGTAGCGCTGGCCACAGCCGGAGCAACTTCGCTCCGCGCCGGCATCGGTCAGAGGGATGTGGCACACCGGGCATGCAAGATGCGGCACGTGCGAACCTCCGGGGGGATCTGTTCTCATCGCGCGCATCATCGCCATGCGTCAATACTGTTACGGTCCCGCCAGAAAGAAAGCGTGGTCCTGGCGCTTTTCAGGCGCCATCCTCCTCCACCGGCACGGCGGCGCGCGCGGACCAGCCCAGCCGCACCGGCAGCCCCTCGGCCGGGGCGAAAGGGGCGTTCCAGGCCGGCAGGTTCACCCGCAGCGGGCCGAGATCGGGCACCGCCACCAGCAAGGCGAAGCCGGATCCCAGATAGGACCAGCTTTCCACCGTGCCGGAGACGGCATTCTCCGCCCCCTCGTCCGGCCCCAGCAGCGCCACCTTCTCCGGCCTCAGGGAGAGCAGGACCCGCGCCCCGGCGGCGGGCCGGGCTGCGGCAACCACCTTCAGCAGCGTGCCGCCGGCGCGAAGGGAAAAGCCCTCCGCCGTGGCACCCTCGGCCTGCCCGGCCAGGAAGTTGGACTTACCCAGGAAATCCGCCACGAAGCGGGTGCGCGGCGCCTCATAGAGCTGCGAGGGGCTGCCCTGCTGCACCAGCCGCCCATGGTTCAGGATGGCGATGCGATCGGAGAGGCTCAGCGCCTCCTCCTGGTCATGCGTCACATTGACGAAGGTGCGGCCGACGCGGCGGTGCAGCGCCTTCAGCTCATCCTGCAATTCCGCCCGCAGCTTCTTGTCCAGCGCCGAGAGCGGCTCGTCCAGCAGCAACAGGGCGGGGTCGAAGACCAGGGCGCGGGCCAGGGCCACACGCTGCTGCTGCCCGCCGGAAAGCTGGCTCGGGCGGCGTTCGGCGAAGCGGGTCAGCTGCACCAGGTCCAGCGCCGCCCGCACCTTCTCCGCCTGCCGGGGCTTCGGCATGTGCCGCACCCGCAGCGGAAAGGCGACATTCTCGGCCACCGTGAGATGGGGAAACAGCGCATAGCCCTGGAAGACCATGCCGAAGTCGCGCTTCTCCGGCGGCAGACCCGTGATGTCCCGCCCGTCCAGCAGCACCTGCCCCTTGCTGGGCTGGACGAAGCCGGCGATGGTCATCAGCAGCGTCGTCTTGCCGGAGCCGGAGGGGCCGAGCAGGGTCAGGAACTCGCCCCGCCCCACCTCGATATCCACGTCCTCGACCGCCGTGAAGCTGCCATAGCGCTTGGTGATGCCGCGCAGGCCAAGGGCGTGGCCGGCGCTGGCGGGAATGGCTGCCGCGGCACTCACGCGCGGTAGTCCGGCTGCTCCCGGTCCATCTTGCGTTTCAGCGCCTGCCAAGGCAGCCAGCCCTTGATGGGGCTGTCCTTCGCCTGCGCCCGCACCCGCGCCACCGTCTCGGCCGGCGGCATGGAGAGCGGCACGCCGGTGGACTGAGCCGCCACCTGGATACGGCAGGACTGCTCCAGGTAGTACATCCAGTAGAAGGCCTCGGCGACCGTGCGACCGGTGGTCAGCAGACCGTGGTTGCGAAGGATCAGGCAGGGCCTGTCGCCCATGTCGCGCACCAGCCGCTCCCGCTCGTCCAGGTTGTCGTCGGCGGCGATGCCCTCGTATTCATGGATGGCGACGCGGTCGGTGAATTCCATGTTCATCTGGTTCAGCGGCAGCAGCCCGCCCGCCTGGGCCGCCACGGTCATGCCGGCCAGGGTATGGGTATGCATCACGCATTGCGCGCGGTCGCTGCCCAGATGCAGCGCCGAGTGGATGACGAAGCCCGCCGGGTTCACCGGCCATGTCGTCTCCTGCGCCGGCTGCCCCTCGGCATCCACCAGCACCAGGGAGGATGCGGTGATCTCCTCGAACAGCAGGCCATAGGGGTTCACCAGGAAGCGGTGCCCCTCCCCCGGCACGCGGACGGAGAGATGGGTGTAGACGAGATCCGTCATGCCGAAATGCGCCAGCAGCCGGTAGGCGCAGGCCAGGTCCTCGCGCAGCTCGCGCTCGGTCGGCACATGCTCCGGGTCGGGGCGGACGGGAGGGGCGGGCGGCGGGTTCAGCATCAGTAGCCCTTTTCCGGATCATAAAGGTTGGGCAGCGGCTGCCCGGCTTCCAGCGCCGCGATGGCACTGGCGACATAGGCGGCGCGGGCCCGCCGCGGGGGCAAGGATGCCACATGCGGCGTGACCGTCACCTTCGGATGCGTCCAGAAGGCGCTTCCGGGCGGCAGCGGCTCGGTGGCGAAGACATCCATCACCGCGCCGGAAAGATGGCCGGAATCCAGCGCCGCCAGGAGGTCCGCCTCCACCACATGCTGGCCGCGCCCGGCGCTGACCAGACCGGCCCCGGCGGGCAGGCGGGCCAGCAGGGCGGCATCGATCAGCCCGACCGTCTCGGGCGTCGAGGGCAGCAGGCAGACGAGGATATCGGTGCCGGCCAGGAATTCCGGCAGTTCCGCCGGGCCGGCGAAGCTCCGCACCCCCGGCACATCCTTGCGGCTGCGGGACCAGCCGCGCACGGTGAAGTTCAGCCCCTGCAACATGCGCGCGGCGGCGGCGCCGAGATTGCCGAGGCCCAGGATTCCCACGGTGCGCTGCCGGGCGGAAAAGGGCAGGTCCTGGTCGAGCCAGCGCCGTTCCGGCTGCGCCAGGGCGAGGCTGCGGGTCTCCCGCAGCAGGGAGAGGCAGGCCCAGGCGACATACTCGCCCATGCGCTGCTCGGTCTCCGCCCCGCCCATGCGGATCAGCGGCAGGTGGCGCGGCCAGTCCGCCACGCGGGTGACATGATCCACCCCCGCGCCGGAGGAGAAGACGGCGCGCAGCCCCGTCATCTGCGGGAAGCGGCCTTCCTCGGGCTCCCAGACCACGACGTAGCGGACATCTTCCAGCCTGACGGAAGGATCATACCAGGAGCGGACATCAAGGCGGGGATCGACCTCCCCGAAACAGGCCTGCCATTCGGCCAGGGCCTTGTCACCGCCGGACTTCACCAGGAGCAGCACGTTGGACCAGCACTTTCCAGCACAGAGGAGCCCCGCCGGGCGCGGGGACAGTGGCAGGCAGACTGCCGAGGACGCGACGCCGGGTAAAGGCCCGCCCGGGCGGCAAGATGCCGGCTCCGGACATGTCCCCGGCCGGAAAAGGCCGCGTTTCGGTCATTCTGCGTAAGCCGGCGGCAGTTCGCGTCCCCCTTGCCAGGGGCGCGGCAGACAGCAAGGCTGACGCCTCACGACAAGGCAGGCCCGCATGAGCATCCCCTCTTCCCTCCGCGCGCCGGATTTCCAGGCCAGGCCGTATTGGTGGGACGCCGCCGAGCCGCCGAAACGCGCGAATCCCCTGCCCGACCGCGCGGCGGTGGCCATCGTGGGCGGCGGCTATGCCGGACTCTCGGCGGCACTGACCCTGCGGCGCCTCGGGCACGAGGTGGTGGTGCTGGATGCCGAGCGGATCGGCTGGGGCGCCTCCTCCCGCAATGGCGGCGCCGTCTCCGGCGGGCTGAAGCTGGCGGCCGGGGACCTGGCAAGGCGGCATGGCGAGGCCCGCGCCCGGGCGATCCTGGAAACCGCCGCCGCCAGCTTCCCCTTCATCGAGGAGCTGATCGCGCGGGAGGGGATCGACTGCGACTATGTCCGCTGCGGTCGGTTTTCCGCCGCCTGGACCCCGGCCGACTACCGGTCCATGGAGGCGCGGGCCGGGAAGCTGGCGGCGCTGACCGGCCACGCCACCCGCATGGTGCCGCGCGAGCGGCAGCGGGAGGCCCTGGGCAGCGACCATTATCACGGCGGCATGATCGCCGACGGCGCGGGCAGCCTGCATCCCGGCAAATACGCCCGCGGCCTCGCGCAGGCGGCGGAGCGGGCGGGCGCGGTGCTGGTGGATGGCGTGCGCGTCTCCGGCATCCGCCAGCAGGGCGGCCGCTTCCGGCTGGATACCGACCAGGGCGAGATGGCGGCCGATTCGGTGCTGGTGGCCACCAACGGCTATTCCCGCGGCCCGAAGGGCGGCAGCGCCGGCAGCGCGATGCCCTGGCTGGCCCGGCGGCTGATGCCGATCGCCTCCTACATCATCGCGACGGAACCGCTGGAGGCCGGGCTGGCCGACCGGCTCTTCCCCCAGCGCCGCGTAGTCGGGGACGGACGGCGGGTCCTGAACTACTTCCGGGCCAGCCCGGATGGCACCCGCGTCATCTGGGGCGGCCGCGCCAGCTTCCGCGACGCCACGGCCGAGGAAGCCGCCCCCACCCTGCATGGCATGATGACGGAGGTCTTCCCGGAACTGCGGAACACCCGCATCACCCATGCCTGGAACGGCAATGTGGCCTTCACCTTCGACTTCCTGCCGCATATCGGCGTGCAGGACGGTGTGCATTACGCCGCCGGTTGCCAGGGTTCCGGCGTCGCCATGGCGAGCTGGCTGGGGCATAACGCGGCCCTGAAGCTGGCCGGCGCCGCCAATCACAACTTCGCGCTGGACAGCCTGCATTTCCCGACCATGCCGCTCTATGACGGCACGCCCTGGTTCCTGCCGCTTGTGGGAGGATGGTACCGGCTGCGGGACCGGATCGACCGGATGCGGGCCTAGTCGCCCAGCGCCGCCCCCTGGGCAGGACTGCGCCCTTCCATTAAGACTTGCGTGCATCCGTCTGCTTCGCCGACGGATGCACGATCATCCCGCTGGCCCGCCACGCCATTTTCATGCCGCCATTCAGGCGCAAAATCAGAGTTTCCGGGAGCGGCATCCGCCCCGCCCGGAACATCATGACGGATTCCGGGCCCGCCCGGCCGCCTTTCGGTAAAGGACCGCGATGACCTTCATCTCCTATGCGCAGAATGGTGAGGACGTCATCCTCTGGCGTGCGCTGAAGCAGGTGGAGAGAGGCTTCTATATCGACGTCGGCGCCTGCGATCCGACGGAGGATTCCGTCACCCGCGCCTTCTACGAACGTGGCTGGAGCGGCATCAATATCGAGCCCTCGCGGGAATATTTCGAGCTTTACGCCGCCGCGCGCCCGCGCGACCGGAATCTCAACCTGGCCGTTGCCGCGGAAGCGGGCCAGATGCGCTTCATGAACGTGCCGGGCACCGGACTCTCCACCCTGCACGAGGATCTGGCCGCCGCCGCCGCCGCGCGCGGCTGGACCGTGGAGGAGCGCGAGGTACGCGCCATGACCCTGGCCCAGATCTGCGCCGAGGCCGCGCCATCCGAGATCCACTTCCTCAAGATCGATGTCGAGGGCGCCGAGCAGGCGGTGCTGGAGGGTGCCGATTTCAGGCGCTACCGTCCCTGGGTGGTGGTGATCGAGGCCACCCGGCCGCTCAGCACCGAGCGCAGCGAAGCCGCCTGGGAGGACATCCTGCTGCGGGCGGATTACGAGCGCGCCTTCTTCGACGGCGTGAACCTCTATTTCGTGGCGCATGAGAAGCGGGAACTCCTGCCCCTGCTGGCCGCGCCTCCCAATGCGCTGGACGGATACAAGCCCGCCGCGCTGGCGGCGGCCGAGCAGCGGATCGAGGCACTCTCCGCCGCGCAGGCGGCAGCCGAGCGGCAGATCGAAGCCCTGTCCGCCGCGCAGGCGGCAGCCGAGCGGCAGATCGAAGCCCTGTCCGCCGCGCGGGCGGAGATGGAGGAGAGCCAGAAGGCCCTGCAGCGCCGGATCGGGGAACAGGAAGAGCAGTTGCGGGAAGCCGCCGGGCATGCGCGCGAGCAGGACGCGCTGCTGGAGCAGATCACGAAGCTGCTCGAACAGGACGGCGCCGCCGGCAACGGCGATATTCCCGCCCGGCTGCGCGCGCATCTGGCCCGCAACGCCCGGGACATCGCCTTCCTGCGGCGTCAGGCCGAGACGCTGGAGCAGGTCATGCATCTGCTGGACCAGGTGACGCATCTGCTGGACCAGGATGGCGCCACCGGCTCCGGCGACGCGCCTGCCCGCCTGCGCACGCATCTGGCCGCCCGCGCGCGGGAGATCGCCCTCCTGCGCCGGCAGGGCAGCGCACTGGCGCAGCATCGGGACAGCCTGCTCGCCAGCACCTCCTGGCGGCTGACCGCGCCGCTCCGCAAGACCCGCACGGCCATTCGCGTGATCCGCGGCGACCCCCGGCAGTTCATGCCGCTGCTGCTGGGGAATCTCCGCAGCCTCGGCCGCCCGGCCTCCCCCACGCTCTTCTTCTCCGGCGTCGAGGACCAGACGCCGGCCGAAGTGCCGTCGCTGCCGGCGAATTACGAGGAGCTGCCGCACCGGGATAAGCTGGTCGCCTTCCTGCAAGCCGATACCCGGCGGCGGCGGCAGGCACAGGGCGGCAACTGACTTCCCCCCTTCCCGCTACTCCCGCTGCCCGACCAAGCCCCGAGGATAATCATCCAGTCATGCGTATCGCCATCGACATGCAGGGAGCACTGACAGACGGCTCCCGCCCCCGGGGGATCGGCCGCTACACCGCGCAGCTTGTCAGCGCCATGGCCGCAAGGCGCGGCGAGCACGACCTGCGCCTGCTGCTGAACGCCAACCATGCCGAGGCGGCGCGCGAAGTCGCCGCGGAATACCAGGACCGGCTGCCGCGGGGCGCCGTATCCTCCTACCGCGTGCCGCGCAGCGATGAATTGCATCTCCCCCCCACCGCACCGCTGCGGCGGGTGGGCGATGCCATCGTGCGGCGCCATGTGGCGGGTCTGGAGCCGGATGTGCTGATGGCGACGAGCCTGTTCGAATCCGCGCCCGGCGACTTCAGCCCGGCCGACCTCTCCCGCTATCCGGCGCGGCTGACGGCCGCCGTGCTCTACGACCTGATCCCGCTCATCTTCAGCGACCAGTATCTCCGCAGCCCCGTCTATGAGCGCTTCTTCCGCACGACCGCGGCTTCGCTGCGCCAGATCGACCTGCTGCTGGCCATCTCGGAATCCGCGAAGCGGGACGCGGTGACGCTGCTGGGCATCGATCCCGCGCGCATCGTCAATATCTCCGCCGCCGCCGACGACCGCTTCCGCCCGGTGACGATGACGGAGGCCGAGCGCCAGGCGCTGCGTCAGCGCGCCGGTGTCAGCCGTCCCTTCGTGATGTATGTCAGCGGCGCCGATCCACGGAAGAACATGAAGGGCGCGGTGGCCGCCTTCGGCGCCCTGCCCGCCGCGCTGCGCCGCGAGCATCAGCTCCTGCTGGTCAGCAGGCTCTCGCCCGACGACCTCGCGGCGCTACGCCGCCAGGCGGCGGAGGCGGGGATGGAGCCGGACCAGCTGGTCGTCACCAGCGGGCTGGATGACGAGGCGCTGGTGCGGCTCTTCAATCTCTGCACCGTCTTCATCTTCCCCTCGCTCTACGAGGGTTTCGGCCTGCCGATCCTGGAGGCCATGCAATGCGGCGCGCCGGTCCTGGCGGCCGATAATTCCAGCATCCCCGAGATCGTCAACCGCGCCGACCTGCTCTTCGACCCCGATGACATTGCCGCCGCGGCCACGGCGCTGGAGCGGCTGCTGCGCGACGAGGCGCTGCGCCGCGAAGTCTCCGACTGGGGCATCCGCCGCGCCAGGGACTTCACCTGGGACGCCAGCGCCGCGCGGGCCCTGGCGGCGATGGAGGATCGGCTGGCGGAACGCGCCCTGTCGCCCCATGTGCTGCCCGCGCAGCTTCTGGAGCTGGACGGCGCCCGCACCGAATTGTCCGAGATCCTGGCGCCGGCGCCGCAATGCGACGCGCAGATCCCGGCCATGGTGGATGACCTGCTGTTCAGCGTGCCGCAGTTCCGCGAGGGCGGGTCCCGCCGCCTGCTGATCGACGCCACCATGACCCAGGCCACCGATGTCTGGACGGGCATCCAGCGGGTGGTGCGCCAGCTCACCGCCTCCTTCTACGAAATGCCGCTGGCGGAGGACGTCGTGCCCCTGGCGGTGCGGCTGGAGCCGGAGGCGGTCTATTCGGTCCCCGATTTCGTCGCCACCACCCTGCACCGCGCGCCGGTGGGCCGCGCCCATCCCGTGGAACTGCGGCAGGGCGACGACCTCTTCATGCTGGATTCCACCTGGGAACAGTATGCGAGCTTCGAGCCCCTGTTCCGGCAGGTGGAGCGTCACGGCGGCCGCGTCATCACCTGCGTCTATGACCTGATCCCCGAGCTTTACCCGCAGGTCTGCGGCGCAGGGATGCCGGAGGTGCATGCGCGCTGGATCGGGAACGCGGTGATGCACAGCCACGGGATCATCTGCATCTCCCGCGCCGTGGCCGATGAGCTGATCGAGTATATCCAGACGCACAAACTCCCCCACCGGCCCGGGCTGCGGATCGGCTGGTTCCATTGCGGCTCCGACATCGTGCGCGCGGGCTCCGCGCGGCCACCGCAGCCGGCGACCCTACGCGCCTTCGAGGGCAACCGCCCGGTCTTCGTCTCGGTCGGCACGCTGGAACCGCGCAAGGCGCAGGCCCTGGCGCTGGATGCCTTCGAGATGCTCTGGGCGCGCGGCGTGGATGCCGGCCTCTGCCTGATCGGCAAGCCGGGCTGGAAGGTCGAGGCCCTGGCCGAGCGCATCAGGCGCCACCCGGAGGATGGCAAGCGCCTGCACTGGCTGACCGAGGCCAAGGATATCGACGTCGTGCATGCCTATAACCATGCCGAGGCGGTGCTCTGCACCTCCATGGCCGAAGGCTTCGGCCTGCCGATCGCCGAGGCCGCGCGGATGGACAGGCCGGTGATCTGCACAGACATCCCCGTCTTCCGGGAGGTGGGAGGCGCAGGCGCCGTCTATTTCCCCTCCGGGGACGCGGAGGCGCTGGCCACGACGCTGCAGGACTGGCTGGCGGGCGGATTGAAGGCCGATCCTTCCCGCGTCTCGCGCAATTCCTGGGCCGATGCGGCCCTGCGGATCCGTGAAGTCCTCTATGATGGACAGTGGTATCGAACCCTGGAGTGAGGAGGACCCGGCAGATGACGGCACGCCGGATGCGGCTCGGGATGTCCATGCGGGGCATTGGCTACCACATCGCGGCATGGCGGCACCCGGACACGCCGGCCGGCGGGCAGATGGAGCTGGATTTCTATGCCCGCGTCGTCGCCGCCGCCGAGCGCGGGCTCTTCGACATGGTCTTCCTGGCCGATGGCATCGCCGTCCGCGCCACGGATGATCCGCCGGGGTCGATGAGCCGCGGCGCCACCAATGTGGTGGACCTGGAACCGCTGACCCTTCTGGCGGCGCTGGCGCCATTGACGCGGCGTATCGGCCTCGTCGCCACCGCCTCCACCACCTATAACGAGCCCTATCACATCGCCCGCAAATTCGCCTCGCTGGACCATCTCAGCGGCGGGCGCGCGGGCTGGAACGCCGTCACCTCCTGGACCGATGAGGAGGCGCGCAACTTCAACCGCGACACGCATCTGGACTACGGGACGCGCTACGACCGCGCGGCCGAGTTCCTGCAGGTGGTGCGCGGGCTCTGGGATAGCTGGGAACCGGACGCCTTCACGCGCGACAAGGCCTCCGGCATCTTTTTCGACCCGTCGAAGATGCACAGGCTCGACCACAAGGGCCGCTTCTTCCAGGTGCGGGGCCCGCTGAACGTGGCACCATGCCCGCAGGGGCATCCGGTGGTCGTGCAGGCCGGTGCCTCCGACCAGGGACGGGAACTGGCCGCCGCCACCGCCGATGTCATCTTCGCCGCCAGCCAGCGGCTGGAGGATGCCCAGGCCTATTATGCCGATGTGAAGCGCCGCTGCCTGGCATACGGCCGCTCCCCGGACGACCTGAAGGTGCTGCCCGGCCTCTCCGTCATCGTCGGCCGCACGGAGCGGGAGGCGCGCGACAAGCTTGAAGCCTTGCAGGCGCTGATCGACCCCCTCCTGGGCCTGGCCGCGCTCAGCCGCATCATGGGCGACCTGTCCGGCCATGATGTCGATGGCCCGGTGCCGGAGCCCGTGAACCCACCCATCCGCAGCCGGGCGGAGGTGCTCCACAAGCTGGCGCGGCAGGAGGGGCTGACCATCCGCCAGCTCTATCTGCGCACGGTGGTCAGCAGCGGCCACCGCTCTGTGGTGGGGACGCCGGCACAGGTGGCGGATGCCATGGAGCACTGGTTCACCAGCGGCGCGGCCGATGGCTACAACATCCTGCCGGCGCAGCAGCCCAATGGCATCGAGGATTTCGTGGAGCTGGTGGTGCCGGAACTGCAGCGGCGCGGGCTGTTCCGCACGGAATACGAGGGCCGCACGCTGCGGGAGAACCTGGGCCTGCCGGACTGGAAGGCAGTGCGGGCCGCCGGATGACCGACGCGGCGGGCGCCCCGCAGGATGCGGGGCGCCCTGGCGGCTCAGAAGCTGCCGAAGGTGGTTCCGAGGGTGATGACGGTAACCAGCGCGATCACCGGCACCATCAGGTTGACGATGAAGATGTCGAAATAGGACTGCCGGTGGCTCAGCGCGGTGATCGTCAGCAGCGAGATCACGGCGCCATTATGCGGCAGGGAGTCGAAGCCGCCGGATGCGATCGCCGCGATCCGGTGAAGCAGCTCCGGGCTGATGCCCGCCGCCGCCGCCCGCTCCAGGTAGGTGCCGCCCAGCGTGTCCAGCGCGATGGACAACCCGCCCGAGGCCGAGCCGGTGATGCCCGCCAGCGCATTGATGGCGACGGCCATGGAGATGGTAGGCGTGCCCGGCGCGATGGCGAGCACGGCGTCCCGCACCAGCAGGAAGGCGGCGAGCGAGGCGATGACGGCGCCGTAGCCGACCTCGCTGGCCGTGTTGAAGATGGGCAGCATGGAGCCCGCCGTGCCCTGGTTCAGTGTCTGCCGCACGTCGCGCAGGTAGCGGCGGTGGCCGATCACCACCGTCAGGATCGCGCCCACCAGCGCCACGATCAGCGCCCAGGTGCCGATGACGGCGGAGGGCTGCACATTGCCGTAGGTCTGCTCCGCCAGATAGGTCAGGTCCATCCTCGGGAAGATGACCAGGGAGCAGAGCCCGTTCAGGCCGATGACCACGATGATCGGCAGCACCGCCATGAAGAATCCGGGCCGCTCGCCCTCGTCGAAGGTCTGCAGGTCCTCCTTATGGTCGCCATAGCCCTCGCCCGCAGCCTGCGCCCTGCGCTGCCGCCAGCCGAGCCAGGCGAGGCCGCCGAAGAGCATGATGGCGGCGGCGATGATGCCGAGGCCCGGGGCGGCGAAGGTGGTGGTGCCGAAGAAGCGCGTGGGGATGGCGTTCTGGATGGCCGGCGTGCCGGGCAGCGCCGTCATGGTGAAGGTGAAGCTGCCCAGGGCGATGGCGCCGGCGATCAGCCGCTTCGGGATATGCGCCTCCCGGAACAGCGCTGCGGCGATCGGATAGATGGCGAAGGCGACGACGAAGAGCGAGACGCCGCCATAGGTCAGCAGCCCGCAGGCCAGCGTCACGGCGGCGATGGCGTGGCGCGCACCGAGGCGTTTGATGATGGTATGCGCGATGGTGGTGGACGCACCGCTGTCGGCCATCATCTTCCCGAAGATGGCGCCCAGCATGAAGATGGGGAAGAACAGCACGACATAGCGGCCGAGGCTGCTCATGAAGATCTGCGTGTAGGTCGCGAGCACCGGCCCGCCCTGCGCCATGATCACGGCGAAGGCCGCCATGACGGGGGCCAGGATCAGCACGCTGTACCCACGATAGGCGAAATACATCAGCCCGATCAGCGACAATACGATAGCGAGGATGCCTATCAAAAAGGTGTCTCCAGGACGGTGTCAGCAGGCCGGGCCGAGCTGCGGCGCGGCACCAGCTCCCCCGGGATGCGTTCGATGCCGCCGGGCAGCGGCTCGCCGCGGGCGGAGCGGGTGATCCACTCCACCGCGAGTTCGATCATCCGCCGCAGCGGCTGCCGCAGCGTGGTGAGGTCGTAGGAAGGCCAGGACGCCAGGGCGATATCGTCGAAGCCGGCGAAGGCCAGATCCTCCGGCACCCTCAGCCCCAGCCGCAGCCGCGCGGCGTCCATGGCGCCGGCGGCCAGGATGTCGCTGGCGCAGAACAGCGCCTCCGGCCGGCCCGGCCCGCCGAGGCAGCGCAGGGCGGCGTCGTAGCCGGCCTGATAGGTGAAGGCGCCCGCCTCCAACTCCAGCGGCGGTGGCAGGCCGCGCGCCAGGCAGCGGGCGCGGAAGCCCTCCGCGCGCTCGGCATTGGTCGAGGTGCCGGGCTGGCCGCCGATGAAGCCGAGCCTGCGGGCACCGCCGTCGATCAGATGGTCCGCCACCTGCGCCGCGCCACCGCGGTTGTCGCAGATCACGGCATGGGCCCGCGGGTCGGCCGAATGGCGGTTGAGGAAGAGCACGGGCGTGCCGGCCTCCTGGCAGGCCCCGGCCGCCTCGCCGGCCAGGCTGGTGGCGAGGATGATGATGAATTCCGGGTGGTAGGAGAGCAGCAGCCGCAGCGCCTCCTCCACCGGCTGGGCAGGACTGGCCACCAGCAGCATCACGTTGAAGCCAGCCTGCTGCACCGCCTCGGTCAGCCGTGCCAGGGCCTCGGGTAGAAGGGATTGAGCAGATCCGACAGCAGCACCCCGACGATGCGGGTGTGGCCGGTGATGATGCCCTGCGCCAGCGCGTTCGGCCGGTAGCCCAGCGCCAGCGCACGCTCCAGCACCCGCGCGCGGGTGGCGGGGGCGATCACCGCCCCCGGATGGAAGGCACGGCCCGTCGTCGCCACGGACATGCCGAGGTCGCGGGCTAGGTCCTTCAGGGTGATCGCCGTGGGTGGGCGCCTATGCGGCATGCGTCTCACGGCTTGCGTCGTGGCGCACCGCCTCCTCCCGTGCTGTTCTTCTTGGTGCTGAGAACCTTCTCTGTAGGCACCGGGAAGTCAACACGGGCGCGGTCACAGGGGCGTGACGGCCCCTGCGGTCAGCCGGGCTCAGGTGAGGAGGGAATAGAACATCCGCACCGCCGTGATCGCGAGGAAGAGCGCGAAGGCACGCTTCAGCATCAGCGGCGGTATGGTGTGGGCGAGGTGCACGCCCCAGGGCGTGGCCAGGATGGAACTGGGCACGATCAGCGCGAAGCCGATCAGGTTGACATAGCCGACCGAGAAGGGCGGCAGACCCTGCACGCCCAGGCCGCCATAGATGAAGCCGGCCGTGGCGGGGATCGAGATGATCAGCCCGAAGACCGAGGCGGTCGCCACCGCCGAGCGGATCGGCGTGCCGAACATCGAGAGGATGGGGACGCCCACGGTGCCGCCACCGATGCCCATCATGGCCGAGATGGCGCCGATGAAGCCGCCGATGCCCCAGAGGCCCGGGCCGCGCGGCGTGATGTCGCGGATTTTGAAGTCGACGCCGGTGAAGCCCATGTTGACCGCCACCAGCAGCGCGATGACGGCGAAGACGGCGGAGAGGGCATCGCCATGCAGCCAGATGGCCAGCACCGTTCCCAGCGCGACGCCGATGATCATCGAGGGCCAGATGGCCCGCAGCAGATTGCCGTCGATCGCGCCCTTGGCCTGATGCTTCCGTGCCGAGACGATGGAGGTCGGGATGATGGTGGCGAGGCTGGTGCCCACCGCCAGCTTCATCTGCAAGGCCTCAGGAATTCCGAAGAGCGGGAAGACATTGAACAGCACGGGCACGATGACGATGCCGCCGCCGACGCCCAGAAGCCCGGCGAGCGTGCCGGAGACGATGCCGGTGAAGGCCATCGCGGCGGCGAGCGCCAGGAGCCATACGGGGTCGGACAGATGTTGCATACTTGAGGCACCTTGGCGGAACTGGGGGACAAGTGCAGGCTGGCATCACATGCCACCGAGGGTTCCGCAAGCCCGTGCCCCTGATCACCGATCCCTGGTTCTATGCGCTGGCCGTGCCGGCACTCCTGATTACCGGCATCAGCAAGGGGGGATTCGCATCGGGCGGGGGCAATCTGGCGGTGCCGGCCATGGCATTGGTGGTGCCCCCTGCCCAGGCCGCCGCCATCACCCTGCCCGTGCTCTGCGTGATGGACCTCGCCGGATTGCGCGCCTGGTGGGGCCGCTGGAGCAAGCGGGAGATGCGGACACTTCTGCCGGGCGGGTTGCTGGGCGTGCTGCTCGGTGCCTTCGCCTTCGGGGTGATGAGCAACAATGCCATCAAGTTGATGGTCGGCCTGATCAGCCTGGCCTTCATCGCGCGCGGCATCTGGGTGGCGCGGCATGGGCCGCCGCGGCCGCAGGAACCCAACCGGTTGAAGGGCGGCTTCTGGGGCACGGTCTCCGGCTTCACCAGCACGCTGGCGCATGCGGGCGGGCCACCGGCGGCGATGTATCTCTATCCCCTGCGCCTGCCGCGGGCCGAGTTATCCGCCACCACCGTCGTCTTCTTCGGCGTGGTGAATTACGTGAAGCTCATCCCCTATGGCGCGCTGGGGCAGATGAGCGCCGACAACCTGCTGACGGCCCTGGTCCTGCTGCCCCTGGCACCGGTCGGCGTGCGGCTGGGCGTCTGGCTGCAGAAGCGGGTCAGCGACGCGGTGTTCTACCGGTTGATTTATGTTCTGCTCGGTGTCACCGGCATCAAGCTTGTGCTGGAAGGGCTGGGACTATGACGGAGAAGATGCTGGGCGTGCTGGGCGGGATGGGGCCACTGGCCAGCGCGCAATTCATGCTGCGCCTGACGCTGCTGACCCCCGCCGAGAGGGACCAGGACCATATTCCCGCCGTGCTGTGGTCCGACCCGCGCGTGCCGGACCGCACGGCGGCCAGGCTGGGCGACGGGGAGAGCCCCCTGCCCTGGCTGCGACGCGGAGTCGCGGGACTGGAAGCGGCCGGGGCCGGCGCCATCGCCATCCCCTGCAACACCGCCCATGGCTGGTATGAGGAACTGCGGACCGGCACCGACCTGCCCATCCTGCATATCGTCGACGCGGCGGCCGAGGATCTGGCGCGCCAGGGCATCCGCTCCGGCCGCATCGGCGTGATGGGCACTGCCGCCACCCTGGCCATGCGGCTCTACCAGCCCCGGCTGGAGGCGCTGGGCTATGAGGTCATCGTGCCCGATGCAGCGGAGATGGAATCCCTTGTCTCCCCCGGCATCGCGCTGGTGAAGGCGAACAAGGTGGCGCAGGCCTATGCCCCGCTGGCCGAGGCCGCCGGCAACCTGCGCGCGCGCGGGGCCGCCGCCGTGGTGCTGGGCTGCACCGAGATCCCGCTGGGCATCCAGGCCGGACCCCATGCCGAAATCGGGCTGCCGCTGGTGGATACCATCGACGCGCTGGCGCTCTCCGCCATCCGCTGGGCGCGCGGATAGCCATCATGCGCGTGCCCGACCTCGATCTCGACCTGCTGCGCTGCTTCGTCCAGGTCGCGGAGCGGGGCGGCTTCACCCCGGGGGCCATGGCGCTGGGGCTGACGCAATCGGCCGTCAGCCTGAAGGTGAAGCGACTGGAGGATCTCGTCGGCAAGCGTGTCTTCGAGCGCA
This sequence comes from Roseomonas marmotae, assembly GCF_017654485.1. NCBI lineage: Bacteria > Pseudomonadati > Pseudomonadota > Alphaproteobacteria > Acetobacterales > Roseomonadaceae > Roseomonas > Roseomonas marmotae. The sequence continues at coordinate 1,358,924 of NZ_CP061091.1, read as the reverse complement.
CCAGCCGCAGCGTGGCGTTGACGCGGGATGGGGAGACGCTGCTGGCCTATGCCCGCCGCATGCTGGCCCTGAATGACGAGGCGGTGCGCCGGCTGGTGGCGCCCCCCGTCGCCGGCCGGCTGCGCCTGGGCGTGGCCGACCATTTCGTGCCACGCAACCTCGCCCCCATCCTGGCCCGCTTCGCCCGCGACTTCCCGGAAGTGCGGCTGGAGGTGGAGGTGGGCCGCAGCCATGAGCTGCGCGCGGCGCAGGAGCGGGGCGCGCTGGACCTGGTGCTGGGCAAGCGGCGGGATGGGGAGACGGAGGGCAGCATCCTCTGGACCGAGCCCATCGTCTGGGTGGCGGTGCCCGGCTGGGCCCCGCCGGAGGGCCGCCCGCTGCCGGTGGCCATGCTGCCGCAGGGCTGCATGTTCCGCGACCGTGCCCTGGCCGCGCTGGCACGGGCCGGCATGGGCTTCGAGGTGGTCTATACCTCCCCCAGCCTGCTGGGCGTGGCGGCGGCGGCGCAGGCCGGGCTGGCCGCCACGGTCATGGGCCGCTCCGGCCTCCTTCCGGGGCTGCGGGAGGTGCCGGGCCTGCCGCCGCTGGGCGTGGCGGAGATGGCCGTCTTCGGCGATGCCGCAGGGCGCACCCAGCTTGTGGCGCCCCTGGTGGCGCTGATCCGGGAGAGCCTGGAGGAAGGCTGAGGCGGCAACTGCCCCGTTTGACAAGGCCCGCGCCCAGGGCGCAGCCTGGGCAACAAAATACGGCTTTCGCGAGGATACGCCCATGCCGCCACCGGCTCCCGCCGCTGCGCAGCCAGACCGTGACTGGCCCATCATCGGGCTCATCGGCACCGGCCATTTCCTGTCGCATTTCTATATGCTCTGCCTGGCACCCCTCTTTCCGCTCTGGAAGGAGGAATTCGGCGTCTCCTACGCGGCGCTGGGCCTCTCCGTCGCGCTGATGAGCACGGTCACGGCGGTGTTGCAGACTCCCGTGGGCTTCCTGGTGGACCGGCATGGCGCGCGCCGCTACCTCGTCGGCGGCACGGCGCTGATGGCACTCTCCATCTCCGCCATGGCCTTCGCGCCGAACTACTGGAGCATCCTGGCGCTGGCGGTGCTCTCGGGCATCGGCAACAGCGTCATCCACCCGGCGGACTACGCCATCCTGGCGGGCAGCATCAACAAGGCGCGCATGGGCCGCGCCTTCTCGATGCATACCTTCACCGGCAATCTCGGCTTCGCTGCCGCGCCGCCCGTCGTCGCGGCCCTGGCGCTCTGGATCGGCTGGCGGGAGGCGCTGCTGCTGCTCGGCCTGCTGGGCGTGCCGGTGGTGGGCGCCATCCTCTGGCAGAGCCGCATCCTCTCCGACCAGCCCAAGCCCCGCGCGGCGGCGACAGAGAGCGGCGGCAGCGTGCTGCTCTCCCGCCCCATGCTGATGTTCTTCGCCTTCTTCCTGCTCTCCTCCATGGCCGGCACGGGTATCCAGGCCTTCATCATCACCGTCATGGACCAGCTCTGGGGGCTGCCCGTCGCCGTCGGCTCCATGGTTCTGACGGGCTATATGGCCGGCAACAGCGGCGGCACGCTGCTGGGCGGCTGGTTCGCCGATCGCTCCAGCCGCCACGGCGCCTTTGTGGTGGGGCTGACGCTGGCGGCCATCGCCCTCATCCTGGTGCTGGGCCTGGTGCCGCTGCCAGGGCCGCTGGCCATCGGGGTGGCGCTGCTGGCCGGCATCGCGCTGGGTGCCAGCCGCACGCCGCGCGACGTGATGGTGAAGGACGCCTCCCCGCCCGGCCAGATCGGCAAGGTCTTCGGCTTCATCTCCTCCGGCCTGCCGCTGGGCGGGGCGCTGACGCCCGTGCCCATGGGCCTTCTGCTGGATGCGGGCATGGCGCATTGGGTGCTGCCGCTGGCGGCGCTGCTGCTGGGGCTCTCCCTGCTCTGCATGGGCACGGCGCGCGGCGGCACGACCCGGGTGGTCGCGCAGCCGGCGGAATAGCCGGCCGCGCGGCGGCGGCCTACCAGCCGTTCACCCGGTCCCAGACCGCCACGACATCCCGCCCGCCATCGACCACGTGGTAGCAGTCATAGGCGGCGGCGGTCAGGCAGGCATGGTTGGGCGCCACGCGCACCCGCCCGCCTGCCGGCAGCCGGGCCAGGTCCAGCTCGCCGTCCTGGCGCCGCACCTCGCCATGCTCCTGATGCGTGCGGACCACCAGCGCCTCGCCCAGGGAAGGCTGGCCATCCAGGTCCAGCACCAGGCCAAAGGCATAGTCCTTGGGCGCGGCCTGGGTGCTGCGGTCCTTGGACAGCGCCAGCGCGCCGGAATCCAGCAGCACGGCGCCGCGCTCGGGCTTGCGGCCAATGACGCTGGCCAGCACCGTCAGCGCGATCTCCCGCTCCCCATGCACGCCAAGCTGCATCTGCAACAGGTCGCCGAACATGTAGACGCCGGCCCGCACTTCCGTGACCCCCTCCATGCTGCCGCCGAAGAGCGCGGTGGGCGAGGAGCCCAGCGAGACGATGCCCACCTCATGCCCGGCCTGCCGCAGCCGCTCCGCCGCGCGCACCACGCCCGCACGCTCGGTCTCGGCGATGCGCGCCATCTCCTCCGCCGAGCGGCCGGCATAGGAATGGCCGGCATGGGTCAGCACGCCGGCGAGGCGGCCGCCCAGCGTCGCGGCCAGCGCCGGCAGCAGATCGGATTCCGGCGCCACGCCGCCGCGCCCCTCCCCCACATCTACCTCCACCAGCGCGGAAAGCGGGCCGGGATGGGCAGCGATGGCGGCGGCGGCCTCCGCATCGTCCACGATCACCTTGATGCGCGCGCCCTGCGCGTTCATCGCCGCCACGGCGTCCAGCTTGGCCGGCGCGATACCGACGGCATAGATCTGGTCCTTGTAGCCGCCCTCGAAGAAGTAGCGGGCCTCGGCCAGGGTGGAGACGGTGATGGGCCCGGAATCCGGGGCGGCCAGGGCTGCCACATCCAGGCTTTTCGCCGTCTTCATATGCGGGCGCAGCACCACGCCGGGATGGCGCGCCACTGCCTCCGCCATGCGCGCGAGATTGGCGCGCAGGATGCCGAGGTCGAGCACCAGGGCGGGGGTGGACAGGTCTTCCAGTCTCATGCGGGGCTCCAGCGCGTCTCCGGGTCCAGCGGCAGCACGGGGCGCGGCAGCTTTTTCCATTCGAAGCGGTCGAGGATGGGGGATGTCAGGCCGGGCACATCCACCTCGATGATGCGCTGGGCCGAGAAGAATTCGTCGAAGCCGCCCCGGAAATGCCCGCGCGACTTCACCACCAGCACCTTCGCCGCGCCGATATCCAGGCCCAGATGCTCCAGGAAGGCAGGATCGGCGCATTGGGTGCGCTGGCTGACCACGACCACGACGATGCCGCCCAGCCGCAGCGCCACCGTGGGGCCGAGATCGAGCGAGGTCTGCGCGAAGATGCCGCGCCGCCCCGTGACCTTGCCATCCGACCGCGCCTCCACCCGCGCCTCGGCCGTGAAGGGCTTGCTGAAGCCCTGCGGGCCCTCCCGGTTGAAGCGCGCCATGAAGCGGGCGCCGAGGCCGAGGGCATGCGCCTCGGCCGCCAGGGCGGGGTCGTGGATGATGCCGAAGATCGCATCCTGCACGCCCGCCTTATGGAAGGCTTCCAGGATGTACATGGTATTGCCGCGCCCGCCGCCGCCGGGATTGTCGGCGACATCGGCGAAGCAGAGCGGCACCTCGCTGGTCAGGGTACGCTCCACCGATTCCCGCAGCGAGGTCAGCCTGGCGCAGAAACGCGCGCGACGGTCCCAGGCGGCGCGGGCCAGCTCGCCGGCCAGATCCTCGCAGGCCGCCTTGTCCGGACCGGTGACGATGATGGCGAAGCCATTGAAGGGCGTGTCGCTATAGGCGAAGCCGCCCATGACGGAGACATTGGCGATCTTCTTCGGCCCCAGCACATTGACCCGCGCCTGGCCGAGATTGATCACCTCCGCATAAGGGCCCTCGGCCGTCAGCAGCGTGGTGCTGGGCGCGACGATGGGCAGACGGCGGAAGGCGCGGTGGAAGCGCTCACCCGCCATCAGCCGGCGCAGCAGCGTGGCTGCCTCCGCCCCGCGTTCCCGCATGTCCAGGTGCGGATTGGTGCGGTAGCCGATGAAGGCATCGCAATCCCGCACCATGCCGTCGGAGGCATTGGCATGCAGGTCATAGGTGCAGACCAGCGGCACGCCCGGGCCCAGCACCTCCCGCACCAGGGCCTGAAGCGCACCCTCGGGGTCGTCGAGCTCCGTGGTCAGGCCGGCGCCGTGCAGCGCGCAATAGACGCCATCGACCGCGCCGCGCAGCGCCTCCAGCCCTCCGCGCCAGACCGCCATCATCTCCGCGAAGACGGCCTGCTCCACCGGGCCATTTGGCTCGGCCTTGGTCATCATGACCGGGCGGGGCTGCCAGGGGCCGGCGCGGTCCATGGCCTGCACGAAGCCCGCCATCTCCCCCAGGGCGCGCGGCGCGCGGCTGCGGGTATCGGCCAGCATGGCCTCGCCCTCCAGCCAGCAGCGGCTGGTGAAGTCCTCCCGCCGCGCCGGGGGCGCGAAGCGGTTGCACTCGATGGAGAAGCCCAGCAGCGCGACGCGCGGCGCGGCGGCGGTCACAGGCGCATTCCCATCAGCTCCGCATGGCGCTGGGTGGATTTCAGCCCGCTGCCCGTCAGCACCACCACCGTCGTCTCATCTGCCCGGATGGAGCCGGCCGAGAGCAGGTGCCCGAAGGCCGCCGCCGCTTGGGCGCAGGTGGGCTCCACATAGAGGCCCTGATGCGCCAGGCGCCGGGTGGCCTCGGCGATCTCCTGCTCCTCCAGCAGCACGGCGCCGCCACGGCTTTCATGCAGCACCCGCAGCAGTTCGGGCGTGCGGATCGGCTGGGCGATGGCGGTGCCCTCGGCGATGGTGGGGCGCACCGGCTCGGCCGGGATGTTCAGGAAGGCGCGGGCCACCGGGCCGCAATGGGCGGGCTGGGCGGCGAAGATGCGGGGCATGCGGGCGATCTGCCCGGCGCGCAGCAATTCCCCGAAACCGATGCCGCAGCCCAGCACGTTGGAGCCGGCGCCGCAGGGGATGATAACGTTATCTGGTGCACGGAAGCCCAGATCCTCCCACAGCTCATAGGCCAGGGTCTTGGTGCCCTGCAGGAAGAAGGGGTGCCAGTTGTGGCTGGCGTAGAAGATGCGCTCGGCCTGGGCCAGGGCGGCATCGGCGCAGTCCTGGCGGCTGCCGGGGACCAGCTCGATCTGCGCCCCCGCCGCGCGGGACTGCACGGTCTTGGCCGGGCTGGTGGAATCCGGCACCAGGATCTTGGCGCGCATGCCGCCCGCGGCGGCATAGGTGGCGATGGCGGCGCCGCCATTGCCGGAGGAATCCTCCAGCACTTCCGTCACGCCCTGCGCCCGCAGCAGCGAGAGCATGACCGAGGCGCCGCGGTCCTTGAAGCTGCCGCTGGGCATGAACCATTCGCATTTGAAGCGCACAGGCGCGCCCGCCCAGCGCCCCGCCAGCAGCGGCGTGCAGCCCTCGCCCAGGCTGATCGGTTCTTCCGGCGCGAAGGGCAGCGCGGCCCGGTAGCGCCAGAGGGAACGCTCCCCTGCCAGGATCGCATCCCGCCCGATACCGGGCAGGTCGGTCAGCAGCAGCGGCTGGCCCTCCGGGCCACACCAGCGGGGGGGTTCGAGAGGCCAGGTCCGGCCGGTGCGGGGGTCGAGATAGGCGGATGTCGTCATGAGGCCCGCAGCGTGACTTGCCGCCGGGCGGCCCGCAAGGTCTAGTCGTGCCCCATGTCCCATACCGACCCCGTGGCCCGCCTGGCCGCCGACCTCATCCGCATCGACAGCCGCAGCTTCGTCTCCAACACCCTCCTCGCCGAGCGCATCGCCGCCGAGCTGGAGGGCTTCGAGCTGGAGCGGCTGGATTTCACCGACGCCAGGGGCGTGGCGAAATGCGTGCTGGTCGCGCATCGCGGCCCGCCGGGCGGCGTGGCACTCTCGGGCCATATGGACACGGTGCCGGATACCGGCTGGGCCGACGATCCCTTCAGCGGCCGCATCGATGCCGATGGCGTGCTGCACGGGCTGGGCGCGGCCGATATGAAGGGGCCGCTGGCCGCCTGCATCGTCGCCGCCCGGACCCTGCCGGCGCATCTGCCTGCCACCCTGCTGATCACCACCGACGAGGAAACCACCAAGCAGGGCGCCCGGCTGATCGCCGACCGCTCCGCCCTGGCCCGCAAGGCGGCGCCGCGCGGTATCATCGTGGCCGAGCCGACGGGCATGGTGCCGGTGCGCGGCCATCGCAGCAATATCGACTTCATCGCCGTGTCGGAAGGGGTGCAAGCGCATTCCTCGCTCGGCATCGGCCGCAACGCCAACTGGGCGCTGATCCCCTTCCTGGTGGAGATGCGGGAGATCCAGCAGCGGCTGCGGGACGATGCCAGCCTGCATGACGACGCCTATTCGCCGCCCTTCTCCGACTTCAACCTGATCATCGACAACCATGGCGCGGCGGTGAACGTCACGGTGCCCGTGGCAACGGCGCGCATAAAGTTCCGCTACAGCAAGCGGATCGATCCCACGCCCGTCGTCGAGGCGGTGCAGGCGGCGGCGGAACGGGCCGGCATCAGGCTGAGCATGGTGCGCCAGGGCCTGCCGCCCGAGACTCCCGCCGATCATCCCTTCATCCGCGCCGTCGAGGCGGCCACCGGCCATGCCGCCGAGACCCGCCCCTTCGGCACCGATGCCAGCGAGCTGCAGGACATCGCCCCCTGCGCCATCCTGGGACCGGAGGTGATGGATACCGCGCATAGCCCGCGGGAGCGCGCGCACATCGCCCTGCTGGGCGCCGCCGTGCCGGTCTTCCACCGGATCATGGCCGGCTGACGCCGCCCGGGCCGCGCCGGGCCTCAGGCCAGGGCGCGGTTCCGCTTCGGTGCCAGGTCCACCGCCTGGCGCAGCGCCTCCACCAGGCTGCCCTCGTCGGCGATGCCCTTGCCGGCGATGTCGAAGGCGGTGCCGTGGTCGACGGAGGTGCGGATCACCGGCAGGCCGACGGTGATATTCACCCCCGCCTCCAGCCCCATCACCTTCACGGGGGCATGGCCCTGGTCGTGATACATGGCCACCACCAGGTCGAAATCCCCCCGCGCGGCGCGGAAGAACAGGGTATCGGCAGGCAGCGGCCCCTCCACCTTCCAGCCCTTGGCCTTGCAGGCCCGCACGGCGGGGATGATCTTCGCCTCCTCCTCGCCATGGCCGAAGAGGCCGTTCTCGCCGGCATGCGGGTTGATGCCGCAGACACCGATGCGCGGGTCCTCGATGCCGGATTTCACCAGCGTCGCATGGCCACGGGCGATGACGCGCTCCACCAGCCCCGGCTCGATCTTCCGGATGGCATCGACGAGGCCGATATGCGTGGTGACGTGGATGACGCGCAGCTTCGGCGCCACCAGCATCATCGAGACTTCCGGCGTGCCGGTCAGATGCGCCAGCAGCTCGGTATGGCCGGGGTATTTATGGCCGGCGGCATGCAGCGCCTCCTTGCTCAGTGGCGCGGTGCAGATGGCATCCGCCTCCCCCGCCTCCACCAGCCGGGTCGCACGCTCGATATAGCGATAGGCCGCTTCACCCGAGAGGGCGGAGAGCCGGCCGAAGGGATGGCCGGCGGGGATCAGGCCGAGGTCAATGCAATCCACCGTGCCCAGGACGAAGCCCGCCTGCGCCGGGCTCTCCAGCGCCGCCACCTGCAGGCCGATGCCGGTGATCTCCCCGGCCTCCCGCAGCCGGGTCGCGTCCCCCACCACCAGCGGGCGGCAGAGGGCGTGGACATCCGGCCGCGCCAGCGCCTTCATGATGATTTCCGGCCCGATGCCGGAAGCGTCGCCCATGGTGATGGCGACGATCGGGCGACTGTCCTGTGCGTTCATCCCATGGCCTCTTGTTGCAGCCGGGCACGGAGGCGGCGCCGCGCATGCCCGATGGTTCCGGCATCGCCGAAGCCCCCCGCCTTGGTGACGACGGGAAGCATCAGCTCGCCCCGGGTGAGGCCCAGCGGCACGCCGGGCGCGATTTCCTCCAGCAACCGGATACTGTGCACGCCCAGTTGCGACAACAGGGCGCAGGCGGTCTCCCCGCCCGTGGCGAAGATCCCGCCCGCCAGACGTCCCGCCGGCCGCAGCAGCCGCGCCAGCGCCTGAGCCAGGGCGGCGCCCTGGCGCGGATCGGCGCCGGCATCGGCCTCGATCATCACCAGCGCGTCCTCCCCCGCCGCGATGGCGGCGGCAATGGCCCCGGCACTTTCCTCCCAGGCCCTGGGCCCGGCGCGCAGCAGGCCGGGCGGAAGGCCGAAGTGGCGCAACCCGCCCCCGGCCAGCGCCTCGGCCGCCGCGGCGCGGGAGGCTTCGGCCAGGCTGCCGACCACCAGCAGCAGGCCACCCCGCCGCGCCTCCAGGGCGGGCGGTGGCTCCCGCCCCTCTGGCCCGACCGCCGCGAGAGCCGCCGCCAGGCCGCCGGAGCCGGCCCAGGCCACCTGCCCCGCCAGCGGCAGGCTGGCGCGGGCGATGGCCTCCAGATCCGCCATGCTGGCCGCATCGCAGACCAGGGCGGCCATGCCTTCGGCCTGTGCCGCGCGCAGGGCCTGCGTCACCGCATCCGGCGCCGCGCGCAGCCGTGCCAGGGGCAGCAAGGCCGCTGGCAGCCCGGCACCCGCCAGCACGCCGCGCAGATCGGCGCTGTCGTAGCTATGCTCCCGCGCCCAGAGCGGAGAGGCTTCGAGCGGCACGCCGTCCAGGCGGATGCACCCTGCCTCGGTCGTGCGGCCCGTGGCCGGAAAGGCTGGCGCGACGATGGCCATGGCGGGGCGGCCCATATCGCGAAGCACCGCGAGGCTGGCCGCCAGTTCCGCCGCCGGCTGGCCGCGCAGAGTCGAATCAATCTTCTTGTAGAAGGCCATGCCCGGCCGCAGCAGATCCCGCAGCAAACCGGCATGGCGTTCCGCCGCCGCCCCGGCCGGCAGCCGCCGGCTGTCGGCGTCGATGGACAGCACCGTCTCGGCTCCGCTGGCCCTTCCATGCTCCCAGGTCACCGCCGTGGCATGGCCCCGGCGCGCGAAGGCCACGCCGCAATCCGCCGCGCCGGTCAGGTCGTCGGCCAGGATCAGCCAGGGCGGCATCGGCTCAGGCAAAGGCATCGTTCCGGAGCATGCGCCCGTCGCCCCTCTCCGGGTAGCCCCTTCTTCAATGCGCCACGCGCCTCCGGCATCGCGCCCCGGAAGAGAGAAGCCGGCAGTCTAATTGCTTGACGCGGCGAAGAAACAAGTTCCACAAGATCTGATATTGAAACTATTATTGATGGGCGGCACAATCCTTAAAGCGGCAGAATTTCACTAGGCCGATTACAAATATCGCGTTCGGAGAAAAGCCGTTGCACTCCATTCAATCGTCCTCCTGCGAAGATGACATTGCCGAGCGTGCCAGCATGGCCCCGGCTTTTGCCGCGGAGCGGCTGAAGAGCGGCTGGCTTCACCTGAGCAATGCCCGGCTGGGACCGCTGCCGATCCCCGTCGCGCTCCTGCACCCCAGGAGCGGCATCGCCCTGTTCGAGCTGCCGCCGGACTGGACGCCCGACCTGGACCAGACCTTCGCGCAGGAACTGGCGGCGCAGGGATTCACAGCCAGGTATCCGGGGCATCTGCCGATCGTTCACCGGCGGCTGCGGCAGGATGACCTACCCTATCTTGAATCCATCCTCAGCGAGGAGTTCCTCTGGCGGGACCCGATCACAGTCCCCGAGGATAGCGGATGGTGCGATGCGCTGCAGACGCTGCTGACGCCACTGCCCGCCGCCGCTCCCGCCGAGTCCGCGCCCGCGCCAGCACGGCCTGCCGAGCCCGACCTGCCGCCCCCCGCGCCCATGGCCGAGGCGCCGGTCTTGCCCGCCCCCGTCCCGCAACCGGCACGGCCCCGCCCGCCGGCGCCGGCCCCCATGCCCGCTGCCGTGGCGGCGCACCCGGCGCGACGCTCGCGCGCGCCGCTGGTGGCCTCGGTCCTGGCCGGGGCGGCCTGTCTGGTCCTGGTGGTGCAGTTCCTGCCTTATGCCAGGTGGCTGGATGGCTTCCGCGGCACCGTGACGGAGACCACCGGGCTTGCCGGCGCCATCAAGGATGCGGAACAGGGCAGCATCGCCGCGCGCGCCGAGCGCCTGGCCGCCGTCCATCCGCCCGCCCGCCCGGTGGTGGAGGATGAGGCGGATGCCGTGGACGTGCCGCCTGCCCCGCGTGCGGGCAATGCACCGCCCATGATGATGGCAAGCGGCGACCAGGCCGAGCCCATCCGCCCCATGATGGATCCTGAAGCCCCGACCGGCAGCGCATTGCTGCGGACCGTCGCCGCCACCATCGCCACCACTCCCGGCCAAGACGCGCCGGAGCCGGAGCCGGCGGAAGCCGCGCTACCGCCGGCCACGGCCACCGCTGCCCCGGAGAGCGTACCTGCCGCCGCCCCCCCGGCCGAGGCCCCGGAACCGGTGCCCCAGGCCGAGATGGTGGAGGAACCGGCACCGCCTTCCGCCATGGCGGCGCAGCCGCAGGCCGAGGAGCCCGCCGCGCCTGACAGCACGGCATCGGCGCCGCCGGCAGCGGAAGACACTGCCCCAAGCCCTGCCCCTGCCCCAGTTGCGGCCGAGGCCCCGCCGTCCGCTCCGGCTCCGGCGGAGCCGCCGGCCATCGTGGCGCAGCCGGCGCCGGAGCAGCCATCTGAACCCGAGGCGCCCGCGGTCGCGGCACCCGCCGCGCCGGAGGCCGAGGCGCCGGCCGTGGCGGAAAGCCTGCCCGTTGTGCCGCAAGCCGCATCGCCCGAGCCAGACGCGCCGGCACCGGCACCGGCACCGGCCCTCGCCACACCGGCGCCCGTGCCGCAACCGGCCACGCCGCCACAGGCCGTCGCCGCCCCGCCAGCGGCATCCGAGCCAGCCGCGCTCGCGACTCCGGCTCCGCCGCAGGCCACCGCCCCGGCGGTCATGGCGCCGCAACCCGCACCGGCACCGGCCATGGCGCCGCAGCCCGCGGTCGCCGCGCCGGCACCACCCCCGCCCGCCGCGCGCACCCCGGCGGATCCCGCCATGCTCACCGCCATGATGCGGCGGGGCGAGGCGCTGCTGGCGCTGGAGGATGTCTCCGGCGCGCGGCGCTTCTTCGAGCGCGCCGCTGGCATGGGCAGCGGCCCTGCCGCGCAGGTGCTGGCCGAGACCTACGACCCGCAGACCCTGGCCGCCCGCGGTGTCCGCGGCCTGCAGCCGGACCCCGCCGCCGCCCTGCTCTGGTACCGGCGCGCGGCGCAGCTGGGCGCGCCGGTACAATCCCGCATCACGGCCCTCGAAAGCAGGAAATGACCCGCATGACGATGCCTGGAACCTCTCGGCGCAACCTTCTCCTGCTCGGCGCCGCCGTTCTCGCGGCGAGCCCGGCACGGGGCCAGGGTGTCCCCGCCCTCAACACCATGACGGCGCGGGCCAATGCGGGGACGGTCGGCATCATCTCCGGCGGTGTGGACGGCACCTATGTCCGCATCGCGGCCGATCTGGCCTCGGTGCTCGACGATGGCGAGAGGCTCCGCGTCATCCCCATCATCGGCAAAGGCTCGGTGCAGAATATTTCCGATATCATGCTGCTGCGGGGCGTCGATATCGGCATCGTGCAATCCGATGCCCTGGCCTATGCGCGCAGCCGCCGCCTGCTGCCGGGCATCAACGCGATGATCCAGTACATCGCCAAGCTCTATGACGAGGAAATCCACATCCTGGCGCGGGAGGGAATCAATTCCGTCCAGGACCTCGCCGGGCAGGTGGTCAATGTCGATGTCGCCGGCAGCGGCACGGCCATGACGGCCTCGCTGGTCTTCGACCTGCTGCAGGTGCCGGTGAAGCCGGCGAACGACACGCAGGACGTCGCCCTGACCAAGCTGCGGAACGGAGAGATCGCGGCGATGGTCTTCGTGGCCGGCAAGCCGGCGCGGATCTTCAGCGGCGTTCCGGCGGGCACGGGGCTGCATTTCCTGCCCATCCCCGCCACGCCCGCGCTGATCGAGACCTATCTGCCTTCCTCCCTGGCGGCCGGCGACTACCCCACCCTGATCCCGGAGGACGGCAATATCGAGACCATCGCCGTCGGTGCGGTGATGGCAGTCTATGCCTGGGCCCCGGGCAGCGACCGGTATCGCAAGGTCGCCAATTTCGTCGAGGCATTCCAGGCGAATTTCGACAAGTTCCAGCAGCCGCCACGCCACCCGAAATGGAGGGAGGTCAACCTCTCCGCCCAGGTGCCGGGCTGGGTGCGGTTCAACCCCGAGCAGCAGGCGATGCGCTCGCCGCGCTAGCACCTCCATCCTGGCCCGGCAGCCGCCGGGCCAGGATGCGCGGCTCAGCCTTCCAGCGTCTCGAGCAGCTCGCAGAGCAGGGCGCAGCGCGGGGCAAGCTCTTCCCAGAGGATATGCTCGAATTCCGCATGCGCGCCGGCGCCGGAGCAGCCCAGGCCGTCCAGCGTCGGAATGCCGAGGGCGGCGGTGAAATTGCCGTCCGAGCCGCCGCCGCGATGCTGCTTCGGCAGGTCGTAGCCGATGCGGGCGGCGATGCCCCGGGCCTTTTCATAGAGCGCCAGGTTGCCGGGGCCTTCCTCCATCGGCGGGCGGTTCAGCCCGCCGGTGATGGTGACGGTGGTGCCTTCCGGCTGCGGGCCGGCCATGGCCATCACCGCGGCCACCAGGGCCTCGGCCTTCTCCACGGTGGCAGTGCGGAAATCCACCTCGCAGCCCGCCTCGGGCGCGATCACGTTCGGGCGCGTGCCGCCCCAGATGGGCGCGCAATTGGTGGTGGTGCCGCCGGGCAGGTCCACGAGAGCATGGATCTGCGTGATCAGCCGCGCCAGCGTCACCACGGCGCTGGCGCCCTCGCTCCAGTTGCCGCCGGCATGGGCGCTCTGGCCCTTCACCGTCACGACGAAGCGGCCCACGCCCTTGCGCGCCGTGACGCAGGCCTTGCCGGGATTGCCGGCGGGCTCGGGGATCAGCACGGCGCAGGCCTTCCGCGCCTCCGCCTCGATCAGCGCGCGGCTGGAGGGGCTGCCCACTTCCTCATCCGAGGTCAGCAGCAGCGTGATGGGGCGGCGCGTCCGCACCTTCTGCCGCAGGATCTCCCGCACCGAATGGAAGGCGAAGAAGCTGCCGGCCTTCATGTCGTAGATGCCGGGGCCATAGGCCTTCTCGCCTTCCACCCGGAAGGGGATGGTGCTGGCCAGGGTGCCATGGTTCCAGACCGTATCCAGATGCCCGGCCACCAGCACCGGCTTCCCCTCGCCCGGCGTGCGGGCCACGAGATGGTCGCCGAAGCCGTCGCGGCCGGGGATGCGCTCCAGCACCGCGCCCACCGCGCGCAGCTCGGCCTCGGCCTTGTCCATCAGGCCGTTTATGGCGGCGGCATCGGTGGTGGGCGTCTCGTGCTCCACCCAGCCGCGCAATTCCTCGAGAAGCTGCTGGCTGGTGCCGATCCGGGTGGCGGGCATGGGCGGGTCCTTTCGCGCTACAGGCAAGCTGAGTCGTGACTTGTGGCGCGGAGGCCCCGGCCTTGTCCATCCGTGGCGGCGGGTCTAAGCCCCGGAAGACCGCCCGCCTTGACGGAGACAACGTGACCCCCGCCATGCTTTCCCCCCGGCCGCGCAGCGAGACCCTGGCATGAAGCGCGTCTGTGTTTTCTGTGGTGCCAATCCCGGCCTGAACCCCGCCTTTTCCGAAGCCGCCCGCGCCATGGGCCGCGCCATCGCCGAACGTGGCCTGGGGCTTGTCTATGGCGGCGGCCATGTCGGGCTGATGGGCATCGTGGCGGATGCCGCCATGCAGGCCGGTGCCGAGGTCATCGGCATCATCCCGGAAGTGCTGATGCGGCGCGAGGTGGGCCATGGCGCCATCACCCAGCTGCATGTCGTCTCCAGCATGCATGAGCGCAAGAAGATGATGGCCGACCTCTCGGACGGCTTCGTCGTGCTGCCCGGCGGCGTCGGCACGCTGGAGGAGGCGGTGGAGGCCTTCACCTGGACCCAGCTCGGCATCCATGAGAAGGGCCTCGTCTTCCTGGATACCGATGGCTACTGGCAGCGCATGTCCGGGCTTCTCGACCATATGGTGGCCGAGGGCTTCGTGAAGCCGGAGCAGCGGCCGATCGCCAGCTTCACCGCGGACCCGATGCAGGCGCTGGACCTCCTGGCCGCCTTCCGCGCGCCCCCGGCGAAGAGCTGGGCGAGCCCCGACCAGCGATGACCCGGCTGCTGCGGGACTGGCGCCAGTTGCCGGAGGAGGCCCGGGGCGCCAGCCTGGCGCTCGGCAATTTCGACGGCGTCCACCGCGGCCACCATGCCGTGCTGGCCGCCGCCCATGCCGGCAGGCCGGACCTGCCCCTCGCGGTCCTGACCTTCGAGCCGCATCCCCGCGAGCATTTCCGCCCCGGCGACCCGCCCTTCCGGCTGACCCTGCTGGCGGCCAAGCTGGCGCTTTTCTCGGAGCTCGGCTGCGCCTTCGTGCTGGCCCTGCCCTTCGACGAGGCCCTGGCCGCCATGCCGGCCGAGGCTTTCGTGCACGAGGTGCTGCACGGCGCGCTGGGGGCCCGGCACTTGGCCTGCGGCCATGACTTCGCCTTCGGCCACCGGCGCGGCGGCGATGTCGCCATGCTGGCGCGGGAGGCGGAGAGCCTGGGTATCGGCATGACGGTGGTGCCGCCGGTATCGGATGAGGACGGCCCGATCTCCTCGACCGCCATCCGCCGGCTGCTGCAGGACGGCTATCCGGAGCGCGCCGCCCACCGCCTGGGGCGGCCCTGGGAAATCCGCGGCCTCGTCAGCCATGGCGACAAGCGCGGCCGCACCATCGGCTTTCCCACCGCCAATGTGCCGCTGGGACGGCAGTTGGAGCCAGCGCGCGGCGTCTATGCCGTGCAGGTGGCCCTGGCGGATGGGCGCGTGGTGCCAGGGGTAGCCAATATCGGCGCCCGCCCCACCGTCGGCGGCACCGAAAGCCGGGTGGAAGCGCATCTCTTTGACTTCAGCGAGGATCTCTATGGCCAGGAGGCCGGCGTCCGGCTGATCCATTTCCTGCGGCCGGAGCGGAAATTCGCGGGGCTCGCGGAGCTGACGGCGCAGATCGCCGCCGATGCGGCCAGTGCCCGGGCAATGCTCGGCGCCTGAGAGCGCGCCGCCCATCCCTTGACCCCCGCCGCGCCGGGCCGCAAAAACCCGGCCATGCCGCGCGCGCTTCATCCCGCAGGGTCGCGAATTAGCCGCCCGGTCCTCTGACCCGAGGGCCGGGACCCTTTTCGCGCCGCGCCGACCCCCCTTCCCCTGCCTGAAGCCCGCCGCATGGCGGCATGGACGCATCCGATGACCGACGCCCCCAGCGCCACCCCCGCAGCCCGCGATTACCGCGGCACCGTCTTCCTGCCCAAGACCCCCTTCCCCATGAAGGGCGACCTGCCGAAGCGCGAGCCCGGCTGGCTGTCCCGCTGGCAGGAGATGGGGCTGTGGCAGGAGCTGCGGGAGCGTTCCAGGGGCCTGCCCAAATTCGTGCTGCATGACGGCCCGCCCTATGCGAACGGCCCGCTGCACATCGGCCACGCTCTGAACAAGATCCTGAAGGACGTCATCAACCGCGCGGCGCAGATGGCGGGGCATGATGCCGGCTATGTGCCGGGCTGGGACTGCCACGGCCTGCCGATCGAATGGAAGGTCGAGGAGGAATACCGCGCCAAGGGCAAGGACAAGGACAGCGTCCCCGTCCTGGAATTCCGCGCCGAATGCCGCGCCTATGCCGCCCACTGGCTGAACGTGCAGCGCGAGGAGTTCAAGCGCCTGGGCGTGGCCGGCGACTGGGACCACCCTTACGCCACCATGGACTTCTCCTCCGAGGCGACCATCGCCAACGAGATCGGCAAGTTCCTGATGAACGGCTCGCTCTACCGCGGCCTGCGGCCGGTGATGTGGAGCCCGGTGGAGAAGACCGCCCTGGCCGAGGCCGAGGTCGAGTACCAGGACCACAAATCCGCCATCCTCTTCACCAACTTCCCCATCATCTCCGCCGGCTCGCCCGACCTGGTGGGGGCCGAAGTGGTGATCTGGACCACCACCCCCTGGACCATCCCGGCCAATCGCGGCCTCGCCTATGGCGAGGAGATCGACTACGCGCTGCTGCGGGTGGATGCCGTCGAGGATGGCGCGCTGCTGACCCCCGGCCGCAGGCTGGTGGTGGCGGAGGCGCTGATCCCCTCCTTCACCAAGGACGTGGGCATCACCGCCCATAGCGTGCTGCGCGTCTTCAAGGGCACGGAACTGGCCGGCGCCATCGCCGCCCATCCGCTGCGCGGCTGGGAAGCCGGCGCGCCGGGCTATGGCTTCGACGTGCCGCTGCTGGCCGGCGACTTCGTCACCACCGAGGCCGGCACCGGCGTGGTGCATATCGCCCCCGCCCATGGCGAGGACGATTTTGCCCTGGGCCGCGCCCATGGCCTGCCGGTGACGGAAGCCGTGGCGGATGACGGCACCTATACGATGCAGGCGCCGGGCTTCACGGGCGTGCATGTCTTCAAGGCGCATGAGCCGGTCTGGGCCGCGCTGACGGAGATGGGCAAGCTTTCCGGCAAGGGCTTCATCACCCACAGCTATCCGCATAGCTGGCGCTCCAAGAAGCCGGTGATCTACCGCGCCACGCCGCAGTGGTTCATCGCCATGGACGATGCCAACCAGATCCGCGCCAAGGCGCTGGATGCGCTGGCAAAAACGCATTTCGTGCCGGACCAGGGGCGCAACCGCATCGGCTCCATGGTCGCGGGCCGGCCAGACTGGTGCATCAGCCGCCAGCGCGCCTGGGGCGTGCCCATCGCCATCTTCGTGGACAAGCGCACAGGCGAGCCGCTGCGCGACCCCGCCATCATGGAGCGCGTGACCTGCGCCTTCCGCAAGGAAGGGGCCGATGCCTGGTACAAGCCCGGCGCCGCGCAGCGCTTCCTGGGCAATGACCGGAACCCCGACGACTACGAGCAGGTGATGGACATCGTCGATGTCTGGTTCGAGTCCGGCTCCACCCACGCCTTCACGCTGACGCCCGAGCGTGACCTGCCCTTCCCGGCGGACCTGTATCTGGAAGGCTCGGACCAGCATCGTGGCTGGTTCCATTCCTCCCTGCTGGAAAGCATCGGCACCCGCGGCATCGCGCCCTTCAAGGCCATCCTGACCCATGGTTTCGTGCTCGACGAGACCGGGCGGAAGATGTCCAAGTCCCTGGGCAACGTCACCGCGCCGCAGGAAGTCACCAAGCAGTACGGCGCCGATATCCTGCGCCTCTGGGTGATGAACTCGGATACTGCCGACGACCTCCGCATCGGCAAGGGCATCCTGGCGCAGCAGGCGGAGCTGTACCGCCGCCTGCGCAACACGCTCCGCTGGCTGCTGGGCAACCTCGACGGCTTCGAGGACGAGGAGATCCTGCCCCACGCGCTGCTGCCGGAAATGGAGCGCTGGGTCCTGCACCGCCTGAGCGAGCTGGACCAGCGCATCCGCAAGGCGGCGAAGGACTACGACTGGAACGGCGTCTATCCCGAGATCCACGCCTTCTGCGCCACGGATCTCAGCGCCTTCTATTTCGATGTGCGCAAGGACAGCCTCTACTGCGACGCCAAGGGCAGCCCGCGCCGCCGCGCCGCCCGCACCGTGCTGGCCGCCCTGCACCGCTGCCTGACCGCCTGGCTGGCGCCCGTGATGCCCTTCACGGCCGAGGAAGCCTGGCTGGCCCGCTTCCCCGGCGAGGGCGAAAGCGTGCACCTGCAGCTCTTCCCCGAGATCCCGGCCGAATGGCGGGATGAGGCGCTGGCCGCCAAATGGGCACGGGTGCGCGACATCCGCCGCGTGGTCACCGGCGCGCTGGAGAAAGCGCGCGGCGCGGGCACCATCGGCTCCTCCCTGCAGGCGGCGCCCGACCTGCACCTGCCGGAAGCCGAACTGGACCTGCTGCCGGCCGAGACCTGGGCGGAACTCTGCATCACCTCCGACCTGCACCTGCTGACCACGCAGCCGCCGGGCGATGCCTTCACGGTGGAGGGGGTTCCCGGCGTGGCCGTGGCCTTCACCCCCGCTGGCGGCGAGAAGTGCGAGCGCTGCTGGCGCGTGCTGCCGGAGGTCGGGCAATCGGCCGCCCATCCCACCCTCTGCCTGCGCTGCGAGGCGGTGGTGGACGGCGCATGAGCCTGAAGACCGGGCTGACCGTCGCCGCCGGCATCCTGGCGGTGGACCAACTCTCCAAATGGTGGATCCTGGAGAGGCTGAGGCTGCCGGAGATCGGCCGGCTGCCGCTGCTCGACCTCGGCGGCGTCGGACTGGACTTCACCATGGTCTGGAACCGTGGCGTCACCTTCGGCCTGCTGGCGGGGGATGCCCCCTGGCACCGGCTGGTCCTGGCCCTGCTGGCGCTGGCGGTGGTGGGCTTCCTGGTCCGCTGGCTGGCCCGGGCCGATGACCGGCTGCTGGTGATCTCGCTCGGCGCCGTGATCGGCGGGGCGATCGGCAATGTGATCGACCGGCTCCGATTCGGGGCGGTGGTGGACTTCATCGACACCTGGGTCGGCGGCTGGCACTGGTATGTTTTCAACGTGGCCGATGCCGCCATCGTCCTGGGTGTGGTGGCGCTGATGGCGGATGCCTTGTTCCGCCAGAAGCAGACGGGTAAGGAAACGGCATGATGCAGCCCAACCGCCCCACGGCGCGGACCGCCGCCCTTTCCCTGCTCCTGCTGCCCCTGCTGGCCGGGTGCGGTCAGGACACGGCCCGCACCCTGGGCTTCACCCGGGACGCGCCGGATGAGTTCTCGGTCGTCACCCGCGCGCCTCTCTCCCTGCCGCCCTCGCTGGGCGAGCTGCCGCCGCCCCGCCCCGGCGCGCCACGGCCGCAGGAGCTGACCGGCTCCTCCGCCGGCGCGGCCATCCTGGTGCCCGGCGCGGCCTCGGATACCGGCACCTCCACCGCCCCCTCCTCGGGCGAAAGCGCGCTGGTCGCCACGGCCGGCGGCCAGGCCTCGCCGGCCATCCGCCGCCAGGTGGATGAGGAAAGCCTGCGGCTGGAGCAGCCCGATCGCACGCTGGTGGACCAGCTGATGTTCTGGCGCGACGCCCCGCCCCCCGGCACCGTGGTGGACCCGCAGCGCGAGGCGCAGCGGCTGCGCGAGAACGCGGCCCTGGGCCGTGACCCCGATCAGGGCGAGACCGCCATCATCCAGCGGCGCCGTCAGGGCCTGTTCCAGAGTATCTTCTGATCAGCGCCCCCATGGACGCCTCCGGGCCGATCCCGCCGGACAGCATGGCTGATCCGGCGCCGGAGGAGGTCGCCCCGGGGCTTGCTTCCGGCGCCGGAAGCGCAACATGGGAAGGCGACATGGCCCCCATCACCCGCCGCGCGGCGCTGGCCGCCGCCGCCGCCATCCCTGCGCTCAGTCTGCTGCCGCCCGCAGAGGCCCAGACCGCGCCTTCCTTCACGCCACCACCAGGAGAGAAGCCGCTCTTCGGCGCCTCCCTCTGGCAATTGCCCAATGGGCTGACCGTAGTGCATGCCGAGAACCGGCGCGCGCCCGTGGTGGCCCATTACGCCTTCTACGGCGTGGGCGCCGGGGATGACCCGGCCGGCAAGTCCGGCCTGGCGCATTTCCTTGAGCATATGATGTTCAAGGGCAGCGCCCGCGTGCCCTCCGGCGCCTTCTCCCGCCGCGTGGCGCAGGAAGGCGGGCAGGACAATGCCTTCACCAGCCGCGACGTCACCGCCTATCACCAGCATGTCGAGGCCTCCCGCCTGCCGCTGGTGGCGATGATGGAAGCGGACCGCATGGCCGCCCCCCTCTTCCCGCAGGATGAGCTGGAGGCGGAGCGGCTGGTGGTGCTGGAGGAGCGTCGGCAGCGGGTGGAGAGCACCCCGCGCGGCCGCTTCCGCGAGGCTTATGACGCCACCTTCTGGGGCCGCCAGCACTGGCGCGGCCGCCCGCTGATCGGCTGGCCGGATGAGATCGCATCCTTCTCCCGCGACGATCTGACGGCTTTCTTCGGGCGCGGCTACAGCCCGGGCAATACGACGCTGGTGGTGACCGGCGCCGTCTCCCGCGACGAGTTGGCCAGGGTCGTGGAACAGGAATACGGCGGTGTCGCCGCCCGCGGCGCCGCCTTCCCGGCGCCCGACCGAGGCCGCGCCCCCGCCCCCGCCACGCCGCTGGAGCCCCGGCTGGTGCAGCACGATGCCCAGGTGCAGGAAGCCGCCTTCCTGCGCGGCTGGGTGGCGCCCAGCCTCCTTTCCACCGGGGCGCCGCCGCTAGACCCGCGATTCGCCTATCCGCTGGAGGTGCTGGGGCATCTGCTGGGCGGCGGCCAGGGTTCCCGCCTGCACAAGGCGCTGGTGCAGACTGGCATCGCCGTCTCCGCCAGCGCCGGCTATGACGGCGACTCCCTGGGCATCGGCAATTTCGAGATCCAGATCAGCCCGGCCCGGAGCACGACCCCGCGGCAGCTGGAGACGGCGCTGGAGGCGGTGCTCTCCAACCTGCTCGACCAGGGCGTGACGGAGGAGGAGGTGGCCCGCTCCATCCGCCAGATCAGCGCCGGCGCGCTGCTGGCGCTGGACAGCCTGGGCGCGGCCCCCCGCATCCTCGGTGGCGCCCTGGCCGTCGGCCTGCCGCTGGACGCCGTGGAATACTGGCCCGCCCGCATCCGGGCCGTGACGCGCGACCAGGTGACGGCGGCGGCCCGCGCCGTGCTGGGTCGCCCCGGCATGACCGGCTGGCTGCTACCGGAAGGAGTAGGCGGCGCATGAGCGGCAGCAACAGCGTGGCGACCGGCTTCAGCATGCCCATCCAGGTGGTCGAGGCCGCCGGCTGCACCGCCTGGCTGGCCGAGGACCATTCCGTTCCCGTCGTCTCCCTCTCCTGGGGCTGGGATGGCGGCGCGGCACTGGACCCCGCCGGGCAGGAGGGCGCGGCCTCGCTCGCCTCCTCCCTGCTGACGGAAGGCGCCGGCGACCTCGATGCCCTCGCCTTCGCCGACGCGGCGCGGGACGAGGCGATCGGCCTGGGCTTCGACGGCGACCGCGACAGCTTCGACGGCAGCCTGCGGGCCCTGCTGCCGGCGCTGCCGCGCGCGGTGGAACTGGCCCGGCTGGCCATGACCGCCCCGCGCTTCGACGAGGAGGCGGTGAACCGCATCCGCGCCCGTGCCATCGCCAGCGCGCGGCGGGCCCTGGAAGGGCCGCGTGGCCGGGCCTCCCGCGCCTTCTGGGCCGCCGCCTTCCCCGGGCATCCGGCCGGGCGGCCGGCCAGCGGAACCGCCGAGAGCATCGCCGCCATCACCGTCGGGACCATGCGGGACCTGCTGGGGCGCCAGTTGCGCCGCGAGGGCCTGCTGGTGGCCGCCAGCGGCGCCATCACGGCGCCGCAGCTGGCGGCGCTGCTGCCGGAACTCTTCGGTAGCCTGCCCGCCGGCACGCCGCCGTCCGTGCCTCCCCTGCCAGCCTTCACCGCCTTCGGCACCCAGGTCGTGCCCGTGCCGGCACCGCAATCCACCCTCATCTTCGGCCAGCAGGGCATCCCCGTGCAGGATCCGGACTGGGAAGTGGCGCAGGTGGTGCTGCGCGTCTTCTCCGGCGGTGGCTTCAGCTCCCGCCTGATGAAGTCGCTGCGGGAAGAACGCGGGCTGACCTATGGCATCTATGCCGGGCTCGACTCGCTCTTCGGCGGCAGCGCGCTGGTCGGCTCCGGCGCCACCGCCAATGCACGGGTGGGCGAGGCGCTGAAGGTGCTGCGCGATGAGTGGGCGCGCATGGCCGAGACCGGGCCGACGGCGCAGGAGATGGAGGATGCCGTCTCCTTCCTGACCGGCAGCCAGCCGCTGCAATTCACCGACAGCCGCGGCATCGCCGGCACGCTGCTGGCCATGCGGCGCAACAAGCGCCCGCTGGACTGGCTGGAGAGGCGGCCGGAACGCCTGCGCGCCATCACGCGGGATCAGGCGGCGCGGGTCGCCGCGCGCCTGCTGGTGCCGGGCAGCCTTTCCATCACCATCGCGGGGCAGCCCGAGGGGGTCTGACGCGCGTGGTTCCGTGAGCGATTGTAACGTCGGGGACTGTGAACCGGGCCGGCGAGCCGCTACATCTGTCAGGGCGTAACTGGAATCGCCGGATTGCGCCCGACACTCGCCGCACCCGTGCGGCGAGACAATCAGGATCGATGGATGACGCCCACCGCGCGAGAGGCCGCCTGGACCCGACTAATTTCCCTGGCTCAGCGCCCCGGCGCCGCAGCCATCCGCTCCCTGTTCTCGCGCGATCCCGACCGCTTCAGGAAGTTCCACTGGCAGGCCTGCGACATCCTGCTGGACCTCTCCAAGACCTCCATCGACGACGCGGCCATGCGCGCCCTGCTGGGGCTGGCCGAGGCGATGCAGGTGATCCCGGCGCGGGATGCCATGGCGGCCGGCGAGCTGGTGAACAATACCGAGCACCGTGCCGTGCTGCACATGGCGCTGCGCGCGCCCGGCAATGCCGGCTTCCGCGCCCGCACGGCCGATGGCGGCTATGAGGATGCCAGCAAGGGCGTGGAGGAAACGCTCGCGGCCATGGAGCGCTTCACCCGCGCCGTCCATGCCGGCGAGATCCGCGGCGCCACCGGCGAGGTCTTCACCGATGTCGTCAATATCGGCATCGGCGGCTCCGATCTCGGCCCCTTCATGGCCTCGCGCGCGCTGTGGCACGAGGCCTCGCCGATGCGGCCGCTCTACCTGGCCAATGCCGATGCGCATAACTGGGAACTGATCCGCCCCCGGCTGGACCCGCACCGGACGCTGGTGCTGATCGCCTCCAAGACCTTCACCACGGCCGAGACCATGGCCAATGCCCGCCTGGTGCGCGGCTGGCTGGAGCAGACCCTGGGGACCGAGGGGATGCGCCAGCATCTCGTGGCGCTCTCCACCAACCTGAAGGCGACGGCCGAGTTCGGCGTGCCGGCCGATCGCGTCTTCGGCTTCAAGGACTGGGTGGGCGGGCGCTTCTCGCTCTGGTCGGCCATCGGGCTCTCCATCGCGCTTGGCTGCGGCTGGGACGATTTCCAGAACCTGCTGGATGGCGCGCGGGCGATGGACGAGCATTTCCTGACCGCGCCGCCCGAGCGCAACCTGCCGCTGCTGCTGGCGCTGACCACGGTCTGGCACGTCAATGGCCTGGGCCTCGATAACCACGCCATCCTGCCCTACGACCACCGCCTCTCCCGCTTCCCTGCGCATCTGCAGCAGCTGGAGATGGAAAGCCTGGGCAAGCGCACCACCAAGGCCGGGCGTCCGGTGTCCCACCTGACCGGCCCGGTGCTCTTCGGTGAGCCCGGGACCAATGCCCAGCATTCCTTCATGCAGCTGCTGCACCAGGGCACCACGCCCGTGCCCGCGGATTTCGTGCTGATCGCCAATCCCAGCCATCCCTATGCCGCCAATCACCGGCTGCTGCTGGCCAATGGGCTGGCGCAGTCCGAGGCGCTGCTGCGCGGCCGCGCGGCGGAGGAGGTGCGGGCCGAGATGGCCGCGGCCGGCGTGGCGCCGGAGGAGATCGAGCGCCTGCTGCCGCACCGCGTCTTCCCCGGCGACCGGCCCAGCACCACGCTGGTGCTGCCGCGCCTGGACGCGCATACCCTGGGCCAGCTGGTCGCGCTCTACGAGCACAAGGTCTTCTGCCTCGGCGCGCTCTGGGACATCGATGCCTTCGATCAATGGGGCGTCGAGCTGGGCAAGCAACTCTCCACCTCCATCCTGCCCGAACTGCTGCCGGAGGGACGCGTGGGGCCGCATGACCCCTCCACCACCGGGCTGATCCAGCAGCTGCGCGCCTGGCAGGGTCTCAACCTCTAGCCAGCGCGCCCATGAACCTCATTCGCCTGCTGCCCTCCGCCACCGCCGACCGCATCGCGGCCGGCGAGGTGGTGGAGCGCCCCGCCGCCGCGGTGAAGGAACTGGTGGAGAATGCGCTGGATGCCGGCGCCCGCCATATCTTCGTGGCGCTGGAGGGCGGCGGCCTCTCCCGCATCCTGGTGGAGGATGACGGCTCCGGCATGTCGGCCGGGGACCTGCTGCTGGCCGTGGAGCGGCACGCCACCAGCAAGCTGCCGGACGAGGCTACCCTCTTCGCCATCAAGACCCTGGGTTTCCGGGGGGAGGCGCTGCCCTCCATCGCCGCTGTCGCGCGCGTGACCATCACCAGCCGCATGGCGGGGGGGGACGCGCACCGGCTGGCCGTGGAGGCCGGGCGCCGGGGCGAGGTGGTCCCGGCCTCCGGCGCCCCCGGCACCCGCATCGAGGTGCGGGACCTGTTCTTCGCCACCCCCGCGCGCCGCAAGTTCATGAAGACCCCGCCCACCGAGGCCGCCCATGCGGTGGAGGCGGTGCGCCGGCTGGCCCTGGCCTGGCCCGAGGTCGCCTTCCGTGCCGAGGTCGAGGGACGGGAGGTGCTGAACCTCGCCGCCAGTGACCGCGCGGGCCGCGTCGCGGCCCTGCTGGGGCCGGATTTCGCGCGGGCCTGCGTGCCGGTCTCCGGCCTCTGGAACGATCTGGCCCTGGATGGGCTGGCGGCGCTGCCCACCCATACCCGCGCCACGGGGGCCGAGCAGCATCTGGTGGTCAACCGCCGCCCGGTGCGGGACCCGCAGCTGCGGGCGGCGCTGCGCGTGGCCTATCGCGACCTGATCGCCAATGGCCGGCACCCCGTCGCCGCCCTCTTCCTGGACCTGCCGCCCGAGGCGGTGGACGTGAATGTCCATCCCATGAAGACGGAGCTGCGCTTCCGCGACGCCGCCAATGTGCGGGGGGCGCTGATCTCCGCCCTGCGGCGGGCGCTGGCCGTCGGTGCCGGCACCGCCGCCACGGCCTCGGCCGGAGCCGCCGAACTGCCCGAGGCCTCTGCCCCCGACGCCCCCGGCTTCGCCGAGGCCCCGCAGCCCGATGGTTTCATGCCCCCGGCACCACGCCCGGGCGGCGGGTTGCTGGAGGAATGGACCGTCGCCGGCTGGCGCCCGGGCCCGCCGCGGGCCGGGGCCTGGCAACCTGGGCTGCGGCTGCCGGCGCCCCAGCCCGCGCAAGCCGCCGAACCCGCGCCCCCGCCCCCCGCCCCGCCGGAGGAGCAGCCGCTGGGCCGCCCGCTGGCGCAGTTGATGGAGACCTATATCCTCTCCGAGGCTCCGGATGGCGCGCTGGTGCTGGTGGACCAGCACGCGGCGCATGAGCGGCTGATGCATGAGCAACTGCGCGCCCAGTTCCTGGAAGGCCGTGTACGGAGTCAGCCGCTGCTGCTGCCGGCCGTGGTGGAGATGCCGGCGCTGGAGGCCGCGCGCCTGACCGAGGCCGCACCCGCCCTGGCACGGCTCGGCCTGGAGATCGAGGGCTTCGGCGGCAGCGCGCTGCTGGTGCGGGCCATGCCGGCGCTGCTGGGAAACCCGGACCCGGCGCCCCTGCTGCGCGACCTCGCGGCGGAGCTGGCGGAGTGGGAGGAAGCGACGGCGCTGGACCGCCGGCTGGATGGAGCCATCGCCCGCATGGCCTGCCATGGCTCCATCCGCGCCGGGCGCCGGCTGAAGCCCGAGGAGATGGCCGCGCTGCTGCGGCAGATGGAGGCCACGCCCCGCGCCGCCACCTGCAGCCATGGCCGCCCCACCTTCCTGCGCTTCGGCAAGGCCGAATTCGAGAAGCTCTTCGGCCGCCGCTAGGACAGATCCCGTCCGGGTGAGAATACCCGCCGCAATGAGCCGGGGCGAACAGAGGCCGCTCCGGCCCTCCACGGCTGTGCCGGCGCGCGCGGCAGTTGTGCCGGGCCGGTGGATGGTCAAGCGGGGGATGAGGGGCTACGCCGGAATCACGACCTCACAGCGGAGCCGCCTCAACGATGCAACAGCCCGAACCCGGCGAAACCACGCAGATCCTGCCTGGCCTGCATTGGGTGCGCGTGCCGCTGCCCTTCCCGCCCGGCCATGTGAACTGCTGGCTGCTGCGGGATGGCGAGGGCTGGCTGCTCATCGATGCCGGCGCGCAGGTGAAGGGAGCGGTGCAGGACTGGCAGAGGATCTTCGCGGAAGCCCTGGATGGACGTCCCATCACCCGTGTGCTGGTCACGCATTTCCACTACGACCATGTCGGGCTGGCGGGCTGGATGTGCGACCACTGGCAGGCGCCCTTGCTGATGAGCCGCACCGAATACCTGATGACGCGCATGCTGCTGGCCGAGGACAGTGAGACGCTGGGCAAGCAGCAGCGGGAACTCGGCCGCCAGGCCGGCGCCCCGGAGAGCTATTTCCGCCATCTGGCCGGCCGCCGCCCCCTCTACCGCACCGAGGTGACGCCTGTGCCCCCTCAACATCAGCGCCTGGCGGCCGGCGACACGCTGGTGGTGGATGGCCGCCCCTGGCAGGTGCGGATCGGCCAGGGCCACGCGCCGGAAATGATCTGCCTCCATTCACCCGACCTCGACGTGCTGATCGGCGCCGACCAGATCCTGCCGCGCATCTCCCCCTATATCGGCGTGGTGAGCTGGGAGCCGGATGGGGACCCGCTGGAGGAGTTCCTGCGGAGCCTCGCCACCTTCCGCGACCTGCCGGCGGAAACACTGGTGCTGCCTTCCCATGGCGCGCCCTTCACCGGGCTGCACGACCGCATCGCCGCGCTGGAAGCCCATCATGCCGAGCGGCTGGACACGCTGACCCGGGCACTGACGGAGCCGATGACGATCTACGAGGCCTCACGCGTGCTCTTCCCGCGCGTGACGGAGGACAGCCAGACCGGCTTCGTCATCGGCGAAGGCCTGGCGCATCTGACGCGCCTCGTGAAAAGCGGCATCCTGCTGCGCGAGGCCTCTGCGGACGGCCTGCCGCGCTACCGCCGCACGCCCGAGGCCCTGCTGCCCGCCAACCCCGCCTGAGGCCGCGTCCTCATCGGCCCTGCCACCAGCAGGCGAATCCGCTATGAGGAGATGGAGCGGGCCGCGTCGCGCGCTGTCTCATGGAAGGCCGCCGGCAGGTGATGAGCATCTGCGGCGGTCTTGAAGATGCGGAGTGAGAAGAATGAAGAAACCGTCCGAGAAAGTCATCATCACCTGCGCCATCACCGGCGGCGCGCATACGCCGACCATGTCGCCCTATCTGCCGGTGACGCCCAGCGCGATCGTCGATCAGGCGGCGGAGGCGGCCGAGGCCGGCGCGGCGATCCTGCACCTGCATGCGCGCGACGCGAAGACCGAGAAGCCGACCGGCGACATGGATACCTGGTTCCAGATCCTGCGCGGGCTGAAGCAGCGCACCAATGCCGTGCTGAACATGACCACTGGCGGCAGCACCCTCATGAGCATCGAGGACCGGCTGGCCGCGCCGCTGGCGGCAAAGCCGGAACTCTGCTCCTGCAACATGGGATCGATGAACTTCGGCACCTACCACATGATCCCCCGGCACCAGGGCAAGTGGAAGCATGGCTGGGAGGAGGAGCATCTGGAGGCCAGCCGCGGCGCGATCTTCCGCAACACCTTCGCGGATATTGAGACGATCCTCGACCGGCTCGGCGCCAATGGCACGCGCTTCGAATTCGAGTGCTACGATGTCGGGCATCTCTACACCCTCGCCCATATGGTGGACCGGGGGCTGGTGAAGATGCCGATGTTCGTGCAGCTGATCCTGGGCACGCTGGGAGGCATCGGCGTGGACCCCGAAAATCTGGTCTTCATGAAGAAGACGGCGGACAAGCTGTTCGGCGAGAACTACCGCTGGTCCGTGCTCGCCGGCGGGCGGCACCAGTTGAACATGGCCACCATGGCCGCCACCATGGGCGGCAATGTGCGCGTGGGCATGGAGGACAGCCTCTATGCCGGCAAGGGCAGGCTGGCCACCAGCAATGCCGAGCAGGTCCGCATCATCCGCGGCATTCTGGAGAGCCTCTCCATGGAGATCGCGACACCGGACGAAGCGCGGGAGATCCTGGGCCTGAAGGGCGGCGACCAGACGGCCTTCTGAGGCAGCGGGCCCCGCGCCACCCGTGGCGCGGCGCTTCTTCCGCTGCCTCCAGGCCGATGACGCGGGAGATGGCCGCCGTTCACGCGGGCTCATCCGCCTCCAGCGGAAAATGGCAGCGCGCCATCTGGCCGGGCGCGACCTCGCGCAGTTCCGGCGGATGGGTGGCGCAGAAATCGGTGCCGCGCGGGCAGCGGCCATGCAGACGGCAGGCGCGTGGGTCGGGGTCCACCGGGCTGCGCGGCTCGCCCGGCAGCCGCTCGGGCGTTCCGCGCGGCTGGCCGGGCAGGCGCGGAATGGCGGAGAGCAGCGCGCGCGTATAGGGATGGCGCGGCGCGTGAAATATCTGCCCGGCCGGGCCGCTTTCCACCACCTTGCCCAGATACATCACCAGGACACGGTCGCAGAGCAGGCGCACCACATCCAGGTCGTGGCTGACGAAAAGCTGCGCCACCCCCTCCTGCCGCCGCAGCCGCGCCAGCAGCTTCAGCACCACCGCCTGGACGGAGACATCCAGTGCGCCGGTCGGCTCATCCAGCACCAGCAGGCGTGGCTCCACGACCATGGCGCGGGCGATGCCGACGCGCGCCTTCTGCCCGCCGGAAAGCTGATGCGGATAGCGCGGGAATAATTCACGCGGCAAGCCAACCTGATCGGCGGCGTGTTCCACCCGCGCCCGCAGCGTCGCGCGGCCCTCGCCCGGCAGCAACTGCTTCGCCGGGTCGGCGATGGCGTCGAAGACGCTGAAGCGGGGGTTCAGGCTTTCCGCCGGATCCTGGAACACCATCTGGATGCGCCGCCGCTGCGGCGATGCGGCGAATGCGCCGGGCCGGATAGGGTGGATGGGCTGGCCATCCAGCAGCAGCTCACCCTCATCCGGCTCGATCAGCCGGCTGATGAGCCGCGCGAGCGTCGATTTTCCGCAGCCCGACTCACCCACCAGCCCCACCGCCTCGCCGGGGTGGATGGTCAGGTCCACGCCATCGACGGCGACAATCCGGGGCCGGTGCACCGGGCGGAAGAGGCGCCACCCGCCGGAAAGGGCAAAAGCTTTGCGGAGCCCCCGTGCGTCCAGCACCGGCGCGCTCACGGCGGCGGTGCCTCCCATGGCAGGCGGCAGGCCACGCGGTGGCCGGGCGCACCGGCTTCCAGGCGCAGGCCGGGGGCATCGCAGAGGGGCTGGCGGCGCTCGCAGCGCTCGCTGAAGCGGCAGGGCAGCGCGCCGCAGGTCCGGCGGGCTGCCCCCGACCGGCATCAGCGCGTCGATACTCTCCACCGAGGAAGGCACGCTCCGCAGCAGCCCGACGGTATAGGGATGACGGGGATGGGCGAAAAGCCCGGCCACTGGCGCGTCCTCCACCACCTGCCCGGCATGCATCACCAGGATCCGGTCGCAGTATTCCGAGGCCAGCGCGAGATCATGCGTGATCAGCACGGAGCCGGCGCCGCGAGCGCGCACCGCGTCCCGGAACAGGTCCATGATAGTGGCCTGCGTCGTGACATCGAGCCCCGTGGTCGGCTCATCGGCGATCAGCAACCGGGGAGAGCAGGCCAGCGCCATGGCGATGCCGATGCGCTGGCACATGCCGCCCGAAAGCTCGAAGGGGAAGGCGCCGGCACGCCGCTCGGGGTCGGGGATGCGCATCTGGCGCAGCGTGGCCAGCATCCGCTCCCGGATGGCGGCGGCGGGGCCGGGGTCGTGGCGGGCGATGACATCGGCGATCTGCTGCCCCACCGGGCGGATAGGGTTCAGCGCCGCGCGCGGGTCCTGGAAGACGATGGACATCTCCGCCCCGCGCAGGCGGTTCAATGCCCCCTGCCCCAGGCGCAGCAGATCCTGCCCGCCGAAGAGCGCCCGACCGCCGGTGATGCGCGCGGCGGCATGCAGAAGGCCCGTGACGGCGAGGGCGGTGACGGATTTGCCCGAGCCGCTCTCCCCCACGATGCCCAGCATCTCCCCCGGCAGGAGATCGAAGGAGACATGTTCCAGCGCGCGGACGGTACCGGAGCGGGTGCGGAACTCGACCGAAAGCTCCTGCACGGAGAGCAGCGGCACGCTCATGTGCGGCTCTGCGGATCGACCACGTCGCGCAGCCCGTCACCCAGCAGGTTGAAACAGAAGACCGCCAGCATCAGCGCCAGCCCCGGAAATGCCGCGATCCACGAGCGGCCGGAGGCGATGAACTGCGCGCCCTCGGCCACCATGATGCCCCATTCCGGCGTCGGCGCCCGAACGCCCAGGCCGATGAAGGAAAGTCCCGCCGTGTTCAGCACCGCCCAGCCCAGATTGACCGAGGCCTGTACCACCAGCGACGGCAGGATATTCGGCAGCAGGAAGACGCGCAGGATGCGCGCATGGCTGGAGCCGCCGACCCGCGCGGCCTCCACATAGCCCATGGCGCGGCGGATGCTGACCTCGGCGCGAGCGAGGCGGATGTAGAAAGGCAGGTTGATGACCGCCGTCGCATAGACGATGGAGGAGACTGAATTGCCCAGTGCCGCCACCATGACCATGGCCAGCACGAACAGCGGAAACGCCATCAGCACATCGGTGACGCGCCCGCCCACCGCGTCCAGCGGCCCCCGGAAATAGCCCATGGCCGCGCCGGCCACGGAACCCACGGCCATGGACAGCATCACCGCCGCGAAGGCGATGGCGAGGTCCAGCCGTGCCGCCACCACTACGCGGGAGAAGACGTCGCGCCCAAGTTGATCCGTGCCGAACCAGTGCAGTGCCGAGGGCGGCTGCAAAGCCATGGCGGTATTGGTGGCGATGGGGTCGTAGGGCACCAGCCAGGGCCCCAGGGCAGCGCAGAGCAGCAGCACCGCCAGCATCAGCAGCGCCACCAGATTCACCGGGTTCTCCGCCAGGACGTAGTGCAGGACCGCCAGCCGCTCACGCATGGGGCAGCAGCCCGGTGCGGGGGTCGATCACGGCATAGAGGAGATCCACCAGCAGGTTCACGCAGACGAAGGTGAAAGCCATTATCAGCATGAAGCCCTGCACCGGCGCGTAATCCAGCGCCATCAGCGAATCCAGCGCATAGGAGCCGATGCCCGGCCAGGCGAAGACCCGCTCCACCACCACATTGGCGCCGAGCATGCTGGAAAAGATCATGCCCAGCGTGGTGACGACGGGCAGCAGCGCGTTCCGCAGCGCGTAGGAGAAGATGATCTTGCGCCGCCGCAGCCCATTGGCGCGGGCGGTGCGGATGAACTGGCTGCCCAGCACGCCCAGCATGGCCGCGCGCGTCATCCGCGCCAGCGGCGCCAGGGCGAAGAGCGCCATGGTGACGGCGGGCAGAACCAATTGCTTCGCGGCGGCCATGAATCCCCCGGCATCCCCGGCCAGCAGCGTGTCGATCAGCAGGAAGCCCGTGACGCGGGGTGGCGGGAAGGCGAAGGGGTCGATCCGCCCGATCGGCTCCGGCGCCAGGCCCGTCTGGAAGTAGAAGATGTAGATCAGCAGCAGGCCCGTGATGAAGCTTGGCAGGGAGACGCCTACCGTGCCCAGCAGCCGGCAGAGATGGTCGGTGATGGAACCCGGCCGCAACGCCGCCGCGATGCCCAGCGGCAGCGCCACCAGGATGGCGATGGCGAAGGCCGCCAGGGTGAGTTCGGCCGAAGCCGGCAGGCGTTGCAACAGATCCGCCGTCACGGACTGACCGGTATTGATGGACTGCCCCAGGTCACCCCGCGCCAGTTGTCCCAGATAGACCAGGAACTGCTGCCAGAGCGGCAGGTCCAGGCCCAGCCTGGCTCGCACCTCCGCGATGGTGGCGGCATCGGCCGTGACGCTGCTGGCGAAGAACACGGCGGGATCGCCAGGGAGCAGGCGGGTCAGCAGGAAGGTGGCGACGACGACTCCCAGCAGCGTGGGGGGGATGCCGAGGAGGCGGCGCAGGAGAAAAGCCATCCCTCTCAGCCCTGGCGGAGCCGGCGGCCCGGGCATCCGCCGCGCCGTGCCATGCGTCGCAACCTCGCCGCCATTCCCACTCAGGTCCTCTTCAGCGTCCGCATGTCCAGCATGCGGTGGAACAGGTATTTGTACCCCTCCACATTCTTCTGCATGCCCGTATCCAGCGCCGGCTGCCAGAGCAGGATGATGGGAACATCCTGCTTCGCCAGCGCGATCATGCGCCTGACATCGGCGTCATAGGCGGCCTCGTCGGTCTCGTAGCGGCTCCTCTCGACCAGCGTCCGGAATTCCTCGTTATGGTAGCTGCCGAAGTTCCAGCGCGTGGACCCATGATAGAAAATGCGGAAGAAGTAGTCCGGCGCGCTGAGGAAGGCGGCCGAGCTTTCGTAGAAGAAGGGCAGTTCCTTCCTCTCCAGCAGCGTGCCCATCTGCCCGCCCGGCACCTTGTCGATCGTGACCTTGATGCCGATCCTGCCCAGCGCCTCCTGCACCAGCAGGGAAACCGGTTCGGCCACCGTGGCGAGCGACAACTCGAAGCTGAAGCTGGTCTCGAAGCCATCGGGGAAGCCAGCCTCCGCCAGCAGTGCCCTGGCCCTGGCCGGGTCGGTGTCATAGCCCAGCGGCTGCGGGAAGAGCGTGCCATCCGCCCCATCCGGCCTGCCGCCGAAGAGGGGCTGGCCACGCCTGAACAGCGCCGCCTCGAACATCTGCCGGTAGGGCAGCGCATGGGCGATGGCCTGCCGCACCTTCACCTTGTCGAAGGGCGGCTTCTGGCTGTTCATGCCGATGAAGTGGAAGGCACCGGCCATGGGCGCGCCCACCACCTTCACCTGGCCTTCCTGGGCCATGGAGACGGCGTCCTGCGGCAGCAGGTCCTGCGCCACATCCGCATCGCCACGCTCCAGCGAGATGCGCCGGGACTGCGCATTGGGCACCACCTGCCACAGCACCCGGCGGAAGCCTGGCAGCGGCCCGCTCTTCCAGTCATCGAAGCGGGAGAGCATGACGCTCTGCCCGGGCTGGTGGTTCTCCAGCCGGAAGGCGCCACCGCCGGCCACATGGGTCCTCAGCCAGTCCGAGGCCCAGGGATCGGTGGGTGTGGCATGCGCCCTAGCCATCCTGGAGTTGAAGATGACGGGAAAGGTGGCGGCCAGGTTGGGCAGCGTGAAGCGGTCCGGCCGCGGGGTGGTGACGCGGATGGTATGCGCGTCGATCACCGTGAACTGGTCCGGGCTTGTCATGGAGC
Source organism: Roseomonas marmotae (assembly GCF_017654485.1). Classification (NCBI taxonomy): domain Bacteria; kingdom Pseudomonadati; phylum Pseudomonadota; class Alphaproteobacteria; order Acetobacterales; family Roseomonadaceae; genus Roseomonas; species Roseomonas marmotae. The sequence goes on along the minus strand of NZ_CP061091.1, from coordinate 1,325,666 downwards.
CTGTGGCGAACTGGGGGCGCCCGATCGGCATGCTCACCACCCGGTCCAGCGACCACTTCACATCCTCGGCTGTGACGGGGCTGCCGTCGTGGAAGGTGGCGTCGGGGCGCAGGAAGAAGGTGATGCCTGTCCCTTCCTCCGAGACCTCGAAGCGCTCGGCCAGCTCGCCCTCGATGGTGAAATAGTCGTAGTAGAGCGTGCCATCCGGCCGCGCCTTCGTGCCGAAGCGCACGAGCCGGTCATAGGCGTTCCAGTGCACCCCGATGGCATAGCGGTTCACGCCGATGCCGATGGGGTCGAAGCTGTTGGGCCCGGCCTCGGTCAGGACACGCAGGCTTTCCGCCCGGCTCTGGGCCTGGACCCGGCGCAGCGGCAAACCGGCCGCCGCCGACGTCAGGCCCATGCTCGCCGCCAGTCCCGCGAAATCGCGACGTTTCATCGCCAGTCACCCATAACCGCGACTGCCCTTCGTATATCCATGCGCGGTTTCTGCCCCACTGCTCGCGGCGCCGCTAGTCCTTTGATAACGCGAAATAAGGCATCACGCCTCGGGCAGATAACGGTCCTTCAGGCACGCCGTGCCGTTGCCGCATGGAATCTTCCGTCACTGCCGGGCCGACCGGATATCCGCCATGCCACGGCAGAGACTTCGGCCATTCCGGTGCCGGGCCGCAGAGGTGGGCCGAGGTCACGCTTTCGTTGCAATCCATGAAGAACAGGTGTTTGTCAGCTTTTCTGTCGAGAGGAACATCCATGCCCGGCTACACCGCCATCCTGGCCCGGCGCGCTTTACTGCCCGCCCTGGCCCTTTCCCTCACCGCGAGCCTGCCGGCCACCGCGCAGACCCTGCGGGTCGCGCTCTCCGCCGAGACCACCTCGGCCGATCCGCTGAACTATGCGGTCGCGCCCAACAACACCCTGCGCCAGCATATCTTCGAGCCGCTGGTGGAGCTGAACGCCGATCTGGCGGTCGAGCCCGCCTTGGCCGAATCTTGGAAGCAGGAAGGCGAGCTGGAATGGACCTTCCGGCTGCGGCAGGGCGTGCGCTTCCATAACGGCCGCCCCCTCACCGCCGCCGATGTGCTCTTCACCTACTGCCGGGCGCAGAACAACAAGGACGAGGTCGTCCAGTCCTATTCCCGCATCATCCGCCGGCTGGCGAAGGTGGAGGTGCTGGACTCCCAGCATATCCGCATCACCACCCGGGAGCCGGAGCCGCTGCTGCTGAACGACCTCAGCAACCTGCCGATCCTGCCGCAGAGCCTGATCGGCGATGCGAAGCTGGACTTCGCGGCGGGCGAGGATTGCGGCCATGCCGGCCCCTGGCCCGGTGCCGCGCAGTTCAACGACGCCAGCGCCGCCATCGGCACCGGCCCCTACAAGCTGGTCAGCTACAGCCGCAACGCGGTGACGGAGCTGGCGCGCTTCGACGACTACTGGGGCACGAAGCCAGCCTGGCAGACGGTGCGCATGACCCCCGTCACCGCCGCCGGCCCGCGCATGGCCGGGCTGCTGGCGGGGGATTACGACATCATCGAGAGCCCGGCCACCGGCGACCTGCCGCGGCTGCGGGAGAACGCGAATTTCCGCATCTCGGCCAAGCCGACGACGCGGCTGATCTTCCTCCAGCTGGACACGGGGCGCAGCCCCAGCCCCTTCGTCAATGGCGGCCAGGGCCAGAACCCGCTGCAGGACGTGCGGGTGCGGCAGGCGCTGTCGCTGGCCATCGACCGCAAGGCCATCGAGCAGCGGGTGATGGACGGGCTGGCCCTGCCTGCCGCGCAGTTCCTGCAGGAAGGCATGGCGGGCACCATCCCTGGCCTGCCGGTGCTGCCCTATGACCCCGCCAAGGCCAGGGAATTGCTGAAGCAGGCCGGCTATGCCGACGGCTTCACCTTCACCTTCCATGCCACCAACAACCGCTACATCAACGACGCGCGGCTGGCGCAGGTGCTGGCGCAGTTCTGGCAGCGCATCGGCGTGAAGGTGGAACTGGACGCCATGCCCAGCTCCGTCTTCTTCGGCCGGCGCGGCAAGCGCGAATTCAGCGTCGCCATGGGCGGCTGGGGGTCCGACGCGGCGGAGACGCTGATGTTCTTCCGCACCTGGCTGATGAGCACCGACCGCGAGAAGGGCGTCGGCACCAGCAACTACGGCGGCTGGTCCCATGCGCCCTTTGATGAACTGGCCGGGAAGGCCCTGGTCACCATGGACGGGACCGCCCGCGCCGCATTGCTGCGCCAGGCCGGACAGGTGGCACTGGAGCAGATGCCCGTGATCCCCGTGCAGTTCGAGAGCGCCGTCTGGGCCTTCCGCAAGGACATCGCCTATCCCGGCCGCGTTGACCAGACCACCATGGCGTCCGAGATCTCCCCGGCCCGGTGACGACACGCCGCGCGCCGCCGGGCTCTCCGGTGGCGCGCGGATCTCCCTTCTTCAGGATATGTCCATGAGCTTTGCCGATACCCTGGCCCAGGCCCTCGCCGCCCCGGGCCGCCAGGCCATCCCCTTCACGGATCATGAGGGCGACGCCACGCGCCCGCTGGTGCTGCATACCTATCGCCCGGCGCAGGCTACGCCGGACAGCCCGGTGGTGCTGGTGCAGCACGGCATGATGCGCAACGGCGACGACTATCGCGACTTCTGGATTCCGGCGGCCGACAAGCACGGGCTGCTGATCGTCGCCCCCAATTTCGACAACGCGAACTATCCCGGTGCCGAGGTCTATAACAACGGCCATGTGCTGGCCGCGGACAGCACGGTGCGGCCGCGCGCCGAATGGGGCTATGCGGTGCCGGAGCGCGTCTTCCACTGGCTCCGCAAGGCCGGCGTGACGCGGCGGGAGAAGGCCTATTTCTACGGCCACTCCGCCGGCGGGCAGTTCGGCCACCGCATGGCCTCCACCCAGCCTCTCGACATCTTCGAGGCCATCGCCGTCGGCAATCCCGGCTGGTACACCCTGCCGACCCTGGAAAAGACCTTCCCGGAAGGGCTGGGCGGCATCGGGCTCGGCGAGGCGGAGCTGCTGCGCCTGCTGGCCTTCCCGCTGCTGATCCTGGCGGGCGAGCAGGATATCGAGACCTCCGGCCCCAGCCTGCCGGCGCAGCCGGAGGCCGTGGCGCAGGGCCCGCACCGCTTCGCGCGCGCGAAGAACTACCTCGCCGCCGGCCAGGCCGAGGCCGCGCGGCGCGGCGTGGCCTGCAACTGGACGCTGGTGCAGGTGCCGCATATCGGCCACGACGGCGACGTCATCTCCCGCGTCGCCGCCAGCCTGTGGTTCGACAGGACCATGCCGGATGACGCGACCCTGGCCGGCTGGGCCAAGGGCCGCGGCAGCGCGCTGTAAGGCGCGCCGCTCAGCCCGCCGTCACTCGGCGGCGGGCTTCTCCAGCCCGGTGGGGTAGAGCTTGCGCGTCTCCTCGCGCTTCTGCAGCCACCAGGCATAGGGCCGCGGCAGCAGCTCATGCGGCTTCTCCATCCCCAGCGCGGCAGCGGCATGCACGGGCCAGTTGGGGTCCCACATCATCTCCCGCGCCAGGGCCACCAGGTCGCATTTGCCCTCGCGCAGATAGCCCTCGGCCTGATGCGCCTCGGTGATCAGGCCCACGGCCATGGTAGGGATGCCGGTCTCGCGCTTGATGTGGTCGGCGAAGGGCACGTGATAGCCGGGCACGCGCGGCACCACATGCAGGGTCAGCGGCCCCTCGATCCCGCCCGAGGAGCAGTCCAGCAGGTCCACGCCGCGCGCCTTCAGCTCGCCGGCCAGGATGGTGGTATCCTCCAGGCTCCAGATGCCGCCGCGCCCATCGACGCAGGAGGCGCGGAAGAAGAGCGGCTTGTCCGCCGGCCAGGCGGCGCGCACCGCCTCGATCAGCTCCAGCCCGAAGCGCATGCGGCCCTGGATGTCGCCGCCATAGCCATCCGTGCGCTTGTTGGTGATGGGCGAGAGGAACTGCTGGATGATGTAGCCATGCGCGCCATGGATCTCGCAGATGTCGAAGCCGGCATCGAGCGTGCGCTTGGCGGCATCGACATGCAGCTGGATCACGTAGCGGATGTCGTCATGGTCCATCTCCTTCGGCACCATGGCGCCTTCCTTGAAGGGGATGGGGCTCGGCGCCAGACCGGCCCAGGGCGCGCGCCCATTGGCCGCATCGGCCTCGCCCAGCGGGGCGAAGCCGTCCCAGGGGGCGCGCGTCGCGACCTTGCGGCCGGCATGGCCCAGCTGCATCGCCGCCGCCGCGCCCTGGCCACGGATGAAATCCGTCACCCGGCGCCAGGCTTTTACTTGTGCATCGTTGTAGATGCCTGGGCAATCATAGGTCTTGCGGGACCGCTCGCTGACCGAGGTCTCCTCGCAGAAGACCACGCCGGCGCCGCCCATGGCGAATTTGCCGAGATGGACGAGATGCCAGTCGGTCGGCGCCCCATCCACCGAGGAATACTGCGACATGGGCGAGACCACGACGCGGTTGCGCAGCGTCAGCCCGCGCAGCGTCAGTGGCGTGAAGAGCATCGGGTCGCTCATGGTGGTGTCTCCGGCGGAAAGGGTCAGAGGGCGGCGAGGCGGCGCAGGATGCCGGCCCGCAGCGCGTCGAGGTGACGGCCCATGGCGGCGCGGGCGGCCTCGGCATCGCCATCCGCCAGTGCATCCAGGATGGCGAGGTAGTCGGCGCAGGCCCGGCGCGGATCTTCCGGCGCAGGGGGCGTGGCGAAGAGCAGCATGCGCCGCCGCAGATCCTCCAGCATGCGCGCCAGGGTGGCATTGCCGGCGGCGCCGAGGATGGCGCGGTGCAGGTCGAGGTCGATGCCCAGCCGCTCTCCGTCGGGGCGCCCGCTGGCCGCGAGCAGCGCGGCGATGCGCGCGCGGAACTGGCCGATCGCTTCGCGTGGCAGCTTGCCGGCGGCGGCGGCCGCGGCCTCCCCCTCCAGCAGCCGGCGCAGGTGCAGCACCTCCAGGAACTCCTCCACCCCGATGCGCCGCACGAAGAGCAGCCCGCCGGGCTGCCGGGTCAGGAGCCCCTCCCCCTCCAGCCGCCGCAGCGCCTCCCGCACCGGGGTGCGGGAGATGCCGAGCTCGGCGGCGAGGTTGCGTTCGGAGAGCGCGGCATCCAGCGGCAGCCGGTGCGTCAGCAGCATCTCATGCAGGCTGGCATAGGCGGAATCGGCCATGTTGACGCGGGCTGGCGCGGCGAGATCGGCCCCGGTCGCGGTCTGCATCGCCTCGTCTCCCGCGCCATTGGCAAGGTGGTATAACGGCATTATACCAGCACCTGCCCGAGAGCAACCGGCCCGGGACGCGTGAGCGCGAGAGGCCGGACCGAAGGCACCGCCACGCCCACGGTCCAACGCCTCCACCGGCCCGCTGACTGCCCCGTGCTACCGGAAGGTCCGCGTTCTGCCGGCGCCGCAGCAGGGAATCCCCGCCATGTTCATCCCGACCCGCCGCGCCCTTCTGGGTGCCAGCCTGGCCGGCCTCGCCGCGCCCCGGCTCGCGCGTGCCTCCGGCTATCCGGACCGTCCCGTCACGCTGGTGGTGCCCTTCGGCCCCGGCGGCGGCAACGACGTGACGGCGCGCACCCTCGGCCAGTTCCTGGAACGCGAGCTGGGCCAGTCCTTCGTGGTGCAGAACCGCCCCGGCGCCGGCGGCGAGATCGGCATCAACGCGGTCGCCGATGCCAAGCCCGACGGCTATACCTTCGGCATCCTGAACACGCCGGGCCTGGTGACCATTCCCATCGAGCGCAAGCCGCGCTGGTCGCTGGACAGCTTCACCTTCGTCGCCGGGCTGGTGGACGACCCCGGCGTCATCGCCGTGCATCCGGACAGCGGCATCAGGACGGTGGCGGACCTGGTCGCCGCCGCAAAGAAGGAGGAAGGCTTCACCATCGCGGCGCAGGGCCTGGGCTCCACCAGCTTCCTCTCCGTCCGGCTGCTGGAGCAGGTGGCGGGCGTGCGGCTGGAGCCGGTGATCTATCCCTCCCTGCCGCAGGGCGTGATCGCGCTGGGCCAGAAGGAAGTGCGTGGCGCCGCCGCCAATCTGGGCGAGGGCCAGACCATGTCCGAGGGCAAGCCCTGGCAGGTGGTGGGCGTGATGGCGGAGGAGCGCTCCTCCGTCGCGCCGCAGGTCCCGACCTTCCGGGAACAGGGCTATGACGTCACCATCGGCAGTCTGCGCGGCTTCGTCGGCCCCAAGGGCGTCCCGCCGGAGATCACCGCGCGCCTCGGCGCCGCCATCGAAAAGGTCTTCGCAGACCCCGAATACATCGCCCTGGCGCAGCGCACCCAGCAGCCGCTGCGGCTGTTGCGGCAGGAGGCCTATGACCGCCACCTGCAGGAGTCGGACAGGAAGTTCCGCGCCCTCTGGGCGGTGAAGCCCTGGGTCTGACCCGGGCGGCACCGCCGTTCTCCTGAAGCCCCGCTCCAACCTCCGGGACCGCCACGGCGTTCCAAGGCCATGACCCTGCGCGCCGGGCTTACCCCGCCGGGCCGCGCGTACCACGGAGCGAGCAGCGACATGCGCCAGGAGATCGAGACCGACCTTCCCTCGCAGGGGCAGCCCGTCAGCTGGGCTGTCTCCGGCAATGGCATGATCCATACCACCCAGCGGCCGGTGAGGGAGGATGGACGCATCCTGGAGGACGACATCACCGAGCAGACGGCGCGCAGCCTCGCCAATCTGCGCCGCACGCTGGAACAGGCGGGCGCGGGGCTGGAGGATGTGCTGCAGGTGCAGATCTTCCTGACCGACCGCGCCGACGTGAAGGCGGTGGATGCGGTCTATGCGCGCCATTTCAGCGCGCCCTATCCCAGCCGCTCCATCGTCATCGTCGCCGGGCTGACGGAGCCGGGCATGCGGATCGAGCTGACGGCGGTGGCCGCCCTGCCGGCGCGGGGCCGCTAGCCCGGCCGCACCGGCAGGCCCAGCAGCAGGTAGGACAGCGTCTTGCCATGGCCGTCCAGGTTCAGCGCGCCATTGACGCCGCCTTGCAGCACATCCTCGATGACGAAGTTGAAGGCGCCGAGGTTCGGCAGGTCATAGCGCCGCACCGCCGTCGCGCCCCGATGCGCGAAGAGCGAGAGCACCCGAGCCTCCGTCACCTCCGTGGCCAGCAGCGGCCAATCCTCGGCACGATAGGCGATCAGCGAGAGGTTCAGGCGGTTGCCCTTGTCGCCGGCGCGGGCATGGGCCAGCCGGTGCAGCGGGACGGTGCTCATGCGCCTTCCTCCAGCGAGAGCAGCGTGACGCGGGGAGACAGCCTCTCCCGCGGCACCAGGAAGGACAAGGTGCGGATGCGGTCGGTCACGCGGCCGCGCACGCCGCCACCGCCGGCCGGGCCGCAGCAATAGAGCGACAGCACCTCCCGCGAGGCGCGCTCGGCCGCCGCCCGGCTCTCGCTGGCGAAGGCCAGGCGCAGACGCAGGTCGGCGGGCGCGGCATCGCTCGCCTCCCACAGCGCGCCCGCATCGCCATCGAAGACGCTGACGACGCCAATCAGGTCCAGCCGCGCCTGCCCCTCCAGCCCCAGCAGCCTCAGCCGTTCCAGCAGGGTGCGGCCGGCGAGTTCCGCACGCGCGCGGGCATGCGGGCCGGCATAGGAAATCTCCCCCTCCCCCAGCCAGCCGCCGGGCAGGCTGACGGTGGCCTTCAGCCGCTCCGGCCTCTGCCGCCCCCGCGCGCCGGACAGGCGCACGCGGTCCGGGCCTTCCTGCGCGATGGCCACGCCCGTGACATCCAGCACCACATCCGGCGTGAGGTAGGCGGCGGGGTCGTGCAGTTCGTAGAGCAGCTGCTCCGTCACCGTCCGCCGGTCCACGCAGCCGCCGCTGCCCTCGGGCTTGGTGATCAGCACGCCGCCATCGGCATCAATCTCGGCGATGGGAAAGCCGAGCGTGGCCATGCCCGGCACATCCTTCAGGCCGGGATCAGCGAAATAGCCGCCCGTCACCTGGGATCCGCATTCCAGCAGATGCCCGGCCATGGTGCCGGCGGCCAGCCGGTCCCAGTCATCCTCGGCCCAGCCGAAATGCGCGAGCATCGGCCCCAGCGCCAGCGCGGGGTCGGAGCAGCGGCCGGTGATGACCACCTGCGCCCCCTGCCGCAGCGCCTCGGCGATCGGCGCGGCGCCCAGATAGACATTGGCGGCGATCACCCGCTCCGGCTCCAGCACCGCGCCGGCATCGCCTTCCCAGGGGTCGAGATCGGCCAGGGCATCGCTGCCGCGGATATCGTCGCCCTCCACCACACCGACGCGCAGCCCCGGCAGGCCCATCTCCCGCGCCATGCCCAGCACCGCCGCCGCCGCGCCGCGCGGATTGGCGGCGCCGCCATTGGTGACGATGGGAATGCCATGTGCCAGGCAGCGCGCCAGGATGGGGCGCAGCAGATCCAGCAGCGCGGGCTCGTAGCCCGCGTCCGGCCGGTGCAGGCGCTCCCGCTGCGCCAGCGCCAGGGTGCGCTCGCCCAGCACTTCCAGCATCAGCGCGGCGGGGCCGCCGGCCGCCACCAGCGCATCCACCACCGGCCCCGGCGCATCGAGCCGGTCGCCGGAAAAGCCCGAGCCGCAGCCGATCCGCAGCAGGGCACGAGGGTCGGAACCAAGGGCCATGGCTGGTCCGGCGCTCCCGTCAATCCGCCCGCGCGCCGGAGGTCCGCACGACCTCCCGCCACTTGGCGATATCCTGCTCCAGCCAGGGGCGGAACTCGTCCGGCGCCATGGCCACCGGCAGCAGGCCCTGGTCCTCCAGCTTCCCCTTCATCTCCGGCGCGAAGAGCGCCTCGCGCAGCGCAGCATGGATGCGGTCCCGCCGCTCCACCGGCAGCTTCGCGGGAGCGAACAGCCCGTGCCAGGCGGAGACATCGAAATCCTCGATGCCCTGCTCGATGGCGGTGGGTACATCCGGCACCATCTCCAGCCGCTTGGCGGAGGTGGTGGCCAGGGCCTTCAGCTTGCCGTCGCGCACGAAGGGCAGCACGGCCGTCACCTGGTAGATCGTCATCGGCACCTGGCCGGAGATGACATCCGTCACCGCCTGGGCGCCGCTGCGATAGGGCACATGCACCAGCGGCGCACCGGTCTTCATCTTCATCAACTCCCCCGCCAGATGGCTGGAGGTGCCATTGCCGGCCGAGGCGTAGCTGACGCCGCCGCGCTGCTTCTTCGCCCATTCGATGAATTCCGGCAGCGTCCTCGCGGGCACGGAGGAGGAAACCACCAGCAGGTTCGGCGCCTCCGTCACCAGGGAAATGGCGGTGAAGTCGCGCAGCACGTCATAGGGTATGGAGGGCATCAGCGAGACATTCACGGAATGCGAGGCGATGCTGCCCATGCAGAGCGTGTAGCCATCCGGCTCCGCCTTCGCCACGACGTCGCTGCCGACGATGCCGCCCGCGCCCGCGCGGTTCTCCACCACGATCGGCTGACCCAGCAGTTCCGACATGCGGGGCGTGGCGAGGCGCGTGACGATATCGGTGCTGGTACCGGCGCCGAAGGGCACGATCATGCGGATCGGCCGCGCCGGCCACTTCTCCTGCCCGAAGGCGGGCGGCGCCAGCGTGGCGGCGATGGCGCCGCCCAGAAGGGCGCGGCGCGAGGGCATGATGCGTGGCATGGCTGTCTCCTGAACCCGTTCGTTCCGGGCCTTCACGACCCCGTTTCTGGGCATGGAGCGGCGGATTGGCTCATTGCGCAATTGATAAGTTTCAGGGCCAGCCATAAACCGGATTTATGAGCATTTCCCTGCGCCAGCTCCGGGCCCTGGTGATGGCGGTGGACAGCGGCAGCTTTGGCCGCGCTGCTACCCGGCTGCACGTGACTCAGCCCGCCCTGACCGTGCAGATCCGCGGGCTGGAGGAGAGGCTGGGCATCACGCTCTTCGACCGCTCGGCGCGTGGCGTGCGTCCGACGGAGGCGGGGCTGGCCCTGGCCCGCTCCTTCGCCCGCATCCTGGAGGAGCTGGACGGAACCGTGGCGGGGGCGCGGGACCTGGCGGCGCGGCGCTCCGGCACGGTGCATCTGGCGGTCCTGCCCTCGGTGGCCGCCACGCTGCTGCCGCAGGCGCTGGCGCGGCTGCGGCAGGCGCATCCGGGCATCCGCGTGCTGGTGCGGGATTCCCTGGCCCACCGGGTGGCCGAGCAGGTGAAGGCCGGCGCGACGGAACTGGGCATCGGCACCCTGCCCGGCCCGGATGCCGAGCTGGACGGCGAGCCGCTGTTCGAGGACGAACTGGTGGCGGTGCTGCCGCCCGGCCATGCGCTGACGGCGGCCATGCGGGTCACCCCCGCCATCCTGGCGGAGGAGCCGCTGATCCTGACCGACCCCGGCAGCAGCCTGCGCGTGCTGGCCGAGCGCGCCTTCGCCGAGGCCGGGCTGGTGCTGCGCCCGGCCTATGAGGCGACCTATATGAGCACCGCCGTGGCGCTTGTGCGGGCAGGGCTCGGCATCGGCGTGCTGCCCGCCACGGCGCTGGACCTGCGCCTGGCGCCTGTGCTGGAGACGCGGCCCATCGCGGCACCGGCCATGCGCCGCCGCATCCTGCTGCTGCGCCGGCACGGCAGCAGCCTCTCCCCCGCGGCCGATGCCCTGGCGGAAGCCCTGCGCGCCACCATCGCCGCGCCACGACTTGGCAGTCCGGGCACCCCCTCCATATGAGGGAAATGATCCGCCCCCCGCACCACGCCCCCGCCGCCCCGCCCCCGCATGGGAGCCGCGTGGCGTGAGGCGGCCGCGCACGGCGGTCATCGGCTCCGGCTTCGGCGGGCTGGCACTGGCCATCCGGCTGCAATCCGCCGGCCATGACGTCACCCTGCTGGAGAAGCGCGACCAGCCCGGCGGCCGCGCCTATGTCTACCGGCAGGACGGCTTCACATTCGATGGCGGCCCCACCGTCATCACCGATCCCGGCTGCCTGGAGGAGCTGTTCGCCCTCTCCGGCCGGCGCATGTCGGACTTCGTGGAGATGCTGCCGGTCAGCCCCTTCTACCAGCTCTGCTGGGAGGATGGCTTCCGCTTCGACTACGTGAACGACCAGCAGGCACTGGACGCGCAGATCGCCGCGAAATCGCCCGGGGATGTCGAGGGCTATCGCCGTTTCCTGCGATATTCCGAGGAACTTCTGCAGGAAGGCTATATCCGCCTGGGCGCCAGGCCTTTCCTGGATTTCGGCAGCATGGTGCGGGTGGCGCCGCAGCTCATCCGCCTGCGCGCCGACCGCAGCGTCTATGGCATGGTCTCCCGCTTCATCCGGGACGAGCATCTGCGCCAGGCCTTTTCCTTCCAGTCCCTGCTGGTGGGCGGGGATCCTTTCTCCACCTCCTCCATCTACGCGCTGATCCATGCGCTGGAGCGTCGCTGGGGCGTCTGGTTCCCGCGCGGCGGCACCGGCGCGTTGATCCAGGCGCTGGTGAAGCTGTTCGAGAGCCTGGGCGGCACCCTGCGCTGCGGCGCGGAGGTGGTGCGGATCGAGACGCAGGGCGAGCGCGCCAGCGGCATCCGCTGCGGCGACGGCTGGCATGGCGAGTTCGACAATGTCGCCAGCAACGCCGACGTGATGCACAGCTACGCCCGGTTGCTGCAAGGCAGGCCGCGTGGCGAGGCGGTGGCGCGCAAGCTGGCCCGCAAACGCTATTCCATGTCGCTGTTCGTGATCTATTTCGGGCTGCGGGGGGAGCGGCGCGACCTGCGGCACCACATGGTGCTTTTCGGCGCCCGCTACCGCGAACTGATCCGCGAGATCTTCCGCGGCACCGCGCTGCCCGAGGATTTCTCCCTCTACCTGCACGCGCCCAGCGTGACGGACCCCTCCCTCGCGCCGCCGGGGCACAGCGCCTATTACGTGCTGTCTCCCGTGCCGCATCTGGGCAATGCGCCCATCGACTGGTCGGTGGAAGGGCCGCGCTACCGCGACCGCATCCTGGATTACCTGGAACAGCGCTACATGCCCGGCCTGCGGCGCGACCTCGTCACCAGCCGCATCCTCACCCCCGCCGATTTCCGTGACGATATGAACAGCCATCACGGCTCCGCCTTCTCGCTGGAACCGGTGCTGACGCAAAGCGCCTTCTTCCGCACGCACAACCGGGACGACGTGATCCGCAACCTCTATTTCGTCGGCGCGGGCACGCATCCCGGCGCGGGCGTGCCGGGGGTTGTGGCCTCCGCCAAGGCGACGGCGGAACTGATGCTGACGGGCGAGCCATGACCGATGCCGTGGTCCGCGGCGGCGAGACCGCCATCCGCCAGGGCTCCAAGAGCTTCTCCGCCGCGTCGCGCCTCTTCGGCCGGTCGATGCGGGAGGATGCCTGGATGCTCTATGCCTGGTGCCGGCACTGCGACGATGTGGTGGATGGGCAGGTCGCCGGCTTCGCCGCTCCCGGCGCGCCACAGGCATCGCCGCAGGAACGGCTGGAACTGCTGTTCGACCAGACGCGCCGCGCGCTTTCCGGCGCGCCGGTGCAGAACCCCGTCTTCACCGGCTTCGCCCGCGTCGCCGCGCGGCACCGCATCCCGCAGCGCTATCCGCTGGAGCTGTTGCAGGGCTTCGCCATGGATGTGGAGGGTGCGCGTTACCGCAGCCTGGATGACACGCTGCGCTACAGCTACCACGTGGCGGGCGTCGTCGGCATCATGATGGCACTGGTGATGGGCGTGCCGCCGGAGGACGGGAAAACCCTCGACCGCGCCTGCGATCTCGGCCTCGGCTTCCAGCTGACCAATATCGCGCGGGATGTGCTGGACGATGCCGCCATCGGCCGCGTCTATCTGCCTGAGGACTGGCTGGCCGAGGCCGGAATCCCGCCCGGGCAGGTCGCCGCCCCCGCGCATCGTGCCGCGCTGGCGGGAGTGGTGGCGCGGCTGCTGGATGCGGCGGAGCCCTATTATGCCTCGGCCGGCATCGGGCTGGCGGCCCTGCCGCGCCGCGCCGCCTGGGCGGTGGCCACGGCGCGCGGCGTCTATCGGGAAATCGGCATCCGGCTGCGCGCGCAGGGGGCGGCGGGCTGGGACCGGCGCGTGGTGGTGCCGGGGCACCGCAAGCTCTGGCACATCGGCGCGGGCGGGATGGCGGCGGTCACGGCCGCTCGCGCGGAAGCTCCACGTCCACCGGAACTGTGGAGGCGTCCCTGATATCGCCGGGCGCCTTGCCATGCTGCTGCCGCAGCTGTTCCCTCAGCACCCGCACCGGCGGCGCGTACAGGAAGCCGAAGGAGACGGCGCCTTGCTTCCCCTCCACCGCATGGTGCAGCCGGTGGGCCTGGTAGAGCCGTTGCAGGTAGCCGCGCCGGGGCACCCAGCGGAAAGGCCAGCGCCGGTGCACCAGCCCGTCATGCACGACGGCGTAGAGCAGGCCATAGACAGCCATGCCCGTGCCGATCCAGAACAGCAGGTGGTGCTCAGGGTCCAGCCACATCAGCGCGAGGGAAATGCCGACGAAGACCAGGGCATAGAGGTCGTTCTTTTCCCACCAGCCCTCATGCTCCTCATGATGGGAGCGATGCCAGCCCCAGCCCGGACCATGCATGACGTAGCGATGCGCAAGATAGGCGGTCAGCTCCATGCCCAGCACGGTCGCCAGGATGATGCCCAGGGGCCACAGCAGCGCGATGGCGGTGAAATCCTCGGCCAAGCGGGCCTCCTTCTGCAAAGCCGGCGCGGTCTCCTGCCATATAGGGGCGCGTGATGCCGCCTTCCATCATTCTCGCCACCTTCGAGGGTGGCGGCCATGTCACCCCCGCCGCGCAGCTCGCCCGACGGCTGCAGGCGGATGGCGCCGATATCCGCTTCGTGAGCGACGAGGCCAGCCGCGCGGCGGCCACGGGCCTGCGCTTCCTGCCCTGGCGGCGGGCGCCGAACCGGCAGCCGGGCGCCGAGGCGGCGGCGCCGCTGCGGGACTATCTGCGCGCGCTCTGGCCCCCCGCCCTGGTGCACGACCTCTGCCAGGAAGTGATCTGCACCCCCGCCCTCGCCTATGCCGAGGACCTGCTGGCCATGCTGCGGGAGGAGCCGGCGGACCTCATCGTCACCAATGAGCTGCTGCTGGGCGCCATGCTGGCGGGGGAGCGCGCGGGCGTGCCCGTCGCCTCCTTCAGCGCCAATATCTGGCCCTATCCCACGCGGCCGGACCTGCCGCCCTTCGGCCCCGGCTTTCGTCCCGGCAGCAGGGAGTGGCAGGCGCGGCGGGACGCCTTCGCCCGCGACTGGACCTTCCGCCTCTATGATGCCGGCCTGCCGGCGCTGAATGCCGCCCGTGCCGCGCTGGGCCTGCCGCCCCTAGCGCATGTGCTGGACCAGCTTCGCGTGTTGCGGCTCTCCCTGCTGGCCACGGCCCAGGCCTTCGATTTCGGCATTCCGGCGGTGCCGGAACCCTTCGCCTATGCCGGCCCCCTGCTGGAACGCCCGCCCTGGGCCGGCGACTGGCGGCCCGGGGAGCCCGGCCTGCCGCATGTGCTGATTTCCGCCAGCACCACCTTCATGGGCCAGACCGGCCTGCTGCGCCGCTCCGTCTCGGCACTGCGTGGGCTGCCCCTGCGCGGCGTGCTGACCCTGGGCCCGGCGGTCGACCCCGCCAGCCTGCCCGCCAGCCCGCAGGTGGAGCTGCTGCGGGGCGCCGACCACGACGCCATCCTCCCGCATTGTGCCGCCGCCATCGTGCAGGGCGGGCACGGCTCCGTCATCCGGCCGCTGCTGCACGGGGTGCCGCTGCTCTGCCTGCCGCTGGGGCGGGACAATGCCGACAATGCCGCGCGGGTGGCCCATGCCGGGGCCGGCATCGCCCTCTCCGGCCGCGCGCCAGCCTGGCGCATCCGCCGGGCGCTGCAACGCCTGCTGCGGGAGGCGGGATTCGCGCGGAATGCCCGGCGCCTGGGACAGGCCATCGCGCGGGAGGCCGATGGCGGTGCCGCGGCCTCAGCCCGGCTGCTGGCCCTGGCCGGACAGGGCTGAACCGGCGGGCAAGGGCAGCGCCAGTACAATCTCATCCAGCAGGGCTTCCAGCATGCAGCCGGGACGGTGCGGCCAGACCAGTTCCCGCCGCGCCAGCCGCAGATGCTCCTGCACCCGCAGTTGGGCGCCCTCCAGCCCGAAGAGCGAGACGAGGTTCGGCTTGCCCCCGTCCTGGCGGACATCCTTGCCCACCGCCTCCACCGTGGCGGTGGCGTCCAGCACATCGTCCAGGGTCTGGAAGGCCAGCCCCAGATGGCGGCCGAAGCGGCGCAGCGCCGCGACCTCTTCCTCCGGCGCGTTGCTGAGCAGGGAACCGGCTTCCAGCGCGACGGCGAAGAGCACGCCGGTCTTCTGATGGTGCAGCATCTCCAGCGCCGCCGCATCGGCCTCGACGGTATCGGGATGCAGGTCGCATTCCTGGCCGCCCACCAGCCCCCGGCTGCCCACCGCCTGAACCAGCAGCCGGACCAGCCGCAGGCACAGCGCTTCCGGCACGTCCGGCAGGGTGGCCATCACGCCATAGGCCTGGTTCAGCAGCCCGATGGCGGAGAGGATGGCGGTGTCCTCGCCAAAGGCGCGATGGGTCGCGGGCCTGCCGCGCCGCAGAGTGGCATTGTCCATGCAGGGCAGGTCGTCCAGCACCAGCGACGCCGTATGCACCATTTCCACGGCGCAGCCGGCATCCAGCGCGGCGGCCTCGTCCCCGCCGCAGCGGTGGGCGGCGAGCAGGGTCAGCATCGGCCGCAGCCGCTTGCCAGGCCCGATCAGCGCATGGTGCATCGCCCCATGGAGACGGCGGGGCGCTTCCTCCTCCCCTGGCAGCAACACCTGAAGCCGGGCCGCGATCAAGGCGCGCAGGGGCGCGAAACCAGCGGTGATCCCGGGCTGCCGGGCAGTGGAAGCAATGCTCACGTGGCGTCCCGCATGTCGCTGGTCCTCTTGGCCGGGCCTCCCCAGAGACTTGGCGCTGGTTCAGGAATTGGTAAGGTCCGGTCACACGAAAATCACGCGTTCAGATGCCAGGCCCGCACCGCCTCCACGGGGTGCAGCAACATGATGGAACCCAGCACCAGCCCGTCGCGGATCATGAAGGTCACCAGCAGTTCGAGGCCGACGGCCAGCAGCACCCCCCGCCACAACCCGAGCCGGGTGGCCAGTAGGAATCCGGCCAGGACGCAGAGCATATCGCCGGTGGCATTCACGAGGCTGTCGCCGGCATAGCCGGGATCGGCGCCGGTGCTGCCGTAGCGGAGGATCACGAAGGGCGTGTTCTCCGCCATCTCCCACCCCGCCGCCGCCATCAGCGCCACCACGAGCAGCCAGCCCCGCGGCCAATGGCGGGAGGTCAGCCAGAGGATTCCCGCCCATCCTATCCCGTAGATGATGTGCAGCAGCGAGTACCAGTCCAGGAACTGCTGCGAGTTGCCGGGGCCGAGCCTGCCCCAGAGGCGGATGCTGCCGTCCGGCGCCAGGGGCTGCCGGCCCATGGCGAGCATCACCACCCAGGTCGTGCCCATCACCAGCAGCATGGCCGTGAGGTAGACGGGCCAGGAACAAGGTGGCGGCGCCGGGCGGCGGCGGCGGCGCCACCGTTCCAGCAGGGTGATCCGCGAGGCAGCGGAAGCCTGGGCCGGGGAAGGCGGGAATTGGGTAGGTTGATGCAAGGATGAACTCTGCCCTGGCGCGCTGGCCTTTCGCGGTATCCGCCTGCACCAACGGAATGCCGCGGCCGGGGGTTGCCGGCTAATCCGGACGCCCGCGCTCCATCAGGCAGGGCAAGGCCGCGCGCAGCGGCACCGGGGGCTTCCCGGCGAGGATGCGAAGCTTGTCCATCAGGGTCGGCCGGGCGGCGTAGAACCGCTCGATCAACGGCTGCGGCAATCCGTAAAACCGCTCCAGCACGCGGTAGCGGCGCTCCGGCCGCGCGGCGCGGAACAGCATGCGGTTGAGGCGGCGGAAGAAGCTGCGCTGCCGCCAGAGTGCCGTGGAATGGCTCCGCACCAGAGCATTGAGGGATGCGGCGTCCAGGCGCGGCACGGCGGCGATGGCCTCGGCCAGACGCACGGCGTCGGGCAGGGAATAGCCGGTGGTCGGGTGGAACAGCGCCGCCCGCAGCCCCGCCTGGGGTATGGCGGCACGGGACCGCCAGAAGGCGGCGATATCGCCATCCAGCGCCACCGGCAGCACCCCCTCCTCCTCCCGCAGCACCTCACGGATGCGCCAGCCCTGGCTTGCCGCGTATTCGGCGATGGCCGCGCGCAGGGCGGGCGGTTCCAGCGCCGGGCCATCGGCGTAGCGGGTATCCTCGATCAGCAGGCTCCGCTCGCTGAAGGGCAGCACGTAGAGGAACCGGTAGCCGTCGATCTGCGCCACCGTCGCATCCATGACGATGGGCCGCATCAGCCCATGCGGCGCCGCCAGCACAACTTCCTGTCCCAGGAACTTCTGGTAGCCGAGCGCGAGTTCCGGCGCCGGGGCCGGCCCCCTGCCGTCGATTACCGCCCGGGCGTGCAGGATGGTGCCGTCCGCCAGCTCGGCATGGTCGGCGGCCAGCCGCGCCACCGGCGCCTCCAGCCGCACCATCCCCGGCAGGCTGGCCATCAACTGGTCGTGGAACCGCGCGCTGGTGATGCTGGCATAGCCGCTGGAGAGCTGCCGCCGGCGGGCGGGGAAGCGCACCTCGTATCCGTCCCAGCGATGCGCCACCAGCGGCGCGATCCAGGCCCGCTGCGCCGGCGTCAGGTCCTGCTCGAAGAAGGACCAGGTATGGATGCCCCCCAGCGTCGCGCCGGCCTCGACCAGAGCCAGGCGCAGTCCCGGATGCCGCTGCCGCAGCCGCAGGGCGATCAGGCCATTGGCCAGTCCGCCCCCCACCAGCAGCAGGTCGATCTCGTCAAGAGGCAAGGGTCGGGCGGCCATGCCGGAAGCTGGCATGGTGACGGCGGGCCTGCAATCACGCCCGCCAAGCCTATATTCCGACCATGCCTCGTGACAGCACCGCCCTGCCCCTCGCCCCGGCGGCCCGGTTCCGCCCGCCCGCCATCATCCCCGGGCAGGCGGCGATCGGGCTGTCGCTGGCCGCGCTCATCCTGTCGCTCTGGCTGGGCCTGCATGTTCATGGCGTCTATTTCCACCGCTGGCAGGGCTGGGGCTGGGCCCTGGCCCCGGTGCTGGTGGCGGTGCAGACCTGGCTTTCGGTCGGGCTCTTCATCATCGCCCATGACGCCATCCATGGCTCGCTGGCCCCGGGGTGGCGTGGGCTGAACAAGGCGATGGGGCAGCTCTGCGTCGGCCTCTATGCGGGCTTCCGCTACAGGCGGCTGGCTTCCAGCCATCACCGCCACCACGCCGCCTCCGGCACGGAGGGGGACCCGGACTTCCATCCCGGCGCGCCGCGCCGCCTCTGGCCCTGGTTCTTCCGCTTCTTTCTCACCTATTTCGGATGGGCGGAACTCGCGGTACTGACCCTCTGGGTGGCGGGGGCGCTCATGCTGGGCGCGGCCCTGCCCAACCTGCTGGTATTCTGGGCCCTGCCGGCGCTGCTCTCCGCCTTCCAGTTGTTCTTCTTCGGCACCTGGCTGCCGCACCGGCATGGAGAGCCCGGCTTCGAGGACAGCCACAACGCCCGCTCGAACGGCTTTGGCCCGCTGCTATCCCTGCTGACCTGCTTCCACTTCGGGCGGCACCACGAGCATCACCTGTATCCCGAGCTTCCCTGGTGGCGCCTGCCGGACCTGCAGAGCCGCTGACCATCCGGCGGGTGCAAAGGGTTCTGACGGAAGCCGGTCGCGGTGCCTTGTCTTGCCATGTATAGCATTAACGTGGCAGGCAAGCTCCCCGCCCTCCATTTTCATTCCTCGCACAGGCGCTGTCAGCGTAGGAAAACAATGCCTCTGGCCTTCACTCGCTATTCCTCCCGGCATGATGCTGCGGCGCCGGTAAGCGATGCCGCATCCCCAGGCTTCCTGGAAGCCATCGGCATCGCTGCCTATACGACGGACGCGCAAGGCTTCCTGTCGGGCTATAACGAGGCGGCAGCCCAGCTCTGGGGACGCCGCCCGGCGCTGGAGGAGGACCGCTGGTGCGGCTCCTGGCAATTGCTGCGGCCGGACGGGGAACCGATGCCTCATGACCAGTGCCCGATGGCCCTGGCGTTGCGGGAGGGGCGCGCCATCCATGGGCTGGAAGCCGTCATGCTGCGCCCGGACGGCATGCGGATTCCCTTCGCCTCCTATCCAGCGCCGTTGCGGGACCCGGCAGGCCGGCTCATCGGCGCCGTCAACCTGTTGATCGATATCTCCGACCGCAAGGCGGCGGAGGCGACCTCGGCCAATAGCGAGGCGCGGCTGCGCGCGCTGTTCGAGACGACGCCGGAATGCATCACCCTGGTCGGCCCCGATGGCCGGCTGCTGCAGATCAACCCGGCCGGGCTGCAGATGATCGAGGCCGATTCGGGCGCCGCGGTGCATGGCGTGCAGATCGGCCTGCTGATCGCCCCGGAGCACCGGGCCGAATGGCATGCCCATCATGAACGGGTCTGCCGGGGCGAGGCGCTGCAATGGGAATTCGACATCATCGGCCTGCGCGGCACGCGCCGGCGGATGGAGGTCCATGCCACCCCGTTGCAGATGCCCGACGGGCGCTTCGCGCAGCTGGCCATCGCCCGTGACTTCACGGGCCGGAAGCTGGCGGAGGAGCGCCAGCGGCTGCTGATGCGCGAGGTGGACCACCGCGCCAAGAACGTGCTGGCCGTCGCCCTCTCCCTGGTGCGGCTGACCCGCGCCGAGGACCCCCGCCACTTCGCCAAGGCGGTCGAAGGCCGCGTCGCGGCGCTGGCCAACGCGCATAGCCTGCTGGCCGCCGAGGGCTGGAGCGGCGCCGAGCTGCGCCAGGTGGTGCAGGCGGAACTGACCCACCACCTCGCCGCCGGCCGGGCCGATCTGCATGGCGCCTCACTCCGGCTGGTGCCCAGCACGGTGCAGCCGCTTTCCCTGGTGCTGCATGAGCTGGCCACCAATGCCACGCGCTATGGCGCCTTCTCCACCCCGGAAGGGCGGGTGACGGTTTCCTGGCAGATCAACCTGGCCGCCGAGAGCTTCGAGTTGCGCTGGCTGGAACGCGGCGGTCCGCGGCTGCTGGCGCCGCCCAGCCGGCGCGGCTTCGGCTCCAACCTGATCGAGGCCACGGTCCAGGGACAGCTGGGTGGCGAGATCGGCTACTTCTGGGAAGAGGAGGGCCTGCGCTGCGAGGTGACGCTGGGCCTGGAGCACCTGCTGCCCCAGGGGACCAGCGCCAGCATGGAGATGGAGCAGGGCACCGGCGCCGCCACGCCCGAGACCCCGCCGCTGGCCGGCCGTCGCGTGCTGGTGGTGGAGGATGAGGCGCTGATCGCCGCCGAGATCGGGGCCGTGCTGCGGTCCGCCGGCTGCTGCGTGCTGGGCCCGGCCGCGACGGTGGAGCAGGCCATGCGTCTGGCCGAGACCAGCGCGATCGATCTTGCGGTGCTCGACGTCAACCTGGGGGGGCAGGCTTCCTTCCCCGTCGCGGATCTGCTGGCCCGGCGCGGCGTGCCGGTGGTCTTCGCCACCGGTTATGGGGACCTGCCGGACTGGCGCCCCCCCGCTGGCCCGAGCATGATGCTGCACAAGCCGCTGCGGCAGGGCGAACTGGAAGCGGCCCTCTCGCGCATGCTGGCCCTGGCGGTACGAAGCCGGGAGCTCGCGGCGGTCGGCTGAGGCGCGGGCGCCTCAGCGCCCCGCCAGCACCACCAGATAGGCGCAGGGCCGGCCGGAGGCATTCTCGAATGCGCAGTCCAGCGGCGGGCCCAGCACCAGGCAGTCTCCGGCCGCCAGCTGGTGCCGGATGCTGCCTTCATGGAAGAGCAGCTCGCCTTCCAGCACCCAGATGGCATGCGACCAGTCGCGATAGGAGGCGGCCGGGTAGCTGACCCTGGCCCCCGGCGGCAGTTCCACCCGCACCAGTTCCGGCTGCGCGCCCGGCGGCGTGACCGCGCGGCGCAAGTACCCGGTTTCCGGGTCGCGCCAGACCGGCTGCGCGGCGGCACGGGCCAGGCGCCCCCCCTGCCCCGCATCGCCTTCCGCCCGCGCCAGCAGCGTGGACAGCGTCAGTCCCAGCGCGCCCGCCAGACGGCCCAGCAGCGCCGCCGTGGGGCTGGCCTCCGCGCGCTCCACCTTGCTGATCATGGCGCGGGAGACGCCGGAACGCTCCGCCAGCTCGGCGATGGACCAACCTCGCTCCTCCCGCTCCGCCCGCAGGCGGGCGGCCAGGGGAATGGTCAGGTCAGGCGCATCATCGTCTTGTATAGTGTTCATTCATCCAACATAGTGGTCAGTCTGATCTTCTATCATCTCTCCGCCCAGGAGTCTCGCCCGTGACGGACCGGCCTGCATCCGCTTCGCCCCGCATCGGCCACAATGGGGGACCGCCGCTGGAGGAGGAGCCGGAACATGCCACCACCTGGGGCCGGTATGTCTGGCGGCGGGCGCACAAGAAGGCCTGGAAGACCCCACCACGTGAAATCGCCCTGCGCCGGCTTGCGCGGGCAGAGGAACTGGGCATGACCTACAAGGAATACACGCTGGAGATCCTGGAGAGGGGCCGCTACCTGTGACGCAGCCCCGCCGCGAGATCGTCCTCAACGCCTTCGACATGGCCTGTGTCGGCCATATCCAGCAGGGCCTCTGGCGCCACCCACGCGACCGCGCCACCGATTACACCAGGCTGGACCACTGGACCGGCATGGCCCGCACGCTGGAGCGGGGGCTGTTCGACGGGCTGTTCCTGGCGGATGTGCTGGGCATCTACGACGTCTACGGCGGCAGCCCGGATGCGGCGCTGCGCGAGGCGGTGCAGGTGCCGCTGCTGGACCCGATGCTGCTGGTGCCGGCCATGGCGGCGGCGACGCAGCATCTCGGCTTCGGCATCACCTGCAACCTGGCCTATGAGACGCCCTACCTCTTCGCCCGCCGCGTCTCCACACTGGACCACCTGACCGGCGGCCGCGCCGGCTGGAACATCGTCACCGGCTATCTGGACAGCGCGGCGCGGGCCATGGGGCTGCAGCACCAGATGGCGCATGACGACCGCTACGACCTTGCCGACGAGTACATGGACCTCGTCTATGCGCTCTGGGAAGGCAGCTGGGCCGAGGATGCCCGCGCGCGCGGCGCCGCCATGGGCGCCTATGCCGACCCCGGCCGGGTGCGCCCCGTGCATCACCACGGCGCGCAGTACCGGCTGGATGCTATCCACCTCGCGGAACCCTCCCCCCAGCGCACGCCGCTGCTCTTCCAGGCCGGGGCTTCCGACCGCGGGCGGCAATTCGCGGCGCGGCATGCCGAATGCGTCTTCGTCAATGGCGGCGCCAAAGCGGCGGTGGCCGGGCTGGTCGCCGACCTGCGCGCCCGCGCCACCCCGCGCCCGTTGAAGGTGCTGGTGGGCGCCACGCTGGTCATCGGCCGCACCGAGGCCGAGGCACGCGACAAGCTGGAGGATTACCGCCGCCATGCCAGCGCGGAAGGCGCGCTGGCGCATGCCTCGGCCTCACTGGGCATCGACTTCGCCCGCTACGGCATGGACGAGCCGATCGAGACCGGCCCCACCCAGGCCATCCAGTCCAATGTCGAGGCAATGAAGCGCGCCGCCGGCCCGGTCTTCACCAAGCGCGGGCTGATCGACCGCTTCATCCTCGGCAGCCGGCAGCCGCCCATCGTCGGCTCGGTGGAGCAGGTGGCGGAGGCGCTGATCGGCTGGGTGGAGGACGCCGATGTGGACGGCTTCAATCTCTCCCGCACCGTGCTGCCGGAATGCCTGGAGGATGTGGTGGACCTGCTGGTGCCGGCCTTGCAGGAACGCGGCGTCTACAAGCATGCCTATGCCCCCGGCACCTGGCGGGAGAAGCTGTTCGGCACCGGGCCGCGTCTGGCGGCGCCGCACCCGGCAGTAGAGCACCGCTTCGTCTAAGGCACCATGGGCGGGGCTGCAACAGGACCCTCCACCATGCGTTCCAACCGCATGATGAAAGACCCTGCCTCGCCCCACCTCTCGGACCCGCCGCGCCCGGAGCCGGTGCCCGAACTGCCGGGCCTGCCGCCTTCCAACCCCGAGCCCGCCGAACCCCTTGCGCCGACGCCCGCTCCGCCGCCCGGCCCCGGGCCTGAACTGCCGGGCCTGCCGCCCCTGACGCCGGACACCCCGCCGCGGGAGGCGCCGGAAATCGCGCCCACGCTGCCGGAAGTGTCGCCCGGAGAGATCCCGACGGAGGCGCCCACCATCTCGCCACCGGGACCGCAGATGCCGCCGCCGGTGGCGATCACTGACTGACGCGCGGCGCGGCGGGCCGGAATCGCCCGCCCGCTCTGCAACACCCCCTGTCCTCAGGCGTTCGCGCCCCAGGACCCGCCGGGCCAAGCCACCTGGCCCGGCAGCCGAGCAGGAGGGTGAGATGGCGACCACGGTGAGCGATTTCGTCTGGCAGCGCCTGTCCGAATGGGGCGTGGAGCGCGTCTATGGCTATCCCGGCGACGGCATCAACGGGCTGATCGGCGCGCTGGACCGGGCGCAGGACAAGATCCATTTCATCCAGGCGAGACATGAGGAAATGGCCGCCTTCATGGCCGGCGCCCATGCCAAATACACGGGCGAGGTTGGCGTCTGCCTCGCCACCTCCGGCCCCGGTGCCATCCATCTGCTGAACGGGCTTTATGACGCGCGGCTCGACCACATGCCCGTGCTGGCCATCGTCGGCCAGCAGGCGCGCGCAGCGCTGGGCGGACATTACCAGCAGGAAGTGGACCTGCTGAGCCTCTTCAAGGATGTGGCCGGCGCCTTCGTGCAGCAGGCCAGCGTGCCGGAACAGGTGCGCCACCTGATCGACCGCGCCATGCGCACGGCCATGGCGGAACGCCGCATCGCCTGCATCATCCTGCCCAATGACTTGCAGGAGCTGGACGCGGTGCCCGTGCCGCCGCATCAGCACGGCACCATCCATTCCGGCGTGGGTTATGAAAAACCGCTGATTCTGCCAGCGCAGTCGCAGTTGCAGCGCGCGGCGGAGGTGCTGAATGCCGGCGGCAAGGTGGCCATGCTGGTAGGCGCCGGCGCGCTGGAGGCGACCGACGAGGTGATCTCGGTGGCCGACCGGCTGGGGGCGGGTGTCGCCAAGGCGCTGCTGGGCAAGGCGGCGGTGCCGGATGACCTGCCCTGGGTGACGGGCTCCATCGGCCTGCTGGGCACCAAGCCCAGTTGGGACATGATGATGGAATGCGACACGCTGCTGATGGTCGGCAGCGGCTTCCCCTATTCCGAGTTCCTGCCGAAGGAAGGCCAGGCGCGCGGCGTGCAGATCGACCTGAAGGGCGACATGCTGAGCCTGCGTTACCCGATGGAGGTGAATCTCCAGGGTGACAGCCGCGCCACGCTGGAAGCCCTGCTGCCGCTGCTGAAGCAGAAGACCGACCTCTCCTGGCGCCAGAAGATCGAGAAGAATGTCGCGGAGTGGTGGAAGACGCTGGAAGCGCGCGCCATGCACGCGGCCGAGCCGCTGAACCCGCAGCGCGTCTTCTGGGACCTTTCGCCACGCCTGCCGGACCGTTGCATCATCGCCGGCGACAGCGGCTCCCACACCAACTGGTATGCGCGGGACGTGAAGATCCGGCGCGGCATGAAGGCCACCCTCTCCGGCGGGCTGGCGACCATGGGCTCCGGCGTGCCCTATGCCATCGGCGCCAAATTCGCCTATCCCGACCGCCCCGTGCTGGCCATCTGCGGCGATGGCGCCATGCAGATGAACGGCATGGCGGAGCTGATCACGGTCGCCAAATACTGGAAGGAATGGGCCGATCCGCGGCTGGTGGTGCTGGTGCTCAACAACCGCGACCTGAACCAGGTGACCTGGGAGCAGCGCGTGATGGGCGGCGACCCGAAATTCCTGGGATCGCAGAGCCTGCCCGACGTGCCCTACCATAAATTCGCCGAGCTGATCGGCCTGAAGGGCATCTTCGTCGACAACCCCGACGATGTGGCCGGAGCCTGGGAGGCCGCCTTCGCCGCCGACCGGCCGGTGGTGCTGGAAGCCTTCACCGACCCCAATGTGCCGCCGCTGCCGCCGCATATCACGCTGAAGCAGGCCCGCGCCTTCGCCTCCTCCATGTTCGGCGAGCCGGAACTGGGCGGCGTGCTCCGCAACACGGCGCGGGAGGTGCTGGCCTCCGTCCTGCCGGGCTCCCTGGGCAAAGGCGGCTGACCGGCGGGCTGGCGCGCCGGGGCAACTCGACGCCCGGCGCGCCGCGGCGCTAGGCTTGGACATGCCGCCCCCCGGGGCCGGCCTGCGCCGCCGGACGGCGGCGCAGCCACCAGGGGGATGCCTCGGACACCATGCCTCTTCAGCGTTCCGGCACGGAGAATGCGCGACTCGGCATCGTGCTGATGGTGCTCGCCATGTTCGTCTTCGGCTGCCAGGACGCGCTCTCGCGCCATCTGGCCGGGCACTACAACATCATCCTGATCCTGGTGCTGCGCTTCTGGTTCTTCGCGCTGTTCGTGGCCGTCATGGCCATGCAGGCGCGCGGCGGCATCCGGCGCGTCGCCACCAGCCGCCGGCCGATGGTCCAATTGGCACGCGGGCTGGCGCTCACGGTGCAGCTCGTCCTGATCATCCAGGCCTTCGTTCATGGCGGGCTGGTGGAGACCCATGCCGTCTTCGCCTGCTACCCGCTGATGATCGCCGGCCTCGCTGGCCCGCTGCTGGGGGAGCGGGTGACGGCGCGGCGCTGGCTGGCCATCGGCATCGGCGCGCTCGGCGTGCTGGTCATCCTGCGGCCGGGCTCCGGGGTCTTCAGCCCCGCCTCCCTGCTGGTGCTGGCGGCGGCGGTCATCTTCGCTCTCTATTCGCTGCTGACCCGGCTGGCGGCGCGGCACGACCCGCCGGAAACCAGCTTCTTCTATCTCGGCACCATCCCCGCCGTCATCTTCACCCTGCTCGCCCCCTTCTACTGGCAGCCGCTGGCCGGTGCCGACTGGTTCTGGATGGCGCTGCTCTGCGTCACCGGCGCGCTCGGCCACTACATGCTGATCCGGGTCTATGACCTCGCCGAGGCCAACACGGTGCAGCCGCTGGCCTATTTCCAGCTGATTTTCGCCTCCGCCATGGGCATCATCATCTTCGGCGAGCATCTGGCCTGGACCACGGTGGCGGGCACCGCCCTGGTCATCGCCGGCGGGGTGGTGACGCTGCCGCTGCGCCGGCGCGCGGCCCAGCCGGCCGACTCCTGATGCACCCCGACCGGCGCCTCGACCCGGTCAGCCTGCGCCTCTTCCGCGCGGCGGTGGACGAACGCAGCCTGGCCCAGGCGGCCGAGCGGGAATGCATCGCCCTCTCCGCCGCCAGCCGCCGTATCGCCGAGCTGGAGGCGCGGCTGGGCACGGTGCTGCTGCGCCGGCACGACCGCGGCGTCACGCCCACCGCGGCGGGCGAGGCGCTGATGACGCATCTCGGCACGCTCTTCGACCTCTTCGACCGCATCGGCGCGGATATGGATGCCTTCGCCTCCGGCGCGCGGGGGCATGTGCGGCTGCAGGTCAACATGTCCGCCGTCTCCGGCTTCCTGCCGGAGGCCCTGGCCGGCTTCATGCCCGCCCACCCCCGCATCCGCCTGACGCTGGAGGAGCGCTACAGCGAGGAGATCCGCCATGCCGTGCAGACCGGCGTGGCCGATATCGGCCTGCTCTCCGGCACCGTGCCGACGCCGGGCCTGCACCGCCTGCCCTGGCGGGAGGACCGGCTGATGGTGGTGCTGCCCGAGGAGCACCCGCTGCTGGCGCGGGAGGCGCTGACCATCGCCGACCTGGATGGCGTGCCCTTCGTCGGCCAGCCGGCCGAGACAGCCTTGCAGAAACTCTATCGCCAGCGCGCCGCCGCGGCGGGGATCGAGCTGAACGAGCGGGTGAATGTCTCGGGCTTCGACGGGGTGCGGCGGATGGTGCAGGCGGGGCTGGGCCTGGCCATCCTGCCGGCCACCGCCGCCCTGCCCTATGCGGCGGCCATGCGCCTCGCCCTGCGCCCGCTGGCCGAGGACTGGGCCGAGCGCCCGCTGGTGCTCTGCACCCGCGACCCGCGCACCCTCTCCGCCGCCGCGCGGCTGCTGGTGGCGCATCTGACCCGCCCGGCGCCCGGCTGAGCGGCGCGAAACCTGCCTTGCCGAAAGAGGCATGGCCTCCGGACCGGCCCAAGGGCATCCTCCGCCCCAAAGAAAAACCCGGAGGACCGTCCATGCCCTTGACCCGGCGCCATGCCCTTGCCGCCCTTTCCCTGCCGCTGGCAGCCGCCCTGCCCGGCCCCGCCCGCGCGCAGGCGCCCGGCGCTGCCGGCACCATCACCCTGATCGTCCCCACCGCCCCCGCCGGCACCACCGATTTCGCGGCGCGGCTGCTGGCGGAACCGCTGACCCAGGAACTCGGCCAGACGGTCGTGGTGGAAAACCGCGCCGGGGCCAATGGCGCGCTGGGCACCGGCCATGTCGCCCGCGCCAGGCCGGATGGGCTGACCCTGCTGGTGCAGTATTCCGGCTACCATGTCGGCTCTCCGGCCGTGGTGCCCAATCTCGGCTATGACGTGAAGCGGGACTTCGCCCCCATGGCGCTGCTGATGGACAGCCCGCAGGTGGTCTTCTGCAATCCGCGCCTGCCGGCGAAGACCCTGGCCGAGCTGATCGCCCATGCCAAGGCCAATCCGGGCAAGCTGAACTACGCGTCCTCCGGCAATGGCTCGATGCAGCATCTGGGCACGGAGCTGCTGAAGCAGCGCGCGGGTATCGACCTCGTGCATGTGCCCTATCGCGGCACCGGGCCAGTGACGCAGGACCTGCTGGCCGGGCGCGTGGAGCTGTTCATGACCACGCCGCCGCCGCTGATGCCCTTCGTGCGCGATGGCTCGCTGCGGGCCCTGGCCATCACCTCCGCCGAGCGGCATCCCGCCCTGCCGGATGTGCCGACCCTGGCAGAATCCGGCCTGCCGGACCTGACGATCATCGCCTGGTTCGCCGTCTTCGCGCCCGCCGCCACCCCGGCCCCCGTGCTGGCGCGGCTGACCCAGGCCATCGACAAGGTCGTCGCCACGCCGGAGTTCCGCCGCAAGGCGGAGGAACAGGGCGCGGTGATCCGGCCCATGTCCCCGGCCGATCTGGGCCGGCGCGTCGTGGCAGAGCTGGACGAATGGACGCGCGTGGTGCGCTCGGCCGGCATTCAGGCGGAGTGAGGGAGATGGAGGGGATGGGCATGATCGAACCGGCGGCCGGCACGCAGCGGACGGAGGGCGGCCCCCTGGCGGGGCTGCGGGTGCTGGAACTCGGGCATTTCGTGGCCGCCCCCTTCGCCACCCGCCTGCTGGCCGACCTGGGCGCCGAGATCATCAAGGTGGAGCCGCCGGGCGGCGACCCCGTGCGGCAATGGGGCGCCAAGGTGAATGGCCATGCCCCCTGGTGGAGCGTGCATGCCCGCAACAAGCGCTGCATCAGCCTGGACCTGAAGAAGCCCGAGGCGCGGCAGGTGGTGCTGGACCTCGTGCGGCATTGCGACGCGGTGGTGGAGAATTTCCGCCCGGGGCAGCTGGCCCGGATGGGACTGGGCGAGGAGGTGCTGCGCGGCATCCGGCCGGACCTGATCATCGCCCGCATCTCCGGCTACGGGCAGGACGGCCCCTACCGGGACCGCGCCGCCTTCGGCGTGATCGGCGAGGCGATCGGCGGCATCCGCCACCTGACGGACCATCCGCCCGGCACCTCCGATCTGCCGCCGGTTCGCGTGGGCGTCAGCCTGGGGGATTCGGTGGCCGGCATCTATGCCGCGCTGGGCGTGGTGGCGGCGCTGTGGCGGCGGGAGCGCGTGGCGGCCCAGGGCGGCCAGCAGCGCGGCGGCGATGTGGATGTGGCGCTGACCGAGGCCGTGCTGAGCCTGCTGGAAGGCGGGCTGCCGGAATACGGCACCATGGGCACCATCCGCCAGCCCGGCGGCGGCGGCATCGCCACCGCCGCGCCCAGCAATGCCTATCGCGCCCGGGATGGCGTCTGGATGCTGATCGCGGCCAATTCCGACCCGCTCTTCCGCAAGCTCTCGGCGGTGATGGGGCAGCCAGGCCTGTCGGAGGACCCGCGCTTCAAGGGCAACCAGGCCCGCGTGGCCCATAGCCGGGAACTGGATGCGCTGATCGGCGCCTGGGCCGCCGGCCTGGATGCCGATGCGCTGGAGGCGGCGCTGGTGGAGGCCGATATTCCCTCTACCCGCGTCTATACCATGGCCGATATCGCCGCCGACCCGCAGTTCCGCCACCGCGGCATGGTGCAGGAGGTGCAGGACCCGCTGATCGGCCCCACCCTGCATCCCGGCGTCGTGCCGCGCATCGACGATACCCCCGCCACGCCGCGCAGCACCGGCCCGGCCGTGGGCACCGACAACGATGCCGTGCTGGGCGGGCTGCTGGGCTATGACGGCCAGCGCATCGCGGCGCTGCGCGAGGGTGGCGTGCTGTGAAGGCGGCGCTGATCGAGGTCGCGCCGCGCGACGGCTTCCAGCCCATCGGCCCCTTCATCCCGACGGAGGAGAAGGCCTCCTTCATCGCGGCCGCCCATGCCGCCGGGCTGCGGCGGATCGAGGTGGGCTCCTTCGTCAATCCCGCCGCCATCCCCCAGCTCCGCGACACCGCCGAGGTGCTGCGCCAGACCGCGCATCTGGATGGGCTGGACGCGCAGGTGCTGGTGCCGAACGCGCGCGGCGTGGCCCTGGCGCTGGAAGCCGGGGCGCGGCACCTCGTCTATGTCATCTCGGCCTCCGAGGCGCATAACCGCGCCAATGTCCGGCGCGACGTGGAGACCTCGATCCGCGAATATGGGGATGTGGTGGCAGGCCTGCCGCCGGGCATCCGGCTGCGGCTGAACCTCGCCACCGCCTTCGACTGCCCCTTCGACGGGCGGATGGACCAGGCGCTGGTGCTGGACCGGCTGGAGCGCATCCTGGCGCATCGGCCGGATGTGGAGGTGGGGCTCTGCGACACCACCGGACGCGCCGATCCCGAACATGTCTTCTCCCTCGCCGCCGCCTGCCTGGAACGCCGGGGGGCGCCGACGCGCTGGGTCTTCCATGGCCATGACACCTATGGCCTGGGGCTGGCCAATGTGATGGCGGCCTGGCGCGCCGGTATCCGGGCCTTCGACGCGGCCTTCGGCGGCCTGGGCGGCTGCCCCTTCGCCCCCGGCGCCACCGGCAATACCGCGACCGAGGATGTGGTCTGGATGTTCCACCGCATGGGCGTGGAGACCGGCGTGGACCTGGAGGCCCTGGTGCGGCTGGCCGGCCGCGCGGCGGCGCTGCCGGGCGCCTCGGCCGGCGGGCGCGTCAGGGCGGCGATGACGGGTGGCTGCGGCTGAGCGCGGATACCGGGGAGCAGCCTCCCGCCATGGGGCTGCTCCCGGACTAGTGGCCCTCCATCAGCGGGCGGATGCCATCGATGACGAACTGCACGGCCAGGGCCGTCAGGAGGATGCCGAGCAGGCGCGTCATCACCAGGCTGCCGGTTCTGCCGAGCAGCCCGACGATCCGGCCCGCCACCAGGAAGGCCAGGAAACACAAGGCCATGACGAAGCAGAGCAGGAGGAGCAGCGCGAGAAGCGCCAGGGCATTTCCATCGGTACGGGAGGAGAGCAGGATGAGCGCCGTGATGGCGCCCGGCCCGGCCATGAGCGGAATGGCCAGCGGAAAGGCGGCAATGCTACGGGCATGCTCGTCGATGGCGGCATCCGCCGTCTCCTGCTTGCGCTCCGTCCGCCGCTCGAAGACCATCTCAAACGCGATCCAGAAAAGTAGCAGGCCGCCGCCGATCCGGAAGGCCGGAAGGCCGATTTCAAGCCAGTCGAGAAGCTGCCGGCCGGCGATGGCGAAGAAGATGAGGATGCCCGTCGCGATCAGCGTGGCCCGCAGCGCGACGCCACGGCGCTCCCCGCCGCTCATGCCATGGGTGAGCGACAGGAAGATCGGGGCCAGACCGACAGGGTCCACCGTCACGAGCAAGGTGACGATCGTGGAAAGCATAAGATCAAGATCGATCATGCGGCCATCAACACCTGCCCTCCGCAGGAGTTTGGCGCCGGAAACCTGACGCATACCGCGCGTGCGGAGCGCGCGTCCTATGACGGCCGCGCCTCCGCCTCGGCCCCTCTAATATGGCAGTGCTGACGCAACGGGTGCGGCGCTGTTTTCGGACAATCGGTTCGTTCCGGGCAACCAACCACTGAGGCGCCTGTTTGAGCCCTACGAAACTCTGTCGCTGTGCGGGCGGAATACGCGGCCTGCGATGCCAGAAGGTGGTGCTCAGCACATGGCCGATACCGAACCCAAAGGAGCCCAGGTCCAGGTCGCCAATGCGCGGCCGGAGGATGTGGGAACAGGCGTCGCGCGCGTCAGCCGCCGCGTGATGCAGACTCTGGGCCTGCAGCCCGGCGGGATCCTGGAAGTGATCGGCCAGCGCCACACGGCGGCCATCGCGATCAATCCTTATCCCGAGGACGAGGATCTCGAGATCATCCGCCTCGACGGCCTGCAACGCGCCAATGCCGGCGCCACGGCCGGCGAGCGCATCGAGGTGCGGCAGGCGCAGATCAAGCCGGCGACGCGCGTGACCCTAGCCCCGGCGCAGAAGAACCTGCGCCTCTCCGGCTCCGGCGACGCCCTGCGGCGGACCTTCATGGGCCGGCCGATGGTGTCGGGCGATGTCATCTCCACCTCCGCCTACCAGCGGAGCAGCGCGGGCGGGATGCCGGATGAGTTCTTCCGCCAGTTCCACGATCGCCAGGCTTATGCCTTGCAGGAGATCCGGCTGAGCGTCGTCGGCACCTCGCCCAAGGGCATCGTGCGGATCGAGCCGGGGACCGAGATCGAGCTACTGCCGCAATATGTGGAGCCGAAGGAGACCCGCCGGGCGGATGTCACCTATGACGACATCGGCGGCCTCGGCTCCGCCGTCGACCAGGTGCGGGAGATGGTGGAGCTGCCGCTGCGGCATCCCGAGCTGTTCCAGCGCCTTGGCATCGACCCGCCGAAGGGTGTCATCCTGCATGGCCCGCCGGGCACTGGCAAGACGCTGCTGGCCAAGGCGGTCGCCAATGAATCCGAAGCCTCCTTCTTCAGCATCGCCGGCCCGGAGATCATGGGCAGCCATTACGGCGAATCCGAGCAACGTCTGCGCGACATCTTCCAGGATGCCGGCAAGCGGGCGCCCTCCATCATCTTCATCGACGAGATCGACAGCATCGCCCCGAAGCGGGAGGAGGCCAGGGGCGAGGTGGAACGCCGCATCGTCGCGCAGCTGCTGACGCTGATGGACGGGCTGGAGCCGCGCCAGAACGTGGTGGTCATCGCCGCCACCAACCGAGTCGACGCCATCGATGAGGCACTGCGCCGGCCCGGCCGCTTCGACCGCGAGATCGTCATCGGCGTGCCGGACCAGGACGGGCGGCGGCAGGTGCTGGCCATCCATACCCGCGGTATGCCGCTGGGCGAGGATGTCGATCTCGATGCCCTGGCGCGCATGAGCTACGGCTTCGTCGGCGCCGATCTTTCGGCCCTGGCGCGGGAGGCCGCCATGGACACGGTGCGCCGCGCCCTGCCGCAGATCAATCTGCGCGATGGCATCCCGCCGGAAGTGCTGGCGGGCATGCGTGTCTGCCGCGCGGATTTCGAGAATGCGCTGAAGCGCATCCAGCCTTCCGCGCTGCGCGAGATCATGATCCAGATTCCGAATGTCGGCTGGAACGATATCGGCGGCGTCGGCGCGGCGCGCGAGCAGCTGCGCGAGGGTGTCGAACTGCCCCTGCGGCATCCGGATTCCTTCCGGCGCCTCGGCATCCGCCCGGCCAAGGGCTTCCTGCTTTTCGGGCCGCCCGGCACGGGAAAGACGCTGATGGCCAAGGCCGTGGCGCGCGAGGCGAATGCCAATTTCATCGCCACCAAATCGTCGGACCTGCTGTCGAAGTGGTACGGGGAGTCGGAGCAGCAGGTCACCCGCCTCTTCGCGCGCGCCCGGCAGGTGGCGCCGACCGTGATCTTCATCGATGAGATCGACAGCCTGGTACCGGCACGCGGCGGCGGACTGGGCGAGCCGCAGGTGACGGAGCGGGTGGTGAATACCATCCTCGCCGAGATGGACGGGTTGGAGGAGCTTCAGGGCGTGGTGGTGATCGGCGCCACCAATCGCCCGAACCTGCTGGACCCGGCGCTGCTGCGGCCCGGGCGCTTCGACGAGCTGGTTTATGTCCCCGTGCCGGACGAGGAAGGCCGGGCGCAGATCCTGCGCATCCAGACGCAAGGCATGCCGCTGGCCGATGATGTGGACCTCGCGGAGATCGCGCGCCGCACCCAGGGCTATACCGGCGCGGATCTGGGCGACATCGTCCGCCGTGCCGGTCTTTCTGCCCTCCGTCAGGATCTCGGCGCGTCAGTGATCGGCCTCGCCGAGTTCGAGAAGGCGCTGGCCGAGACGAGGGCTTCTGTCACGCCGGAGATGGAGCAGCAGTACGAGGAGCTGCGCAAGAACCTGAAGCAGCAAGGTCCTATGCGGCGGCGGCAGATCGGCTTCGATATCGGCAGCGGGTAACGGCGCCGGGGAGCCGGTCACGACCGGGTCCACGGCACCGGATGCCATCAACCTGCGTCGGGGCGGTACAAGCGGAGGATGGAGGCACTGTCCCGCATGCCGTTCCCGTCCTCCACATACCGCCTGTACCTCTGCCGCGCGGCATCCACCACCGGCAGCTCCGTGCCCAGCCGCCCGGCCGCCGCATGGACGGCCTCCAGATCCTTCAGCAATTGCCGGGCATATCCGGAAGGCGGGTCGAAGGCGCGCCGCTGCATCTGCGGGAAAATCCGCTGCAACAGGGAGCCATCCGCATGGCCACCGGCAAGACAGGCCGGCAGGGCTGCGGCATCGAGGCCGCTGGCCTCCGCCAGGGCCAGCGCCTCCGCCATCAGCACATAGCCGGTGCCGACGATGGCCTGGTTAATCATCTTCGCGGCCTGCCCCGCGCCCACCGGCCCGATATGCGTGACATGCGCGCCGAGCGCCCGCATCACCGGCTCCGCCCGTGCGATGTCCGCGCCCTCCCCGCCCGCCATGATGGTCAGCAGGCCATCGCGCGCCGCCTGCGGCCCGCCGGAGACCGGCGCATCCACCCAGCCTGCCCCGCTCCGTTGCAGCAGCTCTGCGGCCATCTCCCGGGTGGCGTCCGGCTCGGCGGTGGAATGGTCTACCAGCAGGCGGCCCGTGGCGGCCCCGGCCACTCCCTGCGGCCCGAAGACCACCTCCCGCACCGCCTTGGTGTCGAGCACGCAGAGCAGGACGATATCGCTGGCTTCCGCCACCGCGGCGGGCGAGGCCGCCGCGACAGCGCCTTCCGACACCACGGCCGGCAGCGCCTCCGGTTCCCTGTTCCAGACGGTGACGGGAAAGCCGCGATGCAGCAGCCGACCGACCATGGCCGTGCCCATGATGCCGATGCCGATGAAGCCGATCCGCGGATTGCTCATGGCGCCAGGTCTCCTTCTTCCACCATGGGTCCGGGCGCCAGCCGCTGGGGGCGGTAGATCTGGCGCGCGGTGTCATGGAACAGCATGGCCTGCGCGGGCTCGGGCAGGTCGGCCACCATGGCCTTGAAGCCGGAATAGATGGTGTCGAAGGAGGCGCAGAGGCCATCGACGGGGAAATTGCTGGCGAACATCGCGCGTCCGGGGCCGAAGATCGCGATGATCTCCCGCACGATCCAGCGGTTGTCCTCCACCGTCCAGGGGCGGCCGGGCCGGCCGAGGCCGGAGATCTTCACGCGCGCATTCGGGCATTCCGCGAAAGCCACCATGGCAGCGCGCCAGCCGCGCAGTCCGGCCTCGCTGCGGTCCGCGGGCAGGCCCGCATGGTTCAGCACCAGGGGAATGGTGGGAAACGTCCGGGCCAGGTCCACAGCCTCGGGCAGGTTCCACCAGGGTGTCTGCAACTCGAAATGCAGGCCGTGCCGTGCCAGCAGTTCATAGCCGCGCCGCCAGTTCCCGGATGACATCAGCGTGCGGCCGGTGCCGAGTTCCGCCGGGCTGGCCGGGCCACCCGGCTTGTGCCGTACCGCCCGCACCAGGGGAAAGGCAGCCTGATGCGCCAGCACCTCCGCCACATCCGGGTGGTCCAGCCAGGCCTGTGCCACGATGGCATTGGGCAGGCCATGCCGCGCCGCCAGCCCGGCGACGTAGCGGGTCTCGCCCAGCGGGTCCTCCGGGCTCCATTCCGCCTCGATATAGACGCTCTCCCGCACGTCGTGGCCGGCGGTGTCCCGGCGGTAGTCCTCCGGCAGGTAGCGCCGCTTCAGCGCGGCGTAGTCGCCATAGCGGAAGGGAATGGCCGCGCCGGGGGCCAGCCAGGGATGCGGATTGGCGAAAGGATCCCAGAAATGCTGATGGGCATCCAGGATGGGGCCGCGCCATCCCGCCGTCGATTCTGCTTCCATGTCGCTGCTGCGCCGGGCCCCCGAGCCTTCAGCCCTTCGCGAGGCCGAGGGCGCCGAGCAGATCCGCCGCGGTCGTCGCGTAGTTCCGCGCGAAGGCCTCGGCCGCCTGCGGCGTTTCCCAGACCGGAACGATGCCGCGCTGCTTCAGCATATCCTGCACCTCCGGCCGCGCATGGGCGCGCGCCGCGGTTTCCAGCAGCCGGCCATGCACGGCCTCGGGCAGGCCACGCGGGCCGACCAGCGCGAACCAGTTCTCGAAGGCGTAGTCGGTCCCGCTTTCCTTCAGGGTCGGAACATCAGGGAAGATGGAGAGGCGCTGCGTGCCCATCACCGCAAGGCAACGGGCCTGCCCCGCATCGATCAGCGCCTTGCCCTCGACCGGCGAACAGGTCGCGATGGTGATGCCGCCTGCTGCCACCTCCTGCATGGCTGGCGCGCCGCCCTGGGAAGGGACCCAGCGCACCCGGTCCGCCTCCAGCCCCACCGCGCGCAACATACCGGCGAGCGCGATGTGCCAGGATGCACCGAGCCCGGCGCCGGAGGCGGTGAAATGGCCTTTCGGCTCCGACCGCACCGCCGTCAGGAAGTCCTGGATGTTCCGCCAGGGGCTGGCGCTCCGCACCGTGACGCCAGCGGGTATGGTGGCCACACGGGACAGGATGTCGAAGCTGTCCGGCGCGATATCCGCCATGCCCAGCGTGCGGAAATACGAAATCTCCGACGTGGCCAGCCCCAGCGTGTAGCCATCCGGCCGGGAAGACAGGATAGCGGTATGACCGACGACGCCATTGCCGCCCGTGCGGTTCACGACATTGACCGGAACCTTCAGTTCAAGCTCGAGGCCGGAGGTCAGGATCCGGGTCACCGTATCCGCCCCGCCGCCTGCCGCCCAGGGCACCACGACCGTCACGGGACGGCCGGGCCAGGACTGGCCGAGCGCCAGCGACGGCATGGCCAGGGTCAACCCGGATGTGGCCAGCACCACTCTTCTGGAGATCATCGCGCTTCCTTCCTGTTGCCGGGTGTTCCTGCTCACTGCGGAGGCCGTGATGCATGACACCTTCCGGCTGCGTGAGAAGGGCGCCGGATTTCTGGCATTATGGACGTTGTCCCGGTCATGATCAGACCGTCTTAAGCAATGTCAAGGATGGAGTGGGAAAGCACCGCAGCACCGGTATTTGCCACCTCGCAATGCGTCGCATAGATACTCGGACATACGTCCTTAAAGGCAGCAGAACATCATGGTGGCTCGGGTTTCCAGGCGTCTTCTCGGCATTCTCGCCCTGTCCCAATGGCCGGTGGTGCCATCGGCGCTCGCGCGCGGTGCTGCCCTCGCGCAGCCGAAGGGTGAAGTGATCCTGACCATCGCCGGTCACGGAGGCCTCACCAACCGGGCGGACGTGGCTGAGTTCGACCGGGACATGCTCGAATCCCTGGGGATGACCTCCTTCACCACTGAAACCCCTTGGTACGACAAGCCCGTTACCTTCGAAGGCGTGCCGATGCTGAAGCTGATGGCCGCTGTCAGCGCACGTGGCACGATGGTGACCGCGTTGGCCCTGGACGGTTATGAGACTGACATACCGATGTCGGACTTTGCCGAGCACGGCACCCTGCTCGCCCTGAAACTGGATGGCGCCTACATGCCCGCAGACGACAAGGGCCCCTTGTTCATCGCCTATCCCTACGACCGGAACACGGAACTTCAGACGGAGCCTTTCTATACCCGTTCGGTCTGGCAGGTCGCGCGCCTGACCGTCCGTTAGGCGCGGCCTCGCCGTGAGCTTGCCGGCACCCCTCGCCCACGGTGCCGGAGGCAGCGCGGAACGTCAGGAGATTGGCCAACGCTTCCGCGACGTGGCGGAATAGTCCGAAAGCCTGATCGCGGCCCAGCATGATGACGGGCACATCGCGGCGGCGCTGTCCGAGCGCCCGCACCAGCCCTGACCGCCGCGCAGGCCGGGATATGCCGGAGAGGCCGGCATGGTCCCGGCAATCCGGTTCATGCCCCGGCGTCAGGGCGGCGGATATATCCCAGGACCGCATCGCCGAGCATCTGCCTGTGGCGCTGCTTCAGCCCCGCATCCTCCAGGTCGCGACGGAAGAGGCGGCCGAAGGTGTGGCGGTTGGAGACGCGGTAGAAGCTCACCGCGCTCATCATCAGATGCACATCCACCGGGTCGATCCCCGGCTTGAACAGGCCGTCCCGCTCCCCACGGCGCAGGATGCCGCCGAGCACCTCGATGACCGTGCTGTTCAGGTTCCGGATGATCTCGGACTGCGCGATGTAGCGGCCGTGATGGATATTCTCGATGCAGACGAGGCGGACGAAGTCCGGATGCTCATCATGATAGTCGAGCGTGAATTCGGCGATGCGCCGGATGGCGTCCAGGGGCGAGAGCGATTGCAGGTCCAGGTTCCGCTCCAGCGCGCGGATCTCGGCATAAGCCTGCCCGAGCACTTCCAGATACAGGCCTTCCTTGCTGCCGAAATAATAATAGATCATGCGCTTGGAGGTCTGCGTGCGAGCGGCGATGGCATCCACCCGCGCGCCACTCAGCCCATGCTCCGCGAACTCCTCGCGCGCCACGGCGAGGATCTCCTGCCGCGTGCGCTCCGCATCCAGTTTGCGTGAACGGGGAGGAAGAGCGTTATCCTGAGTCTGCGGCAAGTCCTGGTATCCTGCGGCGGGCACTGCGCCGCAGGATACCATCTCCGGCGGGCGATGTCGCGCCGCCATCCCCGCTACTCCGCGGTGATGCCGCGGGTGCGGATGACCTCGCCCCACTTGGCGCTCTCGGCCGCCAGATAGGCCGGGAAGTCCTCCGGCGCGCTGGGCGTCGGGAAGTTCGAGGCCTGGCGCAGGCGGCCCAGCACCCCTTCATCCTTCATCGCGGCGGTCAGGGCCGCGTGCAGCTTGCGGATGATCGGCTCCGGCGTGCCCGCGGGCGCCAGCAGCGCGAATTGCGAGGAGCATTCGAAGCCCGGCAGACCGGATTCCGCGATGGTGGGGATCTCCGGCACCAGCGGGTTGCGCTGAAGGCTGCTGACGCCGATGGCGGTGGCTTCCTTGGACTGGATCAGCGGCAGCGCCGTCACCGCGTCCACGAAGGCCATCTGCACGTCGCCGGCCAGCAGCGCCTGCACCGCCGGCGCACCGCCGCGATAGGTGACGTTCATCACATCGATGTCGGCCATCTTCAGAAACAGCTCGGTGGCGAGATGGGCGGAGGAGCCGGCGCCGGAGGAGGCATAGCTCAGCTTGCCCGGCTCCGCCTTGGCGCGGGCAACCAGCTCCTGGACCGTCTTGATACCCAGTTGGGGCCGGACGCAGAGGAAGATCGGCGTCTCGGCGATGCGGCCGACCGGCGTGAAGCTCTTGGCGTCGTCATAGCCCTTGTTGGGGAAGAGGTGCGTCGCCATGGCATAGGTGCTGTTGACGCCCATCAGCAGCGTATGGCCATCCGGCCGCGCGCGGGCGACGTGGAGGTGGCCGATGGTGCCGGAGGCGCCGGCGCGGTTCTCCACCACCACCTGCTGGCCGAGTTCCTTGGACATCTGTTGCGCCAGCAGGCGGCCGACGAAATCGGTGGAGCCGCCGGGGGCCCAGGACACCACGATGGTGACGACACGGTCGGGATAGGTATCGGCCCCCTGCGCCCGCGCCGCACCGCGCGGCAGAAGGCCCGTGGAGGCGGCAAGGGTGGCCAGGGCAGCACCGCCAAGCTGACGTCGCTTCATAAGAACGGTTCCTCTGTTTTTGCCGGTCATACGGTCATGGTCCGTATTCCGTCGCGATGCTTCAATCGCGTTG
This sequence comes from Roseomonas marmotae, assembly GCF_017654485.1. Lineage (NCBI taxonomy): Bacteria > Pseudomonadati > Pseudomonadota > Alphaproteobacteria > Acetobacterales > Roseomonadaceae > Roseomonas > Roseomonas marmotae. The sequence continues at coordinate 1,286,364 of NZ_CP061091.1, read as the reverse complement.
ACTGGAACGTACCGGTTAGTTCATGAATTAGGCAAGCGAGAAAATCGGATACGTTCTGCTGTGCCAGTCCCCAGCCACCAGCCCTCCCCTGCCGCGGCGCCGGCCGCCCGCCCCCAGCTCCTGCTGGGGCTGATCGGCGCCGGCATCCAGCTCTCCCGCACCCCCGCCATGCATGAGGCGGAAGGCGCGGCGCAGGGCTTCAACACGCTATACCGGATGATCGACCTCGACCTGCTGCGGCTGGGCCCGGAAGCGCTGCCGGAGTTGCTGACCGCGGCCGAGCGGATGGGCTTCGCCGGCCTGAACATCACCTATCCCTGCAAGCAGGCGGTGATCCCGCATCTGCATGAACTGTCCCCCGAGGCGCGCGAGCTGGGCGCGGTGAATACCGTGGTGCTGCGGGATGGCCGCCGCATCGGCCACAACACCGATGCCTTCGGCTTCGCGGAAAGCTTCCGGCGGCAGCTGCCAGGGATCCCGCTCGCCCGCGCGGTACAGCTTGGCGCGGGCGGCGCCGGCTCGGCCGTGGCCCATGCGGCGATGACCCTGGGGGTCGGGCAGCTGCATCTCTTCGACCAGGACCCAGCCCGGGCCGAAAGCCTGGCAGCCAGCCTCTGCGCGCGCTTCGGCGCCGGGCGGGCCGTGGCCGGGGGCGCGCTGGACGGCGCGCTCGCGGCGGCCGACGGGCTGATCCATGCCACGCCCACCGGCACCGCCGCGCATCCCGGCCTTCCCCTGCCCGCCGGGCTGCTGCGCCCGTCCCACTGGATCGCCGAGATCGTCTATTTCCCGCTGGAGACGCCGCTGCTGCGCGCCGCCCGGGCGCTGGGCTGCCGCACCGCCCACGGCGGCGGCATGGCGGTGTTCCAGGCGGTGGAAGCCTTCCGCCACTTCACCGGCCGCGCGCCCGACGCGGCCCGCATGACCGAGACCTTCCTCTCCTTCGACCCGTGAGCAGGACCGCCCCGATGCCGAACGCCGCGCGCCGCTTCCCCCGCTCCATCGCCACGGTCTGCCTCAGCGGCACCCTGTTGGACAAGCTGGAAGCCGCTGCCGCGGCGGGCTTCGACGGGGTGGAGATCTTCGAGAGCGACCTGCTGACCTTCGATGGTTCCCCCGCCGATGTCCGGCGGGTGGCGGAAGGGCTGGGCCTCGCCATCACCCTCTTCCAGCCCTTCCGCGATTTCGAGGCCATGCCGGAGCCGCCGCGCGCCCGCAACATGGATCGCGCCGAGCGGAAGTTCGATGTGATGCAGGCCCTGGGCACCGACCTCGTGCTGGTCTGCAGCAACACGCAGCCCGCTGCCATCGACGATGATGCCCGCGCGGCGGCGGATCTGGCGGAAATGGCCGGGCGCGCCGCGCGCCGCGGCCTGCGCGTCGGCTATGAGGCCCTGGCCTGGGGGCAGCATGTGCGCCGCTGGGGCCATGCCTGGAAGATCGTGCGGCAGGCGGGGCATGATTCGCTGGGGCTGATCGTGGACAGTTTCCATACGCTGGCCATCGGGGACGATCCCGTCGGCATCGCGGATGTCCCGGCGGAGAAGCTGTTCTTCGTGCAACTGGCGGATGCGCCGCGCCTGAGCATGGACGTGCTGTCCTGGAGCCGTCATTTCCGCAACTTTCCTGGCCAGGGCGAGCTGGATGTCGGCGGCTTCCTCGGCGCGGTGACGCGCTCCGGCTATCGCGGCCCCATCTCTCTGGAAGTGTTCAACGACGAATTCCGCTCCGCGCCAGCGCGGCTGAACGCGCGTGACGGGCTTCGCTCCCTGGTGCTGGCGGAGGCACAGGCCGGGGTGCTGGACCTGCCGGCGCCGCCGCGCAGCAGCGGCTTCGCCTTCCTGGAATTCGCGGTGGACCTGCCGGCGCGGGCCAAGCTCGGCACCTTCCTGGAATCCCTGGGCTTCCGCCTGGAAGGGCGGCACCGCAGCAAGGACGTGCTGCTCTACCGCCAGGGCGATATCAGCCTGGTGCTGAACAGCGAGCAGGACAGCGCCGCCGCCGAGCACTTCCAGATGCACGGCCCCTCCGTCTGCGCCATGGCCGTGAAAGTGGATGACGCCGGCCGCGCCCTGGCGCGGGCGCGCGCCCTCTTCTGCTCCGAATGGCAGGAACGGCGGCGGGAGGATGAATGGCCTCTGGCGGGCATCCGGGCCGCGGATGGCACGTTGGTGCTGCTGATCGACGATGCCGAGGCCACCACCTCCTGGGAGGATGATTTCCTGCCGCTGCCGCATGGCGCGGAAGGGCCGCTGACCCGGGTGGACCACGTGGCGCATGCGCTGCCCACCGGCAACATGGACAGCTTCGTGCTGTTCTGGCGCGGCGTCTTCGGGCTGGAGCCGCAGCCGGTGCTGGAGATCGCCGATCCGCAAGGGCTGATCCGCAGCCGCGCCATGGTCAGCGCCGATGGCGCGCTGCGGCTGCCGCTGAACATCTCCGAGAGCCGCAATACCAGCACGGGCCGCTTCCTGACCGCCTTCGCCGGCGCAGGGGTGCATCATGTGGCCTTCGAGGTTTCCGACATTTTCGCGGCCGTGCGCCAATTGCGGGAGAGCGGCTTCGCCAGCCTGCCGATTCCGCCGAACTACTACGACGACCTCGCCGCGCGCTGGGGGCTGGACGATGCCCTGCTGGAGGAGCTGCACCGGCACGACGTGCTCTACGACCGGGATGCGGGCGGCGAGCTGTTCCACGTCTATTCGCGCACCTTCGAAAGCCGCTTCTTCTTCGAGATCATCGAGCGGCGTGGCGCCACCGGCTTCGGCGCTGCCAATGCCGCCGTGCGAATGGCGGCGCAGGCGCGCTGACCCCTGCAGGGGCTTCGCACTCCCGGCCCAACTGATGATGTCTGTGGCCTGCCCGATACGGCCCCGGTAAGCTGTCGCCCGCTTCAGGCCGGGCCTGTGCCGGCAAGCCGGCAGGAGGGGGAGGAAGACGCGCGATGGCAGGAGAGACGGTGATGCCCCCCGCAGCGGCCCGCGCCCATGGCTGAACCTCGCTGCATCCTGGCCATCGACCAGGGCACGACCTCCACCCGCAGCATCGTCTTCGATGCCGCGGCGCGCGAGGTGGCGGTGGCCCGGCGGGAGCTTACGCAGCACTACCCGGACCAGGGCTGGGTGGAGCACGACCCCGAGGATATCTGGCGCGATACCCTGGCCACAGCGCGGGAGGCGCTGGACAGGGCCGGGCGCCCCGTCGCGGCCATCGGCATCACCAACCAGCGGGAGACCGTGGTTGTCTGGGACCGCGCCACAGGGCAACCCATCCACCCCGCCATCGTCTGGCAGGACCGGCGCACCGCCGATGACTGCGCCCGGCTGCGCCGGGAGGGCACGGAGTCCCTGGTGCAGGGCCGTACGGGCCTGCTGCTCGACCCCTATTTCTCCGCGACGAAACTCGCCTGGATTCTGGATCATGTGCCCGGCGCACGCCAGCGCGCGGAACAGGGGAAGCTGGCCTTCGGGACGATCGACAGCTTTCTCCTCTGGCGCCTCACCGGCGGCAGGGTGCATGCGACGGACGCGACCAATGCCTCCCGCACCCTGCTCTTCGACATCCACCGGCAATGCTGGGACGAGGACCTCCTGCGGCTCTTCCGCATCCCCGCCCCCCTGCTGCCGGCGGTCCATGACAACAGCCACCTGTTCGGCGAGACCGACGCCGCCCTCTTTGGCACCGCCCTTCCCATCGCCGGCATGGCCGGGGACCAGCAGGCGGCGCTGCTCGGCCAGGTCTGCGGCGAACCCGGCATGGCCAAGGCGACCTATGGCACCGGCTGCTTCGCGCTGATGAATACCGGCACGACGCCGCTGCAATCCCGTCACCGGTTGCTGACGACCACCGCCTACCGGCTCGGCGGCCAGCCGGCCTATGCGACGGAGGGCGCCATCTTCGTCGCCGGCGCCGCGATCAAATGGCTGCGGGATGGGATGGGGCTGATCACCCATGCCTCGCAGACCGATGACATGGCCACACGCATTCCCGACAGCCATGGCGTCTACATGGTCCCGGGCTTCGTCGGCCTGGGCGCGCCGCACTGGGCCCCCCACGCGCGTGGGCTGATCTGCGGCCTGACGCTGGATGCCACGGCGGCCCATATCGCCCGCGCGGCGCTGGAATCCGTCGCCTACCAGACGCTGGACCTGATGGAAGCGATGGGAAAGGACGGTGCCGGCCCGTTGCAGTCCCTGCGGATCGATGGCGGCATGTCGGCCAATGACTGGTTCTGCCAGTTCCTGGCGGACATGGTGCAGGTACCGGTGGAACGACCCGTGGTGCTGGAGACGACGGCGCTGGGCGCGGCCTTCCTGGCGGGTCTCGCCACCGGCATCTGGCCAGGGTTAGAAGCCCTGGGCAGCACCTGGACGCTGGAGCGGCGGTTCACCCCGCGCATGAAGGCCGGCCGGCGGCGGCAGATGATCGACGGCTGGGCCGATGCCCTGCGGCGCGCCCTGCTGTAGCCGTAGCGCCGTCCGAAGGCTGATGGCATGCAGCCCCCGGCGGCGCCCGTCTCCTATTCCGCCGTGATGCCGGCCTTGCGGGCGATGCCGCCCAGGCGCTCGACATCCGCCGCGATGGTGGCCCCGAAGCTTTCGGCCGTGCCGCCGACGGGCGCGAAATTCTGCTGCTTCATCCGCTCCAGCACCGCCGGGCTTTGCAGCGCCTTGTTCACCTCGGCATTCAGCCGCTTCACCACCTCGGGCGGCGTGCCCTTGGGCGCCAGCAGGCCGAACCAGGCTTCGATATTGAAGCCGGGATAGCCGGCCGCGGCGACGGTGGCCACGCCGGGAACCAGGCCGCTCTCGCTGGCCCCCGTCACGCCGACGGCAAAAAGCTGGTCCGTGGCGCGATAGGGAATGAGATGCGGGATGCTGGCGAAGAACAGCTTCACCCGCCCGGCCAGCACATCCGCCACCGCTTCGCCACAGCCCTTGTAGGGAATGTGGTTCAGCTCGATCTGCGCGACATTGGCCAGATACTCGGCGGCGAGGTGCTGTGGTGAGGCGATGCCGCAGGAGGCGTAGCCGAGCCCTGGATTGGCGCGGACATACCGCACCAGCTCCGGCACGCTTCGTACAGGCAGAGACGGGTGAACGGCGATACCGACCGGCGATGCCCCTACATTGGCAATAGGCACGAAATCCTCGATCGGGTCGAAGGAAATCCGGTTGTACAGCACCTTCAGGATCGTGAGGTTCGCCGGCATCATCACGATGGTGTAGCCATCATGCGGGCTACGATAGACGGACTCCATCCCGACAACGCCGCCCGCGCCAGCTTTATTCTCAACCACGAAGGGTTGGCCGAGGCTTTTCGACATCTGGTCCGCGACCACGCGCGCCATGACATCCGTGACTCCGGCCGGAGCATAGGGGACGACGATGCGGACGGGGCGGGATGGAAAGACGTCATCAGCGGCCCGGGTCGGGGCCGGAAAGGCGGCCGCGAGCAACCCGCCGAGAGCGAGCAAGGCTTTCAGGCTCTTTGAGAATATGGACACTGAATCCTCCTGTTTTTATCATTATGGCCAGAATCAGGACGAGCGGCGGGGTTACGGCCGCGCCATGCGAAGCCGTTCCCCCTTCTCTTTCGGTAGTCAGCCGGTCAGGCCTGGACGTATTCCGGCCGTGCTGGCGTGAAGACATCAAGGTTCAGCACGGGCTCGGTGCCCACGACCTTGATGTGATGGACGGTATCGGGCGGCACCAGCGCGAGGCCCCCGGGCCCCAGCCGCACCACCTGCTCCCCGATATGGAAATCCGCTGTTCCGCTGAGGATATAGACGACCTGCTCATTCGAGTGGGAATGCGGCAGCACGTCATGCCCAGGCATGATCCGGTGCAGGGCGAGCGTCGCGCCATCGCCCGTGAAGGCCTTGCGCTCGACGCCCGGGCGGACCGGAGTCCACTCCATGGCGCTCCAGTCCACGGCATGAATCTGTGTCATCGAACCTCCCTCCTGTTGTGGTTTTTTCAGTCACGGTCAGATCATCGGGTGGTCTGGTCGTTTCCGGGCAATACGGTGGGCGCCACGCCGCCCATGAAGACGGGGCGCAGGACATGCGAGCGGTAGCGCCAGACCCCGCTGACGCGGACGCAATGGTCCACCACATCCGCGATCATGATGGGCGGCCGGGATTCCAGCACCGGCGGCCCATCCGCTGCATGGAGGCTCATGATGCATTCGAAGACTGCCTCATCGCCCGTCGCATTCACGCTGCGAAGCCGGCAGTTCGTGACGAGGTGGCGGGCCGTGCGTTCCCCGCGCCCCTCTCGCCAGCTGTAGAAATGCGCGATCGCGGCGCGCCCCTCCATGCGGCTCTCGCCGATCTCGAAGACCCCGTCTTCAAGATAGTATTCTGCCGCGCGGCGCCCCCAGTTGCGGTCGACTTCGTACCAGTAATCCGCCTGCAACCGGGAGAGGGAGGCGATCAGCCGGAGTTCTTCGATCTCTGTCATGGCGTGCCTCAGATCCTTCCCTTCAACCCGAGATCGGCGAGGGTCCGCCGCGTCAGGTCACGCGCTACCGCGCGCGCGGCTTCCACGTCCCGCTTCATCACCGCGACGATCAGCGCATCGACCAGGCGCCGGTTATCCCCGCCGGCACCGCGCCGCATGGAGGCATTCACATAGATCTGCGACTGCGCGACCGTCTGGTCCCAGATCCGGCGCATGGTGTCGTTGCCCGCGGCCTCCAGCAGCCAGTGGGACAGTTCCCCGGTGAAGGAGAGCCGCTGCCCCGAGGTCTGCGCGGCATCGAAGGCGGCCGCGAGCCGGGCGCGCAGGGCCTCCCCGGTCGCGAGCACTTCGTCGCTGGCATGGCAGGCGGCGAGTTCAGCCGCGTATTGCAGCACCGCCAGACGGACCTCGAAGAGTTCCAGGAGCTGCTGGTCGCTCAACTCCACGACGCGCACGCCCTGGAAGGGATTCCGCTCCGCCAGGCCCTGGGCGACCAGCATCTGCAAGGCCTCCCGGATCGGTCCGTTGGAGAAGCCGAATTCCGCCTGCAGCTCCGCTTCCCGGATCCGCTCGCCGGGTGGATAGGTGCCCTGCAGGATGCGCTCGCGCAGGATGTCGGCGGTCCATTCGGCCCTGGAGAAGGTCGGGCGGGCCGTGTCGGGCTTGCCGGGCAGCGCGGGCTGGGCGCCGCCTTCGGCTTCCCCCGGTCGGGTATTGGAACGTCGTGCCATCGCTAAGCTCCTGGATCCGCAGGCCTCACGCGGCCGGCCCAACCCGCGAAGGGGGATGAGCCGCGCCACGCCTGCCTGTGACACAGGCTGCCCGATGCACGCCACATGCCCGTCAGGAGAAGAAGCGGCTTGCATAGCTGTGCTCGTCGAGCTCGGCATCGAGGGCCCATTGGGCCAGCTCGCCATGACGCGCGAACCAGACGCCGGGGAACTGAGAGATGTAGCGGATCAACTTCTCGAAGGCCGCGATCACCATCGGACGGCCGCCGAACTGGCAATGCAGCGTCAGCGCCAGCAGGCCCATGGGCTCGTTCTGATACATGTAGTCGAAGGTGGTCTTGTGCACGTCATAGAGGTCGAGCGTGCTGGAGCGCAGGACACGGTTATCCGTGAAGTCGCTGTTCGGCACGGCCGCGAGCACGCCGTGCTTCGTCTGGATGCGGTGCGGCAGGTCGATATAGGTGACATCCGCGTGCCACTTCAGGCCGGCCTCCGCCAGGAAGTCCGGCGTGTTGCGCGTGAAGGCCAGGACGGGGCTGAGCCAGCCGGTGGGCTGCTGGCCGGAATGCTCGCCCAGGATGTCGATGCAGCGCCGGATCGTGGAGCGCTCTTCCTCCGGCGACATGTAGGCCAGGAGCTGGTCCTGGTAATAGGCATGTCCGCCGATATCGTGGCCGGAGCGGGTGATCTGCTTCACGCTCTCCGGATACAACTCGGCGCAGCGGGCATTGGTGAAGAAGGTCGCCGGCACGCCCAGGCGGTCGAGCGTGCGGATGATGCGCCAGACGCCCACGCGGCCGCCATAGGTTGCCCAGGCGGCGCCGGCCAGATCCTCAGCGCCGGGCTTCAGATGGGTCGCCTGCACGGAATAGCTGGGCGCCTTCCCCTCCGACCAGGTCTCGTACATCACGGTCACGGCCACGGCGATCCGCGCCCCATTGGGCCAGGCCTCAAACTTCGGCATTCCGGTCAAATCCTTTCTGTCATGGACGGGCGAAAAGGCGCGTCGGCAGCAGCATCGTCTCAGGACGGGACGGCGTGGCCGGGAGGAAGCCACGCCAGGGGGCTTGCACGCTCCGGGGCATGAATCGTCTCCTCCTGGCGCGGCGGTTCCTAGCGTCGCGTCCCGCCCGGCTTTCGTGCCGGGCTTGAGATTATTAATGATTAATGCTGATCTTCCGTCAACAGGTTTTCAGGCCTCCCGCGCAGAGGCACAAAGGCCAGCCAGGAACCGATCCAGGGGAGGAAGGAAGGATGTTTCAACCACAGCGGCAGGCTCTGCGCCGGGTGCTCCAGGGGCAGGACTGCGTGGTGCCGGCCTCGGTCTTCGACCCGATCTCGGTCCGCATCGCCGAGGATCTCGGCTTTGAACTGGGGCTCGTCGGCGGTTCCAGCCTCGCGCTCGCCCTGCTCGCGGCGCCCGACATGATCCTGGTGACAGCGACGGAGGTGACGGATCAGGCCCGGCGCATCTGCCACGCGGCCGGTCTGCCGATCCTGCTGGATGCGGACCACGGTTTCGGAAACGCGCTGAACGTCATCCATACCGTGCAGGGCCTGGAGAGTGCGGGCGTGGCCGGCCTGACGATCGAGGACACGCTGCTTCCCCTCCCCTTTGGCGCAGATGCGGGCAAGAGCGGGCTGGTGTCCCTGGAGGAAGGCGTTGGCAAGATCGGCGCCGCGCTCTCGGCCCGGCGCGACGAAGGCCTGGTGATCGTTGGCCGCACCAGCGCGCCGCTGCTGTCTTCGCTGGAGGATGCGATCACCCGGCTCCGCGCCTATGAGGCGGCGGGGGCGGATGCCCTGATGGTGGTGGGCCTGCGGACACGCGCCGAGCTTGAGGCCGTGGCCGCCGGGACGCGGTTGCCATTGATCCTCGGTGGTGTCGGCCCGGAACTGGCGGATGCGGGAGATCTGGCGGCGTCGCGGGTGCGCGTCATGCTGCCCGGCCATGCGCCGATTATGGCCGCCGTGCAGGCCGTGCACGACGCCCTCAGCGCCATGCGCGCGGGCAGCCCGGCCAGGGCTGTGCCGGGGCAGGCCTCGGGCGCCTTGATCGGCCGCGTCACGCGTCAGTCGGCCTATGAGGAATGGCGCAAGCGCTTCATGCAGGCCGGCGGGCCGTAGTCTGGCTAGCCCCGGCAGGATTGCCGCATCTTCAGGGGTTCTGGCGAAACGGGCAGGAACCCCTTGGACGGCGGCCGCATCGCCGCCGCCGCCTCTTCGTCAGGATCACCCGGCCTCGCTGCCCAGATCGGCGCCGATAAAGGCGCCTGTCCGCTCGTAATGCTGCGTCAGCAGGGCGGCGGCCTTTTCCGCGTCGCGGTCCAGCGTGGCGCGAGCGATGGCGGCATGTTCGGCCGCCACGTCGCGGCCCGGATAGGCCAGGGTATTGGACAGCGCGCGGTAGCGCTGCGCCTCCTCCCGCAGCCGGTCGCAGAAGGCCAGCAGGGGCGGCGCGCCGCAGGCCGCCAGCAGCGCCTGGTGGAAGCGCAGATGGCAGGCTTCCCATTCCGGATTGGCGACGAAGCGGTGCGGGTCGAGAGACCGGGCCGCCCGCTTCAGCCGGTGCTCGGCCAGGACCAGCGCCTCTTCCCAGGCGGCATCGCCGTGCCGGATGGATTCGCGCAGCGCCGCGCATTCTGCCAGCACCCGGCTGCGGATCAGCCCGTCCAGCTGCCCTGGCGCCGCTGCCGCCACACGGAAGCCCCGATGCTCCAGCCGTTCCGCCAGCCCCTCGGCCGCCAGCTTGGACAGGGCCTCCCGCATCGGTGAGGCGCCGGCCCCATAGCTCTCGGCCAGGTCGCGCAGCTTCAACTTCTGCCCTGGTGGCAGGCGGCCGGACAGGATGTCCTCGCGCAGCCGCCGGTGGACGACGGTCGCAAGAGTCAGGTCGCGCGCTTCCGCGATGGGGTCTGCCTGAGACATGGCGCTACATCATCGTTTTCCCGGCGCTAACCCGCAAGCTTTTGCGGAAATCTTTCTTGACGACCCAGGAATTTCGATAAAACCTCGAACCGAGAATCAAAGGAGGATACGGCGCGTGCGCCTGATCGCGTTCCAGCATGAGGGCCGGGCGGCCCTTGGTGCCCGCCTGGGCGATGATGTCGTGGCCCTGGCCGATGTGGTGCCGGGCCTGCCGCAGGACCCCACCGAGGCCCTGGCCGCCCTGAACCTGCCGGAGGGCGCGCGCGCCCTGGCGGCGAAGCTCGCCGACGCGCCGCGCCGCCCGCTGAAGGGCCTGACGCTGCTGCCGGCGGTGCCGCGCCCGGGCAAGGTCATCTGCATCGGCCTGAACTACGCGCTGCATGCCAAGGAAGGCGGCAATCCCATCCCGGATTACCCGGCGGTCTTCTTCCGCGGCCCCACCTCGCTGGCCGCGCCCGGCGAGCCGCTGCTGCGCCCGAAGGTCTCCGACAAGTTCGACTACGAGGCCGAATTGGCCATCGTCATCGGCAAGCGGGCACGGCACCTGACGGAGGCCGAGGCCCTGGGCTGCGTCGCCGGCTACACCTGCATGAACGAGGGCTCGGTCCGCGACTACCAGCGCAAGTCGGCGCAGTGGACCATGGGCAAGAACTTCGACCGCACCGGCGGCCTCGGCCCCGAGATCGTCACGCCCGACGAACTGCCGCAGGGCCCGAATGCGCTGCGCATCACCTCCCGCCTCAATGGCGAGGTGATGCAGGACAGCCATACCTCCGACATGATCTTCACTGTGCCGCGTATCCTGGCGATCCTCTCGGAGGTGATGACGCTGGAACCGGGCGATGTGATCGCCACCGGCACGCCCAGCGGCGTCGGCTATGCCCGCAAGCCGCCGGTCTTCATGAAGGATGGCGATACCGTCGAGATCGAGATCGAGGACATCGGCATCCTCTCCAACCCCGTGCGGGACGAGGCCTGAAGCCGATGCGCCGCGCGCCGGAAAGCCACGGCGTGTCATGACCACCGCGCCCCGCGTCACCCTGTCCTTCGACAACGGCCCTGAGCCGGAGGTGACGCCGGGCGTGCTGGAGGCGCTGCGCGCACGCGGCCTGCGGGCCACCTTCTTCGTGCTGGGCCACAAGCTGGCGGCGCATCGCGCCCTGGCCGAGCGGGCCCATGCCGAGGGCCACTGGATCGGCAACCACACCTGGAGCCATGCGGGCCCGCTGGGCCATGCATCGGATGCGGTGGCCGAGACGGAGATCGCCCGCACCCAGGAGGAGATCGGTGCGCTCTCGCACCCCGACAGGCTGTTCCGCCCCCAGGGCGGCGGCGGTGCGCTGGGCCGCCACCTGCTGAGCCACGCGGCGCTGGATCTGCTGGTGCGCGGGCATTTCACCTGCGTCCTCTGGAATGCCGTGCCGGGCGATTTCCGCGACCCGGAGGGTTGGGTGGACCGCGCCCTGGATCTCTGCCAGGGGCCGGAGCCCGTGACTCTGGTGCTGCATGACCTGCCGAATGGCGCCATGCGGCACCTGGACCGCTTCCTTGGCACCCTGGCCGACCGGGGCGCCCGCTTCACCCAGGATTTCCCGGCGGCCTGCGTGCCGCTGCGCCGTGGCCAGCCATCCGGGCGGGTCGCGGATTACGTCACGCCTCACAGGGGGGCTGCCGCATGACCCGAGCCACACGTCGAGCCCTGCTGGGCACCCTTGCCGCCACGCCGCTGCTGGCCCGCCGGAGCTTCGCCCAGGCGGCATGGCCGGAGCGGCCCATCCGTCTCGTAGTACCCTTCGCCGCCGGCACCACCACCGATGCGCTGGGCCGCATCCTGGCCGATGCCCTGGGGAAGGAAGCGGGACAGCCGGTGGTGGTGGAGAACCGTGCCGGCGCCGGCGGCAATGTCGGCGCCCAGAGCGTGGCCCAGGCAGCGGGCGATGGCTATACGCTGCTGCTGGGCACCAACGGGACGCATGGCATCAATTCCAGCCTGTTTCCCGAGCTGGGCTTCGATGCGGTGAAGGATTTCACTCCCATCGCCCCCTTCGTCACCACGCCGACGGTGCTGGGCGTGCCGGTCTCCCTCCCCGCCAATTCGGTGATGGAGCTGGTGGCGCTGGCGAAGTCGCGGCCGCTCTCCTTCGCCTCGGCGGGGAATGGCACCACGGGACATCTCTCCCAGGCGCTGCTGAACCTGCGGGCGGGGCTGGAGACGCAGCACGTGCCCTACCGCAGTGCCAGCCAGGCGGTGACCGACCTGCTGGCGGGACGGGTGGATGCCATGTTCTACCACCCGCTGGGCCTCAAGCCGCATCTGGACAGCGGCAAGCTGAAGGCCCTGGCCGTGACCTCCGGCAAGCGCGTCGGCATCCTGCCGGATGTGCCGACCATCCAGGAAGCGGGGGTGCAGGATTTCGTCGTCGAGGGGCTCTGGTCGCTCTTCGGCCCGGCGGGCCTGCCGCCCGCCATCGTGGCCCGGCTGAACCGCGCCACCAATGCCCTGCTGGCCGACCCCGCCGCCCTGGCGAACCTGCGCGCGCAGGGGGTGGAGCCGACGGGCGGCTCGCCCGAGCAGCTCGCCGCCATGACGCGGGAAGAGATTGCGAAGTGGCAGCCGGTGATCGTTGCTGCCAGGATACGACCGGACTAGGGGCGCCGCCGCGCCCGCCACGACGTGCGACGACCGAGGGCAGGCCCGCGAGATGCCGCCCCCGATGGAGGACACAAGAAATGGCTGACCTGGACCAGAATACCGTCACGGATGCCGTGATCGCGCAGATGGCCTCCACCACTGACCCGCGTCTGCGGGAGGTGATGGAAAGCCTTGTCCGGCACCTGCATGACTTCGCGCGGGAGGTGAAGCTGACGCCCGCCGAATGGCTGGCCGCCATCGGCTTCCTCACCCGCACCGGCCAGACCTGCACGCCGATCCGGCAGGAATTCATCCTGCTCTCCGATACGCTCGGTCTCTCGCGCCTCGTGAACCTGCTGGACGACCAGGCCAACCGCGTGGGCGAAGCCACCGAGACCAGCCTGCTCGGCCCCTTCTACCGCGAGGCCTCGCCACAGTATGGCTATGGCGGGAGCATCGCCGCCCATGCCACGGGGCCGGAGATGATGCTGTTTGGCCAGGTGCTGAACGAGGCCGGCGAGGGCGTGCCCAATGCCATCGTCGAAGTCTGGCAGACCGATGCCGATGGCGCCTACGACCTGCAGACCAACGACCCCGGCGTCATGGACATGCGTGGCCAGTTCCGCACCGATGCCGAGGGCCGCTACGCCATCCGCACGCTGATCCCGCTGGGCTATTCCATCCCGATGGATGGGCCGGTGGGCGAGCTGGTGCGGCAGCAGAACCGCCACGGCTTCCGCCCCGCGCATATCCATATGCTGATCGGCGCCGAGGGATACCGGGAACTGGTGACGGCGCTCTATCTCGGCGACGACCCGCATATCGATTCCGACACCGTCTTCGGCGTTTCGGAATCCCTTGTCGTACGGCCGCAGAAGGGCCTCGAAGGCTCGCCCGCGCCCGACATGCCGAGCGTGCATTACGACTTCCGCATCGCGCGCCAGGCCGAGGGCGACACCTCCGGCCGCGTGGGCGCCGATCCCTCGAAAGTCGCGGCGGAGTAGCCGCCACCCGAACGTCATGGCGAGCCACGGGCAACAGAAACCGGGCCGCAGGAGGAGGTTCCATGAAAGACTTCAGCAGGCGGGATCTCGGCCGGCTTGCCCTGGCGGCTGCCGCCACGGTACCGGCCACGGCGCGGGCGCAGACAGCACCCTCCGGGCCACCGATCCGCATCGGCTATTCCATGTCGCTCTCGGGCGGGCTGGCGGGCAATGGCCGCCCGGCGCTGCTGGCGCACCGCATCTGGGCGGAGGATGTGAACGCCAAGGGCGGGCTGCTCGGCCGCCCGGTGGAACTGGTACATTACGACGACCAGAGCACCGGCGCGCAGGTGCCGGGCATCTACACCAAGCTGATCGATGTCGATAAGGTCGATCTCGTCGTCTCCGGCTATGCCACGGCCATCATCGCGCCCGCCATGCCGGTGGTGATGCAGCGGAACATGACCTTCGTGTCGCTCTTCGGCACGGGGGTGAATTCTGACTTCAAGTACGACCGGTATTTCTCCATCAACCCCGCCGGCTCCGACGTGAAGGAGACATTCGCCAAGGGCTTCTTCGACATCGCCATGGCGATGGACCCGAAGCCGCGCAGCATCGCGCTGGTGAACCTGGACAGCGACTTCCACCAGCGCACCGCCGAAAGCGCGCGTTACCTCGCCGGGCAGCACAAGCTGCGTGTGGTCTATGACCGTGCCTATCCGCCCAGCACGGTGGATTTCACGCCCATCCTGCGCTCGGTGCAGGCGGCGCGGCCGGATATTGTCTATATCGGCTCCTACCCGCCGGATACCGCCGGGCTGCTGCGCGCGGCCAGCGAGCTGCGGGTGAATTTCCAGCTTTTCGGCGGACCGATGATCGGGCCGCATATCACTGCGCAGAAGCTGCAGCTCGGCCCCATCCTGAACAACCTGGTGGTCTGGGATGTCTATGCGCCGGAGCCCACGCTGCAATTCCCCGGCACCCAGGCGCTGATCGAACGCTACCAGCCGCTGGCGGCCAAGGAGAATGCCGACGCGCTCGGCCATTACGTGCCGCCGCTGGCTTATACGCAGATGCAGGTGCTGGAACAGGCAGTGAAGCGCGTCGGCAGCCTGGATCAGGCGGCGCTGGCGGCGGATATGCACAAGAACCAGTTCGACACCGTCATCGGCCCGCTGCGCTTCGATGCCATGGGCGAATGGACGGAGGAGCGGAACCTCTACACCCAGTACCAGGGCGTGCAGGGCAATGACATCGAGCAGTTCCGCAAGCCGGGCACGCAGGTGATCCTCTATCCGCAGCGCTACAAGTCCGGCGAGTTGCGCAAGCCCTATACGGCCGGTGCCTGATGGACCCGGACCTCGCCCTTCTCCTGAACGGGGTGGTCTCGGGCCTGCTGCTGGGCGGGCTTTATGCCGCGGCGGCGGCGGGGCTTTCCGTCTCCTTCGGAATGCTGGACGTGGTCAATATCGCCCACCCCGCCTTTATGGTGCTGGGCGCGCTGCTGGTCGCCCTGCTCTGGGGCATGACGGGGCTGGACCCGCTGCTGCTCTCGCTGCTGCTGGCGCCAGCCTTCTGGGCGCTGGGGGCGCTGATCTACGTCGCCTACCACCATTTCTTCGAGCGGCGCGGGGATGAGGCCATCCAGGGCCTCGCCTTCTTCTTCGGCATCATGTTCATCATCGAGGTCGGGCTGGTGATGACGCTGGGGCCGGAACAGCACTTCGCCGATGCCGCCTATGCCAACACGACCTGGCGCATCGGCGAGATCGACCTGCCGCTGCGGATGCTGGTGCCGGCGGCGGTCGCGCTGGCGGCCATCGGGGCGCTGGCGTTGTTCCTGCGCCGCTCCTTCACCGGCCGCGCCATCGCCGCCGTGGCGCAGGACCGGGAGGCGCTGCGGCTGCTGGCCATCGATCCCGTGCGGATCAAGCGCCTTGCCTTCGGCATCTCCGTCGCCATGGCGGCGCTGGCGGGTGGCGCGCTGGTGGTGGTGCAGCCGGTGGATGCCTGGTCCGGGCATATCTTCATCGGCCGCGTCTTCGCCATCGTCATCATGGGCGGGCTGGCCTCGCTGGGCGGCTGCGTGCTGGCGGCGCTGGCCTTCGGCGTGGTGGAGAATGTCACCGCCACCTTCTACGGCCCATCCTGGTCGCCGGCCGTGGCCTTCGGCTGCCTGCTGCTGGTGCTGGCCATCCGGCCCCAGGGCCTCTTCGGGCGGGCGGCATGAGCGGCACCGCCCTGCCCGCCCTGCCGCTGCCGGCGCCGCGCCGGCTGGGCCATGCCGGCTTCTGGCTGGCTTCCGCCGTGGCGGCACTGGCGCTGATCCTGGCGCTGCGCGGCTTCGGCAGCGAATACGCCTATTTCGCCGCCACCTTCGTGCTGCAATACGTGGTGCTGGCCACCGCCTGGAATATCCTCGGCGGCTACGCGGGCTATGTGAATTTCGGCGCCGCCGCCTTCTTCGCCACCGGGGCCTATACCACGGTGGCCATCGGCAAGGCGCTGGGCCTGGGGCTGCTGCCCTGCATCGGCTTCGCGGCGGTGGTGGGCGGGGCACTGGGCCTCGGCACCGGCATCCTGACGCTGCGGCTGCGCGGCGCCTATTTCGCCATCGCCACGCTTTGCCTTTCCGTAGTGCTGCAAACCATCGTGGTGAACTGGAGCTATGTCGGCGGCTCGCGCGGCGCCTATGTGCTGCGCCCGCGCGAGGTGCCTTTCGGTTTCGACAGCTACAGCGGCTTTCTCTGCGCCGTGGTGGTGGTGCTGGCGGCGGCTGCCGTGGCCATTGCCCGCACCATCGAGAAATCCCGCCTTGGCCTCGGCCTCGCCGCGCTGCGCGACGATGAAGCGGCGGCGGAAGCCTCGGGCGTGCCGACGCTGCGGCTGAAGCTGATCGCGACGACGATCAGCGGCGCCATGATGGCGGTGGCCGGTGCTCCCCTGCCCTATCTCGGTTCCTATGTGGAGCCGAACTCGGCCTTCGGGCTGGCCTATGCGGTGAATGCCATCGCCATGCCACTGATCGGTGGCACGGCAAGCTGGGCGGGGCCGCTGATCGGCGCGGTGCTGTTGGCCTCGCTGCAACAGGCGGCGACGGTGACCATTTCCTCCGCCGCCAACCTGATGATCGTGGGCGTGGTGCTGGTAGTCTTCGTCTGCGCGGCACCACACGGCATCATCGGGCTGTTCCGGGGGCGGCGATGAGCGAGATCGTCCTGAGGGCCGAGGGAGTCGGCAAGCGGTTCGGCGGCTTCACCGCGCTTTCCGGCATCGACCTGGAAGTGCGCGCCGGGGAAAGGCTGGGGCTGATCGGCCCCAATGGCTCGGGCAAAAGCACTTTTACAAATTGCCTCGCCGGGGCCTTCGCCAGCCATGATGGCGCCTTCACCTTCAAGGGTGAGAAGCTCGGCCGGCTGAAGCCGCATCAGCGCGCGCGGCGCGGGCTGGCCCGCACCTTCCAGCTTCCACGCCCCTTCAAGGGCCTGACGGTGATCGAGAATATCCGCGTCCCCCTCGCCTATGCCGGGCGGGACGCGGCCACCGAGGCGCGGGCGATGGAATGCCTGGAAACGGTGGAACTCGCCGGCAAGGCGCACCGGATGCCGAAGGAGCTGACACAGGTGGAACTGCGGCGGCTGGAACTGGCCCGCGCCACGGCGCTGCGGCCGGAATTGCTGATTGCCGATGAAGCCATGGCCGGCCTTTCGGATTCCGAAGTGGACCAGATCCTGGCGCTGCTCTTCCGGCTGAATGCCGGCGGCACCACCATCATCATGATCGAGCATGTGATGCGCGCCGTCACGCAATTCTCCCAGCGCCTCGCGGTGCTGGTGGCCGGGCGCAAGGTGGCGGATGGAGAGCCGCGCACCGTGCTTGCATTGCCGGAAGTGGAGGAGGCCTATCTTGGCCGCTAGCCTGCTGATCGAGGACCTGGACGCTGGCTATGGCGCCGTGCGGGCGCTGGATGGCGTCTCGCTTTCCGTGGCGGCGGGGGAGACGGTGGCGCTGCTCGGCACCAACGGCAATGGCAAGACCACGCTGATGCGCTGCATCCTTGGCCTGCTGCGGCCGACGCGCGGGCGCATCCTGGCCACCATCGACGGGCAACAGCATGACCTCGTCGGTCGTTCACCCGAGGAGATCGTCAATCTGGGCATTTCCCTGGTGCCGGAAGGGCGGCGGCTGTTTCCGCGCCTTTCGGTGGAGGAGAACCTGCTGCTCGGCGCCTATCGCCGCGCCGCGCGCGTGGAGATGGGGCGCAACCTCGAATTCTGCTACGACGCCTTCCCGCGCCTGAAGGAACGCCGCTCCCAGCCCGTGGGCAGCATGAGCGGCGGCGAGCAGCAGATGGTGGCGCTGGGACGCGCCGTGATGTGCGCGCCGAAGATTTTGCTGGTGGATGAGCCTTCGGTGGGCCTCGCGCCCATCCTGGTGGCCCGCACGATCGAGAAGATCGGCGAGATGAAGGAAAAGCTGGGCCTGACGGTGCTGATGGCCGAGCAGAATTTCCACCAGGCCATCCGCATCGCCGACCGTGGCTATGTGCTGGTGCATGGGCAGGTGGCCTTCCAGGGCGATTCCCCGGCGGCACTGGGCGACAGTGAGTTGGTCCGCAAATTCTATCTCGGCCTGTGAAGGAGCTTAACATGGGCGCGCTGGATGGCTGGAAGCTGGGCTGGATTGGCGTCGGCCGCATGGGCACGCCGCTCTGCCGCCGGTTGCTGGAGGCCGGGGCGGAGGTCACCGCCACGGATCCCGACCATACCCGTATCGCTGCGCTGGCGAATGAGGGGTTGCACGCCGCCATGACGGCGGCGGGGCTGGCGGAGCAGACGGAGATCATCCTCTCCATGGTGCCGAATGACGCGGCGCTGCTGGCGGTGACGCTCGGCCCCGGCGGGCTGGTGGAGGAGATCCGTCCGGGGCAGGTCTTCATCGACCTCAGCACCGTCTCCCCCGCCACTTCCGCGCAAGTAGCGGAGGCCATGGCGGCGCGGGGCGCGGATTACCTGCGCTGCCCGGTCTCCGGCAGCACCAGCACGGCGGCATCGGGGGCGCTGACCATCTTCGCCTCCGGCCCCGAGGCGGCACTGGACCGCTGCGCGCCGCTGCTCGGCGTGCTGGGCAAGGAGACGATGCGTTGCGGCACGGCCGAGGAAGCCCGCGCCGTGAAGCTGATGGTCAACCTCGTCGTCGCCCTCACCCCTGCCATCATTGGCGAGGCCCTGGCCTTCGGTGGCCGCCTCGGCCTGGACTGGGAGGCGATGGTGGAGGCGCTGTCCAAAAGCGTCGTGGCCTCTCCCCTGCTCGCCTACAAGGCCGAGATGCTGAAGGCGCGGGACTGGACGCCCACCGCCGATCTCGACCTCATCGCCAAGGATCTGGACCTCGCCCTGGCCGTCGGGCTGCGGGAGGGCGCGCCGATGCCGCTTTCCGCCCTCGCCCGGCAATTCGCCGCCGCCTATCAGGCCAGCGGCGAGGGCGAGCTGGATTTCTTTCGTCTCGCCACCTGGCCCGAGCGGTTGCTCGCGCCCAATCCCCGCTGAGGTATCCATGCAGGATGAGATCCGCGCCCTGGAAGCACGGCGCTATGACGCCATGCTGCGCGGCGATGTCGATGCCCTGGCCGCGCTGCTCTCCGAGCGCGCCGTCTATGCCCATTCCGACGCGACGCGGGACAGCAAGGCGGAATACCTCGCCAGCCTTTCCACCGGCAGCCTGCGCTATCTGGAAGTGGGCTACAGCACGGAGATGGTGCTGGAAGCCGGGCCGGATGCCGCCGCCGCGCTGGGCCGCATGAACGCCACCATCATCCGCGATGGCGCGGAGAAGCGCATCGCCAGCCTCACCCTCGCCGTCTGGGCGCGGGAGGGCGGCGAATGGCGCCTCCTCGCCTACCAGCCCACCGCCATGAAGGCCTGACACATGACCAACACGCTTTTGCCCACCACCGTCGTCGGCAGCTACCCGCAGCCGGACTGGCTGGTGGACCGCAATGTGCTGGCGCAGAACCTGGTGCCGCGCGTGCGGATGAAGCAGATGTGGCGCGTGGCCGAGGATGCGCTGGAGCAGGCGCAGGATGATGCCACGCTGATCGCCATCCGCGACATGGAGCGCGCGGGGCTCGACATCATCACCGATGGCGAGATCCGGCGGGAGAGCTATTCCAACCGCTTCGCCCTGGCGCTGGATGGCGTGGACGTGGACAACCCCGCCCGCACCATGGGCCGCGCCGGCAAGGAGACGCTGGTGCCGCGCGTGGTGGGCAGGATCCGCCGCAACCGGCCGGTAGAGGTGCGGGATGTGGAATTCCTCGTCGCCAATACCGAGCGCAGGACCAAGATCACCCTGCCCGGCCCCTTCACGCTCTCGCAACAGGCCTCGGACGAGTACTACCGGGACGAGGAAGCCATGGCGATGGACTATGCCGCCGCCGTCAACGAGGAAGCGAAGGACCTTCTGGCCGCCGGTGTCGGTGTCATCCAGTTCGACGAACCCTGGATGCAGGCGCGGCCGGAAGGTGCGGCGCGCTTCGGCGTGAAGGCGCTGAACCGCGCGCTGGAGGGGCTTGCGGGCGAGACGGTGGTGCATGTCTGCTTCGGCTATGCGGCCGTCGTGAAGGACAAGCCCTCCGGCTATTCCTTCCTGTCGCAACTGGCCGATTGCACCGCCGGCACCATTTCCATCGAGGCGGCGCAGCCGCGGCTCGACCTTGCGGTGCTCGACGGCCTGCCTGGCAAGAAGATCATGCTGGGGGTCATCGACCTCGGCAGCCCGGAGGTGGAGGCGCCGGAGGTGGTGGCGGAACGCATCCGCGCAGGGCTGCGGCACCTGCCAGCGGAGCGGCTGGTGGTCGCACCGGATTGCGGCATGAAATACCTGCCCCGACCCCGTGCCTTCGGCAAGCTGCGCGCCATGGCGGAAGGGGCTGCCATCGTGCGGCACGAATTGCAGGGCTGAGGCCAGCGACGGCAGAGGGGGGGAGCTGGTTGGGGCGCCAGGATTCGAACCTGGGAATGGCGGTACCAAAAACCGCTGCCTTACCGCTTGGCTACGCCCCACCGGCCTGCGCTGAATAAGCGGCCCGGCCTGGGTCGTAAAGCCCCCCTCCCCACCGCCACCACGCCTTCGGCAGCAACTCCGCGGCATGGGCGGCCTGGGACGCTGAGGGAAAAAGGCCGAAGCAGGTGGCGCCGGAGCCGCTCATCCGCGCCAGCAGGCACCCCGGCAGTGCCCGCAGAGCCGTCAGCACTTCCGCCACCGCCGGGCAGAGGCCGATGGCCGCTTCCTCAAGGTCGTTGCGGCAGGCCAGGAGATCGCGCGCCATGGCTCTGGCATCGGCCCAGCCTGCTGGCAGAGTGGCCGGCGGCGTGCCGTCGCCCCGGCGCGCGCGGAAGACGGCGGGGGTCGGCAGGGCCAGGCGCGGATTGGCCAGCACCATGCCGCAGTCCGGCAGGGCCGGCGCGTCGGAGAGCACCTCTCCCACCCCTTGCATCCGCCTCGGGCGGTTCTCCAGGCAGACCGGCACATCCGCCCCCAGCCGGGCCGCCAGGGCCGCCAGGGCCGGCGGTTCCAGCCGCAGCCCCCAGGCGTGGTCCAGCAGCCGCAGCGCCGCCGCCGCATCGGCCGAGCCGCCGCCGATGCCGGAAGCCACCGGCAGGTTCTTCTCCAGCCGCAGCCGGCCATGGGGCCGGATGCCGGCATGCTCCGCCAGCAGCCTCGCGGACCGTAGCACGAGGTTGTCGGGTTCGGCGGCCAGGGCCGCGCCTTCCGGCCCTTCCAGCACCAGGGAGAGGCCGGGTGCCGGCTCCAGCCGCAGCCTGTCGCCGGCCCCCGCGAAGACCACCAGGGAATCGAGCAGGTGATAGCCATCCGCCCGCCGCCCCGTGACATGCAGGTGCAGATTCACCTTGGCGGGCGCGGCTTCCTCCGCCCCCGCCGCAGCCGCGCCGCTCAACGCGCGGCGGAGCTGGGCTGCCGCTCGCGCAGCTTGGCCTCGATGCGCGGCGTTTCATCCGGCTCGGGGTCCGAGATCAGGGCGCGGCGCCACTGGTAGACCGCCTCCGCCTCCCGCCCTGTGGCCCAGTAGACATCCCCCAGATGGTCGTTGATGGTGGCGTTGCGGGATTCCAGCTCCACCGCGCGCTCCAGCCATTTGGTGGCATTGGGCATGTCGCCCAGCTTGAACAGCGCCCAGCCCAGGCTGTCGGCGATATTGCCATCCTGCGGGCGCAGCGCCATGGCGCGCTCCAGCATCTCCCGCGCCTCGGCCAGGTTCTCGCCCCGCTCCACCCAGGTATAGCCGAGATAGTTGAGGATATAGGGCTGCTCGGGCGCCAGCTTCAGCGCGGCCTTGAAATCCGCCTCGGCCCGCGGCCACTGGTCGGAACGCTCCAGCGAGATCCCGCGGGCATAAAGCAGCGACCAGCTGTTCGGACCCGCCTCCCCCACGCGAGCGATGGCAGTGTCGTAGGCTTCGACAGCTTCGGCATAGCGCTTGCGGGAGCGCATCAGGTCCCCCAGCCGGGCGAAGGGCTGTGGCGCCTCGGGCCGAGCCTCGGCCAGGACGCGCAGGGTGGCAATCGCCTCGTCCGGCCGGTCCAGGCGGTCCAGCAGCGTGGCGCGGCGCATCATCACCACCGGCAGCAGCGGGTCGTCCTGCGACACCCTCTGCAACAGGGCCAGCGCCCTCTCCGGGTGCTGCTCCTCGGCCAGGGCCTCGGAGGCCACCAGCATGGCCGGCACGAAATCCGGCCGCAGCCGCAGCGAGAGCCGCGCCAGCAGCATGGAGAGTTCCGGCCCGCCCTGCCCGCGCAGCGCGGCGGCCAGTGCCAGCTGGGCCTCGGCCATACCCTCCACGGCGGAAGTGACCGCACGCTCCTGCAGGATACGCCGCCGCACTTCCGGCGTGCCGAGCATCGCCAGGTCGTCACCGCCGGTCGAGATGCTCTCGACCAGCTTCATCGCCTCCGTCTCCTTGCCGGCGCGGCCGAGGATGCCGGCGGCGATCTGCACGAGCCGCAGATTCACCTCGGGCGAATTGGCCAGGGCGGTGCGGATCAGCCGCTCGGCCTCCTTGGGACGCTTGCCGAGGTCGGCGATCATGGCGCCGTGCAGCGCGGCCAGGCCGCTGAGGCGCGAGGATTCGATCTGCGGCTTCAGGGTGGCCAGGGCGGCATCGGTCTGCCCGCGGCCGGCCTGCGTCCAGGCCAGCAGCACCGGCTGCAGGATCTGCCCCGCAGCCTGGCGCGGCATGGCGCGCAGCCGCGCCTCGGCGCGCTCCCAGCGCCCGGCCATGCCATCGGCGCCGGCCAGCACCATGGCGGCCAGCTCATTCTCGGGCATCCGGCGCGCCACCCTCACCGCCTCCGGCCGGCCGTCGAGTATGGCGGCCAGGAAGGCGCGGCGGATCACCTCCGGCTGGTTCGGCGCCAGCCGCAGCGCTTCCAGCAGCAGGTCGGCGGCCGCCGCGGTGTCGGTCTCACGGGCGGCGAGGCTGCCGGCGAGATAGGCGCCGCTGGCCGTCAGGCGCGGCCGGATGTCGGTGGCGGAAGCAGGCGCGCGGCCAGATAGCCCGCTGGTGGCGATACCCGCCATCAGGGCCAACGAAAGCAGCGCGACGCGACGGGGGAGGATGAGGGCAACCATGGCCGTCAGGTTAGAGCCTTTTCCCGCCGCCTGGGAACGCCCCGCGCGGGGCGGGCCGGCGGAAAGAGCCGGCGGGGTCGCGCAGAGGTGACCACCCCCACCCCGATCGGAACCGGACTGGAAACATTGTGATACTCCGCCATCACGGCGATCCTCGCGGCCGGGCGCCTGTCCCCGGGCCGCCCGGCGAAGGAGGAGTGCGATGCGTCCCGTCCTGACCGCCCTGGTGCTGCTGGCCGCCTGGGCCGGCGCCGCGCCGGCCCAGGCGCAGAACCGCTTCTGGCTGGTGAACGAATCCGGCCTGACGATCGAGCGCGCCTATGTCTCGCCCTCCCGCCTCTCGGACTGGGGCCACGACATCCTGGAAGGCACCCGGCTGACGCCGGGGCAGCAGGTGCGCGTCAGCCCCTCCGCCGACGACTGCGAACTGGATGTGAAGGTGGAATACGAAAGCGGGCAGGAGGAGGAGAAGATGGAGGTGAATGCCTGCCGGACCAACCGGATCGTCTTCACCAATCCGGCGGGCCGCGCCGCGCTCCCCTCCCCCGCCCTGGTGGGCTACATCCCGCCGATATAGTTCGGGCCGCCCGCGCCCTCCGGCGTGCACCAGTCGATATTCTGCCGGGGGTCCTTGATGTCGCAGGTCTTGCAGTGGACGCAGTTCTGCGCGTTGATCACCAGGCGCGGCTGGCCTTCCTCCACGCCCACGGCCTCATAGACGCCGGCCGGGCAATAGCGGCTTTCCGGGGCGCGATACTGGTCCCAGTTCACCGGCTTCCAGAGGTCGGGGTCGCGCAGCTTCAGATGCGCCGGCTGGTCCTCCTCATGATTGGTGTTCGAGAGGAACACCGAGGAGAGGCGGTCGAAGGTCAGCACCCCGTCCGGCTTGGGATAGACGATCTTCGGGCACTGGCCGGCCGGCTTCGTGGCGCTGTGGTCGGCATGATGCGCCAGGGTCCAGGGCGCCTTGCCGCGGAACAGGTAGGTCTCGGCGGCCGCGTTCAGCATCCCGCCCCACAGGCCCCATTTGGCGAAGCCCGGGCGGATGTTGCGGACGCCTTCCAGCTCCGGCCACACCCAGCTGGCCTTCAGGGCGGCCGGGTAGCTCTCCAGCACCGCCGGCGGCTCGCCACCCGCCAGCGCGGCGGCGATGGCCTCGGCCGCCAGCATGCCGGACTTCATGGCGGTATGCGTGCCCTTGATCTTCGGCACGTTCAGGAAGCCCGCCGTATCGCCGATCAGCGCGCCGCCGGGGAAGACCAGCTTGGGGATGGACTGGAAGCCGCCCTCGTTCAGCGCGCGGGCGCCATAGGCGACGCGCTTGCCGCCCTCCAGCATCTTCCGCACCTCCGGATGCGTCTTGAAGCGCTGGAACTCGTCGAAGGGGGAGAGCCAGGTATTGGGATAGTCCAGCCCCACGACGAAGCCGATGGAGACCAGGTTCTCGCCGAACATGTAGAGCCAGGCGCCGCCATAGGTGTCGGACTTCAGCGGCCAGCCGACGGAGTGCCACACCTTGCCGGCGGTGTGCTTCTCCTTCGGGATCTCCCAAAGCTCCTTGATGCCGAGGCCGTAGGTCTGCGGCTGCGCGCCCTCGCGCAGGTTGTAGCGTTCCGCCAGCTTCTTGGTCAGCGAGCCCCGGCAGCCCTCCGCGAAGAGGGTATAGGTGGCGCGCAGCTCCATGCCCGGCTGGTAGTTCGGCCCTTCCTCGCCCTCCTTCGTGATGCCCATCACGCCGGCGACGACGCCCCGCACCTGCCCGTCCTCGATGATGGTCTCGGAGGCCGCGAAGCCCGGATAGATCTCGACGCCCAGCGCCTCGGCCTTCGCGCCGAGCCAGCGGCAGACATTGCCAAGGGAGACGATGTAGTTGCCGTGGTTGTGCATCTGCGGCGGCGTCGGCAGCTTGTAGGCCTTCGTCTCCGTCAGATAGAGGAAGCTGTCCTCGCCGGCGGGGGTGGCCAGCGCCGGCGGGTCATCGCGCCAGTCGGGGATCAGCTCGTCCAGCGCGCGCGGCTCCAGCACCGCGCCGGAGAGGATATGGGCACCGACCTCACTGCCTTTCTCGACCACGCAGACAGTGCTGTCCGGGGAGACCTGCTTCAGCCGGATCGCCGCCGCCAGGCCAGCCGGCCCGGCGCCCACGATCAGGACGTCGAATTCCATACTCTCCCGGTCACTCATCCACTGTCCCCTTCCATAGTCTTTATCCCGTCTGATCGCCTTAACCCGATCATGGGTTGCGCGGAACCCTGAGGCGGGCCGATATGCCACCCATGACCCCCGCCCCGCCCGAGCCAGCGGAAGCCGAAACCGCCGCCCTGCTGGCCGCGCTGCGGCTGCAGCTGGACTGGGGCGCCGATGAGGCCCTGGCCGAAGCGCCGCTGGACCGGCTGGCCGCCCCGCCGCCCCGCCCTGTGGAGGCAGACCCCGCGGCGCCCCAGGCGCCACAACCCCCGCCTCCGCCAGCCGCCCGCCCGCGCCGCGCGCCGGCCGTGGCCGTCCCGCTGCCCCTGGCCGCCGCCGCCAGTCTGGCCGCCGGCGCGCAGAGCCTGGAGGCGTTGCGGGAGGCCATGGCGCAGGTGGATACCCCCCTGCGGGAGACCGCCACCAATCTGGTCTTCGCCGATGGCCGCCCCGGCGCGCCGCTGATGCTGCTCGGCGAGGCCCCCGGCGCCGACGAGGACCGCCAGGGCAAGCCCTTTGTCGGCCAGTCCGGCCAGTTGCTGGACCGCATGCTGGCCAGCATCGGCCTCGACCGCCATGGCGAGGACGCGCATAACAGTTTCTACATCAGCAACATCCTGCCCTGGCGCCCCCCCGGCAACCGCACGCCGACGGATGCCGAGATCACGCTCTTCCTGCCCTTCGTGCTGCGCCACATCGCCCTGGCGCGGCCGAAGCGGCTGGTGCTGCTGGGAGGTGTCGCGGCCAAGTCGCTGCTGCGGGCGCGGGATGGCATCACCCGCCTCCGCGGCCGCTGGCATGAGCTGCCGACCGAGTCCGGCCCCCTGCCCGCGCTGCCCACTTGGCACCCGGCCTATCTGCTGCGGAATCCGGCCGCCAAGCGGGAATCCTGGGCCGACCTGATCTTGTTGCGACGCAGTATCGAAGCAGAAAAAGATGTTCCGGTATCGCCACAGTGACGAATCTGTGATGGAACTTCGCCCTTTAAGACGCTGTTAAGCCTCCTTGACATCTCGCCCGGTGGGATTTGCCTCGGCAATCGAAATTGCCGAGCTCGCGGAAGGCCGTTATCGCCTTCCGTGCCATGCAAGCGATCTACCCCATGGCCCTGCGTCACTCCCTTCTGGCCCTTCTGGGCCTCGGGGTGGTGACGACGACCACTTTCGGCGTTCAGGCGCCGGCTGTGGCGAAAGGGGCCGGAGAGACCGCCCCCGTCGAACGGGCAATGAGCCTGCCCAAGCCGAGCCTTCCCCATGGGATGGCCGGTCTGCCGCAGGTTCTGGCCCCCTCGGATGCCGCGCGACTGGCGCGGATTTTCGAGGCTCAGGCGCGGGGAGACCTGACAACTGCAATCCGTGAGGCCGAGCGGCTGGATGACCGCCGCCTCACGGGCCATATCCTGGCCGACCGCTGGATGCGCCCGGGCGCGCCGGAACCGAGCCTGCCTGAACTCCATGCCTGGATGGCTGAGTATTCCGACCATCCCCAAGCCACCCGGGTCCATGAGATGCTGCGTCGTCGGTTGCCGCAGGGGGCGCCGCAGCCCCCAGCGCCACCTGATGATTCGCTGGCCGCTGACACTGAGACGGTGCCGGAGGAACGCGATCCCCCCAGCCGCACCGTGCAACGCGATTCCCGCCTGGACCGTCTGGTGCGCAGCCGCGCCTCGGATGGCGATGTGGATGGCGCGCTCTCCGCCATCAGCCGCGGCGCCAGCGGCACCTATGCCGCCCTGCTGCAGGGCGAGGTCGCGCTGGCGCTCTTCCACAAGGCCCGGGACGAGGAAGCCTTCCGCATCGCCGCCGAGGTGGCGAAGCTGAACCCCAATGTCGCGCATCCCGCCTTTGTGGCGGGATTGGCGGCCTGGGGCATGGGCCACCCGGAGCGCGCCCTGCCGCTCTTCGAGGCCGCGGCCCGTGCCGAGATCGGCCCGCCCGCCCTGCGCGCGGCGGCCGCCTTCTGGACCGCCCGCGCGGCCGTCCGCACCCGCCGGCCGCAGCTCTATGTGCCGTGGATGCTGCAGGCGGCGCAGGAGCCGCGCACCTTCTATGGCCTGATCGCCCGGCGCGTGCTGGGCCTCGCCCCCGGCTTCGCCTGGGAGCGGGAAGTGGCCGGTGAAGCCGAGGGCATCGCCCTGGCCGAGACGGCTTCCGGCTGGCGCTCCCTGGCGTTGCTGCAGATCGGCCAGCGGGACAAGGCGGAGGCCGAGCTGCGCCGCCTCTGGCCCATCGCGCAGAACAATCCCGGCCTCTCCGGCGCCATGCTGGCGGTGGCGCGGGATGCCGGCATGACGGACCTCGCCGCCCAGGTGGCGGCGCTGGCCCAGACCAATGACGGCCGGCCGCGCGACTACGACCGGTTTCCGATGCCGAAGCTGCAGCCCTCGCGCGGCTTCAGCGTCGACCCGGCGCTGGTCTATGCGCTGGCACTGCAGGAATCGCGCTTCGATGCCAAGGCCGTCTCGCCGGCCGGGGCGCGCGGCCTCATGCAGATCATGCCCGCGACGGCCGCCTATATCGTCGGCGATTCCAGCCTGCGCGGACGGGGCGTGGGCCGGCTGAACGATCCCTCCTTCTCGCTGGACGTGGCGCAGCGCTATCTGCACCACCTGGTCTCGCTGGACGTGGTGGATGGCGACCTGATCCGCATGCTCGCGGCCTATAACAACGGCCCGGGAAACCTGTCGCGCTGGTCGCCGGCGGCGGCGCACCGGGACGATCCCTTCCTCTTCATCGAGGCGATCCCGGTGGGTGAGACCCGGGCCTATGTACAGCGCGTGCTGGCCTATTCCTGGATCTATGCCAGCCGCCTGGGCCTGACCGCCCCCAGCCTGGATGCGCTGGCCAGCGGAGCCTTCCCGCGCTTCGACCCGCATGGGAAGGAATTCGGCTCGAGCCTCATGGCCGGCCGCACCGACCCGCCCGGCTTCCGCCGCGCCGCCGCGCGCTGAACCGGTAGGGGCCCGCCACGCCGGCGGGCCCCTGTGTCTCTTCTGAACCACCGGCGTCTCTTCTGAACCAAAATTGAGAAAAATCGGCCTGTCGCCGGGCGTAACGGCGGCTGCCTCGGTTGCGCCGCCAGAGTACCTGTGCATAGTCCGCCGCATAACCGCATAACGCTATTCAGGCGGCCAACGCGGGGGAGGTCCGGCGATGGCGAGCCAGAATTCCGGCATCCGCACCGCGACATTGGCCGGTGCCGTGGTTCTGCTGCTGATGCTGATCAGCGGCGTTGCCGCCGGCTGGTGGGTCATCCGTGACGGCATCCACCAGCGCAACATCGTCAACCACACGCGCAGCGTCATCGAAACCCTGCTCGAAGCCGAAACAAGCCTGCTGGAATCAATGGCTTTGCGCAATCAGGCGCTGAGCAGCGACGACCGCCGGCAGGAAGAGGCCATGAACGCCGCGCTAGAACACACGCGCAGGCTGGTGGCCTCGCTGGGCCGGCTGATGCAGGACAATCCGGTGCAGGCACGGCGCGCTGCCGCGCTGGACGAGGCCCTCGGCCAGTTCACCATCGAGCTGCGGAACAGCCTGCTGCGGTACTGGCGGGGCGAGCCGCAGAACCTGCTGATGCTGCTGCGCGAAGCCGGTGCCGGGCGCCGCCGCCTGATGCAGATGAGCACGGCCATGATGGCCGAGGAACGCCTGCTGCTGGCCGCGCGGCTGGAGGATTCCGACCGCACCGCCGGCCGCCTCGTCTGGCTCTTCGGTGCGCTGCTGGCCTTCGGCGTCATCTCCGGCGGCCTCTGCCTGCTGGCGCTCGACCGCCATCTCCGCAGTGGCGCCGAGCGTTACGCCGCATTGGAACGCTCGCAACGACAGACCGAGGCCGCCAATGCGGCCCTGGCGCGGAGCCAGCAGCGGCTGCAATCCATCCTCGACCATGCGCGCGACCCCATCCTGCTGGTGGATGCGCGGGGCCGGATCGCCGCCGCCAACACGGCCGCCGCGGAACAGTTCCGCCTGCCCGCCACCGCCCTGGTGGGCCGCCCGATCCACGCTGTTGTGCCGGCCTATGGCAAACGCTCGGGCGAGGTGCAGGGCCTGCGCCCTGATGGCAGCAGCTTCCCCGCCGAGATCTCCGTGGGCCAATACGAGGACGGGGATGGCACCGCCTCGGTCTGCGTGCTGCGGGACGTCACGGAGCGGCGGCGGCTGGAGCAGCTCAAGAGCGAATTCGTCTCCACCGTCAGCCATGAGCTGCGCACCCCGCTGACCTCCATCCGCGCCTCCCTGGGTCTGGTGGTGGGCGGCGTCGCGGGCGAGGTGCCGGAGGAGGTCCGGGAACTTCTGGAGATCGCGCACAACAACAGCGAGAGGCTGGTGCTGCTGGTCAACGACATCCTGGACATGGAGAAGATCGAGAGCGGACGCCTGGAGTTCCGGCGCGACCGGCAGTCGGCGCGCCGGCTGCTGGAACAGGCGGTGGAGGCCAACCGCGCCTATGGCGGGCAATTCGGCGTCACCCTCGGCCTGGAGGCGGCGGAAGATGCCGCCGTCTTCGCCGATGCGGCGCGCATCCAGCAGGTGCTGGCCAATCTGCTCTCCAACGCCGCCAAATTCTCCCCGAAGGGCGGCGCGGTGGATGTGGCGCTGACGGCGGATGCGGGGAATGTCACCTTCAGCGTGCGCGACCACGGCAAGGGAATCCCGCAGGAGTTCCGCTCCCGCATCTTCCAGCGTTTCGCCCAGGCCGATTCCTCCGATGTGCGGCAGAAGGGCGGCACCGGGCTGGGGCTCTCGATCAGCAAGGCCATCATCGAGCATCATGGCGGCAGCATCGGCTTCGAGGATGCCGAGGGTGGCGGCACCCGTTTCTGGTTCACCCTGCCCCGCCTGGCCGATCCGCTGGCGCGCCTCCCGCAGTCCGAGGTTCCGGCACTGGGGCAGGCTCGCCGCCGCGCCCTGGTGGTGGAGGACAATGCGGATGTCGCGCTGCTGCTGACCCGCCTGCTGGGCCAGCAGGGCTGGGACAGCGAGGTGGCGCGCAGCGCCGACGAAGCCTTCGAGAGCCTGGACCGCACGCATTTCGACGCGCTGACGCTGGACCTGATGCTGCCGGGCGAGGATGGCCTCTCCCTCTTCCGCCGCCTGCGCCAGCGCGCGGATGGGCGGGCCCTGCCCGTCATCGTCATCTCCGCCGTCGCCGAGGCCGGCAGGGCGGCGCTGAATGGCGATGCGGTGGGGGTGGTGGACTGGCTGGACAAGCCGATCGACCAGTCCCGCCTGCGTCAGGCCCTGCGCCAGGCCCTGCATGCCAGCGACCGCCCCGCGCGCATCCTGCATGTGGAGGATGACCAGGATATTCTGCGCATCGTCTCCGCCGTGATGGGCGACGAGGCGGAGATGCTGGCCGCGCGCAGCCTGGCCGAGGCGCGGGCGGTGCTGGCGCGGGACGATGCCTTCGCGCTGGTCATCATCGATGTCGGCCTGCCGGACGGCAACGGGCTGGACCTGCTGACCGAGCTGCGCCAGCTGCCGAAACCGCCGCCGGTGCTGATCTTCTCCGCCAGCGATTACGACGCCGGCACCGCGCGGCATGTCACGGCCTCGCTGGTCAAGAGCCGGACGGAAAATCAGGAACTGCACGAGACGATCCGCCACCTGATCGAGAACCTGCCGCCGGCACCTCATCCGGAATCCCAGTCATGAGCGATATTCCTCTCAGCCGCATCCTCTATGTCGAGGACGATGACGATGTGCGAAAACTCGCTGCCTTCGCGCTGAAGATGGTGGGCAAGTTCACGGTGGAGGCCTGCGCCTCGGGCCAGGAGGCGCTGGAGAAGGCGGAAGGCTTCGCGCCGCAGCTGCTGCTGCTGGACGTGATGATGCCGGGCATGGATGGGCCGACCACCCTGGCGCGGCTGCGCGCATTGCCCGGGATCGCCGATATGCCGGCGGTCTTCATGACCGCCAAGGTGCAACCGCAGGAGGTCGCGCGCTATCGCGGCCTCGGCAGCCTGGAGGTGATCTCGAAGCCCTTCGACCCCATGACGCTCTCCGCCACGCTGCGCGGGATCTGGGACCGCCGGCATGGCTGACGAGATGGAGGATCTCCGCGACCCCCTGCGCCGCCTGCGGGCCGAGGGCGTGCAGCGCCTGGGCGAGCGGGTCGAGGAAGTCGCTGCCGGCTGGTCCAGCCTGGCGGGCCGTCCGTCCTGGGACGAGGAGGCGCGGCAGGAGGCGCGCATGCTGGCCGCGGCCGCGCATCGCCTGGCCGGTGCCGGCGGCACCTTCGGCTTCCCCGCCATCTCGGCCGCCGCCGCGCCGCTGGAGGTGATGCTGCTGGGCCTGGCCGGGAATCCGGCGGCATCGGCCGAGCAGCGCGGCCAGACGGCGCAACTGGTCGAGGCTCTGCGCGACGCCTGGAAGGCCGGGCCGCTGGAGGCGCTTCCGCTCGGGATCGAGGCTGGCCCGGCCGCCGCCGACCGCACGGCCGATGCCGTCCTCCTCTTCGTGCCGCCGGAGCAGCGGACGGAACTGGCCCATGTCATCGGCAATCTCGGCTATCCGGTGGAACAGGCGGGGACGCTGGAGGAGCTGCCCGCCAGCCCCCGCGCCCTGACCACCGCCCTGGTGGACGAGGCCGTGCCAGGGGCGCTGGAGGCCTGCCGCCGGCTGTCGGGGCAGTATCCGGTGATCCTGCTGGCGGAAGAGGGCGATTTCTCCACCCGCCTGGCCGCCGCCCGCGCCGGCGTCTCCGCCGTGATGGCCAGGCCGCTGGAGGTGAATGAGCTCGCGGATTGGCTGGACCATTTCGCGGCGCAGGGAGTGGAGGCGGGCTATTCCATCCTGGTGGTGGATGACGACCCGCTGCTGGCCCAGGCCTATGCCCTGGCCCTGGGCCGTGCCGGCATGCGGGTGACGGCGGTCAATGACCCGCGCGAGACGATGGAAACCCTCTCCGCCCTGCATCCCGACCTGATCCTGATGGATGTGCAGATGCCGGAGGTGGACGGGATCGAGCTGGCGCGCGTCATCCGCCAGACCCGGCGCTACCTCTCGCTCCCCATCGTCTTCCTCTCGGCCGAGCAGGACCGGACGCGGCAGCTGCTGGCACGCCGCCTGGGGGGTGACGACTTCATCCCCAAGCCGGTCGACCTCGACCGCCTCGTGACGCTGGTGCGGCTGCGGGCGGAGCGCGCGCGCTCGCTCCGCGCGGTGATGGAGAGCGACAGCCTCACCGGCCTGCTGAACCATGCCCGCTTCAAGGAAAGGCTGGCGCTGGAGCTGGAGCAGGCCCAGCGGCAGGGCACGGAGCTGAGCCTGGCCATCATCGACCTCGACCGCTTCAAGAGCGTCAACGACACCCATGGCCATCTGGTGGGGGACCGGGTGATCCGCGGCCTCGCCCGCAGCCTACAGAAGCATCTGCGCCGCACCGACGTGATCGGCCGCTATGGCGGGGAGGAGTTCGCCGCCCTGCTGCCATCCACCCTGCCCGGCGCCGCGGCGGCGCGGCTGAACCAGATCCGCGAGCGCTTCGCCGCCACGCCCTTCGACGGCATGCGGGGCGCCTTCCGGGTCAGCTTCAGCGCCGGCATCGCCAGCAGCGCGCGCCATATGACGGCGGAAGCCTTGATTTCCGCCGCCGATGCCGCCCTCTATGCAGCGAAGCGCGCGGGGCGGAACCGGGTGAACCAGGATACCGGCCCCTGAACCGGAAAGGCTGCCCCCATGCCCATCGACGAGAGCCTGACCTTCCGACCCGTCAACATCGCCATCCTGACCGTCTCCGACACCCGCGACCTCTCCACCGACAAATCCGGCCAGCTTCTGGCGGACCGGATCTCGGCGGCGGGGCACCTGGTGCATTCCCGCCGCATCGTGCGGGATGAGGCCGATGCGATCGAGACGGTGCTGCGCCGCTGGGTGGAGGACCCGGAGATCGATGTCGGCATCACCACCGGTGGTACCGGCATCACCGGCCGCGACGTGACGCCCGAGGCCTTCGGCCGCGTGCTGGAGAAGGAGATCACCGGCTTCGGCGAGTTGTTCCGCATGCTCAGCTACCAGAAGATCGGCACCAGCACGATCCAGTCCCGCGCCATCGGCGGCGTGGCGGGCGGGACCTACCTCTTCGCCCTGCCCGGCTCCTCCGGCGCGGTGCGGGATGCCTGGGACGATATCCTGCGCTTCCAGCTCGATGCCCGGCACAAGCCCTGCAACCTGGTGGAGCTGATGCCGCGGTTGCAGGAGCACCTGAAACCCGGCGCCTGACAGCCTGCGGCGTCGCCAGCCGTTCTATCGATGTTCTTGACTCCCGCCAGGTCGCGTCGCAATGATCCCATTGAACGAACAGGGAACGCGGCATGCCGGAGGGCAGCATCCACGACGCCTCTGCCCTGCTGCCCGGTGCGCGCAAGGGCCGGGGCGCCACCACCAATCCCGCCATCCGCTTCGACCGCCACAGCACCGTGGCCTTCGACGACGGCTGGAATACGCTGGAGGAAGACGCGGCGGAGCTGCCGCCGCTGGCCACCACCCTGATCCGCGACAGCAGCCGCACGGCGCTGGCCTGGAACAAGTCGCCCGATCTCGGCTTCGACCGCTCGATCAACCCTTACCGGGGCTGCGAGCATGGCTGCGTCTACTGCTTCGCCCGGCCCACCCATGCCTATCTCGGCTTCTCACCCGGGCTGGATTTCGAGACCAAGCTGCTCTTCAAGCCGCAGATTGCGGAACTGCTGGAAGCCGCGCTGCGTAAGCCGGGATACCAGCCCGCCACCGTGGCGCTGGGCTCCAATACCGACCCCTACCAGCCCATCGAGCGGACGATGAAGCTGACGCGGGCGGTGCTGGAAGTGCTGGAACGCTTTGGCCATCCGGTGGTGGTGGTCACGAAATCGGCTGGCGTGCTGCGCGACCTCGACATCCTCTCCCGCATGGCGGCGCGCGGGCTGGCGCGGGTCTGCCTTTCCGTCACCACGCTCGACCCGGCGCTGGCGCGCATCCTGGAACCCCGGGCAGCCTCCCCGCAGCGGCGGCTGGACACCATTGCCCGGCTGACGGAGGCCGGGGTGCCCGTGGCCGTGCTGGCGGCGCCGATGATCCCGGCGGTCAACGACATGGAGCTGGAGCGCATCCTGGAACGCGCCGCCAGCCAGGGCGCGGACCGTGCCGGCTATGTCCTGCTGCGCCTGCCGCTGGAGATCGGCGAGATCTTCGAGGCCTGGCTGCACCAGCACATGCCCGACCGTGCCGCCAAGGTGATGGCCCTGGTGCGGCAGACGCGCGGGGGCGAGGTCTATGACAGCCGCTTCGGCCAGCGCCAGAGCGGCACCGGCCCCTATGCCGAGATGCTGGCACGCCGTTTCCAGGTGGCGGTGAAGCGGTTGGGGCTGGAACGGCGGGAGCACGGCCATACCGGCCCCGCCGGGCTGCGCGCCGATCTCTTCAGCGTGCCGCCCCGGCCGGGCGAGGCGGTGCAGCTGCCGCTGTTCTGAGGCGCGCGGTCAGGCGGCGCAGGCCTGACGGAAGTAGCGGGCCAGCCGGTCGTATTGCCGCCTGGGCTTCAGGCCAATGAAATGCACGAAGGTCGGGCTGATCCGGTCCCAGCCGAAGATGGGGGTCGGGATGCCGGCAATGCTGCGCCTGGGCTTGCGGATCACAGAGATGCCATGGGCCGGGTCGAACCGCATGCCGAAGGCCCGCCAGGTCGATACCATCAAGGAAGCATCGCCGATCCGGCCGTTGCAACTGTCCAAGCCGTTCAGGCCCATCCAGAGCCCGATATAGATCTCGTCGGTCTGCGCCGGCTTGCCGCGATGAAGGCCCACGCCCAGATGCTCCCGCCGCCGCAGGTAGTAGTCGTTCAGCCCTTCGAAGAACTGCGCGGCGGCCGGACTCTGGTCGAAGGAGAAGACTCCGGAGTTCATCTGCACCAGATAGGGCGCGCCCTCCTGCTGGAGCAGCCTGGCGATATCCGCGCCCTTCCACTCCCCCGAGGTGCGCCGGCCGCCAGTGATGGCGAAGGGATAGGGACGCATCATTTCCCAGTAGGCATCGATGTCGCGCTTCATCAGCAGGCAGTCCACGTCCACGAACATCGCCCGCTGGTAGGGAGAGGTCTTGAACAGGCGGATCTTGTTCATGAAGCCGGGATAGAGAGGATGATCCTCTAAAACCGAGAAGTCATCGAAGAGCTTCCGGTCCTGCGGGCCCAGTTCGGCATTCTCGTCATGGACCAGGCAGATGCGCCGGGTACCGTCCATCACCCGGATGGAAGCCGCCAGGTTACGTGCCATTTCCACGTATTTGGCCGGCCCGGTGGCAAGCAGAAGATAACCTTCCTCAGACATCGGAGCCTCTCACCATAGCATGGATCAGCACAACTCCTTCCTTACCCATCAGTTCATTCGGGTTCGACAAGTTCCAGAGCCATACTGGGTTCCTTCATATGTCGTTCGCGGCGCAGCTTACGAGGGGCGCGGCCGGCTATAGCGCTCGCCAGCCGATATCGCGGCGGCAGAAGCCCTCCGGCCAGCGAATGGCATCGACGGCGGCATAGGCGGCGTCGTGGGCCCGTTGCAGGGTCGCCCCTGTGCCGGCCACGCCCAGCACCCGCCCGCCGGTGGCGATCAGCGCGCCATCCTCCCGCCGCGCCGTGCCAGCATGGAAGACCTGGGCACCGGGGATGCGGGCGGCATCCTCCAGCCCCTCGATCACGGTGTTCTTCACATAGCTGCCGGGGTAGCCACGGGCGGCCATCACCACCACCATGGCGGCCTCGTCCGACCAGCGCAGGGAGAAGCGGTCAAGCTCCCCATCGCAGGCGGCCAGCAGCGCGGCCAGCAGGTCGGACTGCAGGCGCAGCATCAGCACCTGGCATTCCGGGTCGCCGAAGCGGACATTGAACTCGATCAGCTTCGGCCCTTCCTCGGTCAGCATCAGGCCGACGAAGAGCACGCCGCGGAAGGGCGTGCCGCGCTTCGCCATCTCCGCGAGGGAGGGCCGCACGATGCGCTCCATCACCTCGGCTTCCAGCGCGGGGGTGAAGGCGGGCGGCGGGGAATAGGCGCCCATGCCGCCGGTATTCGGCCCGGTATCGCCATCGCCCACGCGCTTATGGTCCTGCGCGGCCGCCATGGGCAGCGCCGTGGTGCCGTCGCAGAGCGCGAAGAAGGAGACTTCCTGGCCGAGGAGGCATTCCTCCAGCAGGATGCGCGCGCCAGCCTCGCCATGCACGCGGCTTTCCATGATGTCGGCGATGGCGGCCTCGGCCTCCTCCATCGTCTGCGCCACCACCACGCCCTTGCCGGCGGCCAGGCCATCGGCCTTCACCACGATGGGCGCGCCCTTCTCCCGCAGATAGGCGCGGGCGGCATCGGCATCCTCGAACTGCGCCCATTCGGCGCCGGGCACGCCGGCGGCGGTGGTGACCTCCCGCGTGAAGGTCTTGCTGCCCTCCAGGCGCGCGGCGGCGGCGCTGGGGCCGAAGCAGCGCAGCCCGGCCTCGGCGCAGGCATCGGCCAGGCCCAGGGTCAGCGGCGCCTCGGGCCCCACCACCACCAGGTCCACGGCCTGCTCCCTGGCGAAGCTCAGCAGCCCCGGCACATCCTCGGCGCCGATGGCCACGCATTCCGCCACCTCGGCGATGCCGGCATTACCCGGCGCGCACCAGAGCTTGGTCAGCAGCGGAGAGGCCGAGAGCGCCCAGGCCAGGGCATGTTCGCGGCCACCGCCGCCCACCAGAAGCACCTTCATCGCAGCCGCACCCCTACCGGAATTCGGGCAGCCGCTAGCATGACCCGCCCGCCGCGTCAGCCCCGCCCGGTTGCTGGAGGCTTCGTGAGCAGCCGGAGAACTCGCCAGCGGCGCGGCATCGGCCCATACTGGAAAGGATGGACACCGCCGCCGAAGCCCCGCGCACCAACGCCCCCGAATTCACCGTCTCCGAGATCAGTGGTGCCATCAAACGCACGCTGGAGGGCGAGTTCGGCCGCGTGCGGGTGCGTGGCGAGATCACCGAGCTGAAGGCCTATCCTTCCGGCCACATCTATCTGGCGCTGAAGGACGAAGGCGCGAAGATCCGTGCCATCATCTGGCGCTTCGCCGTGCCGCGCCTGACCCTGAAGCCCGAGAACGGGGTGGAGGTCATCGCCACCGGCAAGGTCTCCGCCTATGGCGAGCGGTCCGATTACCAGTTGATCATCGACCGGCTGGAATATGCCGGTGAGGGCGCGCTGCTGGCCCGGGTGGAGGCGCTGCGCAAGAGGCTCGCGGCCGAGGGGCTGTTCGACGAGTCCCGCCGCCGCCCCCTGCCCCGCCTGCCCCGCGTGATCGGCGTGGTCTCCTCGGAAAAGGGCGCGGTCATCCAGGATATCCGCACCACCATCGCGCGGCGCTTCCCCAGCCACATCCTGCTCTGGCCCGTGCCGGTGCAGGGCCAGGGCGCTGCGGAGCAGATCGCCGCCGCCATCGAGGGGTTCAGCAGGCTGCCCCCGCATATCCCGCGCCCTGACGTGGTGATCGTGGCGCGCGGCGGCGGCAGCCTGGAGGACCTGATGGCCTTCAACGAGGAGATCGTCGTCCGCGCCGCCGCCAATTGCCCGATCCCGCTGATCTCGGCCGTCGGGCACGAGACCGATACGACGCTGATCGACCTCGCCTCAGACCGGCGCGCGCCCACCCCCACCGCCGCCGCCGAACTGGCCGTGCCGGCGCGGGTGGAGCTGATGGCGGCGCTGGACCAGACTTCCGCGCGCCTGCTCTCCTGCGGGCAGGCCAGCCTGAACCATGCGCGCCTCCGCCTCTCCCGCGTGGAGGCGCGGATGCCCGACCTGCCAGGGCTGGTGGGCGCCGCGCGGCAGCGGCTGGATGACCGGGCGGAGCGGTTGCAGATGGCGCCCATGGCGCTGCTGGCCCGCAAGCGCGGCACGCTGGACGCCATCGCCCCCCGCCTGCCCCACCCGCGGGAGACGCTGGCGGGCCACCGCCACAGCCTCTCCCATCTCGACACCCGCGCCCGCGCGGCCTTGCAGCGGCTGACCGACCAGCGCCATGCGCGCCTGGCCCGGATCGCCGATCCCGCCGCCGGCATGGCGGCCCGGCTGCGGGAGGCGCGGCTGCATCTCTCCGGCCTCGGCGCGCGGCTGGAGGGTGCATCCTACCAGGGCGTGCTGGCGCGCGGCTTCGCCCTCATCCGCACTGCGGAGGGGCATCCCGTCACCCGCGCCGCCGGGGTCGCCCCCGGCGCGCTGTTGTCCATCACCCTGCAGGACGGCACGCTGAACGCCACCACCACCGATGGCAGCGCGGCCCCGCCGGGACCAGCGGCGCCGCTCGCGCCGAAGCGCACGAAACCCGCTCCCAAGCCGGAACAAGGCTCTCTGCTGTGACCCTGCCCCGCCGCCACCTCCTGGCGCTGCCGCTGCTGCTGGCAGGGCTACCATCCTGCGCCCGGCAGGCGGCGCGGGCCGCCTCCGCCACCACGGGTCCGGCGCTGGAGATCGGCCCCGACGGGCTGACCCAGGGCGGGCTGGCCCTGGGCCAGGTGGCGCCGGGCAGCCGCGTCACCCTGGATGGCAAGCCCGTGCGGGTCGGGCCGGATGGCCGCTTCGCCCTCGGCTTCGCGCGGGACGCGGGGCCGGGCGCCCGGCTGGTCGCCACCGCGCCGGACGGGCGCAGCGAGACACGCGACCTGGCGATTGCCACGCGCGAATGGGATATCCAGCGGCTGAACGGGCTGCCGCCGGCCATGGTCTCCCCCAATGCCCAGCAGCTGGCACGCATCCAGGCCGAGCGGAAGCGCATCGCCGCCGCCCGCGCCGTGGATAGCGACCTGCCCTTCTTCGCCGGCCCCTTCGCCTGGCCGGCGCGTGCCCGCATCAGCGGCGTCTATGGCAGCCAGCGCATCCTGAACGGCGAGCCGCGGGCACCGCATCTCGGGCTGGATATCGCCGCTCCCACCGGCACGCCGGTCGTGGCCATGGCCGGTGGCCGCATCTCGCTGGCAGCTCCGCTGTATTTCACGGGAAACACCGTCATCCTCGACCACGGCCACGGCATCGCCAGCCTCTACGCGCATCTCTCCGCCATCGACGTGGCGGAGGGCGAGATGGTGCGGCAGGGGCAGCGCATCGGCGCCGTCGGCGCCACCGGGCGGGTGACGGGGCCGCATCTGCATCTCGGGTTCAATTGGTTCTCCACCGCGCTGGATCCTGCGTTAGTGCTTCAAGCCACGTAGGAGCGACACGGCCATGGAGAGGCTGACGGACCTAATCTACGAAGCCGCGCTGGACCCGGCGGGCTGGCAGTCCGTTTTCGAAGCCCTCTCCGGCCTGACAGGCGCGCGCGGCGCCACGCTGTTCAACGCCGGGCCGGGGCCGGTGCGCTGGATGGTCTCCCCCGGCCTGGAGGAGATGTTCCACGCCTTCGTCACCACCAAGGCCTGGGACATGAACGACCGCGCCGCGCGCGGAATCGCCAGGCATCATGCTGGCTTCCTGGGCGACCAGCATCTCTATACGCCGGAAGAACTGGCCAGGAGCCGCTTCCACCGCGAGTTCCTGCACCAGCATGGGCTGGGCTGGTGCGCCGGCACGGTGATCAACCCGCCCTCCGGCGACCAGCTGATCCTGACGGTGGAGCGCGGGCGGGATGACGGGCCGGTGCCGGAGACCGCCATCGCCAAGCTGGATATCCTGCGCCCGCATCTGGCACGCGCGGCCCTGCTCTCGGCACGGCTGCGGCTGGAGCGGGCGAATGCCGCCGTCGTGGCCTTGGAGATGCTGGGCCTGCCGGCCGCCATGATCTCCGCCGCCGGACGCGGCCTGGCCATCAACAGCTTCCTGGCAGAGCTGGTGCCCGCCGTGCTGCAGGACCGGCAGGAGCGGCTGGTCCTGTCCAACCGCATCGCCGATCTGTCGCTGACCGCCGCCCTGATGGCCATGCGGACCGGGGACGGATCCGGCCCGCGTTCCATCCCCCTGCCGGCGACCCAGGAGCGGCCGCCGATGGTGGCGCATCTGGTGCCCGTGCGGGGCGCGGCGCGGGATGTCTTCAGCCAGGCCATGGCGCTGCTGGTGCTGACACCGGTGCGGCACGGCACGGTGGTAGCGGCCGAGGTGATCCAGGGCCTCTTCGACCTCACCCCGGCCGAGGCCCGTGTGGCCCATGGCATCGGCACCGGCCGCACGGCGGAGGAACTGGCGCGGAGCCTCGGTATCTCCGTCGAGACGATACGCAAGCACATCGCCGCCGTGCTGACCAAGACCGGCCTGCCGCGGCAGGCGGCGCTGGTGGGGCTGCTGGCCGGCAGCATTCCTCCCGGCCAGCGATAGGGGGCGGCCATCCGCCCCGCCTCGCCCCGGTCAGGCGCTTCCGGCCGGCCGGGGCGCGGCCGCTCAGACCCGCAGCAGATGCACCTCGACGCTCGGGCGCTTGCGGAGCCGGCGGCCGAGCGCCTTGCGGAGCGCCGCGCGCGCCGCTTCCCGCAGCGTGTCGTCCTCGGCCCGCAGGTTGGCGGGCAGTTCCGTCACGCTACGCGCCAGATCGGCGGCCAGCTGCTCGGGCTCATGATCCGTCATATCGAAGAGGCCGGGGGCGGAAACCTGCGGCGTGCCCATGACGCGGCCGGACCGGTCCACCGCCAGGGAGGCGACGACGATGCCATTGAAGAGCATCCGCCGCCGCGCGCCCAGCACGGCGCCATCCAGCGGCAGCAGCCGCTCGCCATCCACCACCAGGCGGCCGGTGGGAACGCCCTCCACCACATCCGGCGCCCCATTGCCGGACAAGGGGGCGAGGCGCAGCATATCGCCATCCTCGACCAGGATCGGGGTGCTGCCCATCTCCCGCGCCAGGGAGGCGTGTTCCTGCAGGTGGCGCCACTCGCCATGCACCGGCACGGCATAGCGCGGCTTCACCAGGGAATAGAGCTTGCGCAGCTCATCCCGGCAGGCATGGCCGGAGACATGGACCATGTGGTCGTCGGCGGTCATGACCTTGCAGCCGCCACGCGTCAGCTCATCCTGCATCCGCAGCACGGCCTTCTCGTTCCCGGGGATCATGCGGGAGGAGAAGATGACGGTATCCCCCTCGCCCAGCGAGATGCGGGGATGGGTATCGGCGGCGATCTTGGCCATCGCCGACCGCTCCTCGCCCTGGCTGCCGGTGCAGATGATCAGCAGCTCGTTATCCGGCAGGTCATCGGCCTCATCCTCGCTGATGAAGGAGGGGATGCTCTGCAGGTAGCCGCATTCGCGCGCCGATGCCTCGACATTACGCAGGCTGCGGCCGAAGAGCGCGACCCGGCGCCCGACCTTCTGCGCCGCCAATGCGATGGATTCGACGCGGGCCAGATTGGTGGCGAAGCAGGTGATGGCCACCCGCCCCTTCAGCGGCCGCAGCAGCGGCACCAGGTTGCGCCGCACCTCGGCCTCGCTGCCCGCGCTGCCTTCGACCATGGCGTTGGTGCTGTCGCAGACCATCGCCAGCACGCCTTCCTGGCCCAGCCGGGCGAAGGCGTCCAGGTCGGCGGGCTGGCCGATCAGAGGGTCCGGGTCCAGCTTCCAGTCGCCGGTATGCAGCACCGTGCCGTAATGCGTGCGGATGGCGATCGACTGCGGCTCCGGCACCGAATGGGTGACGCGGATGAAGGTCAGGTCGAAGGGGCCAAGCTGCACCTGCCCGCCCAGCGGGATGATGTGCAGCGGCACCTGATGGGCCAGATTCGCCTCGGACAGCTTGCGGCGCAGGACGGAGGCCGTGAAGGGCGAGGCATAGACGGGGCACCGCAGCTGCGGCCAGAGATGCGCCACCGCGCCCACATGATCCTCATGGGCATGGGTGATGACCATGCCTACCAGCTTGTCACGCCGCTGCGCCAGCCAGGCGGGATCGGGGGTCATCACCTCGGCCTCGGGATTATCGTTACCCCCGAAGCCGATGCCGCAGTCAATCGCCAGAAGCTGCCCGTCGCAACGATAGACGTTCAGATTCATGCCTATCTCGCCCGCCCCGCCGAGCGGAATGAAGGCAAGGTCGCCAGTGATCAGGTTCATAGAGTCTCACAGTCAGAGTTATTCAAGCCGTCGGTCTCATCGGAGAGGCCCCGGGTGCGCCTGCGGACGGGCGCGGCATCCGGCAGCCATCTCAGTCATTCTCGGCCCGCAGATCGGGCAAACTCGTACGATGGAAAATGGGGATGGGGTTGCGATCCGCCAACAGGCGGAGCCCTTCCAAGGTGATATCGGGGGCGGTGTACTCCATCACCGGTGTGCCCTCAGCGAGGAGGGGCGCCAGGCCACCGGTGCCGATGACCTTGAGCGGGGCGCCGAACTCGGCGCGGATCCGGGTGATGATTCCTTCCACGAGACCCACATAGCCCCAGAAGATGCCGGATTGCATCGCCGGAACGGTGCTGCGGCCGATCACGGATTGGGGACGGCCGATGCCGATGCGCGGCAGCCGCGCCGCCGCGCGATGCAGCGCCTCGATTGAAAGATTAATGCCGGGTGCAATGATCCCGCCGAGATAGGCGCCATCGGTATCCACGACGTCGAATGTCGTTGCGGTCCCGAAGTCGATGACCACAAGCGGACCCTTGTAGTGGTGATGGGCGGCCAGGGCGTTCAGCAGCCGGTCGGCGCCGACCTCCTCGGGGTTGTCGACCCGGATGGGGAATCCCCAGTCCAGCGGCGCCCGTGCCACCAGCGGCTCGCAGGAGAACCATTCCCGGCAGAGGCGGCGCAGGTTGTAGAGGGCGGCGGGCACCACCGTGCCGATGACGCAACGCTCGATCTCGATGGGGCGGATGCCGATATGGCCCAGAAGCGTCAGCAGCCAGACGGCGTATTCGTCGCTGGTGCGGTCGGCCCGCATGGCGATGCGCCAGCGGCCGCGCCATTCGGTCCCGTCATGGATCGCGAAGACGACATTGGTATTGCCGGCATCGATAGCGAGCAGCATCAGTTCCCCTCCCATCGGGGTTGTGGTTTAAAATCCCGGACGCGGCGCCCGTTGCCGGAGCAGCGCGGCACCGCAGCATTTTTATGGCAAAGCCAGAGGCTCCTAGCCCAGCACCTCTCCGGCCGCGACGGGCAACAGCCCCTCGGGGGTGGAGAGCAGGAGGCGGCCCTGTTCGTCGAGCCCGGCGAAGCCGCCCTGCAATGCCCGGCCACCCTGGCGCAGATGCAGCGGCGTCTGCGGCGCCGGCCCCCGCGCGACCCAGGCCTTCCGCACCGCGGCCAGCCCGCGGGCCCGCCACAGATCCACCGATGCGAGCAGCCGCCAGGCGAAGGCGACCGGGTTCTGCGGCACGGCGCCGGCCTGCATGAGGCTGATGGTCGGCCGGTCCGGCAGGGCGGGCGCCATGGCCAGGTTCACGCCGATGCCGATGACGACCCAGTCGATCCTGCCCGCCGCATCCACCCCGCCCTGGGAGAGGATGCCGGAGCATTTGGCACCATTCAGCAGCAGGTCGTTCGGCCATTTCAGGCGGAGGGCGGCATCGGGCGGCAGCACCTCGGCCACCGTATCGGCCAGGGCGACGCCGGCCAGCAGGCTCCATTGCGGCAGGGCCAGGGCCGGTCCGCCGGGGCGCAGCAGCATGGAGATGAAGAGGTTGCCTTCGGGGGATGACCAGGCCCGCCCCTGGGTGCCGCGCCCGGCGCTCTGCCGGCGGGCCAGGACAGCGAGCCCCTCGGGCTCCCCCCCCTGGGCGGCAGCCAGCACGAGGTCCTGCGTGCTGGCCAGTTCGTCATGGATGGCGAGGCGCCATCCCCCGGCGGGGGGACGCCGTCCCGCAGCCGGCGTCACCCAACCAGGGCCGCGACGGCGGCCTGGGCCGCCGCCAGGAAGGGCGCCGGGAAGGCGAAGAAGAAGACCGTGAACAGCCCCGTTCCCGCCAGGATGACGGAGAGGCTGGCCGGCCGTGCATCCAGCGCGCCGATGCCGGTGTCGAAATACATCACCTTGATGACACGCAGGTAGTAGTAG
Organism: Roseomonas marmotae; assembly: GCF_017654485.1. NCBI lineage: Bacteria > Pseudomonadati > Pseudomonadota > Alphaproteobacteria > Acetobacterales > Roseomonadaceae > Roseomonas > Roseomonas marmotae. The sequence goes on along the minus strand of NZ_CP061091.1, from coordinate 1,241,841 downwards.
GCGGAGATGGCCGAGGTCAGCACGCCGACCACCGCCAGCGTCATATAGCCACCCTGGATGGCGGCGCCGATGACGAAATACTTGCCGAAGAAGCCGGCCATCGGCGGGATGCCGGCCATGGAGAACATGAAGACCGTCATGGCCAGCGCCATGGCCGGGTCCGTGCGGCCCAGCCCGGCGAGGTCATCCACGCCCTCCAGCGCCCGGCCCTGCCGGCGCATCGCCACCAGCACCGCGAAGACGCCGACATTGGTGAAGAGGTAGATGGCCATGTAGAGCAGCAGGGAGCGCACCCCCAGCTCGCTGCCCACGGCCAGGCCCATCAGCGCGTAGCCGACATGGCCGATGGAGGAATAGGCCATCAGCCGCTTGATGTTCTTCTGGCCGATCGCCGCCAGGGCGCCCAGGATCATGGAGCCCAGCGAGCAGAGGATGATGACCTGCTGCCACTCGGCCGCCAGATCCCCGAAGGGCCCCGCGGCCACACGGGTCAGCAGCCCGATCGCCGCGACCTTGGGCGCCGAGGCAAAGAAGGCCGTCACCGGCGTCGGAGCGCCCTCATAGACATCGGGCGTCCACATATGGAAGGGCACGGCCGAGACCTTGAAGGCCAGCGCCGCCAGCACGAAGACCAGTCCGACCACCAGCCCGAAGGGCGCGCCATCGGTCACGCCCACCGCATCGGCGATGCGGTCGAAATTGGTGGAGCCGGCGAAGCCGTAGACCAGGCTGGAGCCATAGAGCGCAAGGCCCGAGGCCAGCGCACCCAGCACGAAATACTTGAGGCCCGCTTCCGAGGAGCGCGCATTGTCGCGGTCGAAGGCGGCCACGACGTAGAGCGAGAGCGAGAGCAGCTCCAGCCCGATATAGAGCGCGATCAGGTCGTTGGCGGAGAGCATGATCATCATGCCCACGGTGCTGAAGAGCAGCAGCACCGGATATTCGAACTTCGCCAGGCCTTCTTTGACGTTCCAGTCCAGCGCCAGCAGCAGGCCGAGCGCCGCGCCGGCGATCACCAGCAGCTTGGTGAAGCGGGTGAAGGCGTCCGACACATACTGGCCGGCATAGGCGGTGCCTTCCGGCTGCATCAGCACCAGCAGGCCCGCCAGCAGGAAGGCGCCCAGCACGCCCATGTTCACGGCATAGTTGGTGTCGCGCTTCGGGATCACGCCGCCGACCAGCGCCAGCAGGCCGGCCACGGAGAGCACCAGCTCGGGGAGGATGAGAGTCCAGCTGTCCATGGTCACATCCCCGCCAGACGCGGCAGGGCCAGGGCGGCTTCATGCCGCGCCAGCAGCGCCGTGACGCTGGCATCGAAGAACGAGGTGAAGGAAGACGGGTAGATGCCCATCCAGATCGTCAGCAGCACCAGCGGCGCGAAGGTCAGGTATTCCCGCGGGCTGAGATCCAGCAGGGACTTGATCTCGCCCTTGGTGAGATTGCCGAAGAGGACGCGGCGATAGAGCCAGAGCATATAGGCGGCGCCCAGGATCATGCTGAAGCCGGCGAGGAAGGCGACCCATGGGTTCACCTGCCAGGCGCCCACCAGCACCATGAACTCGCCCGGGAAGCCCGCCGTGCCCGGCAGCGCCACGGAGGCCATGGTGAAGAGCATGAAGAGCACGGCATAGGCCGGCATCACCTTGGCCACACCGCCGTAGCGCGCGATCTCACGCGAGTGGACGCGGTCATAGACCACACCGACGCAGAGGAAGAGCGCGCCGGAGACGATGCCGTGCGACAGCATCTGGAAGATGGCGCCCGAGAGGCCCTGGTGGTTCAGCACGAAGATGCCCAGCGTCACGATGCCCATATGGGCGACGGAGGAATAGGCGATCAGCTTCTTCATGTCCTCCTGCGCCATCGCCACCAGCGAGGTGTAGATGACGGCGATGATGGAGAGCGCGAAGATCAGCGGCGCGAACCATTCCGTCGCCTGCGGCAGCAGCGGCAGGCTGAAGCGCAGGAAGCCATAGCCGCCCATCTTCAGCAGCACGCCGGCTAGGATGACGGAGCCCGCCGTCGGCGCCTCGACATGCGCGTCCGGCAGCCAGGTGTGCACCGGCCACATCGGCACCTTCACGGCGAAGGAGGCGAAGAAGGCGAGGAACATCCAGATCTGCACGTTCTGCGGGATCTGCAGGTTCGCCAGCGCGGGGATGCTGGTGGTGCCGGCCATGTACCAGAGGGTCAGGATGGCCAGCAGCATCAGCAGGGAGCCGAGCAGCGTGTAGAGGAACAGCTTATAGGCGGCATAGACCCGCCGCGCGCCACCCCAGACACCGATGATCAGGAACATCGGCACCAGCACGCCCTCGAAGAAGATGTAGAACATCAGCATGTCGAGCGAGGCGAACATGCCGATCATCATCGTCTCGAGCACCAGGAACGCGATCATGTATTCGCGCACCCGGGTCTGCACCGCCTCCCAGGAGGCCAGGATGCAGATCGGCGTCAGCAGCGTCGAGAGCAGGACGAAGAGGACGGAGATGCCGTCCACGCCCATGTGATAGCCCAGGCCGAATTCCGGCATCCAGGCCATCTGCTCGACGAACTGGTAGTCGGCGGTCGACTTGTCGAAGCTGAACCACAGGATCAGCGACAACCCGAAGACGATCAGGCTGGTCCAGAGGGCCGTCCAGCGGGCGTTAGAGGCGACGACCGCCTCCTCACCCCGGATGAAGAGGAGGATGCCCGCGCCCACCAGCGGCAGGAAGGTGAGCAGCGAGAGCAGGGGGAAACCCGCGGCGTTCATCGACCGATCCCGAACAGGAAGATGCTGACGAAGAGGACGAGGCCGATGATCATCGTGAAGGCATAGTTGGCCACGCGCCCGTTCTGGAAGCGCGAGACCCGGCCCGCCGCGTCGGCGGTCAGGGCCGCGACGCCGTTGGGCATGCCGTCGATGACCTTGGCGTCGCCCACCTTCCACAGCCAGGAGGCAAGGCGGCGCGTCGGCTGCACGAAGATGGCGTCGTACAGCTCGTCGAAATACCACTTGTTCAGCAGGAAGCGGTACAGGCCAGGGAAGGTCGCGGCCAGCCGCACCGGGATGGCCGGGACGAACATGTAGAAGACATAGCCGATCGCGATGCCGGCCAGGCCCACCACCGTCGGCGCCAGCGGCACCCAGGACGGAACCTCATGCACGTCGTGCATGATGTGGTTGCCGGGCTGGTTGACGATCGAGCCGTTCCAGAAGGCCATCCAGTCATGGCCCACGAAATACGGGGCGAAGAGCGCGCCGGCGAAGAGCGCGCCGGCCGCCAGCACCAGCAGCGGCACCATCATGACCGCCGGGCTCTCATGCACATGCTCCATCACGTAATGGTCGGCGCGCGGCTTGCCATGGAAGGTCAGGATGATCAGCCGCCAGGAGTAGAAGGCGGTCAGCAGCGCCGCGATCATGCCCATGGCGAAGGCATAGGTCGCGGTCCAGCCATGGCCCGCGAAGGCGGCCTCCAGCACGAAGTCCTTGGAATAGTAGCCGGCGAAGAAGGGCATGCCCGCCAGCGCCAGGCTGCCGATCCAGAACATGGCGTAGGTCAGCGGGATCTTCTTCCAGATGCCGCCCATCTTGCGGATGTCCTGCTCATCCGACATCGCGTGGATCACGGAGCCGGCCGAGAGGAAGAGCAGCGCCTTGAAGAAGGCATGGGTGAAGAGGTGGAAGATGGCGCCCTGATAGGCGCCGACGCCCACCGCGATGAACATGTAGCCGAGCTGCGAGCAGGTCGAGTAAGCGATGACGCGCTTGATGTCGTTCTGCACGCAGCCGATCGTCCCCGCGAAGAAGGCCGTCGTGGCGCCGATGAAGGTGATGAAGGCCAGCGCGTGCGGCGCGTATTCGATGACCGGCGACATGCGCGCCATCAGGAAGACGCCCGCCGTCACCAGCGTCGCCGCATGGATCAGGGCGGAGACCGGCGTCGGGCCCTCCATGGCGTCCGGCAGCCAGGTGTGCAGGCCGATCTGCGCCGACTTGCCCATGGCGCCACCGAACAGCAGGAAGGCGATCAGCTCCAGCGACGGGATGCCGCCGATGGTCTGCTCCCGCGCCGCCTCGACACCTTGGAAGATGCCGTCGAACTCAATGGTGCCGAAGGTCCAGAAGGTGAGCGCCATGCCCATCATGAAGAACAGGTCGCCCACGCGGTTGACGATGAAGGCCTTCATCGCCGCGCGGTTGGCGCTTTCCTTCTCGTACCAGTAGCCGATCAGCAGGTAGCTCGCGAGGCCGATGCCCTCCCAGCCGAAGAAGAGCTGGGCCAGGTTATCCGCCGTCACCAGCATGAGCATCATGAAGGTGAAGAGCGAGAGATAGCTGAAGAAGCGCGGCGTCGTCGGGTCGTGGGACATGTAGCCCACGGAATAGACGTGGATCATGGTCGAGATGAGCGTGACCATGGCCACCATCACCGCGGCGATGGTGTCGTAGCGCAGCGCCCAGGAGACCTGCAGTCCGCCCACATCGATCCAGGTGCCCAGATCGATCGTGGTGGGCGCATGGCCCAGGGCCACATTGGCGAAATTGGCCAGGCCGCAGATGGCGGCGAGCGCCATGAAGAAGACCGTGACCCACTGCGCCGCCTTGTCGCCGATCAGCCGGCCGAAGAGGCCAGCGATGATCGAGCCGACCAGCGGGAAGAAGATGGCACCGATATACATGCGCCTAGCCCTTCAGCGTGGACACGTCGTCCACGGCGATGCTGCCGCGGTTGCGGAAGTAGATCACCAGGATGGCCAGGCCGATGGCGGCCTCGGCGGCCGCCACGGTGAGGACGAACATGGTGAAGATCTGCCCCGTCAGGTCCTGCAGCGCGGCCGAGAAGGCCACGAAGTTCAGGTTCACCGAGAGCAGGATCAGTTCCAGCGACATCAGGATGACGATGATGTTCTTGCGGTTCAGGAACATCCCGAGGACGCCCAGAACGAAGAGGATGGCACTGACCGTCAGGTAGTGCCCGAGCCCGATGGTCATCAGTGATGCCCCCCGCCATGGCCATGGTCGTCATGCGCGACAGCCTTGGGCTTGGCTTCCTCCGGCAGCGCGGGGCGGCGGATGCCCAGCTCGCCCAGGCCCTTGCGGGCCGCCACGTTCTGCAGCGGCACAGACTCGGCCCGCGCCACCTGCACGGCGATGTTCTGGCGCCGGCTGTTCGGCGCCTTCTCGCGCAGCGTCAGCACGATGGCGCCGATCATGGCCACCAGCAGGATCAGGCCCGAGGCCTGGAAGAGGAAGATGTAGTCCGTATAGAGGATGCGGCCGATCGCCTGGGTATTGGTGCCGGCATCCCCGGACATGGCGTTCAGCCGCAGCGCCCCGGCATCATCCGCGAATTGCCAGCTGCCATAGACGAACAGCAGCTCCAGCAGCAGGATGCCGCCGATGATGGCACCGAAGGGCAGGTAGCGCTGGAAGCCAGAGCGCAGCTGCGCGAAGTCGATGTCGAGCATCATGACGACGAAGAGGAAGAGGACCGCGACCGCGCCGACATAGACGATGGCCAGGATCATCGCCAGGAACTCGGCCCCCGCGATCAGGAACAGCGCCGCGGCGTTCATGAACGCCAGGATCAGATAGAGCACGCTGTGGACGGGGTTGCGGCTGGTCACCACCATGACCGCACTGGCGATCAGGATGGCCGCGAAGACATAGAAGGCAAGAGCCGCGATCATCGCACCCCACCCCCGCGCTGTTGCAGCGTCATGGCACCGTTCCAGAAGAGACAGAGATCCGCCCGAGCAGGGGACGGGGCCGCGAGGGATCGCGGCGGAGAGGGGCGGCCAGCCCTCCCCGCCCTGAACTCAGCGGTAAGGCCCGTCCAGCTCCAGACGCTTGGCCAGCACCGGTTCCCACCGGTCGCCGTTCGAGAGGAGCTTCTCCTTGTTGTAGATCAGCTCCTCGCGCGTCTCGGTGGAGAATTCGAGGTTCGGCCCCTCGACGATGGCATCCACCGGGCAGGCTTCCTCGCAGAGGCCGCAATAGATGCACTTCGTCATGTCGATGTCGTAGCGCGTGGTGCGGCGGCTGCCATCGTCACGCGGTTCGGCCTCGATGGTGATGGCCAGGGCGGGGCAGACGGCCTCGCACAGCTTGCAGGCGATGCAGCGTTCCTCGCCATTGGGGTAGCGACGCAGCGCGTGCTCCCCCTTGAAGCGGGGCGAAAGCGCCAGCCTCTCATTCGGGTATTTGAGCGTAGCCTTGGGCTTGAAGAAATACTTCAGCGTCAGCGCCATGCCCGAGACCAGTTCGGTCAGCAGCAGGCTATAGGCCGCGCGGTCCAGCGTCGCCATGTGTCACCTCGCGGCGCGGGGGTAGCCCGCGCCCTTCGTTTCGACAAGTCGGATCATACCGGCAGCCACCCGGCGAGCTTCAGCACGAAGGCCGTCAGCACCAGCCAGACCAGGCTGATCGGCAGGAAGACCTTCCAGCCCAGGCGCATCAGCTGGTCGTAACGGTAGCGCGGGAAGGTCGCGCGCACCCAGACGAAGGTGAACATGCACAGGCACACCTTCAGGATGAACCACAGCGGCCCCGGCACCCAGTTGAAGGGCGCGATGTCCACCGGCGGCAGCCAGCCACCCAGGAACAGGGTGGTCGTCATCGCCGACATCAGGAACATGTTGGCGTATTCGCCCAGGAAGAACAGGGCGTAGGTCATGGAGGAATATTCCACCATGAAGCCGGCCACCAGCTCGGACTCGCCTTCCGCCAGGTCGAAGGGCGTGCGGTTCGTCTCGGCGAGCGTCGAGATGAAGAAGATGATGAACATCGGGAAGAGCGGGATGAAGAACCATACCGTCTTCTGCGCCAGCACGATCTCCGTCAGGTTCAGCGAACCCACGCAGAGCAGCACCGTCACGATGACGAAGCCCATGGAGACTTCGTAGGAGACCATCTGCGCCGCCGAGCGCAGCGCGCCCAGAAAGGCGTATTTCGAGTTCGACGCCCAGCCCGCGATGACGATGCCGTAGACACCCAGCGAGCTGATGGCGAAGAGGTAGAGGATGCCGACATTGATGTCGGCAATGGCCCAGCCCTCGTTCACCGGGATCACCGCCCAGGCGACCATCGCCAGGATGAAGGTGAGCATGGGCGCGAAGATGAACAGCGCCCGGTTGGCGCCGGAGGGGATGATCGTCTCCTTCAGCAGCATCTTCGCGGCATCCGCGAAGGGCTGCAGCAGGCCGAAGGGCCCCACCACGTTCGGGCCGACGCGCAGCTGCATCGCCGCCATGATCTTGCGCTCGGCATAGGTCATGTAGGCGACCGCGATCAGCAGCGGCACCAGGATGGCCAGCGTCTGGGCGATGGTGATCGCCAGGACGCCGATGGGCGAGCTGAGAAAACCGTCCATCGTCCCCTTACTCCGCGGCCTGCGCCATCGGCGCTGCGTTATAGATGCGGCTGCACTCCGCCATCACCTCGGAGGCGCGGCTGATGCTGTCCGCCTGCCAGTAGTCGGTCAGGCTGGCCCGGAAGGGCTGGTCGGAGAGCGTGCCCCCGGCCTGCGGGCCGGCGGTATCCCGCGCGCCACCGGCGATGCGGCCATCCACCAGCCCGAAGACCGGGTTCGCGGCCACCATGCCGGCGCGCACATCCTCCAGCGTGTCGAAGGGCAGGCTCACGCCCAGCGCGGCGCCGGCCGCGCGGATGATGCGCCAGTCCTCCTTCGCCTCACCGGGCGGGAAGATGGCCAGCCGGCCGCGCTGCACACGGCCCTCGGTGCTGACATAGGTGCCTTCCTTCTCGGTATAGGCGGCACCGGGCAGGATGACGTCAGCGCGGGCGGCCGCGCGGTCGCCGTGGTGGCCCTGATAGACCACGAAGACACCCGGGGCGATCAGAGCGGGGTCGAAGCTGTCGGCGCCCAGCAGCCAGAGCGCATCGACGCCGCCGCTCAGCATCCCAGCCAGATCCTGGCCCTGCGGCCCCGGCAGGAAGCCGGCATCCAGCGCGCCCACCTGCCCGCCGAAGAGGTGCAGCATGTTGAAGCCGTTCCATTCCGGCGTCAGCGCGCCGACCTGGTTGGCCAGCGCCCAGGCCGCCGCCAGCACCGCCGCGCCGTCCTCGCGCGCCACGGCGCCACGGCCCAGGATGATCATCGGCCGCTTGGCCTCGCCCAGCACCTTGGCGAAGGCGTGGCTGCCGTCGAGCAGGGTGTTGAGGACCGAGGCCCCCTCTCCCAGATGCGTGGCGTTATAGGTCAGGTCGATGTCGCGCGGGCCGATATGGGCCACCGGCATGGCGCCGGAAGCCCAGCGCTTGCGGATGCGCGCGTTCAGCACCGGCGCTTCCTTGCGCGGATTGCTGCCGATGATCAGCAGCGCATCCGCCTCGTCGATCCCGGCGATGCCGGAATTGAAGAGGTAATGGTCGCGGCGGGTGCCGTCGATCCGCGCGGCGTCCTGCCGGCAGTCCAGGTTCTGCGAGCCCAGCTGGCCCATCAGGGACTTCAGCGCGAAGACGCTCTCGACATCCACCAGGTCGCCGGCCACGGCGCCGATGCGGTCGCCCGCCATGCCCTTCAGCTTGCCGGCGACATGCTCCAGCGCTTCCTGCCAACTGGCCGGGCGCAGCTTGCCGTCCTGGCGGATCCAGGGCCGGTCCAGCCGCTTGCGCTTGAGGCCGTCGAAGGAGAAGCGGCCACGGTCGGCCATCCACTCCTCATTTACCTCCTCATTGACGCGCGGCAGGATGCGCAGGACCTCGGGGCCCCGGGCATCGATGCGGATATTCACGCCGACCGCGTCCAGCACGTCGATGCTGTCGGTCTTCCGCAGTTCCCAGGGCCGGGCGACGAAGGCATAGGGCCGGCTGGTCAGCGCGCCCACCGGGCAAACGTCGATCAGGTTGCCCGACAGCTCGGTGGTCAGCGCCTTCTCGACATAGGTGCCGATCTGCATGTCCTCGCCGCGGCCGGTGGCGCCGAGTTCCGGCACGCCGGCCACCTCGGTGGCGAAGCGGATGCAGCGCGTGCAGTGGATGCAGCGGGTCATGATCGTCTTGATCAGCGGACCCATATACTTGTCCTTCACCGCCCGCTTGGCCTCGCGGTAACGGCTGGCGTCGCGGCCATAGGCCATCGCCTGATCCTGCAGGTCGCACTCGCCGCCCTGATCGCAGATCGGGCAATCCAGCGGGTGGTTGATCAGCAGGAAGTCCATGACGTTGCGGCGGGCATTCCGGACCAGCGGGCTGTCCGTGAAGACCTTCATGCCATCGGCCACCGGATAGGCGCAGGAGGCCACCGGCTTCGGCGCCTTCTCCACCTCGACGAGGCACATGCGGCAATTGCCGGCGACCGACAGCCGCTCATGGTAGCAGAAGCGCGGGATCTCCTTGCCGGCGGCCTCGCAGGCCTGCAGCACGGAGGCGCCGTTGGGCACCTCCACCTCGATCCCGTCGACCGTAACCTTCGCCATGGCCGTTACTCCGCCGCCAGCGGCATGGCGCCGCCGTTCTTTTTCGCGTGATAGGCCGCGATACGCTCTTCCATCATCGGCCGGAAGTGCCGGATCAACCCCTGCACCGGCCAGACGCCGCCATCGGCGAGCGCGCAGATGGTATGGCCCTCGATCTGCCGGGTGACGCTTTCCAGCACGTCGATCTCGGCGACCTCGGCGCGGCCCTCGACCATCCGGTCCATCAGGCGCTTCTGCCAGCCCATGCCCTCGCGGCAGGGCGTGCACTGGCCGCAGCTCTCATGCTTGTAGAACTGCGCCAGCCGCGCGATCGCCTTGATCAGGTCCGTGGACTTGTCCATGACGATGACGCCGGCGGTGCCGAGGCCCGTCTTGTGCTCGCGCAGCGCGTCGAAATCCATCAGCACGTCGTCGCAGATGTGCTTCGGCAGCAGCGGCGTGGAGGAGCCGCCGGGGATGACGGCCAGCAGGTTGTCCCAGCCGCCGCGCACGCCGCCGGCATAGCGCTCGATCAGCTCCCGCATCGGGATGCTCATCTCGGCTTCCACGTTGCAGGGCTTGTTCACATGGCCCTGGATGCAGAAGACTTTTGTTCCCGAGTTCTTCGGGCGCCCGAAGCTTGCGAACCAGGAGGCGCCCCGGCGCAGGATCTCCGGCACCACGGCGATGGTCTCGACATTGTTGACCGTGGTCGGGCAGCCATAGAGGCCCACCGCCGCCGGGAAGGGCGGCTTCAGGCGGGGCATGCCCTTCTTGCCTTCCAGGCTCTCGATCAGCGCCGTCTCCTCGCCGCAGATGTAGGCACCCGCGCCGCGATGGACGTAGAGGTCGAAATCCCAGCCGGAGCCGGCGGCGTTCCTGCCCAGCAGGCCGGCCTCATAGGCCTCGTCGATCGCGGCCTGCAGCACGACGTGTTCGTTGAAATACTCGCCGCGCACATAAATATAGCCGGCATGAGCCCCCATGCCGACGCCCGCGATCAGGCAGCCCTCGATCAGCGTATGCGGATCATGGCGGATGATGTCGCGGTCCTTGCAGGTGCCGGGCTCCGACTCGTCGCAGTTCACGACGAGGTAGGAGGGACGCCCGTCCGGATTGGACTTGGGCATGAAGCTCCACTTCATGCCGGTCGGGAAGCCGGCGCCGCCGCGGCCGCGCAGGCCGGACTGCTTCAGCTCCTCGATGATCCAGTCGCGGCCCTTGGCGATGATCGCCGCCGTGCCGTCCCAGTTCCCGCGGCGCATCGCCTCCTTCAGGTTCCAGGGATGCAACCCGTAGAGGTTGGTGAAGATGCGGTCCTTGTCGCTGAGCGCCATGGTTACGCCTCTCCCTTCCGCCCGACCACGATGGCCGGTTCCTTCAACGGGATGTCCAGCAGCACGGTGGGGCCGCCCTCCGGCGCGCTGGTCTGGCGGCCGATGGTGCTGCCGGGCTTCGGACGCTCGCCACGCTTCAGCGCCTCGATCAGCTCGACCGTGCGGGCGTAGTCCAGGTCCTCGTAGTAGTCGTCATCGACCTGCAGGATCGGCGCGTTCACGCAGGCGCCGAGGCATTCCACCTCGGTCAGCGTGAAGAGGCCATCCTCGCTGGTATCGCCATAGCCCTTCAGGTGCCCCGCATCCTTGCAGGCGCGCAGCACCTCGTCCGAGCCGCGCAGCCAGCAGGGCGTCGTGCCGCAGACCTGCAGGTGGTAGCGCCCGATCGGCTTGGTGTTGAACATGAAGTAGAAGGTGGCGACCTCGTAGACGCGGATCGGCGCCATGCCGAGCTTCACGGCCACGGCATCCATCGCCACGCGCGGCACCCAGGCGCTGCCGGTCAGGCGACCCATCTGCTTCTGCGCGACATAGAGCAGCGGGATCACCGCGCTGGCCTGCTTCCCCTCGGGATAGCGGGCGACGATCTTCTCGATCTGCGCCTCGCTCTCCGCATCGAAGGCGAAGTGGGTGACTTCCTGATGATGCGGATCGCTCACCGGTCGATCTCTCCGAATACGATATCCAGGCTGCCGATCACCGAAACCGCATCGGCCAGCATGTGGCCCTTGGTGAGCACTTCCATGGCCTGCAGGTGCGCGAAGCCAGGCGCGCGGATATGGCAGCGGTAAGGCTTGTTGGTGCCGTCGGCCACCAGGTAGCAGCCGAACTCGCCCTTGGGCGCTTCCACCACCGTATAGGTGCTGCCCTCCGGCACGTGGTAGCCCTCGGTATAGAGCTTGAAGTGGTGGATCAGCGATTCCATCGACCGCTTCATCTCACTCCGCTTCGGCGGCGTGATCTTGTTGTCCACCACCTTGATCGGCCCGCCCGGCATCTGCTGGATGCACTGGCGGATGATCTTGTGGCTCTCCCGCATCTCCGCGACACGGACGAGGTAGCGCTCGTAGCAGTCGCCATGGCTGCCGACCGGGATCTCAAAATCGAGCTGGTCGTAGATGTCATAGGGCTGGCTGCGACGCAGGTCCCAGGCGGCGCCGGAGGCACGCATGCAGGGGCCCGAGAAGCCCCATTCCATCGCCTGCTCGGTCGTCATGACGCCGATATCGACGGTGCGCTGCTTGAAGATGCGGTTGCCCGTCAGCAGACGCTCGATATCGTCGACGAATTTCGGAAAGCGCTCGGACCAGGCCCAGATGCGCTCCAGCAGCCCGGCCGGCAGGTCCTTGGCCACACCGCCCGGACGGATATAGTTCGCATGGTAGTGCGAACCGCTGGCGGCCTCGTAGAACTCCAGCAGATGCTCGCGTTCCTCGAAGCCCCAGAGGGAGGGCGTCGTCGCGCCCACATCCAGCGCATAGGTCGTGATGTTCAGGATGTGGTTCAGGACGCGGCTGATTTCCGCGTACATGACGCGGATATACTGCGCGCGGATCGGCGCCTCGATGCCCAGCAGCCGCTCGGTGGCCAGGGCGAAGGCATGCTCCTGCGCCATCGGCGCCACATAGTCGAGGCGGTCGAAATAGGGCAGCGCCTGCAGATAGGTCTTGTACTCGATCAGCTTCTCGGTGCCGCGGTGCAGCAGGCCGATATGCGGGTCGGCACGCTCCACCACCTCGCCCTTCAGCTCCAGGATCAGGCGCAGCACGCCATGCGCCGCCGGATGCTGCGGGCCGAAGTTGATGGTGTGGTTGTTGATCTCGACCGTTCGCGTCTCGGTGGAGGCCGGCCTCTCGTTGGTGCTCGCGCTCATTCGCTGGCGATCCGGTTGAGATGCACCTTCTCGTCGCCGGGCAGCGTCGTCATGCCTTCCCAGGGCGAGAGGAAATCGAAGTTACGGAAATCCTGCTGCAGCTTGACAGGCTCGTAGACCACCGCCTGCCGCTCGGGGTCGTAGCGGACCTCGACGAAGCCGGTCAGCGGGAAATCCTTGCGGAGCGGATGACCCTCGAAGCCATAATCAGTCAGGATGCGGCGCAGATCCGACTGGCCGTCGAAGATCACGCCGAACATGTCCCAGATCTCGCGCTCATACCAGGTGGCGCAGGGCCAGATGGAGGAAACGCTGGGCACCGGCGCATTCGCGTCGGTGGTGACGATCACGCGGATACGATGGTTCAGCGTCAGGCTGAGGAGGTTGTAGACCACCTCGAACCGCTCAGCCTGCGCCGGCCGGTCGACACCGCAGATATCCACGCACTGCTCGAAGGCGAAGCGGGGATCGTCGCGCAGCATCGTCATCAGCGCCGGCACCGCCTCGCGCGCCGCGAAGACTTCGGCCTCCGCCCCGCGCACGACGCGACCCTGCGAGATGACGCCCTTGGGCACGGAGGCCATGACATCGGCCACGAGCTGCTGCAGGGGGGAGAGCGGCTGCGGCTCGGCCACCTGGGTGGAGATATCCTCAGCCACGGAGAATGCTCCCGGTCCGGCGGATCTTCTTCTGCAGCTGCATGATGCCGTAGACCAGCGCCTCGGCCGTCGGCGGGCAGCCGGGGACATAGACATCGACCGGCACGACCCGGTCGCAACCACGCACCACGCTGTAGCTGTAGTGATAATAGCCGCCGCCATTGGCGCAGCTGCCCATCGAGATCACCCAGCGCGGCTCGGCCATCTGGTCATAGACCTTGCGGAGGGCGGGGGCCATCTTGTTGGTCAGCGTGCCGGCCACGATCATCACGTCGGACTGGCGCGGCGAACCACGCGGAATGACGCCGAAGCGGTCGAGATCGTAGCGCGCCATATAGGCGTGAATCATCGGCACCGCGCAGCAGGCCAGGCCGAAGGTCATCGGCCATAGGCTGCCCGTGCGGGCCCAGTTCACGATCTTGTCGAGATTGGCGACGACGAAACCCTTGTCCTCGATCTCGCCGGTCACGCTGTTGATCACCGCGTCCTGTGCCGGGCCCGGCGGCAGCGCCTGCTGGTTCCAGGAAAGCTGGTCGTTGATGCTGCTCATCGGAAGCTCACTCCCAGTCCAGGGCGCCCTTGCGCCACTCATAGATGAAGCCCACCGTCAGCACGCCCAGGAACCCCATCATCGACAGGAAGCCGGTCCAGCCGATCTGCCCCAGCGTCACCGCCCAGGGGAAGAGGAAGGCCACTTCCAGGTCGAAGATGATGAAGAGGATCGCGACCAGGTAGAACCGCACGTCGAAGCGGTGGCGCGTATCCTCGAACGGCTCGAAGCCGCATTCATAGGTGGAGAGCTTTTCCGCATAGGGCTTCTGCCGCGCGGCCAGGATGCTGCCGCCCACCATCGCGATGGAAATACCCGCCGCGATCGCCAGGAAGACCAGGATCGGGAAATAGTTCGCCAGCAGGGGCTGGGTCATGATGTATTCCGTCCCTAGGGCCACGGGGCCCAACGAGCCATGCACGAAGGGGCACATGGCCATGCCGAACTGCGGGGCATGCCGCAGCGCAATGCTGCGCGGACATTACTCCCGCCTCGCGGGCTTCGCCATAGGCTGACACGCATTGCAAATGATTGAAAAGCGGACAGATGAAGCGAAAAACGCCGCCCCGGAGATCCGGGGCAGCGTTTTTCGTTTTACGCACCGCTGGCGCGAGTGACGGGGCTCGAACCCGCGACCTCCGGCGTGACAGGCCGGCGCTCTAACCAACTGAGCTACACCCGCTTGCGGCGTGGAGGGGGAAATACGGCCCCCGCCCCACTGTGTCAACGGACTGAAATCGCCTTTTTGCGATCATTCCGCCGCCGTATCCGGTATGGGCGCTGAGGGATTCGAACCCCCGGCATCCTCGGTGTAAACGAGGCGCTCTACCGCTGAGCTAAGCGCCCAAAACTCTCCCTCAGGCCACCTCGTCCTTCAGGCTCTTACCGGGCTTGAAGCGCACCGTGGTGGTGGCCGCAATCTCAATTTCTTCCCCGGTGCGAGGATTACGCCCCTTTCCCGCCTTACGGTGGGAAATGGAGAAGGTGCCGAAACCCACCAGCCGCACCTCCTCCTTCTTCTTCAGGGAAGCGCCGATGGCCTCGAAAAGCGCGTCCACGACCTCACCCGCCTTGGCCCTGGAGAGTTCACCGGTCTCGGCGACCACCGTCACCAGATCCTGCTTGTTCACTGGGCTACCCCCTCACCATGAATACGTAAACGGGCCGCCGGCTGGCCTGCCCGTGTCGCGCCGACACTAGGCAGCCGCATTTTGCCACGTCAACGCCAGGCTGGCCTTGATGAGGGGGGAAAGGTGAAGCTTTTGCCGGAGAGGCCGTGAAGCCACACCGGGGCGGGAAAACCCGCCCCGGGACTGGCCTCAGTGTGGCAGCGCGGCCGGGCTGGCCGGCTGCGGGGCATTGCCGGCGGGCACTTCCTCCGGCTCCACCCAGTCGATCGGCTCCGGCTTCCGCACCAGGGCCTGGCCGATCACCTCGTCCACATGGGCGACGGGAATGATCTTGATGGCCTTCTTCACGTTATCCGGGATCTCGGCCAGATCCTTCTCGTTGTCCTTCGGGATGAAGGCGGTGGTGATGCCGGCACGCAGCGCCGCCAGCAGCTTCTCCTTCAACCCGCCGATCGGCAGCACGCGCCCGCGCAGGGTGACCTCACCCGTCATGGCCACGTCCTTGCGGACCGGAATACCCGTCAGCACGGAGACGATGGAGGTCGCCATCGCGATGCCGGCGGAAGGCCCGTCCTTCGGGGTCGCACCCTCCGGCACGTGCACGTGGATGTCGCGCCGGTCGAAGGTCGTCGGCTTGATACCGAAGGAAATGGCGCGGCTCCGCACATAGCTCAACGCGGCCGAGACGCTTTCCTGCATCACGTCGCCCAGCTTGCCGGTGGTCTGCACCTTGCCCTTGCCGGGAACCATGACCGCCTCGATAGTCAGGATCTCGCCACCCACCTCGGTCCAGGCCAGGCCAGTGACGACACCGACCATGTCCTCGGCCTCGGTCTCGCCGAAGCTGAACTTCCGCACCCCCGCATACTTGTCGAGGTTCTTGCGGGTGATCGCGACCTTCTTGGCCTTCTTGGAGACGATCTCCTTCACGGCCTTGCGGGCCAGGCCGCCAATCTCACGCTCCAGGTTCCGCACGCCGGCCTCGCGCGTGTAGTAGCGCACCAGGTCCAGCAGCGCCTCGTCGGAGACGCTCCACTCGCCCGGCTTCAGGCCATTGGCTTCCGTCACCTTCGGCAGCAGGTGCCGCTTGGCGATCTGCACCTTCTCATCCTCGGTGTAGCCGGGGATGCGGATGATCTCCATGCGGTCCAGCAGCGGCTGCGGCATGCGCAGGCTGTTGGCGGTCGTCACGAACATCACGTCCGAGAGGTCGTAATCCACCTCAAGATAGTGGTCGGCGAAGGTCGCGTTCTGCTCGGGATCCAGCACCTCCAGCAGCGCGGAGGACGGGTCGCCGCGCCAGTCGGCGCCCAGCTTGTCGATCTCGTCCAGCAGGAACAGCGGGTTGGAGGTCTTGGCCTTCTTCATGCCCTGGATGACCTTACCCGGCATGGAGCCGATATAGGTCCGGCGATGGCCGCGGATCTCCGCCTCGTCCCGTACGCCGCCCAGGCTCATCCGCACGAAATTGCGGTTGGTCGCCTTGGCGATGCTCTTGCCCAGCGAGGTCTTGCCGACGCCCGGAGGGCCGACCAGGCACAGGATCGGACCCCGGATCTTCGGGCTGCGCGACTGCACCGCCAGATACTCCAGGATACGCTCCTTGACCTTGTCCAGCCCGTAGTGGTCGGCGTCCAGGATCTCCTCGGCCTTCTCCAGGTCGTTCTTGACCTTGGACTTCTTCTTCCAGGGGATCGACAGGATCCAGTCGAGGTAGTTGCGCACCACCGTCGCCTCGGCGCTCATCGGCGACATGGTCCGCAGCTTCTTCAGCTCGGCCATGGCCTTGTCGCGCGCCTCGGGGGAGAGCTTGGTGGCCTTGATGCGCTCCTCGAGCTCGGCGGCCTCGTCCTTGCCGTCCTCGCCCTCGCCTAGCTCCTTCTGAATGGCCTTCATCTGCTCATTCAGGTAGTACTCGCGCTGGGTCTTCTCCATCTGCCGCTTCACGCGGTTCCGGATGCGCTTCTCCACCTGGAGAACGCCGATCTCGCTCTCCATATGCGCGAAGACACGCTCAAGCCGGGCCGTGGCGCTGGCGGTGTCCAGCAGCTCCTGCTTCTCGCTGATCTTCAGGTTCAGGTGGCTCGCCACCGTATCCGCCAGCTTGGCCGCGTCCTCGATCTGGTTGATCGAGACGAGCACCTCCGGCGCGATCTTCTTGTTGAGCTTGATATACTGCTCGAACTGGCTGACGACGGTGCGGGACAGCGCCTCCAGCTCCGGCGCGTCGCCTGCCGTCTCCTCGATCGGCGTGGCGAAGGCCTCGAAATACTGGTCGGTCTCCTTGAAGCCGGTCACGCGGGCACGGCGCCCACCCTCGACCAGCACCTTGACCGTGCCATCGGGCAGCTTCAGCAGCTGCAGCACCGTCGAGACGGTGCCGACATCATACAGATCGCCCGGCCCAGGGTCGTCCTGGGCGGCATTCTTCTGCGCGACGAGCAGGATCTGCTTGTCATCGCGCATCACCGCTTCCAGGGCCCGCACGCTCTTCTCACGCCCGACGAAGAGCGGCACGATCATGTGGGGGAAGACGACGATATCGCGCAGCGGCAGCACCGGCAGCAGCTCGCCGGTCAGCAGTTCCGGATTCTTATCCGCCATTGGGGACCTCACTCAGGACAGTCGGTACAGGTCCGCCCGGTATCGGCACGGCCCCGTCACCACGGTTCTTTCGGGAGATGGGGGTGACCGAGGCGCAGAGCAAGCCGAATCGGGCCTGCCCTGCGCTGGGCGCCGGAACCCGGCTCACGCGGAAGACTGTTCCGCTGCCCGTTCACCATAGATGAACAACGGGGCGGCACGGCCTTCGGCCACCTCCTTGTTCACCACCACCTCATTCACATCCTCCAGCCCCGGCAGATCATACATCGTGCTGAGGAGGATGCTCTCCATGATCGAGCGCAGGCCGCGCGCACCCGTCTTACGCTGGATCGCCCGGTTCGCCACCGACTTCAGCGCGTCATCCGTGAAGGAGAGCTTGGTGGCCTCCATCTCGAACAGCCGCTGATACTGCTTCAGCAGGGCGTTCTTCGGCTTGGTCAGGATCTCGATCAGCGCCTTCTCGTCGAGATCCTCGAGCGTGGCGATAACCGGCAGACGGCCGATGAATTCCGGGATCAGGCCGAACTTCAGCAGGTCCTCGGGCTCCACCTCGCGCAGGATGGCGCCGGCGCGGCGCTCGTCCGGCCCGCGGACCTCGGCGCCATAGCCGATGCCCGACCCCTTGCCCTTCGCGGCGATGATCTTCTCGAGGCCTGCAAAGGCCCCGCCCACGATGAACAGGATGTTCGAGGTATCGACCTGCAGGAATTCCTGCTGCGGATGCTTGCGGCCGCCCTGCGGCGGCACGGAGGCCACGGTGCCCTCCATGATCTTCAGCAGGGCCTGCTGCACGCCCTCGCCGCTCACGTCACGCGTGATCGACGGGTTGTCGGACTTGCGGCTGATCTTGTCGACTTCGTCGATATAGACGATGCCGCGCTGCGCCCGCTCCACGTTGTAATCCGCGGCCTGCAGCAGCTTGAGGATGATGTTCTCCACATCCTCGCCGACATAGCCGGCCTCGGTCAGCGTGGTGGCGTCGGCCATGGTGAAGGGCACGTCGAGGATGCGCGCCAGCGTCTGCGCCAGCAGCGTCTTGCCTGAGCCCGTCGGCCCGACCAGCATGATGTTGGACTTGGCGATCTCAACCTCGCCAGCCTTGGCACCATGGGCCAACCGCTTGTAATGATTATGAACCGCGACAGCCAGCACCTTCTTGGCGTGCTCCTGCCCGATCACGTAATCATCCAGGACCTTGGAAATTTCGCGCGGCGTCGGCACGCCGTCGCGGGACTTCACCAGATGCGTCTTATGCTCCTCACGGATGATATCCATGCAGAGTTCGACGCACTCGTCGCAGATGAAGACCGTTGGGCCGGCGATGAGCTTGCGCACCTCGTGCTGCGACTTGCCGCAGAACGAGCAATACAGGGTATTTTTCGAGTCGCCGGACTTGCTCATGAGCGCTCCTGACCCGCCGGAAAAATGTCGGCGGACCCACACGGGACTGTAGCCCCCCTGTCATCCAGGGGGAAGTGGAACGGCCGCCGGCCGGCCCGTGCCGGGCCGGCGGCCATCTTGGTCAGGCCTTCGGGGCCTCGGCCGCCGGGGCCACGGCGGCCGGACGCTGCTCCACCACCTGATCGATGAGGCCGAAAGCCTTGGCCTCATCGGCGGACAGGTACGTGTCGCGCTCCATGCTCCGCTCGATTTCCTCCAGCGGCTGGCCGGTATGATGCACGTAGATCCTGTTCAGCCGCTCGCGGGTCTTGAGGATCTCCCGCGCCTGGATGGCGATATCCGTCGCCTGGCCCTGGGCGCCGCCGGAAGGCTGATGGATCATCACCTGGCTGTTCGGCAGGGCGAAGCGCTTGCCCTTCTCGCCCGCCGTCAGCAGCAGGGAGCCGGCGGAGGCCGCCATGCCAAGGCAGACGGTGGAGACCGGGGCCCGGATGTACTGCATCGTGTCATACATCGCGAGGCCGGCGGTCACCACGCCGCCAGGGCTGTTGATATAGAAGGCGATGTCCTTGTTGGGGTTCTCGCTCTCCAGAAACAGCAGCTGAGCGCAGATCAGCGCCGAGACCTGGTCGAAGATCGGCCCGGTCAGGAAGATGATCCGCTCCTTCAGCAGGCGCGAGTAAATGTCGAAGGAACGCTCGCCCCGGGCCGTCTGCTCGATGACCATGGGAACCAGCGTATTGTTGTAGACCTCGACCGGATCGCGGTCACGCATGCGTCTATCCTCTCCCGGCGGCACCGGCGCCGGGCCGCCCAGGTGCCCCTTGCCCCTGGCAGCCGCGCCGGCTTCCGCCACCGTTATTCTAACCGTCAAGGGTTAACATGGGACAGCCAGCCCGGCGGGGAAAGAGGGGGGAGCCCCAGAAGTGACGACGGGCCGGGAACGGTCTCCCGCCCCCAGCCCGGCCGCCGTAACCTTCCCCGGCTGGGCCGGGGCCGTTCAGCTCAGGCCGCAGCCGCTTCCGGCTCGGCCGAAAGCTCGCCCGCCGGCACTTCCTTCTCCGTGACCTTGGCCAGTTCCAGCATGAAGTCCACCACCTTCTCCTCGAAGAGGGGGGCGCGCAGGTTCTCGATGGCCTGCGGGTTCTTCTGGAAGAACTCCAGCACCTGCCGCTCCTGACCCGGGTAACGCTGGGCCTCGGCGCGCATGGCGTTCGAGATCTCCTCGTTCGTCACCTGGATGTTGTTGCTGCGGCCGATCTCGGACAGCAGCAGGCCCAGGCGGATGCGGCGCTCGGCAATGGCGCGGTACTCGGACTTCAGCGTGTCCTCGTCCTTGCCCTTGTCCTCGTCATCCAGGCGGCCGGCCTTCTGGTCGGCCTCGACCCGCTGCCAGATCTGGGCGAATTCGGCATCCACCATGCCCTGCGGCACGTCGAAGCTGGCCTGGGCCGAGAGCGCGTCCAGCAGCTTCCGCTTCACGTTGAGGCGGGAGAGCTGGTCGTATTCCTGCTGCAGCGACTCGCTGATGCGGGTCTTCAGCTCGGCCAGGTCGGCCAGGCCCAGCTTCTTGGCGAAGTCGTCGTCCACCTGGGCGGCGACCGGCTTCTGCAGCTTCTTGGCGGTCAGCTTGAACACGGCGTCCTTGCCGGCCAGCTCGGCCGCGCCGTAGTCGGCCGGGAAGGTGACCTTCACGTCGCGGGTCTCGCCGACCTTGATGCCTTCCATGCCCTCGGCGAAGCCGGGGATGAAGCCGGCACCGCCGATCTCGACCGGCATATCCGTGCCCGTGCCGCCCTGGAAGGGCTCGGCCAGACCGCCCTCGGCGGCCTCATCGACCAGGCGCCCCTCGAAATCGGTCACCACCACATCGCCCTGGGCGGCCGCGCGGTCTTCCGTCACGTCCTCCATCGCGCGGTTGCGGGAGGCGATGCCCTCGATGGCCTTGGTGACTTCCTCGTCGCTCACCTTGGTGACGGGCTTCTCCAGCTCGATGGCGGAGAAGTCGGGCAGCGGGATCTCGGGCAGCTGCTCCAGCTCGATGGTGAACTCGAGGTCCGCGCCATCGGCGAAGTTCGTCAGCTCGATCTTGGGCTGCATGGCCGGGCGCAGGCCGCGCTCCTCGATCACGCTGCGGGTGGCGGACTGCACCTGCTCGTCCAGCACCTCACCCATCACGGCCTGGCCGAAGCGCTGCTTCACCACGGAGGTCGGCACCTTGCCCGGGCGGAAGCCCGGGATGCGGACGTCCTTGGCCAGGGCCGCCAGGCGCGCATCACGCGCCGCGGCGATATCCGCCGCCGGAACCACCACGGAAAAGCCCCGCTTCAGCCCCTCGGCTGCCTGCTCGGTCACCTGCATCGTCGCCACACCTGCTCCTGAAAACCAGTCCGTCTGCTCGGGCCACCGGCGGCGCTGACTGGTGCGGGCGGAGGGACTTGAACCCCCACGGCTTGCGCCACTGGAACCTAAATCCAGCGTGTCTGCCAATTCCACCACGCCCGCGCGCGACGCCGACCCGGGGGGGCCGATCAACTCGTTGAGCCGGCGCGTTTAGCGCAGTAGTGCCCTCATTGAAAGGGCGCAGCGCAACCAAGGCCCCCTTGCGGCCTCACGCGCCCCCCGGCATGGACTCACCTGTCCTGCCCGAGGTCCGCATGAGCGACAGCACCGAAACCACCCTCCCTTCGCCCCGCGAGGCCCTTCCGGCCCGGATGAAGGAGCTCTCGGTCAACCAGATCGCCGAGATCGCCGATCTGGCGCGGGAGGACCCGGAGGTCATCAAGCTCTGGATCGGCGAGGGCGACCTGCCGACTCCGCCCTTCGTGGTGGAGGCGGCCGAGGCCGCCATGCGGGCCGGCCAGACCCGCTACACCTATTCCCAGGGGCTGCCCCGGCTGCGGGAGGCCCTGGCCGACTACCACAGCCGCCACTGGGGCGTGGACGTGGCGCCCGGCCGTTTCGCCATCACGGCCGGCGGCATGAACGCCATCATGCAGGCCATGCAGGCGGTGCTGAGCCCGGGGGACGAGGTCATCATTCCCGGCCCGCACTGGCCGAACCTGGCCGCGACCGTGCGGGTCTGCGGCGGCGTGCCGGTCACGGTGCCCCTGCGGCGCGGCGCCGATGGCGGCTTCAGCCT
This sequence comes from Roseomonas marmotae, assembly GCF_017654485.1. NCBI lineage: Bacteria > Pseudomonadati > Pseudomonadota > Alphaproteobacteria > Acetobacterales > Roseomonadaceae > Roseomonas > Roseomonas marmotae. The sequence goes on along the minus strand of NZ_CP061091.1, from coordinate 1,219,737 downwards.
GCATCTGGCGGATATCGAGGCCGCCATCACGCCCCGCACCCGGATCGTGGCGATCAACTCGCCCTCCAACCCCACGGGCTGGGTGATGCCGAGGACGGAGATGTACGCGCTGCGGGACCTGCTGCGGGCGCGCGACCTCTGGCTGCTCTCGGACGAGGTCTACAACCACTTCACCTATGGCAACGCCATCGCGCCCTCCTTCCTGGAGATCACGGAGCCGCGCGACAAGCTGCTGGTAACAAATACTTTTTCCAAGAACTGGGCAATGACGGGCTGGCGCGCCGGCTGGATCATCGTGCCGGAGGGGCTGGGCGAGACCTTCGCCAGCCTCTGCCAGTACAACACCACCAGCATCCCGACCTTCATCCAGTATGCCTGCATCGCGGCGCTGGAGCAGGGCGACGACTTCATCCGCACCATGGTCGCCCGCTGCCGGGAAAGCCGGCGGATCTTCTGCGAGGGCCTGGGCGCCATCCCCGGCATCCGGCTGCAGCCGCCGGAGGGCAGCTTCTACCTGATGTTCTCCAGGGACGGGGAGCAGGATTCCCGCTCCCTGGCCATCCGCATCCTGCGGGAGGCCAAGGTCGGCCTGGCTCCCGGCACCGCCTTCGGCGAGGATCCCGATGGCAAGCTGCGGCTCTGCTTTGCCGTCTCCCCGGGGCTGGCCGAACAGGCCATGGCACGGCTGGATACCTTCTTCCGCAAGGACTGACGGCGGGGGCGGGGGCAGGTGGCGGGATGCCGTCTCCTCCCCTCCTCCCGAGTCGAGGGGATGTGTCTTCCCCCCGGCTGGCCAGCGGCGCATCCATTGCGGACAAAAAAATAAGGTCGCAGGGAGCAACGCCATGAGCCAGGTCTCTACGCCGTCCCCCCAGCCCGATCTCCTCGCCCTCAAGCAGAAGCAGCAGGCCAACTGGGCCTCGGGCGATTATGCCGTCATCGGCACCACGCTGCAGATCGTCGGAGAGATGCTCTGCGAGGCCATTGACCTCCGGGGCGGCGAGCAGGTGCTGGATGTCGCCGGCGGCAACGGCAATGCCAGCCTGGCTGCCGCGCGCCGATATGCCAGCGTCACCTGCACCGATTATGTGCCGGCCCTGCTGGAGCGGGCCCGCATGCGGGCGCAGGCGGACAGCCTGCTGCTCGATACCCGGGTGGCCGATGCCGAGGCCCTGCCCTTCCCCGATGGTAGCTTCGACGCGGTGCTCTCCACCTTCGGCGTCATGTTCACGCCGGACCAGGAGAAGGCGGCAGCGGAAATGCTGCGCGTCTGCCGTCCGCAGGGGCGGATCGGGCTGGCGAACTGGACACCCGGGGGCTTTGTTGGCCAGCTCTTCAAGCTGCTCGGCGGCTTCCTGCCGCCCCCGGCCGGCCTGCGCTCCCCCGCCCTCTGGGGCACGGAGGAGCGGCTGCGGGAGCTCTTCCCCGGCGCCGGCATCACCGCCACGCCACGCGTCTTCAACTTCCGCTACCGCTCCCCCACCCATTGGGTGGAGGTCTTCCGCACCTATTACGGCCCCGTCCACAAGGCTTTCCTGGCCCTGGAGCCGGATCGGCAGGCAGAGCTGGAAAAGGGCATCACCGGCCTGATCGGGCAGTTCCAGCGCGGCGGCGGCCCGGGCGTGGTGATCCCGTCCGAATATCTGGAAGTTGTGGTGCGGCCCGGCGCCAGGGCATGAGTGGGAGCTTCGCCCTGCCGACGCCAGCCTGACCGCGGCGCCGTGACCGGCGCCGCGGCGGAATGCCTCCGCCTCCCTCAGCGCCCTAACAGGGCCTGGGCGCAGGCATCCAGGATGGCGTCGACATCCAGCCCGTATTCCCGGTAGAGGTCGGGGATATCGCCGGACTGGCCGAAGTGGTCCACCCCCAGCGGTACCACCCGCTGCCCGCGCACCGCGCCCATCCAGGCATGCGCCGCCGGATGCCCGTCCAGCACCGTGACCAGCGCCGCGCCCGGCGCCAGCGGCGCCAGCAGCGCCTCGATATGGGATGGCGCCGCCCCCGGACCCTTCCGGGCCTCACGCCGCGCGGCCAGCCAGCCCGCATGCAGCCGGTCCGGGCTGGTGAGGGCCAGCAGGCCGGCGCCGGGCTCCTCGCTCCGCAGCTCCTGGAAGGCCTCCATGGCCTCAGGCGCCAGCGGCCCTTGATAGGCGATGGCGATGCGCGCGCCCTCCGCCGGCGGCACCGCCCAGTAGCCGCCGGCGATCACCGACGCCGCATCCAGCTTTCGCTCCGGCTGTTGCAGGCCACGCGTGGAAAGCCGCAGCCAGACCGCCGAGCCCTCGGGCTTCTGCATGTATTCGAAGGCCCAGCGCAGCAGGATGGCCAGCTCATCGGCATGGGCGGGGTCGAAACAGGCCAGCCGGTCCTGCGCCATGCCGATCAGCGGGGTGTTGAAGCTCTGGTGCTGACCGCCCTCGGGCGCCAGGGTCAGGCCGGAGGGCGTCGAGACCAGCAGGAAGCGCGCATCCTGGTAGCAGGCATAGATCAGCGCATCGAGGCCGCGGTTGACGAAGGGATCATAGACCGTGCCCACCGGCAGCAGCCGCCCGCCATGCATCCGGTCCGCCAGCCCCAGCGCGCCCAGCAGCAGGAAGAGGTTCTGCTCGGCGATGCCCAGCTCGATATGCTGGCCGGTGGGCGACATGCCCCAGCGCTGGGCGCTGGCCAGCTTGGCGTCACGGAAGACATCGTTCTTCAGGTGGCGGTCGAAGACCCCGCGCCGGTTGACCCAGGGGCCGAGATTGGTGGAGACGGTCACGTCCGGGCTGGTGGTGACGACGCGGGCGGCGAATTGCTCCGCCTCCTCCCCCTGCCCGGTCCGGCCGATCTCCGCCAGCAATTCCCCGAAGGCCGCCTGGGTGGAAAGCGTGCGCCCCTCCGGCACGCGCGGCGTGGGCAGGCTGGCGGGCACGGGCACCAGGGGCGCGGAGAGGCAGCGCCCCTCCGGCGTCAGCGGCGCGGCGAAGGGCACCGCGCGCAGGAAGGCCTCGATCTCCGCCTCCGGGATCTCCAGCCCTTCCAGCCGGTCCCATTCATGGCCGGCGCGGATGCCCATGGCGGCGCGGAAGCTCTCCATCTGCTCCCTGGTCATCAGCCCGGCGTGGTTGTCCTTATGTCCGGCGAAGGGCAGGCCCATGCCTTTGACGGTATAGGCGATGAAGCAGGTCGGCTGGTCGCCGGCCGCGTCCTGGGCGCGGAAGGCCTCCTCCAGCGTCTCGATGTCATGGCCGGCCAGGTTGGTCATCAGGGCGCCGAGCTCTTCGTCGCTCAGCGGGTCGATGATGTCGCGGAAGCCCGCATCCCGCCCCAGTTCCGCCAGCAGCGCCCGGCGCCAAGCGGCGCCGCCCTGGAAGGTCAGCGCGGAATAGAGGCTGTTGGGGCAGTCGTCGATCCAGCGGCGCAGCGCCTCCCCGCCCGGGCGGGCGAAGGCGGCCTCCAGCTTCCGCCCGTATTTCAGGGTGACGACATTCCAGCCCATGTCGCGGAACAGGCCCTCGATCCGACCGAAGAGACGGTCCGGCACCACGCTGTCCAGGCTCTGGCGGTTGTAGTCCACCACCCACCAGACATCGCGCACATCATGCTTCCAGCCCTCCAGCAGGGCCTCGTAGATATTGCCCTCATCCAGCTCGGCATCGCCGACGATGGCGATGTGGCGCCCGCGCGCCATTCCTTCCCGGCCCAGCTTGTGCAGGTGGACATAGTCCTGCACCAGCGAGGCGAAGCTGGTCATGGCCACGCCCAGCCCGACGGAGCCGGTGGAGAAATCCACCTCCGCCCCGTCCTTCACCCGGCTGGGATAGGGCTGGATGCCGCCGAACTGGCGCAGGGTGGAAAGCCTCTCCCGGCTCTGCCGCCCCAGCAGGTAGTTGACGGCATGGAAGACCGGGCCGGCATGGGGCTTTACCGCGACCCGGTCCTGCGGCCGCAGGATGCCGAAATAGAGCGCCGTCATGATCGAGACGCAGGAGGCCGAGGAAGCCTGGTGCCCGCCCACCTTCAACCCGTCCCGGTTGGGGCGGATATGGTTGGCGTTGTGGATGGTCCAGGCGGAAAGCCAGAGCAGCTTCCGCTCCAGCGCCTTCAGGATGGCGAGGCGGCGCGCGGAATCGGCCACGGGCTGGAGGGTCTGCACACCCGGCGAAGCATTCATGTTCGGTTCCCCCTGCGGCCTTATCGCTGGCCAGTCTCGGACAAGGGGAAAGGTTAGAAGAAGCTCTCCGATATGGGAATGCGCGGCCGGGGTCCGGCTGGTCAGGCGCCCGCCAGCGTCATGCCATCCACCCGCAGGGTGGGCGCATCGGTGCCACGGCGGAAGCGCAGGTCGTCGGCGGCGGCCATGTGGAGATACATCTCCTTCAGGTTGCCGGCGATGGTGATGCCGCTGACCGGCTCCGCCAGCTCTCCCTTGCGGATCATGAAGCCCGAGGCGCCGCGGCTGTAGTCGCCCGTCACCGCATTGACGCTGCTGCCCATCATCTCCGTCACATAGAGCGCCTCGTCCAGGTCGCTCATCAGCGCGGCGGGGGAGACCTTGCCCGGCTCCAGCCAGAGATTGGTGGTGGAGGGCGAGGGCGGGCCGGAAATGCCACGGCTGGCATGGCCGGTAGAGGTGAGGCCGAGTTGCCGGGCGCTGCGCCAGTCCAGCACCCAACTCCTGAGCACGCCGTCCTCGATCAGCGCGCGCGGCTCGCCCGGCATCCCTTCCCCATCAAACGGGCGGGAGCGCAGGCCGCGCCGCCGCAGCGGGTCGTCGCGCAGGGTCAGACCAGGGGCCAATACCTGCTTGCCCATGCTGTCGCGCAGGAAGGAGGTGCCGCGCGCCACGGAGGCGCCGTTCAGCGCGCCCGCAAGATACCCCAGCAGCGAACCCGCCACGCGCGGGTCATAGACCACGCTGAGGCGGCGGGAGGCCGGGCGGGTCGGGTTGAGCCGCCGCACCGCGCGCGCCCCGGCGCTGCGGCCGAGGCTGGCGGCATCCTCCAGATCGGCCAGATGCACGGCGACGCTGTGGTCGTAGTCGCGCTCCATCGCCGTCCCCTGCCCCGCCACGGCGGAAACGGAGATGGAATGGCTGGAGCGGGCATATTCGCCCGCGAAACCGTTGGAGCCGAGGATGGCGATGCGGGTGCGGTGGAAACCGGCATCGGCGCCATTGCTGTTGGTGACGCCCGCGGTGGCCAGGGCCGCTTCCTCGGCCTCGGCGGCACGGGCCAGCAGATCCTGGGCGGAGGGCTCGGCGGGGTCGTCCAGGTCCAGGTCGCGCGGCGGCAGCGGCACCGCCTCCGGCAGGCCGGAGAAACGGTCCTCCGGCACCGCCCGCGCCATGACGACGGCGCGCTCGGCCAGTTGCGCGAAGCCCGCGGGGTCCGGGTCGGTCGAGGAGACGATGGCCTGCCTCTGGCCGATGAAGACCCGTAGGCCGAGGTCGAAGCCCTCGGCCCGCTCGAGATGCTCGGTCGCCCCCAGCCGCCGGCTGACGGACAGGGAGGTTCCGGCGGCGAGGATCGCATCCGCCGCATCGGCCCCCGCCGCGCGCGCGGCGGCCACCAGGGCTTCAAGCATCTCCAGGTTGTTCATGCCGCCAGCTTCTCCGCGATGGCCGGAAGGCCCGGCACCTTGCCGGCCGGACCCAGCGCCGCCAGCGTGGGGCGGGAGCGGAAGATCATCGCCGCCGCCGCCTGCACATCCTCGATCGTCACGGCCGCGATCCTCGCCTTGGTTTCCTCCGGCGTGATGACGCGGCCATGCACCTGAAGCTGACGGGCCAGCTGCTCGCAGCGGCTGCCGGTCGATTCCAGCGACATCAGCACGGAGGCGCGCAGCTGCGCCTTGGCGCGGTTCAGCTCGTCCAGGCTGACGTCATGCTGCACCCGGCGCAGCTCCTCCAGCGTCACCGGCACCAGCTCGGCGGCCTGATCCTCGCCCGTGCCGGCATAGATCGAGAAGACGCCACCGTCGCGGAAGGGCTGGGCGAAGGAATAGATGGAATAGACCAGCCCGCGCTTCTCCCGGATCTCCTGGAAGAGGCGGGAAGACATGCCGCCACCCAGCAGGGTGGAGAGGAGCATGGTGGGGTAGTGCCACTGGGTCGTGACCGCCGGCCCCTCGAAGCCCAGCACCACATGCACCTGATCCAGGTCCCGCTCCTCACGGAATTCGCCGCCGGTGTAGCGGGCCGGCTCGCCCAGCGCGGGGTCCACGGTCGGCAGGTCGGCGAAGTGCTGCCGCACCTGCGCGACGAGGTCGTCATGCTCCAGCGCGCCGGCGGCGGCCACCACCATGCGGCTGGGGCCGTAGTGATGCCGCATGTAGCCCGTCAGGGCCTCCCGCGGCATCCGGGCGATCACCTCCTCGGTGCCCAGGGTGGGACGGCCCATGGGCTGGTCGGGGAAGGCGGTGGCCTGGAAATGGTCGAAGACGATATCGTCAGGCGTGTCGTTGGCCTGGCCGATCTCCTGCAGGATCACGCCGCGCTCGCGCTCCAGCTCCTCCGGGATGAAAGTGGAATGCGTCAGGATGTCGCCGAGGATATCGGCGGCCAGCGGCATGTCCTCCTTCAGCACCTTGGCGTAGTAAGCGGTCTGCTCGCGCGCCGTATAAGCGTTGAGATGGCCGCCGACATTCTCGATCTCACGGGCGATGGCGGCGGCGTCGCGCTTCTCGGTGCCCTTGAAGGCCATGTGTTCGAGGAAGTGAGAGACGCCGTTCTCAGCGGCCGTTTCGTCCCGCGTGCCGGCATGGACATAGGCGCCGATGGAAACAGTCTCGACCCGCGGCATCGTCTCGGAGACGACGGTCAGGCCGTTAGGGAGGCGCGTCAGCCGCACCGCATCTGACATTCGGAAATTCCTGTGTAGTCCCCGGGAGTAAGGCTCAGGGGGCGGATTCTTTGACTCTGCCCCTTAATGTAGGGCCAGGACATGGAAACTGCGACCCCGAGCCATGTGTTTCGGAACCGCAAGGGTTACGCCCCGCGCATGCGCCGCGCCCCTGAGGTCCATCCAATGTCGAATTACTTTACATCTATGCCGGTCGATTTTACGGCACCCTCATTAACTTGCTGAATATGCAAAAATAATTCAGCAGGCATGAGTCCTGCTTGCCCATGGCTTGCAGCATTTTCGCTGCGGTGAGGAAGAAGCCATGAAGACACTCCGTATCGCTGGCCTGGCAATGGGACTTGCCCTGGGGCTCAGCGCCGCCCCCGCCTCCGCCGATGTCATCTTCAACTTCGCCCAGACCGGTGGAACCCCGCCCGGCGGCGTGAACATCGGCGGCACCATCACCGTCAGCGACGAGGCTTACGCCAGTGGCCTCAACCTCTCCTACGGACTGACCAGCGGGGGTGCGGTCACGGCCGTGACCGATGGGCTCCTGGGGCTGGACTTCTCCTTCGCCACGCCGGGCCTCGCCCTCTCCGTGACGCTGGCCGACCTGCTGGCGGGTACCGCCCTGCCGGCCGGAACGGCGGCCACGGGCTCCCTGACCAGCAGCCCCGGCGGGGCGCCGAATGGCAGCTTCTCCGCGCTGAACCCGCTCGGCAATTTCAGCATGAGCATCACCGGGGATGCCTTCACGGGCAATTTCACGGCAGGCTTCGGTGCCTGCACCGCTGGCTGCAGCCTCTCCGGCACCGTGAAGACGAAGGCAACCGCCGTGCCCGAGCCTTCCACCCTGTCGCTGCTGGCGGTCGGTGGCCTCGGGCTGCTGGCGGCGCGCCGGCGCAGGCGGGCCGCTGCCATCGCCGGCTGAGACAGCCGAGCGACGCCGCCCCGCCTGAGCGCGGGGCGGTCGGGTCTGTCCGGCCGGGCTAGGCGGCGTTGCGGCGGGCGTGCCCCTTCACGGCCGCCTCGATCGCTTCCAGCTCGGCCGGCAGCACCTCGAAGCGCTCCTCCCGCTCATGCAGATCCGCCAGGCGGGCGGGCAGCGGCGGGCGGAAGCCGGTGGCGCGCTCCACCGCGTCCGGGAACTTGGCCGGATGCGCCGTGGCGGCCACCACGACAGGGATACCCCTGTCCTCCGGGCGCATGGCCCGGGCGGCCGCGGTGCCGATGGCGGTATGGGGGTCCGCAAGATAGGCGCTCTCGGTATGGAGCCGCCGGATTTCCTCCAGCGTCCCCTCGTCCGGCAGCACGAAGCCGTCGAAGAGATCCGTGGCCTGCTTCCAGGCGCCATCCGGCACGGGCATGCGTCCCTCGGCGCGGAAGCGGGTCATGATCTCGGCCGTCGCCTTCGGGTCTCGGTCCAGCAACTCGAAGAGCAGGCGCTCGAAATTCGAAGAGACCTGGATATCCATGCTCGGCGAGAGGCTGGGCTCCACCGGGCGGGCGGACATGTCGTTGCTGGCGATGAAGCGGGCCAGGATGTCGTTGCGATTGGCGCCGATGATCAGCCGCTCGATCGGCAGCCCCATGCGGCGGGCGACCCAGGCGGCCAGCACATTGCCGAAATTGCCGGTGGGGACGGAGAAGGAGACCGGCCGGTCCGGCGCACCCAGCGCCAGCGCGGCATAGGCGTAATAGGGGATCTGCGCCGCGATGCGCGCCCAGTTGATGGAATTCACCGCCGAGAGCTTCATCTCCCGCCGGAAGGGCGCGTCGTTGAACATCGCCTTCACCAGGTCCTGGCAGTCGTCAAAGCTGCCCTGGACGGCGATGTTGCGGACATTGGAGGAGAGCACGGTGGTCATCTGCCGCCGCTGCACCGGGCTGGTACGCCCCTCCGGATGCAGGATGACGATGTCGATGGAGGCACGGTCCCGGCAGGCCTCGATGGCCGCGCTGCCGGTATCGCCGGAAGTGGCGCCGACGATGGTGATGCGCTCCCCCCGCTTGGCCAGCACATGGTCGAACAGCCGCCCCAGCAGCTGCATGGCCATGTCCTTGAAGGCCAGCGTCGGGCCGTGGAACAGCTCCAGCGCGAAGATGCCGGGCTCCAGCTGCACCAGCGGGGCCGTGGCGGCATGGCCGAAGCCGGCATAGGCGGCGCGCGTCATCACCAGCAGCTCCGCCTCGGAAATGGCGGGGGCGGTGAAATAGGCCATCAGCTTCGCCGAAAGCTCGGCATAGGGCAGGCCGCGCAGCGCGCGCCATTCATCCGCCGACAGCTCCGGCCAGGATTCCGGCAGGAAGAGCCCGCCATCCTCGGCGAGGCCCGCCAGCAGCACGTCTTCGAATTCGCGAACCGGGGCTTCGCCCCGCGTGGAGAGATAGCGCATGGTGGCGGCACACTAGGGCGCCCGCCGCCCTGGCGCCATATGTGCTTGCGTCAGCGCCCCGCGAAGGCGCGCGCCAGGGCGTCCCACATCGGGGTGCGCTGCCCGTCCGGGCCCAGCGGCAGGCCGCGATGGATGCGCCCCTCCGGCAGGGCCACCGCCGGATTGGTCGCCAGCCAGGAGTATTTCTGCCCGAGGCCCCAGGTCAGCACCGTCCGCACCCCGGCCGAGAGCGCGGTGGAGACGAAGGCATAGCTGCGCTCCGCCACCAGCGCGTCCCGGGCGGCGAGGTCCTGCGGCGCGTCCCAGGTCTCCCGAACATCCAGCTCGGTGACCAGCACGGAAAGCCCGGCCGCCCGCAGCTCCTTGATGAAGCCGCTCAGCACCGCCGGGTTGAAGGGCTTGGCCAGTTGCAGATGCGCCTGCAGCCCGATGGCATCCAGCGGAACATTCCGCTCCAGCAGGTCCCGCACCAGGGCCAGCAGCCGGCGCCGCTTCTCCGCGGCATCGGGGGTATCTTCCTCGATGCCGTATTCATTCAGGGTCAGGCGGAGCGTCGGGTCCCGCTCCCGCGCCATCCGCAGCGCCGTCTCAATATAGGAAGGGCCGAGCGCGCGCAGCCAGGGAGTGTCCCGCAGGTCGCCACCCACCGTCTGCGGCGTGTCGCTGCCCGGCGGGTCGGCGATGACCTCGTTGACCACGTCCCAGTCACGGATCTGCTGGCGGGTATGGCCCAGCACGGTGCCGAAATGCGCCTCCATCACGGCGCGGGCGCGCTGAGGGCTTTCCATCATGGCCCGCTGCGTCCAGTCCGGCAGATCCTGGTGCCAGATCAGCGCATGGCCCCGCACCGGCCTGGAGTGAACGCGCCCCCAGGCCAGGACGCTGTCCAGCGGCCCGGTGTCGAACCGGCCTTCGGCGGGTTGCAGGCTACCCCACTTGCCCTCGTATTCCGGCACGAGGATCGCCGCCTCGCGCCCGATGGCGCTGGCGTAGTCGCTGTCCCTCGACAGCAGCCCGCCCTGCACGGCAGTGCCGAATGTGATGCCGTTGCCGCGTGCCAGAACCCCTAGCCCCGGCCGGTCCGGCTGGCCCATGCCCGTCCCGGACAGTCCGACCAGGGCCGCCGCCAGGGCGCCGCGACGGGTGAGCCGCGCGCTCAGGCCGCGGCCCGCTGGCGGCTGGCGAGGTTCTCGTTGGCCACGACCATCTCCCGCTTGAACTTGTCGCGCCGCCAGCAGAGCAGGCGCCACGCCCCCTTGGCCGCGAGGCTGGAGAGCCGGCCGCGCGGCTGCAGGCCAATGGACTTGAACACCATGCCCATGCCGCGCTCGATATGGCGGTAGCGGTAGTAGCCCATCGCATGGCCCATATAGCCGGCGATGCAGCGGTTATGGTCATAAGGCACGCCGACGGCGTCATTGCCGCAATGGAAGGCGAAGGCCAGCTCGTCGTCCTCGGACTCGCCGATGCGCCCGGCGGCCACGCGCAGCCGCTGCAGGAAGCTCAGCTTCTCCCGCGCCAGGTAGCGCTTCATGTGGTCGTAGAAGAGCTTGAAGTGCCGGTACTCGTCGGCGGCGATGAGCTTGCAGATCTCCTTCAGCACCGGCTCCTCGGTCGCCTCCCCCAGGGCGGTGTAATAGGAGGAGGTGCCTGTCTCCACCATGCAGCGGGCGATCAGCTCGCCCGTGCGGCTGCCACGGATGGAGGCATCGGCATTGACGTCGATCTTGTAGCCGTTGCGGTAGCGCTCGAAGGAATCATCGAAGTTCCAGCTGGGATCGGCCAGCATGGCCCATTGCCCCAGCGCGTCGCCGTGCTGCACTTCCTCGACCGCCCAGTTGTCGGCGGCCTGGCGGAAGTCGGGATCGTCGGAGAAGACGCCATTGAGGTATTTGGCGTAGTCGACGCCGTTCTTCTCGACCATGGCCGCCGCCTTCACCAGCGGCACGATGCCCGGCTCGATCCTGGACGGGTCGAACCGGTCCCAGGCAACCTGCTCGATACGCCAGTGTTTCATGCTGCCATTCAACCTTCTGAATTCACCGCCAGACGGCACCCGGAAAACGCCGAACGCCGCCCGCGATCATGTTCTGCGGGCGGCGTTCGGTTTGCAAGAGAGACGGGGCACAACCCCGGTTGATCGGCTCAGGCCGCGCCGGCGACATCCAGCATGACGCGGGTGGCCAGGAGGCGGTCCATGGCCCTCTCGCGCGCTTCCGGGGTCTCCGTGGCAGCGGCCTCATAGGCGGCCTGCGCCTCCCGCAGCCGGGTCTCGGCCTGGGCGCGGGAGAGTTCAGACACCGGCGTCGCCTCGTCGGCCAGCACGGTCATGCGGGTCGGCGTGATCTCGGCGAAGCCACCGGCGACGAAGAGGCGCTCGGGCTGCTTGCCGGCCTCGCGCACCTCGATGACGCCGCCCCTGAGGGCGACGATCATCGGGGAGTGACCGGGGAGGACGCCCATCTCACCCTCCGCCGCCGGGATGATCGCCATCTCGACGGGGCGGGAGAGCAGCAGCTTCTCCGGGCTCACCAGTTCAAGGTCGAAGCTCGCCATGGCTGCGTCCTCAGGCCGCGGCCTTGAGGGTTTCGGCCTTCTTCACCGCTTCCTCGATGGTGCCGACCATGTAGAAGGCGGCCTCCGGGAGGTGATCGTAGTCGCCCTTCACGATGCCGGCGAAGGAGCGCACGGTGTCCTCGATCTTCACGAAGACGCCCGGCGTGCCGGTGAAGACCTCGGCCACATGGAAGGGCTGGGAGAGGAAGCGCTGGATCTTGCGCGCGCGCGCCACGATCAGCTTGTCCTCTTCCGACAGCTCGTCCATGCCCAGGATGGCGATGATGTCCTGCAGCGACTTGTAGGTCTGCAGGATGCGCTGCACGTCGCGCGCCACCTGGTAGTGCTCCTCACCGATGATGCGCGGGTCGAGGGCGCGGGACGTGGAGTCCAGCGGGTCCACGGCCGGGAAGATGCCCAGCTCAGCGATCGAGCGGTTGAGCACCGTGGTGGCATCAAGGTGCGCGAAGGAGGCGGCGGGCGCCGGGTCGGTCAGATCGTCGGCGGGCACGTAGATGGCCTGAACCGAGGTGATCGAGCCCTTCTTCGTGGAGGTGATCCGCTCCTGCAGCGCGCCCATGTCGGTGGCCAGCGTCGGCTGGTAGCCCACCGCGGAGGGAATGCGGCCCAGCAGAGCCGAAACCTCGGCGCCCGCCTGGGTGAAGCGGAAGATGTTGTCGATGAAGAAGAGCACGTCCTGGCCCTGCTCATCGCGGAAGTATTCCGCCATGGACAGGCCAGAGAGCGCGACGCGGGCGCGGGCGCCCGGCGGCTCGTTCATCTGGCCATAGACCAGCGCCACCTTGGAACCGGCGGTGTCCTTCTCGCCGAGCTTGATGACGCCGGCATCGATCATCTCGTGATAGAGGTCGTTGCCCTCGCGGGTGCGCTCACCCACGCCTGCGAAGACCGACACGCCGCCATGGCCCTTGGCGATGTTGTTGATCAGCTCCTGGATGGTCACGGTCTTGCCGACGCCCGCGCCACCGAAGAGGCCGACCTTGCCGCCCTTCAAGTAGGGGGCCAGCAGGTCGATGACCTTGATGCCCGTCACCAGAACCTCGGCCGAGGTGGCCTGGTCCTCGAAGGCCGGGGCGGCACGGTGGATGGTGTAGGTCTTCTCGGCCGGGACCGGGCCGCGCTCGTCGATCGGCTCGCCGATGACGTTCAGGATGCGGCCCAGCGTGCCCTCACCCACCGGCACGGAGATGCCCTTGCCGGTATCGACCACCTCGGCGCCACGGACCAGGCCGTCCGTGGTGTCCATGGCGATGGTGCGCACGGTGCGCTCGCCCAGGTGCTGCGCGACCTCGAGCACCAGGGTGCGCTCGCCGATCTTCACCTGCAGCGCGTTCAGCATGCCCGGCAGCTCAGAGGGGAACTGCACGTCCACGACGGCGCCGAGGACCTGCGTAACCTTGCCGACGTTGTTCTTCATGGCGGTGATTCCCTCAGAGCGCTTCAGCACCGGAGATGATCTCAATCAACTCCCGGGTGATGTTGGCCTGACGCGTGCGGTTGTAGGTCAGGGTCAGCTTGTTGATCATATCGCCGGCATTGCGGGTCGCATTGTCCATCGCGTTCATCTGGCTGCCGAAGAAGCCGGCAGAGTTCTCCAGGAGCGCGCGATAGAGCTGGATCGCAAGGTTCTTCGGCAGCAGCTGGGCGAGGATGGTGGCCTCGTCCGGCTCATACTCATACCAGGCCTGCGCGCCTTCCGCCGGGGCGGCCTCGGGCAGCACAGCCGGAATCAGCTGCTGCGCGGAGGGCACCTGGGAGATGACGTTGCGGAAGCGGTTGTAGATGAGCGTGCAGACATCGAACTCGCCGGCTTCCAGCATCGCGGTGATGCGGGTGGCCAGGGTGTCGGCCTCCTCGAATCCCACGCGCTTCTTGCCGACATAGTTGATCTCTTCGATCACCCGGCTCGCCAGCTCGCGCTTCAGGTAGGCGGCGCCCTTGCGGCCGACGGTGATGACCTTCACCGTCTTGCCCTGGGCTTCCAGCTCACGGATGTGGTTGCGGGCGAAGCGGCCGACATTCGTGTTGAACGCGCCCGCCAGGCCGCGATCCGCGGTGACGACCACCAGCAGGTGCACGGCGTCGCGGCCCGAGCCCACCAGCAGCTTCGGTGCGTCCGGATTGCCGGCGACGGCAGCGCCGAGCGAGCCCAGCATCCGCTCCATGCGCTCGGCATAGGGGCGCGCGGCCTCGGCCTGCTGCTGGGCGCGGCGGAGCTTCGCCGCCGCGACCATTTTCATCGCCTGCGTGATCTTGCGGGTGGATTTGACGCTGTTGATGCGCCCCCGCAGGTCCTTCAGGTTGGCCATGGGTCTGCTCCCCTAGCCTCCCCTCAGGAGAAGGACTTGGCGAAGTTGTCCAGGAAGGACACCAGCGCGGCTTCGTTGTCCTTGGTCAGCTCCTTCTTGTCGCGGATGCCGGCCAGGATCTCGGGCTTCTGGGCACGGATCTCGGACAGCATGCGGCGCTCGAATTCACCGACCTTGTTCACCGGCAGCTTGTCCAGGTAGCCGCGCGTGCCGGAGAACAGGGAAACCACCTGCTCCTCGACCGGCACGGGCTGGAACTGCGGCTGCTTCAGCAGCTCCGTCAGGCGCGCGCCACGGGCCAGCAGGGCCTGGGTGGAGGCGTCCAGGTCGGAAGCGAACTGGGCGAAGGCCGCCATTTCGCGGTACTGGGCCAGCTCCAGCTTGATCTTGCCGGCGACCTGCTTCATCGCCTTGATCTGGGCGGCGGAGCCGACGCGGGACACGGACAGACCGACGTTCACGGCAGGGCGGATGCCCTTATAGAACAGCTCGGTCTCCAGGAAGATCTGGCCGTCCGTGATGGAGATCACGTTGGTCGGGATGTAGGCGGACACGTCGCCCGCCTGCGTCTCGATCACCGGCAGCGCGGTCAGAGAGCCGAGGCCGGCGGCCTCACCCATCTTCGCGGCGCGCTCCAGCAGGCGGGAGTGCAGGTAGAAGACGTCGCCCGGATAGGCCTCGCGGCCCGGCGGACGGCGCAGCAGCAGCGACATCTGGCGGTAGGCGACGGCCTGCTTCGACAGATCGTCGTAGAAGATGACGGCATGCATGCCGTTGTCGCGGAAATACTCGCCCATGGCGCAGCCGGTGTACGGCGCCAGGAACTGCATCGGCGCCGGGTCGGAAGCGGTGGCGGCGACGATGATGGAGTATTCGAGCGCGCCGTTCTCTTCCAGCGTGCGCACGAGCTGCGCGACGGTGGAGCGCTTCTGACCAATGGCGACGTAGATCGTGTAGAGCTTCTTGCTCTCGTCCGTGCCCTGGTTGATCGGCTTCTGATTGATGATCGTGTCGATGATCACCGCCGTCTTGCCGGTCTGGCGATCGCCGATGATCAGCTCGCGCTGGCCACGGCCGATCGGGATCAGGGCGTCGATCGCCTTGATGCCGGTCTGCATCGGCTCATGCACGGACTTGCGCGGAATGATGCCCGGCGCCTTCACCTCGACGATCTGCTGGGTCACGTCGACCAGCGGACCCTTGCCGTCGATCGGATTGCCCAGGCCGTCCACGACGCGCCCCAGCAGGCCGCGGCCGGTCGGGACGGAGACGATGTCGCCCGTGCGCTGGACGGTGTCGCCTTCCTTGACGTGCGTATCGTCGCCGAAGATCACGATACCGACGTTGTCGGTCTCGAGGTTCAGCGCCATGCCCTTCAGGCCGGCGGAGGGGAACTCCACCAGCTCACCGGCCATGACATTCTGCAGGCCGTAGACGCGGGCAATGCCGTCGCCCACGGTCAAGACGGTGCCGACCTCGGCAACATTCGCTTCGGCATCGAAGCCGGCGATCTGCTGCTTCAGGATCTCCGAGATCTCGGCGGGACGGATATCCATCAGGCGGCCCCCTTCATGGCATACTGCATGCGCTGCAGCTTGGACTTGATCGAGCTGTCGAAAAGCCGGGACCCGATACGCACCACGAGCCCACCCAGCAGGGAGGGATCGACACGTTCGACCAGCTTGACGTTGGAATAGCCGGCCTCGACCAGGCGCGCAGTCAGCTGCGTGCGCTGGACGTCGGTCAGCGGATGGGCGGTGGCCACGTCGGCGGTCTGCTGACCGCGCTGTTCGGCCAGGAGCGCCCCGAAGGCGGAGATCACCTCGGCCAGATGACCCAGGCGACGGTTGGTGATCAGCACGCCCAGCAGGTTACGCACCTCGCCAGTGATGCCAACGCGCTCCAGGATCGCGAAGGCGCCACGACGCTGCGCCCCCGCATCCAGGCGCGGATCCCCGACGAAGGAGCGGAAGGCGGCATCCTCGCGCCACAGCGCGAACAGCCGGTCGAGATCGGCCGCGATGCGGTCGATCTCCTTCTTCTCCTTGGCGAGTTCCAGCAAAGCCAGCGCATAACGCCGGGCGAGGCCGCTGGCTTGGCCAACGGTGGGGGACGTGTTCGGCGAGGCGGTCGGCGCTTCGGAGGCCACGGACAATCCCGTTTCTTGCTTTCTAGCTCCCCTTGAAGGGCTCACACCCCCGTCGGGCAGCAATCATGACGCGCCCGGAGGATCTTCCGTCGCGGCGGCCGGGCATTAACACAGCCGGTCGAGGGGCGGCAACCGGCTCGGGGGGGATTCGTTACCGGAGTTTCAATTTAGGGTCACTTTCGCCGCCATAACCGCCCGATTGCCCCGCTCAGGCGCCGAATACGGGTGTCTTGTGTACAAAAAGGGTCAAAGGAAGCTCACCGGGTCCACATCGACCTGCACCTTCACCGAGGCCGGCACACGGACGCGGGAGAGCCATTCCCGCAGGAGCGGCTGCACCGGCACGTCACGCCGGACCTTGATCAGCAGCCGCCGCCTGTGGCGGCCGCGCAGCATGGCCAGCGGCGCCGGGGCCGGGCCGAGCACCTCCACCCCATCCCCGCCCGGCGCCTCGATTCCCAGGTCGCGCGCCGTGGTATCGGCCTCCCGCTCATCCTCGGCACTGACGATCAGCGCGGCGAGGCGGCCGAAAGGTGGCCAGTGGCCCGGCCTGCGCTGCTCGGCCTCGGCCCGCATGAAGCCGTCCAGGTCGCCGGAGATCAGCGCCTGCATCACGGGATGCTCGGGGTTCCAGGATTGCAGCAGCACCCGCCCCGGTGCCTCGGCACGGCCGGCGCGGCCGGCCACCTGGTGCAGCAGCTGCACCGTGCGCTCGGCCGCCCGCAGGTCGCCGCCCGCCAGGCCGAGATCGGCATCCACCACTCCCACCAGCGTCAGATGCGGGAAGTGCCAGCCCTTGGCGACGATCTGCGTGCCGATGATCAGGTCCACCTCCCGCGCCGAGATGGCGCGCGCGGCCTCGGCCGCCGCGGCAGGGCCCGGCAGGGTATCGCTGGCCATCACCAGCCGGCGGGCATCGGGGAACAGCTCCGCCGCCTCCTCCTGCACCCGCTCCACGCCGGGGCCGAGGGGCGTCAGGCTGCCTTCGGCGCCGCATTCCGGGCAATGGGGCGGGATCGGCTCGGCATGGCCGCAGTGGTGGCATTGCAGCCGGCGCTGGACGCGGTGCTCCACCAGCCAGGCCGTGCAATTGGGGCAGCGCATCCGGTGGCCGCAGGTGCGGCACAGCGTCAGCGGCGCATAGCCGCGGCGGTTCAGGAAGAGCATGGCCTGCTCCCCGCGCTCGATCGCGTCCCGCACCGCCTGCACCAGCGGCGGGCTGAGGAAGCGGCCGCGCTCGGGCGGCGTCACCCGCTGGTCGATGGTCTCCACGCTGGGCAGGGTGGCGCCGCCATGCCGGGTGGGCAGGTGCAGCACGGAATAGCGCCCCGTCTCCACATTGGTCAGCGTCTCCAGGCTCGGCGTGGCGGAGGCCAGCACGCAGGCGGCGTCGTTCAGCCGGGCGCGCACCACCGCCATGTCCCGGGCGTGGTAGATGACGCCGTCCTCCTGCTTGAAGGCGGTCTCGTGCTCCTCATCCACCACGATCAGGCCGAGATCGGGGAAGGGCAGGAACAGCGCCGAGCGCGCGCCGACCAGCGCCTGCACCCGCCCCTCCGCCAGGGCACGCCAAGTATCGCGGCGGCGCTTGCTGCCCAGCTCCGAGTGCCAGAGCGCGGGCGGGCAGCCGAACCGGGCCTCGAAACGCTCCAGCCACTGGGCCGAAAGCGCGATCTCCGGCAGCAGCACCAGCGCCTGCCGGCCCTGCGCCAGGCATTCCGCCACGGCCTCCAGGTAGACTTCCGTCTTGCCGGAGCCAGTGACTCCGGAGAGCAGCGTGACGCCGAAGGACCTGCTGGCCACCGCCTTCCGCATGCCCTCGGCGGCGACGCGCTGCGCCTCGCTCAGCCCGGGCCCGCCGCGCGCGAGGTCCGGCCGGGGGAACTCCACCCCACGCTCGATCAGCGCCGGCTCCAGCAGCCCCGCATCGGCCATGCCCCGCAGCACGCCGGAGGAGACGCCGGCCCGGCCAACAATGGTGGCGGCCAGATGCGCCTCGCCATCCAGCTCGCCCAGCATGGTCTCCAGCACCCGTTGGCGGCCGCCGGTCAGCCCCTTGCCCCGCGCCAGCGCGGCACGCCCGCCGGCCGAGACGCGCCAGCCCGCCTTGGCCATCGGCGGCTCCAGCGCCGAGGGGCTGCTCATGGCCATGCGCAGCACCGCGCCGGGCGGGGCGACGGTATAGGCCGCCACCCATTCCACGAAGCGCCGCAGGCTGGCCGTCATCGGCGGCACATCCAGCAGATGGGTGATGTCGCGCAGCTTGCGCTCCGGCAGCTCCGGGTCGGCCTCGCCATCCCAGACCACGCCGGTCGTCTCCCGCCCGCCCAGCGGCACCTGCACGAAGGTACCGGGCGGCGGCGGCTCCATGCCCGCCGGCACGCGGTAGTCGTAGGCGCCGGCCAAAGGCAGCGGCAGCAGAACCCGCAGGCGCGGGCGCGGGGCGGCCTGCGGACTCCCGCCGGCCTTTCGTCTCGCCGCGCTCATCGGCTATCCTGCACCCGGTAACACTATCCTCATGTGGGGATTCCACCCCGCAGCCGCCAGGAATTGCAGCATGAAGTTCTTTGTGGATACCGCTGAGGTATCCGAAATCCGCTCGCTCGCCGAACTCGGCATGGTCGACGGCGTCACCACCAATCCCTCGCTGATCGCCAAGTCCGGCCGCAAGATGGCCGAGGTCATCGCCGAAATCTGCGCCATCACGCCCGGCCATGTCTCCGCCGAGGTCACGGCGACCGACTATGAGGGCATGCTGGCCGAGGGGCGCTTCCTGCGCAACATCGCCGCCAATGTCGCGGTGAAGGTTCCGCTGACCGAGGCCGGGCTCCGCACCTGCCGCACCCTGTCGGAGGAGGGCACGCCGGTCAATGTCACCCTCTGCTTCTCCGCCACCCAGGCGCTGCTCGCGGCCAAGGCGGGCGCCACCTACATCTCGCCCTTCGTCGGCCGGCTGGACGACCTGGCGCAGGATGGCATGCAGCTGATCGAGGACATCGTCACGATCTACGACAACTATCCCGCGATCAAGACCGAGGTGCTGGTGGCCTCCATCCGCCACCCGCTGCACCTGGCGCAGGCCGCCAAGATCGGCGCCGGCGTCGCCACCCTGCCGCCCGCCGTCATCCGCCAGCTGATCAAGCACCCGCTGACGGACCGTGGCCTGGAAGCCTTCCTGGCGGACTGGAAGAAGACGGGGCAGAGCATCCTCTGATGACGGATGGCGCCGACCGGGTTGCGGCCTGGCTGCGCGCCAACCCCTCCTTCCTGGCGGAGCGGCCGGAGCTCTACCGGCTGCTGGCGCCGCCCCACCGCATCCATGGCGAGGGACTGGCCGACCATATGGCCGCCATGATCGCCGCCGAGCGCGCCGCGAACCGCGAGCTGGCGGCCACTGCCCGGGCCGAGGATGGTTTCGTCCATCGCGCCCAGCGGGCGGTGGTGGCGCTGATCGCCGCCCCGGACGCGGCGGAGGCCGTGGCGCAGGAATGGCCCGCCCTGCTGGGGCTGGAGCATTGCACCCTGGCCGGGGAAGGCACCCATGCGCCGCACCGCGTCCATCTGCCGCCCGGCACGGTGGAGGCGCTGCTGCCTTCCGGTCGCGATACCCTGCTGCGCGACAATCCCGCCGATCCGGCCCTGCTGCATGGGGAGGCTGCCGCGCTGATCACCCGCGATGCCCTGGCCCGCCTGCCCCTGCCCGGCCCGCCCGTCATGCTGGTGCTGGGCGCGCGGCGGGAAGCCGCCCTGCCCCGCAGTGGCGCCGCTCCCCAACTCCGCTTCCTGGCCGCCGCACTGGTGGCCGCGCTGGGCCGGCCATGACGGGCCTCGAAGCCCGCGCCGCCTTCCTGGAATGGCTGGAGAAGGAGCGCCGCGCCAGCCCGCATACCCTGGAAGCCTATGGCGCCGACCTGGCGGACCTGCTGGGCTTCCTGACCCGCCACCAGGGCGCAGAGCCGGACCTCCCATCCATCGCCGCGCTGCGCCCGGCCGACCTGCGCGCCTTCCTGGCCTTTCGTGCCGAGGCCGGCGCCGGCACCGCCACCCGCGCCCGCCAGCTGGCAGCCATCCGCAGCTTCCTGCGCTTCCTGGCGCGGCGGCACGGCATCTCGCCCGATGCCATCGCCGGGCTGCGCGGCCCCCGCCTCAAGACCCCCGCCCCCCGCGCCCTGCGGGTGGCCGAGGCCCGCGAGGTGGCCGCCGATACCGGCAGCGTCGAGCGCACCCCCCTGCTGGCGGCGCGCGACAAGGCGCTCTTCACCCTGCTCTATGGCTGCGGCCTGCGTATTTCCGAGGCACTGGCGCTGGATGTGCGGGACGCGCCGCGTGTCCGGAGCGGGCTGCGCGTGCGCGGCAAGGGCGGCAAGGAACGGGTTGTGCCGGTGCTGCCGGCGGTGGAGGCCGCGGTCGCCGGGTATCTGGCCGCGCGCGGCGGCCCGGCGCCCGAGGCCCCGCTTTTCCTGGGCGCGCGAGGCGGGCGGCTGGATGCGGCGGTGGCCCAGAAGGCGCTGCGCGACTACCGCCGCCTGGCGGGGCTGCCGGAACACACCACGCCCCATGCGCTGCGCCATTCCTTCGCTACCCATCTGCTGGGCGCCGGCGCCGATCTGCGCGCCATCCAGGAACTGCTGGGCCATGCCAGCCTTTCCACCACGCAGCGCTATACCAGTGTGGATGCGGCGCGGCTGCTGGAGACCTGGCAGAAGGCGCATCCGCGCAGCGGCGGGTAAGGTTCGCAGCAGCCAGGGCCGAAGGGATGGAAAGCCCACCCCTGCCCCCGCGTCACGTCTTTTGAGGGGGAGGCCGGATGGCCTGACCCCCCGTCGATGCCGGAGGTCCGGGGCCTCCGACGAGACTACCGTGCCGGAGTCCCGAACGATGGTGAGGTCTGGGGTGGCACTGCCACCCCCGCAGGGGTTCCAGGGGGCGGCGCCCCCTGGGGCGACGGACCCTCAGATGTGCAACGCGCGCCCGTCCACGGCCAGGGCCGCTTCCTTCACTGCCTCATTCAGCGTCGGGTGGGCGTGGCAGGTGCGGGCCACGTCCTCGGCGCTGGCGCCGAATTCCATGGCGATGGCCACTTCGGCGATCAGCGTGCCGGCATCCGGGCCCAGGATATGGCAGCCCAGCACCCGGTCGGTCTTCTTGTCCGCCAGGATCTTCACGAAGCCGTCGGTATCGCCCATCGCGCGGGCGCGGCCATTGGCCGTGAAGGGGAACTTGCCGGACTTGTACTCCTGGCCGCGGGCCTTCAGCTCCTCCTCCGTCTCGCCGACCGAGGCCACTTCCGGCCAGGTGTAGACGATGCTCGGGATGACGCCGTAGTTCACATGCCCGGCCTGGCCCACCAGCTGCTCGGCCAGCGCCACGCCCTCGTCCTCGGCCTTGTGGGCCAGCATGGGGCCGGCGATCACGTCACCGATGGCATAGATGCCGGGAACATTGGTCGCGAAATGGCCATTGGTCTTCACGCGGCCGCGCTCGTCCCGCTCCACGCCGACCGTATCCAGGCCCAGGCCATCCGTATAGGCGCGGCGGCCGATGGCCAGCAGCACCACATCGGCCTTCACTTCCTCGACCGCGCCACCCGCGGCGGGTTCCACCGTCAGGGTCACGCCATCCGCTGCCTGGGTGGCGCCGGTGACCTTGGACTTCAGCTTGAACTTGATGCCCTGCTTGGTGAGCACGCGCTCGAACTGCCGGGCTGTCTCCCCGTCGGTCCCGGGGACGATGCGGTCCAGGAACTCGATCACCGTCACCTCGGCGCCCAGGCGGCGCCAGACGGAACCCAGCTCCAGCCCGATCACGCCGCCGCCGATGACGACCAGATGGCCCGGCACCTTCTCCAGCTCCAGCGCGCCGGTGGAGGTGACGATCTGCTTCTCGTCCACCTCGACGCCCCGCAGCGGCATGCTGTCGGAGCCCGTGGCGATGACGATGTTCTTCGCGTCATAGGTCTGACCGGCGACCTCAACCTTGCCGGGGGCGGTGATCTTCCCCTCGCCCTTCAGCCAGGTGACCTTGTTCTTCTTGAAGAGGAACTCGACGCCCTTGACGTTGGCGCCGACCACCTCACCCTTCCGGGCCTGCATGCGCGCCAGGTCCAGCTTCACGCCATCGATCAGGATGCCGTGGTCGGCGAACTTGTGCTTCGTCTCCTCGAACACCTCGGAGGATTGCAGCAGCGCCTTGGAGGGAATGCAGCCCACGTTCAGGCAGGTGCCGCCCAGGGTGTCGCGCTTCTCGACGCAGGCAACCTTGAGTCCGAGCTGCGCCGCACGGATGGCGCAGACATAGCCTCCAGGGCCGGCGCCGATGACAATGACGTCGAAGCTCTCGGACATGAGTCAGGGTTCCTGCTTGTACAACGGTTACCGGAAACTGGCCCGGCCCACCGGAAGGGGCAAGGGGGACGAGGAAGTTGTGCGGTGCGAAAAGCCATGCGCGGGGAGCTTCGCAAGCATGATCAAATGCAAGCTGCCCAGGATGGCATCACCGGAAGGACCCCGATGCCCCTGAAGCCGCGCACCCTGCTGGACTACGACCGCCGCATCGCCCGTGCCATGGCCTGGCTGGCGGCCAACCCGGATCGCGAGCCGCAGCTGGAGGTGCTGGCGGAGGCCGCCGCCTTCTCGTCCTGTCATTTCCACCGCATCTACCGTGCCATGACGGGGGAAACCCCGGCCGAGACCCTGCGCCGCCACAGGCTGCAACGGGCGGCTTCCGAGTTGCTCGGAACGGCACGGCCGATCGGGCGCGTGGCCCGGCGGGCGGGCTATGGCAGCGTGGCGGCCTTCACCCGCGCTTTCCAGGCGGCGCATGGGCTGCCGCCCGCCGCCTACCGGCGCCAGGGGGGCATCGGCCGCTTCTTCCGGCCCATAGCCATGAAGGAGCACAGCATGTTCGAAGTCCGTTGCGAGGAGATCCCCCCACTCCGGCTGGCCGCCACGCGCCATGTCGGCCCTTACGCCGAGATCGGCCGTGCCTTCGACCGGATGGAATCCTGGGGCCGGGCGCGGCAGCTGATCACGGAGCAGACGCGCTTCTTCGGCCTCTATCACGACGATCCCGGCAGCGTGCCGGCCGCGCGGCTGCGCTCCGATGCCGGCTTCACCGTGGCGCCGGATGTCCTGGTGGAGGGCGATGATCCGCGCATCCTGGAGGTGCCGGCCTGCCATGCCGCCTGCATCACCTTCCGGGGCCCCTATGCGGAGCTGGAACGCGCCTATGACTGGTTCTACCGCGACTGGCTGCCCGGCAGCGGGCGGGAGCCGGCGGATCAGCCCTGCATGGAGGAATACCTGAACGACTGCCGGACCCTGCCCCCGGCGGAGTGGCTGACGCGGATCATCCTGCCCCTGCGGCCAGCCCGGGCCGGCGCATAAAAAAAGCGGGGGCCGCTCGCGCGGCCCCCGCCCCTTCGTTCCGCGCTGACGGAAGGATCAGATATCCAGCAGCAGGCGCCGCGGATCCTCCAGGCTCTCCTTCACGCGCACCAGGAAGGAGACAGCCTCCTTCCCGTCGACGATGCGGTGGTCGTAGGACAGCGCCAGATACATCATCGGGCGCACCTCGATCTTGCCGCCCACCACCATCGCGCGCTCCTTGATGGCATGCATGCCCAGGATGCCCGACTGCGGCGGGTTCAGGATGGGGGTGGAGAGCAGCGAGCCGTAGATACCGCCATTGGTGATGGTGAAGCTGCCACCGGCGAGCTCCTCCAGCTTCAGCTGACCGTCGCGCGCCTTCCGGCCGAAGCCGGCGATCGACTTCTCGATCTCGGCGAAGGACATCTGATCGGCGTTCTTCAGCACCGGCACGACGAGGCCGTTCGGGCCACCGACGGCGATGCCCATATGCACGAAGTTCTTGTAGACGATGTCGTCGCCGTCGATCTCGGCATTGACCGCCGGGTATTCCTTCAGCGCCGTCACGCAGGCCTTCACGAAGAAGGACATGAAGCCGAGCTTCGTGCCGAGCTTCTTCTCGAAGGCGTCCTTGTACTCGGTCCGCAGCGCCATCACGGCCGACATGTCCACCTCGTTGAAGGTGGTCAGCATGGCCGCCGTGTTCTGCGCCTCCTTCAGCCGGCTGGCGATGGTCTTGCGCAGGCGGGTCATCTTCACCCGCTCCTCGCCGCCTTCCAGGGCACGCGGGGCCTTGGCGGCCGGCTTGGCGGCCTGCTGGGACGCCGGGCGGGCCAGGAAGTCCTGCACGTCACCCTTGCTGATCCGGCCGTCCTTGGCCGTGCCGGAGCCGATCTGCTCGGCCGAGACATTGTTCTCGGCCATCATCTTGGCGGCGGCGGGCAGCGGCGCATGTCCGCCACCGGGCACGGAGACGGGGCCGGTGGCCGCGCGCGGCGTCTCGACCTTCGGCGCGCTGGGGGAGCCGCCGGAAGCCTGAGGCTTCTCGGTGCCCGGAACGGCGGTCGCCTTCGGGGACACCTTGCCCTCGCCAGCGGCGATGGTGCCGAGAAGAGCGCCGGGCTCGACCTCGGCACCCTCATCGGCGGAGATCGCCTCCAGCACGCCGGCGGCGGGGGCATTCACCTCCACCGTCACCTTGTCGGTCTCCAGTTCCACCAGCGGCTCGTCGGCGGCAACCGACTCGCCCGCCTTCTTCATCCAGCGGGCCACGGTGGCCGTGGAAACACTCTCGCCCAGCGTGGGGACCAGAATCTCGGTCATTTCAATGCCTCTCTACCGGTGCTTGCTCGGATTACGTTTTAGGACAGGCCGAGCGCGTCGCGCACCAGGGCTTCCTGCTGCTGCTGATGGATCTTGGCGGAGCCGGTGGCCGGGCTCGCCGCTTCCTCGCGGCCGGCATAGATGGGCCGCTGGGCCTTGTTGCCCAGATCCTTGAGCACCTTCTCGATACGCCGGTCCACGAAGGTCCAGGCGCCCATATTCTCGGGCTCCTCCTGGCACCAGATGACCTCGGCGTTCTTGTACTCCGCCAGGATGCGGGCCATCGTGACCTTCGGGAAGGGATACATCTGCTCCAGGCGGATGATCGCGACGTCGCGCAGGCCCTTGTCCCGGCGCTCCTGCAGCAGGTCGTAATAGACCTTGCCGGTGCACATCACGACGCGCTTGACCTGATCCGGCGCCACCAGGGCATCGGTCTCCGGGATCATGGTCTGGAAGTTGCTGCCGGGGGCGAAGTCGGCCAGGCTGCTGACGGCCAGCTTGTGGCGCAGCAGGGACTTCGGCGTCATCACGATCAGCGGCTTGCGGTAGTTGCGCTTCAACTGCCGGCGCAGGGCGTGGAAGTAGTTGGCCGGGGTCGTGAAGTTGCAGACCGCCATGTTGTTCTCGGCGCAGAGCTGCAGATAGCGCTCCAGGCGGGCGGAGGAATGCTCCGGCCCCTGCCCTTCATAGCCGTGCGGCAGCAGCATCACGAGGCCGGACATGCGCAGCCACTTCGTCTCCGCCGAGGCGATGAACTGGTCGATCACAACCTGAGCGCCATTGGCGAAGTCGCCGAACTGGCCTTCCCACAGCGTCAGCGTATTCGGGTCGGCCAGCGTATAGCCGTAGTCGAATCCCAGCACGCCCATCTCGCTCAGCAGCGAGTTGAAGGCCTCCATCCGCGCCTGCCCCTCGCGGATGTTGTTCAGCGGCATGTAGTCCGCCTGGTTCTGCTGGTCGATCAGCACGCAGTGGCGGTGGCTGAAGGTGCCGCGCTGCACATCCTCGCCCGAGAGGCGGATGCGATGGCCTTCCAGCAGCAGGGAGCCGAAGGCCAGCGCCTCGCCGGTCGCCCAGTCGATCCCCTCGCCGGTCTCGATGGCGTTCTTCTTGGCCTCGAGCTGGCGGATGATCTTGCTGTTGGTATTGAAGCCTTCCGGCACGCGGCTGAGGGCGCTGCCAACCTCGCGCAGCGTGTCCAGCGCCACGGCGGTGCCTTCCTCCTTCTCCTCCTCGGAGGAGCCGGCGGCCTTCAGCCCGGCCCAGTGGCCTTCCAGCCAGTCCGCCTTGTTCGGCTTGAAGGTCTGGGCGGCCTCATAGGCCTCCTCCAGCTGGGCATTGAAGGCATCCAGCATGGCCTTGCCGTCCTCGGCCGGCACGGCGCCGCTATGGGCCAGACGCTCCGCATAGAGGGTGCGGGTCGTCTTGGTCTCCTTGATGCGGGCATACATGATCGGCTGGGTGAAGGCCGGCTCGTCCGTCTCGTTATGGCCGTGACGGCGGTAGCAGACGATGTCCAGCACGATATCGGCGCCGAACTTCATGCGGTATTCGGCCGCGAGGCGGGCGCAGAAGACCACCGCTTCCGGATCGTCGCCGTTCACATGCAGGATCGGCGCCTGCACGGACTTGGCGACATCCGTGCAGTACAGGCCGGAATAGGCATGCACCGGGACGGTGGTGAAGCCGATCTGGTTGTTGGTCACCACATGCACCGTGCCGCCGGTGCGGTAGCCGATGAGCTGGCTCATCGCCAGGGTCTCATAGACCACGCCCTGGCCGGCGAAGGCGGCGTCGCCATGCAGCAGGATGCCCATGACGCTGCGGCGGGCCTTGGTGTCGCCCGCCATGTCCTGGCGCGCGCGCACCTTACCCATCACCACGGGGTCCACGACCTCGAGATGCGAAGGGTTGGGCTGCAGCGACAGGTGAATCTGGCGGCCGTTGATCTCGATATCGGTGGAAGTGCCGAGGTGATACTTCACGTCGCCCGAGCCCTGGACATCGTCCGGGTTGGCGGAGACGCCCTTGAACTCGGCGAAGACGCGGGTGAAGGGCTTCTTCACCACGTTCACCAGCGTGTTCAGGCGGCCACGATGGGCCATGCCGATGGCGATCTCGGCCACGCCCTGCTCGGCGGCGGTGGCGATGATGGTCTGCAGGGCGGGGATGGTGACCTCGCCGCCCTCCAGGCCAAAGCGCTTGGTGCCCACATACTTGCGGGCGCAGAAAGCCTCGAAGCCCTCGGCCTCGGTCAGCTGCTGCAGGATCTGGCGCTTGGCCGCCGCGTCAAAAACCTGCGCCCAGGGCGCACCCTCGATCTTCTGCTGCATCCAGGACTTCTGCTCGGGGTCCTGGATATGCATGAACTCGACGCCGATCGGCCCGCAATAGCTGGCGCGGCAGATCGCGATGATCTCGCGCAGCGTGGCAGTATCCTTGCCCAGCACGCGGTTGATGAAGATCGGCCGGTCCATGTCGGCTTCGCTGAAGCCGTAGGTCGCGGGGTCGAGCTCCGGATGCGTCTTGGGTATCTGCAGATGCAGCGGGTCCAGCTGCGCCTCCAGATGGCCGCGCACGCGATAGGCGCGGATCAGCATCAGGGCGCGGATCGAATCCAGCACCTGCTGCCGGGCGGCGGCGGGGTCGGCTGCATTCGCGCCAGCGCCAGCCTTCTTCGGGTCGGCCTTCGGCGCCTCGGGCTCGGGCGCGAAACCGCCACGTGGGCGGGGGGCCCAGGACGCACCGGTGGCGTTCTGCAACACGGAGCGGGCATCGTCGTTCAGGGCCGCGAACAGCTCCTGGAAGGACGGGTCCACGCTGTCCGGCTTATCCACCCAGCGTGCATAGAGATCGGCGAGGAAGGCGGCGTTCGCCCCCGTCATCGCACTCGCCAGGATGTCGATACCGGCCATTACTTCCTCCTCACCCCACCCCTTGGCTGGGCAGTGTGGCTTTCATTGGTCACGGACGTCACAAAATGCATCGCCGCCCCTGGATATGGGGGCGGCGCGCATGAACAAAAGATCGGCGGCGGCGTCATGGCAACCCTCCGGATCGCGCGGCCCATGATCTGGGCCGGCGACGGGACGCGGTTCCTTGTCGCGCGCCGGAAGACATCAGCCAGCGATGGCCTTCACCATGGTCGAGCCCAGGGCGGCCGGGCTCTCGGCCACATGAATGCCAGCAGCGCGCATGGCTTCCATTTTGGCCGCGGCCGTGTCCTTGCCGCCCGAGATCACGGCGCCGGCATGGCCCATGCGGCGGCCCGGAGGAGCGGTCGCGCCGGCGATGAAGCCGACAACCGGCTTGTAGTTCTTGGAGCCCGGCTTGTTCTCGCGCCCCAGGAACTCGGCCGCCTGGATCTCGGACTGACCGCCGATCTCGCCGATCATGACGATCTGCTTGGTCTCGGGGTCGGCCAGGAACATCTCCAGCACCTCGGTGAAGTCGGTGCCCTTGACCGGGTCGCCGCCGATACCGACGCAGGTGGACTGGCCGAGGCCCGCCGCGGTCGTCTGCGCCACGGCCTCGTAGGTCAGCGTGCCGGAGCGGGAGACGATGCCCACCGTGCCGGGCAGATGGATATGACCGGGCATGATGCCGATCTTGCAGGCGCCCGGCGTGATCACGCCCGGGCAGTTCGGCCCGATCAGGCGGGACTTGCTGCCGGAAAGGGCGCGCTTGACCTTGATCATGTCGATCACCGGGATGCCCTCGGTGATGCAGATGATCAGCGGCACCTCGGCGTCGATGGCCTCCAGGATGGAGTCGGCGGCGAAGGGCGGCGGCACGTAGATGACGGAGGCATTCGCGCCCGTCGCCTCGACGCATTCGCCGACGGTGTTGAACACCGGCAGGTTCAGGTGGGTCTGGCCACCCTTGCCCGGCGTCACGCCGCCCACATACTTGGAGCCGTAGGCGATGCCCTGCTCAGCGTGGAAGGTGCCCTGAGAGCCGGTGAAGCCCTGGGTCATCACCTTCGTATTGGCGTCGACGAGAATGGCCATTTTACTTGGCTCCCTTCACGGCGGCGACAACCTTCTCGGCGGCGTCGGCCAGGTTGTCGGCGGGAATGATCTTCAGGCCGCTCTCGGCCAGGATCTTCTTGCCCAGCTCGACATTCGTGCCCTCCAGCCGCACCACCAGCGGCACGGAGAGGGTCAGCGTCTTCGCCGCCTCGACAATGCCATTGGCGATCATGTCGCACTTGGCGATGCCGCCGAAAATATTGACCAGGATCGCCTTGACGTTGCTGTCGGAGGTGATGATGCGGAAGGCCTCGGTCACGCGCTCGGCCGTGGCCGTGCCGCCGACATCGAGGAAGTTCGCGGGGCTGGAGCCATAGAGCTTGATGATGTCCATGGTGGCCATCGCGAGACCCGCGCCGTTCACCATGCAGCCGATCTCGCCGTCGAGCGCGACGTAGTTCAGGTCGTGCTTGGCGGCCTCCAGCTCCTTCGGGTCCATCTCGCTGTCGTCGCGCAGGGCCTCGAGGTCCTTGTGGCGGAACAGCGCGTTGTCGTCGAAGGAGACCTTGGCATCCAGCGCCACGATCTCACCGGCGCCGGTCACGACCAGCGGGTTGATCTCGACGATGGCGCAATCGAGTTCGACGAAAGCCTTGTACATGGCCGTGACGAACTTGGTGAAGGAAGCGATCTGCTTGCCTTCCAGCCCGAGGCCGAAGGCCAGCTTGCGGGCATGGAAGCCCGAGATGCCCGAGGCCGGATCGACCGTGGCCTTCAGGATCTTCTCCGGGTTGTGCTCGGCGACCTCCTCGATCTCCATGCCGCCCTCGGTGGACGCCATGATAACGATACGGGAGGTGTCGCGATCCACCAGCAGGGAGAGATACAGCTCGCGCTTGATGTCGCAGCCGTCCTCGATATAGACGCGAGACACCTGCTTGCCGGCCTCGCCGGTCTGCTTGGTCACCAGCGTCTTGCCGATCATCGCCTCGGCGGCCGCCTTGACATCCGCAACGGACTTGACGACGCGCACGCCGCCCTTGCCGTTCAGGTCTTCCTTGAAGCGGCCGGCGCCACGCCCACCGGCATGAATCTGGCTCTTCACAACATAGACGGGGCCGGGCAGCTTCTTGGCCGCCTCTTCCGCCTCGGCAGCATTCCAGGCGACATAGCCATCGAGCACTGCAACGCCGTAGCGCTTCAGCAGCTCCTTGCCCTGGTATTCGTGAATATTCATCCGCTCACCCTTCTATTGGGGCTGGACGGCCGAGGCCCGGCCAGGATTGAGGCCGGGGCGGCTGCCCCGGCCCCCAGGGATCAAATCAGGATCAGACGCCTAGCTTCTTGAAGTCTTCCACCAGCTTCTTCACCGCGTCGCAGGACTTGTCGAAGGCGGCCTTCTCTTCGCCGGTGAATTCCACCTCAACGATCCGCTCCACGCCGCCCGCCCCGATCACGACAGGCACGCCGACATAGAAGTCGTTCTGGCCGTATTCGCCATTCAGCATAACGGCGCAGGGAAGGACGCGTTTCTTATCCTTCAGGTAAGACTCGGCCATGGCGATGGCGGAAGCCGCCGGGGCGTAGAAGGCGGAGCCCCTCTCCAGCAGCTTCACGATCTCGCCGCCGCCATTGGCGGTGCGCGCCACGATGGCGTCGATCTTCTCCTGCGTCGTCCAGCCCATCTTGATCAGATCGGGGACCGGCACGCCGGCGACCGTGGAGTAGCGGGTCAGCGGCACCATGGTGTCGCCATGGCCGCCCAGCACGAAGGCCGTCACGTCCTCGACCGAGACATTGAACTCCTCGGCCAGGAAGGTGCGGAAGCGCGCGCTGTCCAGCACGCCGGCCATGCCGACGACCTTGTTGGCGGGCAGGCCGGACTTCTGCTGCAGCGCCCAGACCATGACATCCAGCGGGTTGGTGATGCAGATCACAAAGGCGTCGGGGGCGTATTGCTTGATGCCCTCGGCCACCTGACCCATCACGCCCGCGTTCTTGGTCAGCAGGTCGTCGCGGCTCATGCCGGGCATACGCGGGAAGCCGGCGGTGACGATGACGACGTCGGCGCCTGCGATGGCGGCATAATCGCTACCGCCGGAAAGCTTGCAGTCGAAGCCGTCGACCGGGCTGGACTGCATGATGTCGAGCGCCTTGCCCGCCGCCACACCGCCGAACACGTCGAACATCACGACGTCGCCGAGTTCCTTGAGGCCAATGAGGTGGGCCAGCGTGCCACCAATATTGCCAGCGCCGATGAGCGCGATCTTCTTGCGGGCCATAACAGTTCCTTCCCGGGGTTGCGGGGTGGAGACAGAAAACCGGTGTATCGTGCCGGTGTCCTACTCTCCTCCGACAGCCCCGACAAGGCGGGGGGCGGAGCGATTCGGCGCGCCGCCGCAAGAAACGATCCCGCGCATTGGAATACGGGCGGGATCAGCCAAGAAGAGGAGCGCCCGGCCCAAGCCCGCCGGGCGCCCCACTGCGTCAGAGCGGCATGCAGCGGACGATATCGTCATGCCCACGCGCCAGGGTGGACATGGTACCGGCGGGACAGTCCCGCTGGCTGCCGCTGGCGGCTGGCAGGCCAGCGGTCCAGGATGCCAGCCGCGCGCCGCGCGCGGTGGTGCGGGGACGCTGCAGGCTGGCCTGGGCCTGGCCGCGGGCGGCCACCGTGCGGCGGCTGGTTGCCTTGGCGGTCTGGCGGCCGGTGGTGGCGCGCGCCGCCGCGCGGCTGGCGGTCTTGGTGCTACGGGCGGCAGCCGGCTGGCGCGTGGCGGCAGGCCGGGCCACGACCGGGCGGACAGCGGCGCGAGGCGCCGCGGCCCGGCTGGCGGGCTTCACCACCTTGGTGGCGCGGGCTTCACCGCGCGGGCTGGCGGCATCGGCCGCGGGCGCGGCCAGAGCCATCGCGAAAAGTGCCAGAAGGCACAGCTGAATCAAACGCATGGCAGAACTCCCCCAAAAAAACCCCAAAACCGGCGCCCGGAATTTCCCCCTCCGGACGCCAGCGCAGTCACGTCAGATGCGGCAGGGACAGGTATTCCTGACTCTGCATTTCGATCAGGCGGGATGCGGTGCGCTGGAACATCGCCGCATTCTCCCCCCGTTCGTAGAGCTGGTCCGGCACCGCCGCGGCGGAGGCGACCAGCTTGCAACGATGCTCGTAGAGCGTATCCACGAGCGTGATGAAGCGGCGGGCCCGGTCGAAATTGTCCGGCCCCAGCCGCGGCACCCCGTCCAGCACCAGGGTGTGAAAATGCGTGGAGAAGGCCAGATAATCGGCCGGTCCCAGCGGCTTGCCGCAGAGAGCGTCGAAATCGGCCCGCGCCACGCCGCCCACGGCCTGCGGCACCTCGATCTGCCGCCCCAGCACGGACAGCGTCCGGGGCGTGCCGTGCTTCTGGCCCGTGAGTTCGTGAAAGGCGCTGTCCAGCGCCCGCTCCGCCCGCGCATCGGCCGGGACATGCCAGGTCGGCAGGCCATGGATGCGGTCACGGCGGTAATCCTGCGCCGATTGCAGGTGCAGCACCGCCACCTTCTGCTTGATCAGCTGGATGAAGGGAAGGAAGGCGTCCCGGCCCGGCCTTCCCTTGAAGAGGTCGTCCGGCGCGGTGTTGGAGGTGGCCACCACCACGACCCCACGGGCGAAAAGCGCCTCGAAGAGCCGCCCCAGGATCATGGCATCGGTGATGTCATGCACCTGGAACTCATCGAAGCAGAGCAGCGCCGCCTCGTTCGTGATGGCCTCGGCCAGCGGCGGGATAGGGTCAGCGTCGCCAGGGTTCTGCTTGCGCCAGGCATGGATGCGCGCGTGGCATTCCTGCATGAACTGGTGGAAGTGGATGCGCCGCTTGCGCGGCACATCAGCGCAGTCGAAGAAGAGGTCCATCAGCATGGACTTTCCGCGACCGACTTCCCCTACCAGGTAGAGGCCCTGGGGCGTATCGCCCGGCGCCTCATCCACCGGCTTGCGGCGGAAGAAGCGCGCCATGAAACCGCCACCGGGCTTGCCGGGTTCCTCCTGCCGGGGTTCGTATCCCCGCAGCCGGCGCCAGAGATCCTGAAGCGTCTCGGCCGCGAAGGCCTGCGCGGAATCAGGACGCAGCAGGCCCGCCGCTACCCTCGCGCGGTAGGCGGGTAAAGGTCCCTCGGCGGGGTTCGGGAGGCGA
Organism: Roseomonas marmotae; assembly: GCF_017654485.1. NCBI lineage: Bacteria > Pseudomonadati > Pseudomonadota > Alphaproteobacteria > Acetobacterales > Roseomonadaceae > Roseomonas > Roseomonas marmotae. Next base: position 1,186,643 of record NZ_CP061091.1, on the reverse strand, counting down.
GACGCCTCCGCCGGCTTTGTCGGGCCATCCATCGCATTGCGGCATAGCTCGTTCATGCGGCGACGGCAACCGCATTAGATGAAGATCAACCCCGAAGTAATTGGAAGAACATGGAAAATGAGCTGCTCGCACCGCAGTGATGGAGCTTTCATCGCCTCCAGTTGTTCATCTCCCATTCACCAATAACGAGAGAGTCCATCCCATGACCGATAAGTCAATGATCAAGGAACACGCTGAAATTCTGGGGTCCTGCGGCCATCACGTCGGTACAGTCGATGAGCTGGTCGGTGATTTCATCAAGCTGACCAAAGACGAATCGGAAGATGGCAAACATCATTACCTGCCGGTTGCCGCCGTTGCGGATATCCGGGACGGAAAGATTTACTCGATAGTCAATCGCACAGCCACCCTGTCGATGCTGCAAGACAATGCGGAGCCAGGGGAACCGGGCAGCAGTTTCGTCACCAGTTCCTGATTCGGGGCCCAAAAAAACGGCCTGCCGGGTTTCCCAGGCAGGCCGTTCTCATGGAAGGCGGAAGGCTCAGCCCTGCCGCTCGACCATCATCTGCTTGATGCTGCCGATGGCCTCCGCCGGGTTCAGGCCCTTCGGGCAGGTGGCCGTGCAGTTCATGATGGTATGGCAGCGATAGAGCCGGAAGGGATCTTCCAGGTTGTCCAGGCGTTGGCCAGTCGCCTCGTCGCGCGAGTCGGCGATCCAGCGATAGGCCTGCAGCAGCACTGCCGGGCCCAGGTACCGGTCGCCATTCCACCAGTAGGAGGGGCAGGCGGTGGAGCAGCAGAAGCACAGGATGCACTCCCACAGCCCGTCGAGCTTGGCACGCTCCTCCTTGGACTGCAGGCGCTCGCTATCCGGCGGAGGCGCGGTGTCGGTCTTCAGCCAGGGCTCGATGGAGCGGAGCTGGGCATAGATCTGCGACAGGTCCGGCACCAGGTCCTTGACCACGGGCATGTGCGGCAGCGGCGTGATACGCACATCCGCCTTCTTCACATCCTCGATCGGCTTCAGGCAGGCGAGGGTGTTCATCCCGTCGATATTCATCGCGCAGGAGCCACAGATGCCTTCGCGGCAGGAGCGCCGGAAGGTCAGCGTGGTGTCCACCTCGTTCTTGATCTTGATCAGCGCGTCCAGGACCATCGGGCCGCACTTGTCGAGATCGATCTCGTAGGTGTCGTAGCGCGGGTTCTCGCCCGTATCCGGGTCCCAGCGATAGACCTTGAAGTTCTTGACGTTCTTCGCGCCCGGCTCGGCCTTGTGGGTCTGGCCGTGCTGGATGGTGCTGTTCTTCGGCAGAGTGAAAGTCGCCATGGTCCCGCTCCTTCCTCAGTACACGCGCGGCTTGGGCGGGAAGACCTGCACCTCGTTGGTGAGGGTGCGCATCTTCACGTCACGATAGTCGAGCTTGACCTGATACTTGTCGTCCACCCAGGCCAGGGTGTGCTTCATCCAGTTGACGTCGTCGCGCTCGGGATAGTCTTCCTGCGCATGGGCGCCACGGGATTCCTTCCGGGCCTCGGCGCCCACAACCGTGGTCAGCGCATTGCCGATCAGGTTGTCCAGCTCCATCGCCTCCATCAGGTCGCTGTTCCAGATCAGCGAACGGTCGGCGATCTTGATGTCCTTATAGCCATCGGCGACCTTCGCCATCTTCTCGCAGCCTTCCTTCAGCAGTTCGGAAGTGCGGAACACGGCGGCATGGGTCTGCATGGTACGCTGCATGTTCAGGCGCAGCTCGGAGACCGAGGTGCCGCCCTTGGCGTAACGCACGCGGTCCAGGCGCTCCAGCGCCATCTCACCCGCCTTCGGCGGCAGAGGCGGCTGGGTGGCGCCGGGCTTGATGGTCTCGGCGGCGCGCAGCGCGGCGGCGCGGCCGAAGACCACGAGGTCCAGCAGCGAGTTGGTGCCGAGGCGATTGGCGCCGTGCACCGAGACCGAAGCCGCCTCGCCCACCGCCATCAGGCCGGGAACCACGCGGTCCTGGTCGGTGGAGGTCGGGTTCAGCACCTCGGTGTGGATGTTCGTGGGAATGCCGCCCATGTTGTAATGGACGGTCGGCAGCATCGGGATCGGCTCCTTGGTCACGTCCACGCCGGCGAAGATCTTCGCCGTCTCGGAAATGCCCGGCAGGCGCTCATGCAGCAGGTCGGCGCCCAGATGCTCCAGGTGCAGGTGGATGTGGTCTTTGTGCGGACCGACGCCACGGCCCTCGCGGATCTCCATCGACATGGCGCGGGAGACGACGTCGCGGGACGCCAGGTCCTTCGCCGTCGGCGCGTAACGCTCCATGAAGCGCTCGCCCTCGGAGTTGGTGAGGTAGCCGCCCTCGCCGCGCGCGCCCTCGGTCACCAGGCAGCCGGAACCGTAGATGCCGGTCGGGTGGAACTGCACGAACTCGTTGTCCTGCAGCGGCAGGCCGGCGCGCAGGATCATGCCGCCGCCATCGCCCGTGCAGGTATGGGCGGAGGTGCAGGAGAAATAGGCGCGGCCATAGCCGCCGGTCGCCATCACCACCGTCTGGGCGCGGAAGCGGTGGATGGAACCATCCTCCAGGTTCCAGGCCATCACGCCACGGCAGGCGCCTTCCTCATCCATGATGAGGTCGAGGGCGAAATACTCGACGAAGAATTCGCAGTTATGCTTCAGGCTCTGCTGATAGAGCGTGTGCAGGATGGCATGGCCCGTACGGTCGGCGGCGGCGCAGGCGCGCATGGCCGGGGTCTTGCCATAGTGCTGCATATGGCCGCCGAAGGGCCGCTGATAGATCTTGCCATCCTCGGTGCGGCTGAAGGGCACACCGAAATGCTCCAGTTCGATGATCGCCGGCACGGCCTCGCGACACATGTATTCGATGGCATCCTGGTCGCCCAGCCAGTCCGACCCCTTCACGGTGTCGTACATGTGCCAGCGCCAGTTGTCCTCGCCCATATTGCCGAGGGAGGCGCCGACGCCGCCCTGCGCGGCCACGGTATGGCTGCGGGTGGGGAAGACCTTGGTGATGCAGGCCGTTTTCAGTCCCGCGGCGCCCATGCCGAAGGTGGCGCGCAGACCCGCACCGCCGGCACCGACGACGACGACGTCATAGGTGTGGTCCACAATGCGGTAGGCACCCGAAGAGGGCATGGTGATCGCGTTCATCGTCCCGATCCGTTCGTCACTTCTCTGCGGCGGCCCTGCGATCCCCGGTGGAAACCGCCGCCGCCTTCCTCAGACACGTCGAAAGCGGCCGGCCGGCAGGCCGGCCATGCGGATCAGATCGCGATCCGCAGCACCGCCAGCGCGGCCGCCAGGCCCAGGATCCAGCACAGCCCCTTCACCACCAGGATGGAGAAGATGCGGGCCTCGCCACGCACGTAATCCTCCAGCACCACCTGCATACCGGCGCCGGCATGCTGGAAGGAGATCACGACGAAGGAGAGCAGCAGCACCGCGTTGAAGGGGCGGCCGATCCAGGCGAGGATCTCGTCATGGCTGGCGCCGGTATGGCCCGCCACCGAGAGGACGAACCAGATCGTCAGCGGCAGCAGCGCCATGGAGGTGACGCGCTGCACCCACCAGTGATGCGTGCCGCCCTTGGCCGAGCCCAGGCCACGGACGCGGGCCAGCGGGGATTGCAGCCGGACGGCGGTCGGTTGTTCGCTCATGTCGGATGCTTCCCGCTTACCAGGCAATGAGGGCGATGATCCAGGTCAGGACCGTCATCACGCCCGTCGCGATGATCACGGCCCAGCCGGTCTTGATGACTTCGGGCAGGTGATAGCCATGGCCGAAATCCCAATAGAGATGACGCAGGCCGGCGAAGGTATGGAACCAGGCCACGGCGGTCAGCCCCGCCAGCACCAGGATGCCCAGGAAGGAGCCGAAGAACCACTGCGCCCGGTCGAAGGCCTCCTGCCCGGTCGCTGCGGCGACCAGCCACCAGACCAGGAAGACCATGCCAATGGTCCAGGCAACGCCGGTGGCGCGGTTCAGGATCGACAGGCCAGAGGTCATCTGCACCATGTCATAGACCTGGAGATGGGGCGACAGAGGCCTCCGCACGCGCGCGCCGTCGGTGCGGCGGCCCGTCATCACCGCCTCGCGCGCGTCTTCAATTATTGGCATGACCCGTTCCCGCTCCGCGATTGAGATACCGGGCCCTGTGCGACGCCGGGACAAGCGGCGGGTCAGGGCGGCTCACGACCTTTTATGTGGGGTGCCCGGTAGCGTCAACGCAGGGGCGTGTCCTAGCCGACCTGAATTCTGACGACTTCGGACACAAAAAAGCCGGCCGGGCACGATGCCCGGCCGGCTGAATGATGCGCCCGGGCCTTGGCGGCCCTGGCCTCAGTAGCCGTAGCCGTGCCGGCCATAGCCGCGCGGCGGCGGGCCGCGATGGCCACGATGGCCGCGATCCGGCGTGGTGACCGCCCCACCCACGGCGCCCAGGGCGCCGCCGATCAATGCCCCCGTGCCGACATTGCCGCCGGCGAGCCCCGCCACGCCAGCGCCGGCACCGGCACCCAGCAAGCCACCACCGATCGCGCGCTGACCGGGGTTATAGGGGTCGGTGCAGGCCGCCGTGCCCAGGGCCAGCGTCAGCGCCGCAGCCGTGCAGAGCTTCCCCATCGTAATGCGCATCAGCGTTGCTCCTTCCACATCTCTGAAATCCAAACACGGGAGGGATGGCCCGGATGCCGGACGAAAATGGGGCGGCGCCATGACGGCGCCGCCTCAATTCTACACAGATCCGCGAGAAATCAGGCCGCTTCTGAAACGAGAAGGCCCTGTCGCACCATCTCCTCGGCGATCTGCACCGCGTTCAGCGCGGCGCCCTTACGCAGGTTGTCGCCCACGCACCAGAAGGCCAGGCCATGCGGCACCGTCGGATCGGACCGCAGGCGGGAGACGAAAACATGGTCCTCGCCCGCCACATCGACCTGGGTGGCGTAGCCGCCATCCTCACGCCGGTCGAGCACCGTGATGCCCGGAGCCTCGCGCAGCGCCTCCCAGGCCAGCTCGGACGTGATCGGGCGCTCGAACTCCACATTCACCGCTTCGCCATGGCCGATGAAGGCGGGCACGCGCACGGCGGTGGCGACGACCTGGATATCCGGGTCCAGGATCTTCCGGGTCTCGACGGCCATCTTCCACTCTTCCTTGGTGAAGCCGTCGTCCATGAACTTGTCGATATGCGGGATGCAGTTGAAGGCGATGGGCTTGGTGAAGATCTCAGGCGTCGCCGCGTCATTTACATAGACGCCGCGCGTCTGGGTGAAGAGTTCATCCATCGCCTCCTTCCCCGCGCCGGAGACGGACTGATAGGTGGAGACCACAACCCGCTTCACCCGCGCGATCTCATGCAGCGGCTTCAGCGCCATCACCAGCTGGATGGTGGAGCAGTTGGGATTGGCGATGATGCGGCGCTTGCGGAAGCCCTTCAGCGCCTGCGGATTCACCTCCGGCACGACCAGCGGCACATCGGGGTCCATGCGGAACTGGCTGGTATTGTCGATGACGACGCAGCCCGCCGCCGCCGCGCGCGGCGCATGCACCGCCGAGACGGAGGCGCCCGGCGAGAAGAGGCCGATATCGACGCCCTCGAAGTCGAACTTCTCGAGGTTCTGCACCTTCAGCACAGTCTTCTCGCCGAAGGAGACCTGCTGCCCGGCCGAGCGGCCGGAGGCGAGCGCGATGACCTCGCTGACCGGGAACTCCCGCTCAGCGAGGGTCTTGAGCATCTCGCGCCCCACATTGCCGGTGGCGCCGACGACAGCGACCCGATAGCCCATGATCCGCTTCCTTTTCCCGTTCCGGGCAAAAACCGGCTTGCACTAACGCCTATGGCCCTTCTGCCGCAAGCGAGAGCTCAGGAACGGATGGCCGAGAGGAAACTGCCGGAGCGCTGGCGCAGCATCCCGGCCTGGCCCGCCAGCTCCTCCACCGCGCCAAGCATGCCGCCGGCGGCCTCCCCGGTCTCGGCCGCCACCTGCCGCACCACGCCGATCCGTTGCGTGACCGTGCCCGTCGCCTCCGCCACCTGGGCCGCGCTGCGGGCGATCTCCTGCGTCGCGGAGCCCTGCTGCTCCACAGCGGCGGCGATGGCGGTGGCGATCTCGCTGGTGCGCTCCACCGTGGCGCCGATGCCGCGGATGGCTTCCACCGCCCGCTCGGTCGAGGCCTGCATGCCGGCGATCTGCCCGGCGATCTCCTCCGTCGCGCGCGCGGTCTGGCCAGCCAGGTTCTTCACCTCGCTGGCGACGACGGCGAAGCCCTTGCCCGCCTCCCCCGCCCGCGCGGCCTCGATGGTGGCGTTCAGCGCCAGCAGGTTGGTCTGCCCGGCGATATCGCCGATCAGCCGCACCACGTCGCCGATCCGCGCCGCGGCTTCCGACAATCCGCGCATGGTGCCGTCGGTGGCCTGTGCCTCCTGCACCGCGCGCCCGGCCACCTCGGCCGATTCGCTGACGCGCCGGGTGATCTCCGCCACCGAGGCTGCCATCTGCTCGGCGGCGGCGGCCACGGCCTGCACATCGGCATCGGCCCGGCCGGCGGCATCGGCCACCATCGCGGCCTCCCGGCCGGAAGTCACGGCGGCCCCGGCCAGCTGGCGGGCGGATTGCTGCAATTCCGCGGCGCGGTCGGCCAGGCCGCTGACGGCACTCCCCATCTCCGCCTCAAAGGTATCGGCCAGCCGCGCCTGCTCCGTCACCATGCGCCAGACCAGCATCGGCCCGAGATAGGCGCCGGCGCCGTCGCGGATGGCGGAGACGGTCAGATCCATCACCTCGCCGCCGACGCGGATTCGCGCCTGATACGGCAGGCGGCTGCCATCGGCCAGCAGGGCACGCTGGTGGGCGGGGTCGCGGTGGAAGATGTCGATACTCTGGCCCAGCGCCTCCTGCGGGGAGCAGGGAAGGATCTGCGGCACGCTCTCCAGGATGCGGCGCATCTCGGCATTCATGAAGTCGATGCGGAAATCCCGGCCGGGATCGGCACGCATCACGCCCACCGGCATCTGCTCGATCATCTGCCGCTGCGCGAAGGCCTCGCCCACCCGGGTGCGGAGTTCCTCCACCGCTCCGGCGATGGCGCCGATCTCGTCGCGACGTGCGCGGTCCCCCACCTCCACGGCGGTGTCGCCGCCGGCAATCCGTTGCAGCACCACGACCAGCCGGCGCAGCGGCGCCCCGACCGCGCGCGCCGTCGCCCAGGCGGAGAGAAGGAGCATGGCCACTATCAGCACCGCGACCAGCAGCGTCTCATCCTGCAGATCGTCCAGGGTGGATGCGGCGGTCGCCATGCCCTGCACCACTCCCTCGCCCATCAGGCCGGAGGCATGTTGCATGGCCGCTTCCAGCGCCTGCCGCGCCGGGGCCACCCTCTCCGCCTGCAGCGCCGCCGCAGCCTCGGTAGCCGCGATCATCTCCTGCACGGTGGCGGCGAGATCGGCGCTCTGCGCCAGTAACCGGTCCAGGTCCTGGCCATACGGGGCGGAGGCGGGGATGCCGCGGGCGCCGCGCCCATGCACCTGCATCTGCGCCATGGCACGCTTCGCCCGCCGGGCCTGGTCCGGATCCCCGGTCGCCAGGAAGCGCTGGATGGACATCCGCATGTCATTGGCGGCGGCCTGGTAGGCCAGCAGCCGCTCCCGCATCATGTCCTGCTGCTCACCCCCCTCCACTTCATAGGCGAGGTTGCCCAGGGCGGCCTCGAAACGCTGGTCGAAATTGGCCAGGGCGGCGAAGAAGCGGGTATCCCGCAGGTCCAGCAGGCGCTGGCGGCCGGTCATGGCCTCGGCCAGCGCGGCTCCGTAACGGGTGGCCAGGGGCGCGACCTCCTGCACCGCCATCCGCGCCTCAGGCAGCGGCAGGCGCTCGGCGGCCTGGCGCAGCAGCCGCTGCACCGATTCCAGCTTGATCGAGGCCGCGGCTGCGGCCTGGGCAGAGGTCTCGGCGGTCTGAGCCGTGGCGGCGGCCAGGCTCAGCAGCTCCGCCCGCAGCGCGGTGCTCAGGGCCTCCCGCAGCACGCTATCGGCCTGGATGGTGGCCTGTAGCCGCTCGTCCAGCCGCATCACCTCCCCCAGCCGCTCCTGCGTGCGAAGCCCTTGGCCCGCGAGCAACAGCAAGGCCAATACGGCCGAAAGAGCGAGCTTCATGCCCACCCGCAGGTTCAGAAAGACGCGCATGGACAACTCCTGCAGCAAGGAGGCGTCATTCTGGACCCTGGCCCTTAATCCTCCGTGAAGAGGCGAAATCGCCTTGCGATCCGGGCGCGGCGGCGACAGATGCGGGGCGTGCTGCACCTCATCAAGCTTTCCGTCGGCCCCAAGGATGTGGCGGCGCTGCGCGCCATCCAGGCCACCCGCCTGGCCGGCGATCCGCCGCTCCGCCATGTCACGCGCATGATGCCCAAGCGGCTGGATGAGCTGCTGGACGGCGGCTCCATCTACTGGGTGGTGGCCGGGCTGCTCTGCGTGCGGCAGCGGTTGCTGGATATCCGGCCCGCGAAGGGGGCGGACGGCACCCAGCACACCGCCCTGATCCTGGACCCCGAGCTGGTACCGGTGGAGGCACGGCGGATGAAGCCCTTCCAGGGTTGGCGCTACCTGCAGGCGGATTCGGCGCCGCCCGACCTTGCCGCCGGCGCCGTGGCCTCAGGCATCGAGGAACTGCCGGAGTCGCTGCGGCGGGAATTGCGGATGCTCTGCCTGATCTGACGGATCAGCGGATTACGGTTATTTCAGCGCCGGCCCATCACTGGGTGAGACGCCCTGCCCCATGGTGGCCGTGAGGCAAGCGGCCGGAACCGCTGCCCGCAGGAAGACATTCCATGATCCGTCTGCTGTTCGTGACGCTCGCCGTCGCCGCACCGCTGGCCCTGGCGGCGATGCCCGCCTCGGCCCAGACCGGCGACCCCGCGGCGCAGGGCGGCCCGTCCGTGACGGCCCCCGGCCCCTCGCACCCCTCGGCGCATAAGCGGGCACACCGGACACAGACCCGCCACCACGCCACGGCCCGCCCCGCGCAGCGCGCCGCGAAACGGCACGGCTGAGGATTTCACGGATTCGGCGGCTGCCTCTTCCCGGCAGGTGGGTCGTCGATCGGTCGCCATGCGGTTCATCCGCTGGCTGACCTCTAGGGCCGGCTGGAGAGATCCAGCCGGCCTTTTTTATTCCTGTCCGCCCCAATCTTGTCATAGCCCTGGCTTAGCGCGGGGGCCGGCTGGCTTCCCGCGCCCGGCGCAACCGCGACCCCGCCGGTCGCGTTTCCCGCAAGGGACCGGGCCGGAGCGCCGAGGAGAGTAGATCATGCGGCTGGACGGACCTGAAAGCGGTAACATCGAGGATCGGCGAGGTCAGAGGGGCGGCCCCCGGGGCCGGCGCGGCGGCGGCATCGCGGTCGGCGGGCTGGGCGGCGTCGCCATCCTTCTGCTCTGCCTGTTCCTGGGCGTCGATCCCTCGCTGATCCTGGACGATGGCAGCGCCCCATCCCCGGGTATCCAGCAGACCCAGCGCCAGGCCCCGGCCTCTGCCGAGGCAGACCGCCGGTTCGTCGCCCAGGTGCTGGGCGAGACAGAGCAGGTCTGGCGTGCCCAGTTCGACCAGCTCGGCCGCCAGTACCGCGAGCCGACTCTGGTGCTCTACAGCGGCGCCACCCAGTCCGGCTGCGGCTATTCACAGGCGCAGGTCGGCCCCTTCTACTGCCCCAACGACCAGAAGGTTTATATCGACCTCGATTTCATGGCGATGCTGCAGCAGCGCCTGGGCGCGCGGGGCGATTTCGCCAGCGCCTATATCATCGCCCATGAGGTGGGCCACCACGTGCAGAACCAGCTCGGCATCCTGCGGCTGGCCGAGCGGATCGAGCACACGCCCGGCGGCCCGGACGCCAATGCCATGCAGGTGCGGATCGAGCTGCAGGCGGATTGTTTCGCCGGCCTCTGGGCCCGGCAGGCCCATGATGCCCGCAGGATCCTGGAGGATGGCGATATCGAGGAGGGCATCGGCGCCGCCGCCGCCGTGGGCGACGACCGCCTGCAGCAGCAGGCCGGCCAGCGCGTGCGGCCGGAGAGCTTCACCCATGGCTCCTCGGCGGAGCGGGTGAAGTGGTTCCGCACCGGGCTGGAGCGGGGCGAGATGGCGGCCTGCAATACCTTCGCGGGCCTGCCGACCGTCACCCAGTAGGCGGTCCCTCGGCGTAGGGATCCTCGGTAAAGGACTGGGGGGCGGCAGGCACCGCCTGCGCCTCCAGCAGCGCCAGCAGCCCTTCCAGGATCAGCGCCGGGGATGGCGGGCAGCCCGGGATCATGAGGTCCAGGGGCACCGCCGCGCCGACGCCCCCTTCCTCCAGGGCGTAGCTGCCCTCGAAGGGGCCGGCGCCGGCGGCGCAGTCCCCGACGGCCACCGCCCATTTCGGCGCTGGCATCCCGTTCCAGGCACGGGTCAGCGCCTCCGTCATGTTGCGGGTGGCGCTGCCGGCCAGCAGCAACAGGTCGGCCTCGCGCGGCGAATCGACGAAGCGCAGCCCGAATCGCTCCAGGTCATAGACGGCGCAGGCCAGGGCCCGCGTCTCCAGCGCGCAGCCGCCGCTGCCGCCGCTTTCCACCAGCATCAGGGCCAGGCTGCGGCCCAGCCGTGCCTGGGCGGCGGCTTCCATCCGCTCGGCCAGGGCCGCCACCGTCCCGGGATGAGGCCGTGGCGCCGGCTCGGGCGGGTGCGGGCGCAGCAGGGCGCGGACCAGGCGGGGCCACAGCATGGGTCAGCCTCCCGAAGTCACAGGTCGATTCCCCGCAGGGATGGATTGATGGAGGCACGGCAGAGCGACAGGTCGCCCAGCGCCTCCCCTATCATCGCGGCTTCCAGCAGCGGGGCCTGCATCCAGGCCGGATCACGCGGGAAGCAGGCGCGGATCAGCCCGGCCTGGTCCAGCGCCAGCCAGTGCAGCACTTCCCCGTGCGCCGATTCGACCACCGCCAGCCCTTCCCCGGTGCCGACGGGCAGCGGCACCGCGATGGAGCCGGGCTCCAGCCGCGCCAGGGCTGCGCGGATCAGCCCCAGGCTTTCCGGCAATTCGCGCAGCCGCAGCCGCAGCCGCGACTCCGCGTCGCCAGCCGCGCTCAGGGGCACCGAGAAGCTGAAGCCGGGATAGGGGGCATAGGGCATGTCATGCCGCGCATCGAAGCCGCGCCCGGCTGCCCGGCCGGCGGGGCCGCCCGGCGCCAGCGCCTCCACCAGCGCGGGCGGCGTCACGCCCAGCCCGCGCAGCCGGTCCTGCACCCCGGCATGTTCGTCCTGCACGGCCTGGAGGGTCGGCAATTCCCGCTCCAGCGCCGCCAGGGCATCGAGAAGCGCAGCTTCACCGCCCGGGGCGATATCGGCGGCCACGCCGCCGGGCAGTATCATGTCCAGCAGCAGCCGGCGGCCGAAGGCGGCCTCCTGCGCCCGCAGCAATCCCTCCCGCAGCAGGGCGCAGCGCGCCTGGGCCCAGCCCAGGCCGATCAGCCCCATCGCCTCCCCCCAGTCGGACAGGTGGCAGGCCAGCCGTTCTACCTCGGCCATCACCAGCCGCAGCAGGGCGGCGCGGGGTGGGGCTTCGATCCCCATGGCGGCTTCGGCGGCGGCGGAGAAGGCCCAGGCATGCGCCACCGTGGCCTCGGCCGAGATCCGCGCCACCAGCCGGGTGGCCGCCTGGGGGGTCCTGCCCAGCATGAGGCTGTGCAGGCCCTGGTGGCCATAGCCGAGCCTTGCCTCCAGCGCCCGCACCGTCTCGCCCTGCAGATGGGCGCGCCAGTGTCCCGGCCCGCCGCGCGGCAGAATGGGGCCGATGGGATACTGGTAGAGCCCCTCCCCCTCCACCGGTCGGAACTCGGGCTGGGGCGGCTCCCCGGCCAGATGGCCGGGATGGGCCGAGAGGGGCGCCCTGACGGCCCAGCGTCCATGGTCCAGCCAGGGGCGCGGGTCGCCGCCTTCCGCCGCCAGCCCCCAGAGGTCCTCCACCGTCCGCTCGAACCATGCGGCGCCGGGGCGGGCCGGGGAAAGCGCGGGGTAGCGTCCCTCCGGCACCGCCAGGCTGGCCAGCAGCACCGTCCCGCCTTCGCGGAAGGCGGCATGCACCAGGCCGGGCTCGCCCCAGAGCCCCAGGAACTCCAGTCCGGGCTCGGCGGCCAGGGCCATGGGCAGCGCCGCCCAGGCCCCGGCGTCGAGCAGGTGGCGCCGCGATGCCTGGGCGGGGGCGGCGCGGATCAGGCCGGCGGCGCTCATCCCGCCACCCGCGCGGCATCGGCCAGCAGCGCTGCCACGCTGCCCGGTAGGAAGAAGCCCAACGCCAGCAGCGCCAGCAGGTGCAGCAGCATCAGCAGGATGACGGTCTGGCCCGAACCCTCGGCCTCCACCGCCGCGCCACCGGCCGGCGCGGGGCCGAAGCAGAGCCAGCGCAACCGTGCGAGGGTGGTGCCGGAAAGCGCCACCAGCCCCAGCCCCAGCGGCAGGGCGAGCCAGGGCAGCCGCGCCACCGCCTGCTGCACCAGCAGGAATTCCGAGACGAAGAGCGCCAGCGGCGGCAGCCCCGCCAGCGCCCCCAGTACCGCCGCCAGCGCCCAGCCCAGCCTGGGCTCGGAGGAGGCGAGCCCCGCCAGCGCGGTCAGGGACATGCTGCCGCGCAGCCCCGTGGCCCGCCCCAGCCCATAGGCGGCGGCGGAGAGCGCCAACAGGGCGCCGGCCATCTGGATCAGCCCCGCCATGATGGCCGGCCCGCCCAGGCCGAAGGCGAAGGCGGCCAGTCCGGTCTGGCCGATGGCGCAGGCGGCCAGGAAGCGCCCGGCATCCCGCCGCCGCCACAGCGCCAGGGCCGCCACCGCCATGCCGGCCAGCCCCGCCAGCAGCAGCAGCGCCCCCGGCGGCAGCCAGACCGGGTTCAGGGCCGCGACCGCCTGGGCCCGCAACAGCAGATGCAGCGCCGCCTGCCCCAACAGGGTGCAGGGGATGATGATCAGCGGCGTCGGCGCCTCGCCCTGGGCCTCGGAAAGCCAGAGATGCAGCGGCACCAGCCCGGCCAGGACACCATAGCCCGCCAGCATCAGCAGGAAGCCGAGCATCAGCGGCCCGGCCTCGGCCTCCCGCCCCACGCGTTGCAGCGTCTCGAAGGAGAGCGCGGCCTCTCCAGCCAGGGGATAGGCGGCCATGGCCAGGGCCAGGGTGCCCAGCAACGCCAGCACGGAGCCGGCGCCCAGCAGCGTCACGGCCTTCCAGGCGGCGGCCAGGGCCGTGCCGCTGCTCTCGATGGTGCCGCGCCGCAGCGCCACCAGCAGGGCCAGCACCGGCCCGGCCAGGGTCAGCGCCATCCAGGCCAGACCGAAGTCGTCAGCCAGCAGCGCCAGATAGGTCAGGCCCAGCAGCGCCTGGTAGCCGGCATTCCAGGCCCGCCCCGCGCCCTCGGGCGGCGGCAGGGCGATGGTGGCCACGGCGCCGCTGAGCCCCACCAGCGCGGCAGGCAGCAGCAGGCAGAGGTTCAGCGCATCCGGCCGCAGCAGCCCGGCCGCTTCGGTCGGCAGCACAGCCAGCAGCAGCACCAGCGGCAGGTTCAGCACCGCCACCGCCAGATTCACCCGCGCCCCGATCCGGGAGGATGCGATACCGGCCAGCACCGCCGCGCCCAGCCAGGGCAGCAATACGGGCAGCCAGGGCAGCAGGGGCGAGGAGAGCAGCCCGGCCAGCCATTCCGGCGGGGCCGCGGCAAGCCAGGGGATCATGCCGGGTCCTTCCCGGTCTGCGGCCGCAAAGTCAGGAAGCCGGCCGTGATGCCGAAGGGCAGCGCCATGGCCACCACCACCAGGGCCGGCAGCATCGGCAGGGCCGGCAGGGCCAGCGCCGCCAGCAGCACGCCATTCATCGCGCAGGCCAGCCCGATCACCTGCCCCAGCGGGCCGCGCCGCGCCGCCGTCACCAGCAGCCCGACCAGCAGTACGGAGAGGGAGAGCACCAGCGTCTCGCGCAGCGGCGCGGCGGCGCCGTCGGTCACCGGGTGCACCGCCAGCACGGCCAGCAGCACCAGCGCCACGGCGGCGGCCAGCCCGGCCAGAGGATGACTCACCGGGGCGGCCGCGGGCTCACGCCGCAGGCCCTGGCGGCGCACCCATTCCCGCAGCGCCAGCGGCAGCAGCAACCCCTGCCCGAGCAGCAGCAGCAGCGCGACCAGCGGCAGCCCGGAAGCCCCGGCATCGCCGCGCGACCAGGCATGGCAGAGCGCCGCCATCGCCAGCAGCACGCCCTGGGCCGTCAGCGCCTGGATGGCCGCCAGCACCCGCCGCCGCAGCACAAGCGCGAAGGACAGCAACAGCACGCCCCCCCCCAGCAGTGGCACCAGGGCCTCCGGCAAAGCTTCCGGCATCACGCCACCCCCGCCGACAGGAAAAGCCAGGCCACCCCCAGCAGCGCCAGCAGCGCCGCGGCGCCGGTCAGCTCGGCCAGCCGGCTGTCGCGCAGGCGGGCCAGATTGACCTCGGCAACGGCCAGGGCGAGGGCCAGCAGCGCCAGCTTGGCGCACCAGAACAGCAGGGCCAGAAGCCAGCCCCCCAGCCCGTCCCGCAGCCAGGCGGTGCCGAAAGGCAGGAAGAGGCCCGCCAGCAGCGCCATCCAGAGCACCAGCCGCAGTGCCTCCTGCATCTCCCACAGCGCGCGGTGGCGGCCGGAGGCCTCGGGCACGGGGTCTTCATCCACCAGCCGGCCGCTGCCGGCCAGGGCCACGGCCAGGATGGCGGGCAGCAGCAGCGCCAACGCCAGCCGCGGCCCGGGCTCGGCCTCCTGCAACGCGGCGCCGATGCCGTCGGGGCTGGTGGTGCCGGTGAGCACGGCGAAGCCCATGGCCACCAGCAGCAGCGCAGGCAGGGCGAAGCCGTCGCGCCGCATGGCGCGGGCGGCGGCGCGGCCGCTGGGGGCGGTGCCGGCATCCAGCGCCGCCAGCGCCCCGGCGCCGCGCGCCAGCAGCAGCAGCCCGGCCAGCAGCACCAGATCCCCCATCGGCGCCAGCGCCATGCCATGCACGAAACCCGGCACCATCAGCGCCGCCGCCAGCACCGCCGCGAAGCCGATGTAGGGCGCCACGGAGGAAACCAGGGAGGCATGGGCCGCCAGCACCGGCTGCTTGCGCAGCAGCCGCATCCAGTCCCGCGCGGGTTGCCAGGGATCGGGGCCCTGGCGCCCCTCCAGCCGCGCGCGGCAGAAGCGCAGCAGCCCCGGCAGCAACAGGGCCGCGCCCAGCAGCAGCAACAGGTGCAGCAGCTGAGCCAGGATGGCGGGCAGGCTCATGCACCGCCCCCGAGCCAGGCCAGCAGGAGCAGCAGCGCCGCCACCGTGCCCAGGCAGAAGCGCAGGGCCCTGCGGGCCGTGCCGCGCCGGGGCGGCGGCAGGCGCCAGGCTGGCAAAGGCAGGGCCGGCCACCGCCAGGACCAGTGAGGCAGCCAGGGGCGCATCGGCGCGGCGAGGCCCTCGGCACGCGGCTGGCTGGCCGGGTCGCCGAAGGGCAGATGCGCCGGCGGGGCGATGAAGCCGTCATCCCAGGGCGGCGCCTCCACCGCCGGATACGGCGAGGCCTGACGCATCAGCCCGCCCGCCGCGCCCGTCAGCACGGCCAGCAGGATGCCGATGGCCAGCGGCGTGTAATCCGCCGCCGCCGGCCCGGCGCTGAGGGTGAAGATGCCGAGGTCGGGCAGGCCGCCATGGCCGGCCAGACGCAGCAGCGCCGGCTCGGCCAGCCGCAGCAAAGGGCCGGGCAGCAGCCCCAGCACCACCGAGAGCGCCGCCAGCGCCAGCAGCACGGCGCGCGGCAGAGGTGCGGCCTCCCGCGCGCCCAGGGTGCGCGGGCGGCGGGGACGGCCCAGGAAGGCCAGCCCCCAGAAGCGCAGCATGGAGGCCGCCAGCACCGCCAGCACCAGCCCCATCACCGCCACCACCATGGCCACCAGCAGCTGGAAGCCGAGCGGCCCCGCGCGCCAGGAGGCGAACAGCGCCTGCGACAGCAGCCAACCGCCCGCGAAGCCGGAAAGCGGCGGCAGCAGCGCCGCCGCCGCGGCCCCGGCCAGCGCCGCCCAGGCCAGCACCGGCATGGCGTGGATCAGCCCGCCCAGATGGTCCAGGTGGCGGGAGCCGGCACCCTGCGCGATTTCCGCCGCCGCCATCCGGAGCAGCGCCAGGAACAGCGCCTGGGCCAGCAGATGCAGCAGCGCGGCACCCGCCGCCACCGCCGCCAGGGGCGCCAGATCGGCGGCGCGCAGCGCGGCAGCCAGTCCCAGCCCCATGGCCACCAGACCCAGATGCGCCAGACCCACTCCCCCCAGCAGCGGTGCCAGATCGGCCTGCCGCAGCGCCCGCATGGCGCCTGTCAGGGCCAGCGCGGCGCCCCCCGCCAGCAGCGGCATGCCCCACCAGAGCGGCTGCGCCGGGCCGCCGAGGTCCAGCAGCAGCCGTGCCAGAAGATAGACCGCCACCACCGGCATGGCGCCCCCGATCAGCAGCGCCGCCGGGCCCGGCGGCAGCGGCGCCAGCAGCGGCAGCACGGCGCGGGCCGCCACCGTGGGCAGCACCAGCAGCAGGATGGCGGCGGCACGTCCGCCCTCCGGCGGGTTGGCGCGCAGCCCGGCGAAGGAGAGGTCGCCCGTCAGGCCGGAGAGCAGACCCATGGCCACCGCCAGCCCCGCCACCGCCAGCAGCGAGGAAAGCAGGTCGGCGCGGGCCAGCCGGGGATGGCCGGCCCAGGCGCCCTCGGCCGAGAGCAATGCATGGGCGGCGAAGCCCGCCAGGGCGAAGCCCAGCAGCAGCCCGAAGAGATCGGCCGCCAGCAGCGCGAGCCCCAGGCCGGCCAGCAGCAGCGGCCAGAGCATCAGCCGGCGCGGCGCGGCATCGGCGCTGGACCAGCCGGCCAGCCCGGCCAGGCTCCCGGTCAGGCCCAGCAGCATCAGGAACCAGGCGGAAAGCCCGTCCAGCCCCAGGCTCAGCGGTGCCCAGGGCGGGCCGAAGGGCAGCAGCACCGGCGTCGCATCGCCGTCCAGCAACGCCGCCATGCCCAGCAGCAGGAAGCCGCCCGAAACCGCGACCACCCCGCCCCAGAGCAGCGGCACCCGCCCGGTGGCGCCTGCCAGCGCCAGCAGCAGCAAGGCCGCCAGCAACCCCGCCAGAATCCAGGACATCATGAGAAAAGGCGCGGCGATGGGGTCACGGGCGAGTGCGGCAGGTCATCCGGCACGGCGCATCGCCCGCGCCCGGACCTGGAGCCTGGGCGGCGAGACATCCGCGGAGGTGGGAAAACGCATGCAAGCCTGATGACAGCCTCGGCCTCGACCGGCGATGGGCGCGCATTCTGGCCAGTTCGCGCCCATGCCGCCAGCGGCGCAGGCTCAACAGCCCGTGTCCGTCACCCGGAGCAGCGCGTGGCGGGCGAAAGCCTCCTGCTCCGGCGTCTCGATGGCACGGGGGTCGTAGTGGCGTCGCAGCCAGAGCACGGGATCCTCCTCCACCCCGGAGAGGCGGGCGAGGCAGGCCAGCACGGTGCCGGTGCGCCCCAGCCCGGCGCGGCAGCCGATATAGACGGGACGATGCGGCAGCTCCCGCAGCAGCCGCGCCAATGCGCTCCGCAGGGGCGGCAGTTCCGGCAGGCCGAAATCCGGCACGGGCAGCAGGATGGCGGCACTGGCGGCATTGCGGGCGCGCGCTTCCAGGCAGAGGCCGAAGGCGCCGGGCGGGCATTGCTCGAAAGGGCCGCCGCCGGCCAGGGCGATGCCGCCGCCGGCCAGCGGCAGCGGCACCTGCCCGATCATGGCGTGGAGGCGGGGCTTTCCGGCGCAGGCACCGGCTCGCGCAGCGCCTCCGCCTCCCGCTTCAGGCGGAGATAGGAGCGGACGGAGAAGGGCAGCATGCCAATATAGATCAGCCCCGCCGCCGCCAGGGCCGCCCAGGGCTCGCCCACCAGCAGCGCGGCATAGGCGCCGACCGAGATCAGCAGCGGCAGCACCACCTCCCGCCGCACCTTGAAGTTCTTGAAGGACCAGGTGGGCAGGGTGGAGACCAGCATCAGCGCCACCACGATCAGCAGCAGCCCGACGAAGGCGGGATGCCGCACCCCCTGCGCCATGGCATGCCAGCCCCAGCCCTCGAAGGTCAGCGACAGGAACATGGGGAACAGCACGAGGCCCGCGCCCGCCGGAGCGGGCACGCCGGTGAAGAAGCTCTGGGCATAGGCCGGCTTGGGCGTCAGCCCGACATCCAGCGCCGCGTTGAAGCGCGCGAGGCGCAGCGACATGCAGACGGCGAAGAGCACGCAGGGCACGAAGCCGATGCCGCGCCAGGAATCCATGGTCCACATATACAGGACCATGGCCGGCGCCACGCCGAAGGAGAGGAAGTCGGCCAGGCTGTCGAATTCGGCGCCGAAGCGGCTGGTTGCCTTCAGCAGCCGCGCCAGGCGCCCGTCCAGCCCGTCGATCACGGCGGCGCCGATGATCAGGGCGGCGGCCGGCGCCCAGCGCCCGTCGAGCGCGAAACGCATGGCCAGGAGCCCGGCGCAGAGGCCGAGCATGGTCATGATATTCGGGATCAGCTTGTTGAAGGATTGCCCCTGGAAGCGGGGACGGCGGCGGGGCGCGAAGCGGAAGCGGCGGCGCGGCTCGCCCGCGCCCCCCCCGGGGATGTCTTCCAAAGGCTTGTCCGGCATCAGAATCCCGTATCGGTATGCAGCACCGGTTGATGCGTCTCTTGCTGCGCCATCTCGGCGATCACGCTCTCGCCGCCGATCATGAGCTGGTGCTCGGCCACCAGCGGGCGGACGCCCTCCGGCAGGTAGAGATCGGTGCGGCTGCCGAAACGGATGATGCCGAAGCGCTCACCTCGTTCCAGCCGGTCCCCTTCCTTGACGTGGCAGAGGATGCGGCGGGCGATCAGGCCCGCGATCTGCACCACGGCGATGTCCTTCCCATCCGGCAGACGCATGGCGAGCGCGTTGCGCTCATTATCGATGCTGGCCTTGTCCAGGCTGGCGTTGAGAAATTTTCCGGGCCGATAGGCCACGCGGGTCACAACGCCTTCAACGGGGCTGCGGTTGACGTGCACATCCGCGACCGAGAGGAAAATGGCCACTCGCCAGCGCGGATTGGGGCCGAGACCCAGCTCCTCCGGTGGCACGGCGGGGCCGACCATCACCACGCGCCCATCCGCCGGGGCCACGATCACGCCGGGCCGGGTCGGCACCACGCGTTCGGGGTCGCGGAAGAAATACAGGCAGAAGGCGGTGAAGGCGGCACCCAGCCAGAACAGCCAGGTGCCGAAGGCGATGCCACCGGCCACGGCCACGGCAATGCCGCCGTAAATGAAGGGCTTGCCGGCCGGATGCGGCTTGGCAACGACCAGCTTGATGCTTTCGATGAAGGCCATGATACCGCTGGTTATGGTCCGCCACGGGCCCCGGAACAACCGGCGCCCGCTCGCTCAGGGGTTGGGAAGGGTAAAAATCTGCCCGGGATAGATCAGGGCGGGGTCACGGATCTGACCGGCATTGGCGCGGTGGATGACGGTGTAGCGGATGCCGCGCCCATAGGTGGCGCGGGCGATGCGCCAGAGATTGTGCCCGGGCTGCACCACCACCCGGCCCGCCGCCAGGGCGGGACTGGCCCCGGCATCGCGCTGGAAGGGCAGTTCCAGCCGTGCCGTCACCTTGCCCTGCGCCCCCATCTGGTCCACCCGCAGGGTATGGCGCCCCGGCTCGGGCACCGGCGCGGGCGTCAGGCTCCAGCGCCCGGTCTCATCAGCCCTGGTATCCCCCGCATGGTGCTGGTCGATATAGACCCGCACCGTACCGCCCGCCGCGGCGGTGCCGGAGAAGCGCATGCCGCCCTGGTCGTCGTAATCCAGGATATCCACACCCAGCTTGCCCTGGCCGGCCGGCGTGGCGCCCTGCAGCACGCGCGGCGCGGCCTGTCCGCCGGTGGGCGGCAGCAGTACGGCCACGGGGGCCTCGCGCTCAGCCGCGGGACCGGCCTCGGGCACCATCACCACGACCGAATCCTCGCCCTGGCGGTCCTGGCCCTGACTGTCGCGGGCGCGCAGCGAAAGCTCATGCGCACCGGGTGAGAGGGGCTCGGCCGGCAGGATGACGAATTCGCCGCGCGAATCGGCGCGGGCGCGGCCCAGCTCCCGCCCCTGGTCCTCCAGCGTCACCTCGGCGCCGGGGGCAGCGCGGCCGGCTACCACGGTGCCACCCTTCGGGCCGATCCGCGCCACGTCGAAGCGGGGAGCCTGTTCCTCGGGCGCCGTGGCCAGCGGGGCGGCGGGCATCTCAGCCGGGCGCTGCGGCAGGATGGCGACAACGGGCTGCAGATGCGCGGCGGCGCCAGGGTCCTGGCGGAGCTGCCACCACAGGCCACCGGCCAGGGCGGCCATGCTGGCCAGCCCGCCCAGTGCCAGGCCCATACGCATCCGGTCAGTCATGGCGCCGCGATATTACCTTAAGGATCGTTTAACAATGATCCTTCCGGGAAGCTAGAGCAAGGGCGACGGCATCCTCCATGCTGGGTTCCGCGAATCGCGTTTTCCCGTGGCAAGGATACCCCCCCATGTCCGTCCCCCTGCAGCGCGTGAAGGTCTGGGATCCATGGATCCGCCTGGTCCATTGGGGCCTGGTCGTGCTGCTCGCCCTCTCCTGGTGGTCGGCGAAGACCGACCGGATGGACCTGCACCTGATCAGCGGCCAGCTGGTCCTCGGGCTTCTGGTGTTCCGCATCGGCTGGGGGATCTGGGGCTCGGACACCGCGCGCTTCACGCGCTTCCTGCGCTCCCCGATCGCCGCGCTGGCGCATCTGCGGCATTTCGGGCGGCAGGCGCTGGATACGGAGATGGGCCATAATGCCGCCGGCGGCTGGATGGTGCTGGTGATGCTGGCACTGCTGCTGGTGCAGACCGCCTCGGGGCTGATGGCGGGAGATTTCTACGATGTGCATGGCCCGCTGGCCGAGCGCGTCCCCGGCGAGGTCAATGCACTCGCCGGCAAGGTGCATGATCTCAACTTCAACCTGATCCTGGTCGCCGTCGGGCTGCATATCCTGGCGGTACTGCTCTACGCCCTGGTCAAGCGGCACGACCTGGTGCGGCCGATGGTGACGGGCGTGAAGCGGATGCCGCCTGATATCGCCCGCCATCCCCCGCGCATCGCCTCCCCCATGCTGGCGGCCTGCTGGCTGGCGGTCGTGGCGGTGGCGGTCTTGGGCCTGTTCCGTCTGGGTTGAGCCCGCCTCGGCTGAACCCCACCCCGGCAGCAGGCCCCGCCGCGTTCAGCGGGCGCGGTAGTTCCGGTGGCAGGCGCCACAGGCGCCGCCCATCTCCCGGAAGGCGGAAGCGGTGGCTGCACCGTCACCGGATGCGGCCGTGCTGGCAAGCGTGGCCGCGGCCTGGGACGCATTGGCGGCCGCCCGCTCGAACCCTGCCCGCTCCGACCAGACCTCGGGCCTGGCCTTGGTGTTCTCGGTGGTGCCGGGGGGGAAAAGCGCGGGCAGATTGGCGAAGGAGCGGTGGATCTCCTCCGCACGCGGGGCAATGGAGCCGGACGGGCCGCTGGCATCCACCACCGCCTTGATGGCCTCCATATGGCTGCCGATGTTCTTCATCAGCTGCTTGCGCTGGGCGACCACATCCTCCTGGGCCAGGGCCGGGGGCAGGCCCATGGTGCCAAGGCCACCCAGGGCCAGCAGGCAAGCCGACAGCAACAGTCGCCTCATACGGAACTCCGTCCATGCTTGAAGCCGCCGGCAGGGTGCGGCCCGGCCAGCCTGCCATGAAGCATGGCCGTTAAGCACATCATTTCCGTCGTCCCCACTTGCCGAGGCGCCCCAGGGGCGATATACGCCGCGCCTGCCCAGCCGGAACGGCGGAGCGTAGCTCAGCCTGGTAGAGCACTGTGTTCGGGACGCAGGGGCCGGAGGTTCGAATCCTCTCGCTCCGACCAAATCGGTCCGGATGGGCAAGACCCCGCCTTCACCCCCTTCCGGGGAATGAAGGCGGGGTTTTTCATGCCCGAAACGAAGTTGCACGGTTTTTGCCAGGGTTCCGTTTACCACCGCGGACACGATGTTCCGGGCGGGAAGGAAACCTCGTGATGAAGTCACCTCCGGCATTCGCCGCCACCTCCTGCCTGAGCGCCCGGGGCGTCGCGGCCCTGGGTCTGGCCGTCCTGGGCTTGGTCACTCTGAGCTTGGTCACCCTGGGCCTGTCCCGGCCCGCCGCCGCGCAGATGGCCCTGGGCGACAGCGGCCTGACCCTGACCCTGACGCCCGCCGCCAGTACCGACTACCTGTTCCGCGGCATCTCGCAGACCCGCAACCGCCCGGCCATCCAGGGCACGGTGGACCTGCAGCACGACAGCGGGTTCTATGTCGGTGCCTTCGCCACCAATGTCGCCTTCCCCGGCCTCAATGCTCGGCAGGAGCTGGATCTGATGGCCGGCTACCGCTTCGAGGCAGCGGGCGCCAGCTTCGACCTGGGTGCCGTCTACTACGCCTATCCCGGCTACGATAAGCCGCCGGGCGGCTTCCAGCTCGACTATGTCGAGGCCGTCCTGAAGGCCAGCTACACGGTGGCGCCGGTGAAGCTGCTGGCCACCGCCGCCTATTCGCCGAACTTCTATTTCAGGACCGGGGATGCCTTCTACCTGGAAGGCGGCGCGGATGTGGCGCTGCCGGCCGGCTTCACCCTCTCCGGCCGGCTCGGCCGCCAGTGGATCGACCGCAATGCCCGCTACGGCGCGCCGGACTACGCCACCTGGTCCGTCGCGGTCTCGCGCGAGGTGATCGCGGGCTTCACCCTCTCGGTCGGCTATTACGACACCGATCTCTCCAAGGGCGAATGCTTCGGCGGCACCAAGTTCTGCGACGCGCGGGCGATGGTGACGCTGAGCCGCGCCTTCTGAACCCTTCCTCCCCCGGGGCCACTACCCCCGGGGCCCACCTCAGCGGCGGCCGGCCGCCCAGAACATCAGCGCACGCACCGGAAAGACCCATATGAACCCGGCCAGCACATAAAAGGGGATCTGCAGGAGCCAGTGCAGCCGCTGCACCCAATCCCCGATCCAGAGCACGAGGAAGAGGTAGAGCAGCAGGCCAACGAAGCCGATCAGCAGGGCAAGCGGTTTGCGCGACATGGCACGCCTCTTGGCAGCCCGGCACGGCTTCGCCAAGGGGGCGTCCGCCCAGCGGCGCGCTGGAGCAGTCTGCGGCAAATCCAGCCCATGGCCGCCATGCGTTGCGATGGCCTGCCGGCGGCCCTAGTCTCCGCCCCCAGCCCAGAAGGGGGGGCCGCCTAAGGCCCGCCCTTGTCCGCTCACGACCAAGGATCCCCAGGATGCCCGACAACCTCCCGCCCCCTGCCGTGGATTCCGCACCGGCCGCCTTCGACCTGAAGGCGCATATCCGGGCCGTGCCGGATTTCCCGAAGCCGGGCATCCTGTTCTACGACATCTGCACCCTGCTGCGGGACGGCCCTGCCTTCCACAGCGCCATCCAGATGCTGGCGGAGCTGGTGCGCCCCTACAAGCCCACGGCCCTGGCGGGCATCGAGAGCCGCGGCTTCGTGCTGGCGGCGCCGCTGGCGCTGGAACTGGGCCTGGGCTTCATCCTGCTGCGGAAGCCGCGCAAGCTGCCGGGCGCCACCATCGGCTATAACTATGCCCTGGAATACGGCACCGACCGGCTCGAAATCCAGGCGGATGCCGTCCGGAAGGGCGACCGCGTGGTGCTGCTGGACGACCTGCTGGCCACGGGCGGCACCATGGCCGCCGGCATCCGCCTGCTGAAGGAAGCGGGCGCCGAGGTGCCGCTGGCCGCCGCGATGATCGAGCTGACCTTCCTCAACGGCCGGACCCGGCTGGACGCGCCCTTCCAGGCGCTGGCCTCCTACGACTCCTGAGATGCGGGGCCGGTTCCGGATTCCGCAATTCCGGCAGGCAGCTTCTGCCCATGACCTGGGCAGAACCCCGCCTGGAGGGCCGCCCTGGCGCTGCCTTTTTTCCGCCTCCTGCGCCGGGCATGATTCCATCATGCCCAGGATCGCCCGCCGAGGACTCCCCGCCCTGGCTGCCGCGCTGCTCAGCGCCGGCATGGGCGGGGCGCGTGCCCAGGGCCGGACCATCGATACCGCCACGCTGCTGATGCCGGGGCCGGAAGGCGGGCCCGCGGCCCTCTGGGCCGCCCGGGTGGCAACCGGACTGGCGCGCGGGCTGCCGCATGCCATCGCCCTGCACAGCGTGACCATCGGCGGCCCCGACGGCGTCACCACCGCCAACCGCTTCGCCACCATGGAGGGCGTGGAGGGCCGCACCCTGCTGGTGCTGCCGGGTTCGGCGGTCCATGCCTGGTTGATCGGCGAGAGCCGCGCGCGCTACCCGGTGGAAGGCTGGCTGCCGCTCTGCGCTTCCTGGCAGGGCGCGATCCTGGCCGGGCGCGGCCCCATGCCGGCGCCCAACCCCTCCCACCCGCTGCGCCTGGCGTTGCCGGCACCGGAAGCACCGGAAGCCGCGGCCCTGCTGGGCCTGGACCTCGCCGGCTACGCTGCCCAGCCGGTCTTCGGCCTGAACGCGGTGGCGGCCGAGCAGGCGTTGATGCGGGGCGAGGTGGATGCCATCGTCATCGTCTCCCCCATGCCGCTGCGCCATGCCGCCCGCATCGGCGCCACCCCCTGGCGGGAGCTGGAAACCCCTGGCCGCCGCGACCACCCGGAGCTGCCCGTGCTGGCCGAGGCGGCGCAGACGGCCCGCCCGGCGAGGATCGCCGCCGCCCAGGCTGGCTTCGCCGCGCTGCGGCTGCGGGCGGCCCTGGTGCTGCCAGCCCTGACCTCGGCCGACCTGCTGGCCCTCTGGCGCCGCGCGGCCCTGCGCTGGCAGGAGGATGAGGCGAAGGAATCGCCCGAGACCACCGCCCCCGCCCTGGTGGGCGCGGAGGCACGCACCGCCATGTCCGCCCTCTTCCCCTCGCCGGATGGGGTGCTGGCCTATCGGGAGTGGCTGCTGCGGCGGCTGTCCTGGCAGGCCAGCTAAAGCCCCCTCCAGGCCACCCTGGCGAGGTTCAGGGGGCGGCAGCCCCCCCGCCTGGCCTCAGGCCCCGTTCGCCACCGCCTCCGCCAGCGCGCGGCCCACATCCTCAGTGCCCGCCTGTCCGCCCAGGTCGCGCGTACGCGGCCCGCCCTCAGCCAGCAGCTTCTCGATGGCGCGCAGGACAGCGTCGGCAGCCTCCTTCTCGCCCAGGTGTTCCAGCATCATGGCGCCGGACCAGATCTGGCCGATCGGGTTGCAGATATGCTTGCCGGCAATGTCGGGCGCCGAGCCGTGCACCGGCTCGAACATGCTCGGGTGCTTCTTCTCCGGGTTGATGTTGGCGGAAGGCGCGATGCCGATGGAGCCCGCCACCGCCGGCCCGAGGTCGGAGAGGATGTCGCCGAAGAGGTTGGAGCCGACCACCACATCGAACCAGTCCGGATGCTGCACGAAATGCGCGCAGAGGATGTCGATATGGAACTGGTCCGTGGCGATGCCCGGGTAGTTCTTCGCCATCTCCGCGAAGCGCTCGTCCCAGTAGGGCATGGTGAAGGTGATGCCGTTGGACTTGGTGGCGCTGGTCACCTTCTTGCGCGGGCGCGTCTGCGCCAGCTCGAAGGCGTATTTCAGCACGCGGTCCACGCCATGGCGGGTGAAGACGCTGTCCTGGGTAACGAATTCGCGCTCCGTCCCCGGGAACATCCGGCCGCCGGAAGAGGAATATTCGCCCTCCGTATTCTCGCGCACCACGTAGAAGTCGATATCGGCCGGGCCACGGTTGGCCAGCGGGGACTTCGTCCCGGGCATCAGCTTGCAGGGGCGCAGGCTGATATACTGGTCGAAGCCACGGCGGATCGGGATCAGCAGGCCCCAGAGGGAGATATGGTCCGGCACCCCCGGCCAGCCGACGGCGCCGAGGAAGATGCTGTCGCTCTGCGCCAGCTGCTCCAGCCCGTCCTCCGGCATCATGCGGCCGGTCTTCTGGTAGGTCTCGCAGGACCAGTCATAGTGATCGAGCTTCAGCTCGAAGCCGAAGCGGCGGGCGGCGGCGTCCAGCACGCGCAGGCCCTCGGGCACCGTTTCCTTGCCGATGCCATCGCCGGGCACCACGGCGATGCGATGGATACGGGACATGGGCGCGAACCTCCTCGCTGCTGTTCCCCCGCTTCTACCCTCAGTCGCGCGGGGCAGCCAGATGGCCCCGCCTCAGCCCTTCGCGGCCTCGCGGTCCAGCAGGGCACGCTTGCGCTCCACGCCCCAGCGATAGCCGGAGAGGCCGCCATCCCCGCGCACCACCCGATGGCAGGGGATAGCGACCGCCAGGGCGTTGGCGGCGCAGGCCGAGGCGACGGCGCGGGCGGCGCCGGGCTGGCCGAGGCTGGCGGCGACCCCGGCATAGCTGGCGGTGCTGCCGGGCGGGATCTGCCGCAGCGCCTGCCAGACCCGCTGCTGGAAGGCCGTGCCGCGCAGGTCCAGCGGCAGGTCCAGCCCGGTGCCGGGCGCCTCCACGAAGCCCACCACCCGCGCCACCAGCGACTCGAACTCCGCATCGCCACCGATCAGCTCGGCGCGGGGGAAGCGGTCCTGCAGGTCGCGCAGCAGCGCCTCCGGGTCGTCGCCCAGCAGGATGGCGCAGAGGCCCCGCTCGCTGCGGGCCACCAGGATGCTGCCCAGGCTGCATTCGCCGATGGCGAAGCGGATGGCGGCATCGGCGCCGCCGGCGCGCCAGGCGGTGGGAGTCATGCCCAGCAGCGCATCGGCGGCCTCGTAGACCCGGCTGTTGGAACCATAGCCGGCGGCATAGATCGCCTCCGTCACCGTGCGCGCGGCGGGCAGTTCCTCGCGCAGCCGCCGGGCCCGGCCGGCGGCGAAGAAGGCGCCGGGCGTCAGGCCGGTGACGGCGCGGAAGAGGCGGTGGAAATGCGAGGGGCTGAGGCCGAGGGACTGCGCCAGTTCCGGCACATCCGGCATCTCCTCCGCCGCCTCCAGTGCCCGGCAGGCCTGGGCCACCAGCGCCGCCTGCCGCTGCCGCAGCGGCGGCTGGTCCGGCTGGCAACGGCGGCAGGGGCGGAAGCCGGCGGCCTCGGCCTCGGCCGGGGTTGCGTGGAAGCGCACCTGGGCCGGGCTGGGACGCCGCGCGGCGCAGGACGGGCGGCAATAGACCCCCGTGCTTCGCACCGAGTAGTAGAAGCTTCCATCCGCCGAGGCATCGCGCGCCAGCAACCGGGCCCAGCGCGGGTCCTGCTCGGTCGGCGGGGGAAGGATCGGGGCAGCCTGTGTCGTGCTCATGCGGCGAATCTGGCTTATAGCCGGTGCCGCCGCACTCCGCCGCCTGCTTTCAAACCGCCACGAGTTGCGCGGCCTGCGATGCCGCCTGCTGGCCGCTGGCCGTCAGGCGATAGACGCCACGCTCCACCCGCTCGAACCAGCCATAGACATTACGCAGCAGGATGCGCCCGGCCTCCGGCTCCAGCGCCCGCAGCTCGCGCGTGGTCCTCGGCCCCTCCCGCAGCGCCAAGGCGCAGGCCAGGGCCTGCTGGCGATAGGCGGTCATGATGGGCTGGCGCGTGCTGCCGCCGGGCATGGGGTCGCCGCGCCGCCGGCCATGCTCCCGCAGCAGCAGGGCGCGGCGGCGCAGGTTGCGGCGCGGGCGATAGGGCGCGGGCTCGGCCAGCACCTCCACGCCGCGCCCGCCGGCATCCACCGCCAGCAGCCCGAAGCCCAGCAGCCGGCAAAGCCGCTGCGCGCGGCTGTCCCGGTCCCGCCCCCGGCGGGTGGCGCGCACGGCCAGCCAGACCTCATCGGCCATGGCCAGCCGGTCCACCCCCTGCAGCAGCAGGTCCAGCGTCAGGCCCATCTTCAACTCGGTGATGATGAGGAAGGGCGGCTCCCCCGGCCGCAGGGCGACGATGTCGCAGCCGCAGACCTCGCCCTTGGCCTCATAGCCCAGCGATTCCAGATGCGCCTTCACCGCCGCGTAGAGCGAGGTCTCGGGCGCGCGCCCGCGCGCCGGCATCAGCGGGGCGCGATGGGGCCGTGGATCAGCGGGATCAGCAGATCCTGCACGCCGCTGCTGGCGATCTGCACGCCGATGCACAGCAGCAGGAAGGCCATCAGGCGGTTCACCACCCGCGCGCCGTCCCGCCCGAGCATGGCGATCAGCCGGTCGGCCGAGCTGTACGTGATCCAGACGATGCCGGCCATCGCCACCGCCGCCGCCGTCACGCCGATGAAGAAGGCCCAGACCCCTTCCCCCGCGACGGGGCGGGCGGAACCCAGGGCGATGGCCACGGCGATGCTGCCGGGGCCGGTGGTGAAAGGCAGGGTGAGCGGGAAGAAGGCGACATCCTCGGCCTCGCCCGCCGGGGCGGCCTGGCGCTCCTTCCGCGCCTCCTGCTCCTCCGGCGCCGTGAGCAGCCGCCAGGCCGTGATCGCCACGACCAGCCCGCCCGCGACGCGCAGCGCGCCGAGCGAGATGCCAAAGAAGTTCAGCACGTAGGAGCCGCCCCAGAGCGAGACCAGCAGCACGATCAGCGAATAGAAGCTGACGCGCCGGGCCAGCTTCGTCCGCTCCTTCAGGTGCCGGTCCTCCATCACCTGATGGAAGATCAGCGCCCCGCTCAACGGATTGACGATGGAGAAGAGGGCTGGGAAGGCCAGCAGGAAAGCCGTGGCGACGGAGGCCGAGGCATGGAGTTCCGGGATCATGGCACGATCATAGGCCAATCACGCGGCGGCGGCGCCAGTCATCTCTGGCGTGGCGGCATGCGGCTTAGCGCTCTGGTGGAGCCGGGGGTGGCGCCCTAGTTTGCGCGCCCCCTTCGAAGGAACAGAATCTCATGGCAGCGCTGGCGCTCGGCATCATTGGTTTCGGGATCATGGGGGAGAGGCTGCTGCGCCAGGCCCTGCCGCATCCGGCCTTCCGCCTCTCCGGCATCTGGGACCCCTCGCCCGCCGCCGCCGCCCGCCTGGCGGCCGCCGATCCTGAGCTGCGGATGGCGGCGGATGCGGAAGCCGTGATCGCGGGCTGCGACACGCTCTATGTCGCGGCGCCGCCAGCCGCGCATATCCCGCTGGCCCGCGCCGCGCTGAAGGCCGGCAAGGCCGTTCTGCTGGAGAAGCCCCTGGCCACCGACCCCGTGGAGGCCGCCGCCTTCGTGGCGGAGGCCGAGGCCATGGGTGCCCGCGCGGCGGTGAATTTCCCGATGGCCTCCTCCCCCGCCGTGGCGCAGCTGCGCGCCTGGCGGGAGGAGATCGGCGCGCCGCAGCGGCTGGAGATCGAGACGCATTTCGCGCGCTGGCCGCGTGGCTGGCAGCAAGACGCGGCCAGCTGGCTCTCCCGCCGCGCCGAGGGCGGCTTCACGCGGGAGGTTGTCTCGCATTTCCTCTTCCTGACGCGCCGGCAGCTCGGGCCGCTGGAACTGATCTCGGCGAAGCCTGAATATCCGGCTGGCGACCTGGCCGAGACCGGCATCGCGGCCGAGCTGACCGCCGGCGGCATCCCGTTGCGCCTGACCGGCAGCGTCGGGCGCATCGCCGAGGATGAGGCCAATGCCTGGACCCTGACCGCCGCGCGGGGCGCCATCCGCCTGCGCAACTGGTCCCTGGCGGAGCGGTTGGGCGATGACGGCCAGTGGCATATGGCGCCCGACGCCATCCCGAATGAGCGGATGCGGCCGATGACGCTGCGCGGGCAGATGGACAAGCTGGCCGCCATGACGCGCGGCGAGCCCCATGCGCTGGCCACGCTGCGCGAGGCGCTGGAGGTTCAGACGGTGGTGGAGGCCATGCTGGCGGGCTGAGCCGACAGCCCCGCACAAGCCTGCGAGCTTCTTGCATCCCGCGCATCCCGCCGGGCTCCCCGTGTTTTCATGGCAGCGTGTCCTGTGCCGCGCCCCTGAACCGGAGGAAGCCCGATGGCCCCGCAGAACGCATCCCCCGACGGCTCAGGCGATTCCGGCGAACCCAGGCTGCGCCGCGCCGTCGGCCTGCCCCTCCTGATGCTCTACGGCCTCGGCAGCATGCTGGGCGCCGGCATCTACGGGCTGGTCGGGGTGGCGGCGCAGGAACTGGGCAGCGCCATCTGGGTCGCCTTCCTGGTCAGCATGGTGGCGGCTCTGCTGACCGGCATGTCCTATGCCACCGTCGCCAGCCGCTACCCGCGCGCCGGCGGCGCCGCCTATGTGACGCAGCGCGCCTACCGCAGCCCGATGCTGGCCTATCTGGTCGGGCTGGCGGTGGCCTGTTCCGGCCTCACCTCCATCGCCACCCAGGCCAATGTGGTGGCGCGCAACCTGCAGGCCGGCTTCGGCTGGGAAGGCGTGCCCGTGGCGCTGCTGGCCACGGGCTTCCTGCTGGTGCTGACGGGCATCCTGCTGCGCGGCATCCGCGAATCCATGTGGGCCAACGCGGCCTGCACGGTGGTGGAAGCCTCCGGCCTGCTGCTGATCATCGCCGTGGGCCTGCCCTACTGGGGCCAGGCCAACCTGCTGGAATGGCCCGAGGCCGCGCCGGGCGCGGAGACCACCGGCACCACCCTGCTGGTGCTGCAGGGCGCGGTGCTGACCTTCTTCTCCTTCATCGGATTCGAGGACACGCTGAACGTGGCGGAGGAGGTGCGCGAGCCCGAGCGCACCATGCCGATGGCGCTGATAGGGGCCATGCTGATCGCCACCGGCATCTACATGGCCGTCTGCATCACCGCCGTCTCCGTCGTGCCCTGGCGGGAACTGGCGGATTCGGCCGCGCCGCTGGCCGAGGTCATGAAGCGCGCGGCGCCGTGGTTCCCGCCCATCGGCTTCATCGCCATCACCATCTTCGCCGTCGCCAATACGGCGCTGGTGAATTACGTCATGGCCTCCCGCCTGCTCTATGGCATGGCGCGGCAGGGATTGCTGCCGGCGGTGCTGGGCCGCGTGCACCGCAAGCGGCACACGCCCTACATGGCCATCGCCGCGCTCTTCGTGATCGTGCTGCTGCTGGCGATGGTAGGTGATATCACCGCCCTCGCCTCCTCCACCGTGCTGCTGCTCCTGTTCGTCTTCACCATCGTCAATGGCGCGCTGATCATCCTGAAGCGCCGCCCGGACGAGCCGCGCGGGCGCTTCGAGGTGCCGGTGGTGGTGCCGGCGCTGGGCGCGCTGGTCTGCCTCTCCCTGATCGTGGTGCGCGTCACCACGGGCGGGCTGGCCGCCACCCTGCTCTCCGGCGGGCTGCTGGTGGCGATCCTGCTGCTCTATGCCGTCACCAGCCGCTCGCGTGGCAAGGAGATGGAGGATTTCGTCTCGGGCGACCCGCTCTCCTGAATCAGCCGGCCTCGCCATGGCGGTCGAAGATCGGCAGGCCGCCACGGAAGGTCAGGTCGGCCTGGGTCTCCAGGATCTCCTCCGGCGCGATGGAGAGCAGGTCGCGCGAGAAGACCGTGATATCCGCCTGCATGCCCGGCAGCAGCGTGCCGCGATCGCCCTCGGCGAATTGCGAATAGGCGCCGCACCAGGTGTAGCAATGCAGCGCCTGCTCCGGCGTCAGCGCCTCCGAGGCGCCCAGCACGGTGCCCCGGCTCGTCCGCCGCGTGACCATGGTGTAGAGATTCGGGAAGGGGTTCACCGTGCAGACCGGACTGTCCGAGGAGGCGGAGGGATGATGCCCTTCGTCCAGCCAGGTCCGCATGGGATAGGCGTGCTCGGCGCGTTCCAGGCCCAGATTCTTCACGTAGAGGTCGCCGAACTCATACATGAAGAGCGGCTGCGGCACCGGCAGGATGCCATGGCGCAGCATGCGGCGGCGCTGATCCGTGTTGAGGAAGCCGCAATGCTCGATGCGGTGCCGCCGTCCCGCGATGGGCGCATCCGCGCTGTCGGCCTGTTCCATCGCCACCAGCACCTGCTCGATGGCGGCATCGCCGATGGCGTGGATGTCGAGCTGCCAGCCCTGGCGGTGGTAATGCGCCAGCATCTCCCGCATCGCCGCATCGGGGAAGCAGAAGATGCCGGTGCCGCCGCCCGCGCTCTCCAGATAGGGGTCGAAAAAGGCGGCGGTCAGGCCGCCCGCCGAGCCATCGGCGAAGACCTTCACCGCGCCCCAGGCCAGCAGCGAATCCGCCGTGGCGCCGGCGGCGATGCCGGGGCGCAGCCCTTCCTCCCAGGCCCGCCTGGCGATGCCTTCGGGATTGCCCGCCAGCACCTGCCACATGCGCTGCCGCAGGCGGCCCTCGGCCTCGGCCCGGCGATATGCGCCGATCTCCGCGATGCCTGCGGTCATGCCGATATTCATGTCGCTGGCGCTGGCGAAGCCCAGCGCGGCGAGGTTCCGCCCGGCGGCCTCGATGGCATCGACCATCTGCGCCTCGGAAGGCGGCGGGATGACATCGCGCACCAGCCGCATGGCGCGCTCCTGGAACAGGCCGGTCAGGCGGCCGCCCTTGCGCTCGATGGCGCCGCCATCCGGGTCGGGCGTGTTGTGGCTGACGCCGGCCAGCCGCATGGCCGCCGTATTCGCCACCGCCACATGGCCGCAGGTGCGGACGACGAACACCGGATGGTCCGGCGCGGCGCGGTCCAGCTCCTCCGCCAGCGGATGGCGGCCGATATCCAGCTCGCCATGGTCATAGCCACGGCCCAGGACCCATTGCCCCTTGGGGGTGTCGCGGGCGGCGGCGGCGATGCGCGAGAGCATCTCGTCCAGCGTCCGCACTTCCTCCGCGCGCAGGTTCACCTGGCTCAGCCCGAGGCCGACGGAGAGCAGGTGCATATGCGCCTCGTTCAGCGCCGGCGCCGCGAGGCGCCCGCCGAGATCGATGCGCCGCGTGTCCGCGCCCGCCAGATGCGCCACCTCATCCATGCCACCGGCCGCCAGCACGCGGCCATCCCGCACCGCCAGCGCCTCGGCGCGCTCATGGCCCAGGCCCAGGAAGATCGGGCCGCCGGAGATCAGCAGATCGGCCTTCACGCGCGGAGCCGCTTCGCTGCAGTGACGATGGACATGGCGCTGCCTCCTGATGCTTGCGGTGAAGCTCATCAGCCCCGACCGCAGCCGTCAACCACCTGCCGGACGGGGCCGAGCAAAATCCATGCGCCGGCCGGCGCCATGGGCCATCATCACGCATCCACCGAACTCGGACAGCACAGCGATGAACAGCTATTTCTACGAGCCCCGCGCCGGTCACGGCCTGCCGCACGACCCTTTCAAGGCGATCCTGGCGCCGCGCCCGGTCGGCTGGATCAGCACGATCGATGACCGGGGCCGCGTCAACCTCGCGCCCTACAGCTTCTTCGGCGGCATGAACTCGAATCCGCCGATGATCGGCTTCGCCAGCGAGGGCTACAAGGACAGCGTCCGCAATGCCGAGGCAACGCGGGAATTCGTCTACAACCTCGCCACCCGGCCACTGGCCGAGGCCATGAACCAGACCAGCGCCGCCCTGCCGCATGGGGAGGACGAAATGGCCTTCGCCGGACTGGCCGCGGCACCCAGCCGGATGGTCCGCCCCCCGCGCGTGGCGGCCACGCCGGCCGCGCTGGAATGCAAGGTGGTGCAGATCGTCCGCCTGAACGACGTCGACGGAAAGGTGCTGAACAGCCATCTCATCATCGGGCAGGTGGTCGGGGTGCATATCGACCCCGCCTATCTGAAGGACGGCATCTTCGACACCCTGGCCGCCCAGCCGATCAGCCGCTGCGGCTATCGGGGCGATTACGGCATCCTCGGCGGCATGTTCGAGATGCTGCGACCGGTCGTGACGCCCCCGGCCGGCTGAGGCGCGCCCGCGCATTCGTGCTGATGCGCCCGGCAGTGACGTCCGTATGGTTGCGGGATTCGGGTGAAAACCTGCGGGGTGGCGTGATACGCCAGGCCAGGTCGTGAGTTTCCCGCAGGCCAGCCCATGGAGGACCTAGCGAATGAGTGATGACCTGGAGGATCTGGAGCAGCGGATCCGCGAACGCGCCTACACCCTGTGGGAGGCGGATGGCAGGCCGGAAGGCTCGTCCGACGAATACTGGTATCGCGCCCGGGCGGAGGTCGCGGCCACGGAGCGGTCGGGCAGCCTGGAAGATCAGTTGGCCGATACTTTCCCCGCCAGCGATCCGCTGAGCGTGACGGACCCGGATACCGGTGCGCGCATCCTGCCGGCCCCACCGGAGGACGAGCCCCTGCCCGCCAGATCCGCGACGCTGGAGGAAAGGCCGGAAGCGCCGGTGGACCGGCCGCGCGCTTCCGCCAGAAAGAAATCCGAAGATAGGGCCGCGGCAGCCCCGGCGCCTGCCGCGAAACCCGCGGCCAAGCCGCGCGCGCCGCGCAGGAAGCCGGCGGGCTGAGAAGGATGGCCGGGGGTTTCGCTCCCCCGGCCCGCCGTTTCAGGGCAGCAGCGTGCCTTCCGGCTGCTTGTCGTTGAACACGCCGTCCGCGAAGGCTTCCTCCCAGGTGCCGGAGGTGCTGGCCTTGGAATATTCCGTGGCGCGGCCTTCGAAGAAGTTCATGTGCTCGACCGCGTTCAGGATCTCGTCCAGCCAGGGCAGCGGGTTCTTCTCGGTGCCGTAAAGCGGGTCGAGGCCGAGCTGCTGCAGCCGGCGGTCGGCGATGAAGCGGATGTAGCGCTTCACCTCATCCGCCGTCAGGCCCTGCACGTCGCCCATCTCGAAGGCGAGGTCGATGAAGGCGTCCTCGTGATGCACGATGGTCGAGCAGATGTCGTAGAGATCCTGCCGCAGCTTCTCGGTCCAGATCTCCGGGTTTTCCTGCACGAAGGTGCGGAAGAGGCGGATGACGGAGAGGCAGTGCAGCGTCTCGTCGCGCACCGACCACGTCACGATCTGCCCCATGCCCTTCATCTTGTTGAAGCGCGGGAAGTTTAGCAGGATCGCGAAGGAAGCGAAGAGCTGCAGGCCCTCGGTGAAGGCGCCGAAAGCCGCCAGGGTCTTGGCGATCTCCGTCTTGTTCTCCACCGAGAAGGACTGCATGTAGTCATACTTGTCCTTCATTTCCTGATACTTCAGGAAGGCCTGGTACTCCACCTCCGGCATGCCGATGGTGTCGAGCAGGTGCGAATAGGCGGCGATATGGATCGTCTCGATATTCGAGAAGGCCGAGAGCATCATCAGCACTTCGGTGGGCTTAAACACCTGGCTGTAGTGCTTCATATAGGCGCTGTTCACCTCGACATCTGCCTGGGTGAAGAAGCGGAAGATCTGGGTGACGAGGTTGCGCTCGCCGTCCGTGAGATTGCGCTGCCAGTCCTTCACGTCATCGGCCATCGGAACTTCTTCCGGCAGCCAGTGGACGCGCTGCTGCGTCATCCAGGCGTCATAGGCCCAAGGGTAGCGGAAGGGCTTGTAGACGGGGTTCGATGTCAGCAGGTCGAACTTCTGAGCGTCCTGGTTCTCGGACATGGCGGGTCTCCGGTGAGGGCGCGTCGGGGGAGGAAGGCGATCATAGCGGCGCCGGAGGCGTCCTGTGCGATTAACCTTCCCACACAAGATACGCGAAGCTGTGCGTGGGCGCGCCACTACATCTAGCGGAAGCTTGACGCAACCGCTCGTTTTCGAGTCGCGCAGCCCCGCTTAGCGCCCGCCAGGCTCCAGCCGCAATGCGCCACCTGGAGATAGCA
The DNA here is from genome assembly GCF_017654485.1 of Roseomonas marmotae. NCBI lineage: Bacteria > Pseudomonadati > Pseudomonadota > Alphaproteobacteria > Acetobacterales > Roseomonadaceae > Roseomonas > Roseomonas marmotae. Next base: position 1,150,987 of record NZ_CP061091.1, on the reverse strand, counting down.
TCTCCGTGCCCGCGGCATGCTCCACGCGGACGGACGCGGCATTGCCGGAATCGGCGCCGAGGATCAACACCCTGCCCGTCCATTCCAGCCTGAAGCGTCCGAAATGGCATGCGACATCCATCAAGACGCGCCCCAGCGCGGCCGGCGGCGCCGGATGCAGGAGGATCGCCTCCCGCCGCGGGCTGAAGCCGAGATAGTGGCGTTGCAGCACATCGATGGCGCCGCCCAGTGCCCCCATATGCGCACCCTCCGCCACGGAGGAGGCGCTGGAGGGGTCGTGCTCCGGCTTCAGCATGCCTTCGAAGAGCGACCAGGAGGTCTCGGGGTCCAGCCGCGCCAGCGCCCCGGCGAAGGCGATATGCGAGAGGCTCGATTCATGCGAGGTCCGGGCCAGGTCATGCGCGGCCGTGCGGCGCAGCAGCTCCGGCGTCATGGGATAGCCGAGGCGGTCCATGATCTCCTCCAGCTCGCCATGCGGCAGCAGGAAGGGCAGCATCATGGTATCGGCCTGCTTCAGCAGCTGGTAGTCGTTGGTGCTCTCCCCCAGGCTCTCCAGCACCCAGTCCAGCCGCTCGCCAGGATGCTCCCGGCGGAGCGCCCCGATATCCAGGGGCTTCAGCCGGTCGAAGCCCTCGAAGGGCAGCAGCACGCCATCCTCGCCGAAGGCCAGCCGCAGCCGGCGGCTGATCCGGTCCCAGAGCGCCAGTTCCGCATCCTCCAGCCCCATCTCCTCCCGCAGGGCCTCCCGGCGCCCGCCGGGCAGCATCTCCAGCACCTCCGGCGCGCGGGCCAGGACCCAGGCGGCCATGACATTGGTGAAGCTGCTGTTGGTGATGCCGGGCTCCGCCGCGCCGGGCCAGGCGACGTGATACTCGTCGGGGCCGCAGACGCCGTGGATGTCGTAACGGTCGCTCACCGGGTCGTGCCGCGCAATGCTGCCCCAGAAGCGGGCGATCTCCAGGAAGATCCTGGCTCCATGCGCCGCCAGGAAATCGCGGTCGCCGGTGACCATCAGATGGCGCCAGAGATTGCAGGCGATGACGGCGCCGACATGCCGCTGCAAGCGGGTATGGTCCTCCATCCAACGGCCGGAGAGCATGTTGTACTGGAAGCGCGGCGTCTGCTCCCGTCCATTGCTGGCGCTGCGCCAGGGGAACATGGCGCCGCGATAGCCGTGCTCCCGCGCCTCCTGCCGCGCATCCTCCAGCCGCCGGCAGCGGTAGAGCAGCAGGGCGCGCGCGACCTCCGGGAAGCGGCTGTTGAAGAAGGGCAGGACGAAGGTCTCGTCCCAGAAGATCTGGCCGCGATAGGCCTCCTGCCAGCCGCGCGCCGGGAAACCGGCATCCAGCCCCACCGAATGCGGGGAAGCCGTCTGCAACAGCTGGAAGGCGCGGTAGCGCATGGCCGTGACCAGCTCGGGCCGCTCGGCCGTGATGCCCAGGCGCGCCATCAGCGGCGCCCAGGCGGCGGCATGCGCCTCCTCCAGCGCCGCGAAGCCGGGGGCCTGCCGCAGCAGGGCCAGCGCCTCCCCGGCCGGATCGCCCTCATCCTGGGAGGTGCGGATGGCCACCACCTTCTCGATGCGGGCGGGCTGGCCAGGGGCCACGGCGCAGCGGAACTGCTCGGCGATGGCGGCGACTTCCGGCCCCGCCTGCCGCGCCTCCACCCGGCCCTCCACCAGGAGGGTGCGGGCGGCCACCGCGATAGCGATGCCGGAGCAGCGCGTCCGTGCCCGCAGCAGCAGGCCGGGCTCCGCCAGCTCGCCGGCGATGGCCTCCAGATGCTGGCGGTCGAAGCGGCCGAAGCGGGGCACCCGGTCATTGGCGATGCCGCCATCGATGGCCGAGCGGATCTCGATCCGGCCGGACCAGCCTTCCGGCTCGACCTCCAGCCGCACCGCCGCCAGGTCCGGCTGCGCCATGCTGACGAGACGACGTTCCCGCAGGCGGATCCGTCGCCCCAGCCGGTCCCGCAGCCGCAGGCTGCGGCAGGCGATGCCGCGGTCCAGATCCAGCGCGTGGCGGTAGTCCAGGACCTCGGCATCCGCCAGCGAGAACCAGTCGGCATCGCCTTCCACGCGGAAGGTCAGCAGCATCCCGTCCGGGAGATTGACGAGGGATTCGTTCGAGACCTCCTCGCCCTGGATGACATCGCCCAGCCGGTTGTAGCAGGCGGCGCGATAGGTTCCGGGGTAGTGGACCTCGCCGGTGCGGGTCCAGCAGGCGGCGCCGCGCTGGGTCAGCTTGCCATTGCCGAGGGACAGCAGCGCCTCGCGCCGCCCTTCGTCATGGGGGTCGAGACCGTCGAAGGCGAGATCGGCAGCGTGACACAGGCGGGAGTCCTCAAGCGGCACGCGCGGCATCCCGCAGGGCCGGCACCAGGGCCTCGATCTCCGCACGGTCCGGATAGGCCTGTTGCGAGCCATAGCCGGTGACGGCCCGGTGCGAGGCGGCGGTGGCGAAGAGCGCGGCCTCAAAGGGCGGCATTCCTTCCAGCAGCGCCACGGCCAGCCCGCCGGCGAAGGCATCGCCCGCCCCGGTGCTGTCCACCACCTCCATCGGCACGGGCGGGATATGCGTGGCGCGGCCATCCCGCAGCAGCACGCAGCCGCCGTCGCCCAGCTTCACGAAGGCCAGTTCCACGCCCCGCTCCGCGAACCAGCGCGCGGCGGCGATGGCGGTGCTGACATCCTTCACCGCGATGCCCGTCACGCCCTCCGCCTCATCCGGATTGGGGCTGACGGCGGTGACATGGGCCAGGATATCCGGGTCCACCCGGTCGCTGGGCGAAGGGTCGAGCAGCACGGGCAGGCCGCGCGTCCTGGCGGCCCGCACGGCCTGGGCGACGACAAAACCCGGCACCTCGTGATCCAGGCTCAGCAGGGAGCCCCCGGGCGCGCGGGCGATGGTCCGGGCCACGGCCTCGGCCTCCGGCTCGCCCCAGGCATCATTCGCATTGCCAGCCAGCAGGATGCTCTTCTTGCCGTCCGGCAGCACGGCGATCATCGAGACGGCCGTGGCCACCCCTTCCGCCACCGAGACGCCATCGAGGTCCACCCCCGCCTCCCGCAGCGGCGCCAGGGCCTGCTGGCGCAGGTCGTCATCCCCCACCCTGCCCAGCAGCCAGGCGGGATGGCCGAGGCGGCGGGCCAGGAAGGCGCGGTTGGCCGCCTTGCCGCCGCCCACGCGCAGGAAATCGCTGGCAGGCTGGGTGATGCCGACCGCGGGCGCGCCGGGCACCCGCACCTGGAAATCGGCATTGATGCTGCCCAGTGCGAGAAGAACGGGCTCCGTCATGCTCTGCCGCGGGGGCGATGCAGGGCGGTCCTGGGCCATGAAGGGGAAATCTCCTGGATGGCCAAGCGGCCGTCGCGCCACATTCTGGCTGCGCTGGAGAAATGCCCGAGCCCGGGCAGCGGTTTCTGCCGGGGTAAAAATGCGAAGGGCCGGGACAGGGGTGCATCCCCGTCCCGGCCCTGTCAGGGCTGAAGCGTGCCGGCCTTACTGGCAGGCCAGGCATTCCTCGTAATCGGTGCTGTTCTCGCTGGTCACCCTCTGCGCGCGGGCGGGCACGGTCAGCGGCAGCACGGCTTCCAGGCTGGTGGCCTCCGCCATGCCCAGCTTCGGCTGGGTGGCCACCTTCTCGCTGATGGTATCGGCGCGCTGGATGGAGAGGCTGCGGCAGTAATAGAGCGACTTCACGCCCTTCTTCCAGGCCTGGTAGTGGATCTGGTGCAGGTCGCGCTTATGCACATCGGCCGGCAGGAAGATGTTCACCGACTGGCTCTGGCAGATGAAGGGCGTGCGGTCCGCCGCATGCTCCACCACCCAGCGCTGATCCAGCTCGAAGGCGGTCTTGAAGACGGCCCTCTCCTGCTCCGTCAGGAAGTCCAGGTGCTGCACGCTGCCCTTGTTGACGGTAATCGAGGTCCAGGTGTCCTCGTCATCCCGTCCGTGCTGTGCCAGCACCTTCTTCAGCGACGGATTGCGGACGATGAAGCTGCCGGACAGCGTCTTGTGGTTATAGACATTGGCGGCGATCGGCTCGATGCCCGGCGAGGCGCCGCCGCAGATGATGGAGATCGACGCGGTGGGCGCGATCGCCATCTTGTTCGAGAAACGCTCGTTGAATCCGTATTCGGCGGCATCCGGGCAGGGCCCGCGCTCCTCCGCCAGCACGCGGCTCGCGATATCGGCCTGGGCGCGGATGTGCTTGAACATCCGGGTGTTCCAGACCTTCGCGATCACGCTCTCGAAGGGCACGTTCTGCGACTGCAGGAAGGAGTGGAAGCCCATCACGCCGAGGCCGACGGAACGCTCCCGCATCGCGCTGTATTTGGCGCGCGCCATGCTGTCCGGCGCGGTGTCGATGAAGTTCTGGAGCACGTTGTCCAGGAAGCGCATGACATCCGGGATGAAGTAAGGGTCGTCCTTCCACTCGAACCAGGTCTCAAGGTTGAGGGAGGACAGGCAGCACACCGCCGTCCGCTCCTGGTCATGCTGGTCGCGGCCGGTGGGGAGCATGATCTCGGCGCAGAGGTTGGAGGTCTTGATCTCCAGCCCGGCCAGCTTCTGGTGTTCCGGCCGCGCGTTGTTGGCGTGGTCGGAATAGATGATGTACGGCTCGCCCTGCTCGATCCGCGCCATCAGGATACGGATCCACAGCGCGCGCGCCGAGACCTTGCGCACGATCGCGCCGTCCTTCGGCGAGGTCAGTGCCCATTCCTCATCGGCCTCGACGGCGCGCATGAAGGCATCGGGGATCAGCACGCCGTGGTGCAGGTTCAGCGCCTTGCGGTTGGGGTCGCCGCCGGTGGGGCGCCGCAGGTCGACGAATTCCTCGATCTCCGGATGTGTGACCGGCAGATAGACGGCGGCCGAGCCGCGGCGCAGCGAACCCTGGCTGATCGCCAGAGTCAGGCTGTCCATCACGCGGATGAAGGGGATGATGCCGGAGGTCTTGCCGTTCTGGCCGACCTTCTCGCCGATCGAGCGCAGGTTGCCCCAGTAGGAGCCGATGCCACCGCCCTTGGAGGCCAGCCAGACATTCTCGTTCCAGAGGCCGACGATGCCGTCCAGGCTGTCATTGGCCTCGTTCAGGAAGCAGGAGATCGGCAGGCCGCGCGTGGTGCCGCCATTGGACAGCACCGGGGTGGCCGGCATGAACCAGAGCTTGCTGATATAGTCGTAGATACGCTGCGCATGCGCGGTGTCGTCGCCATAGGCGCTGGCGACGCGCGCGAAGAGATCCTGGTAGGATTCGCCGGGCAGCAGGTAGCGGTCGTCCAGCGTCGCCTTGCCGAAATCGGTCAGCAGTGAATCACGTGTACGGTCCAGGCGTACCTGGCTATGGCCTTCGAGCTGAATGGCATCGAACACGGCGGTGAACCCCTATGGCTTAGCGAATTGCGGGCGCAGATTTGCACCCTCATCTCTCGGCCATCAACACCAGATTTAGTCATGGGATGCATGTCGCCCCCCACAGATAGGGGGTGGACAAGTTTCCTCCACAGCTCAAAAGCCGCGGCTAAAGGCCGAATTTCACAGGTTCTCCACAGCCCTCGGGACAGGGCTGCCACAGCCCCGAAAATTTTTCTAGGCCCCCTTTCCGGCCACGCGGCTCGGCAGCAGGGCCCCCGCCCGCTCCAGCACCGGATAGGCGGCGGCCGCCACCAGATGGCTGTTGATGCGCTTGATATCGCGCAGCAGGTCGAGCCGCAGGGCGCCGGCATCCGCCGCTTCCGCGCCGTGCCGCAGCCGGTCGAGATAGACGCGAGTCGCCGCGCTCTCCATCTGCCGGAAGACCGTCTTCTCCTCGGCCAGCAGATGCGCGGCGCGAGGGTCCTCCGTCATGAACAGGGCGGCGGCGGTGCGCAGGTTGGCGCGCAGCCGGACCAGCAGCGCCCGCAGGTCCCCGATGCCGCCGGATTCGGCCGACGGCCCTTCCTTCCACAAGGCGGCGGCATGCGGCAGCAGAATGCGGCGGGCGACACCCCCGGCCTGGTCCAGCTGCGTCACGAAGGTGATGATTTCCCGCATCCGCCGGTGGTCCGCCTCGTCGAGGGATTCCGTGTCCAGCGCCGCCAGATAGGCGCGGATGGCGCCGGCTAGCCGACCCAGCGCCTCCTCCAATGCCTTGCAGCCCGGTGGCGCACGGCGGGCGCCCAGGGTCTGCTGCGCCGCGGCCAGCAGCTCCTCCAGCAGATCCGCCAGCCGCAGCGCCTCCCGCGCCGCGGCGCCGAGCGCGAGGCCGGGGACGCGCCGCGTGGCCTCATCCAGATACAGCGGCCGCCCGGGATCGGCCGCCGCCGGGCGGTCGGGCAGCCAGCGGCGCAACAACCGGGCATAGGGCGAGAGCAGCGGCAGGAAGAGCAGCGCCAGCACGAGGTTGAAGCCGACATGGAACCAGACCACCGCCAGGCCGGGCTCCCCTGCCCCCACAGTCAGCCAGCCGGCGATCCAGGGCAGGAGTGGCAGGGCCAGCGCCAGCCCCACGAGCCGGTTCAGCAGATTGCCCAGCGGCACCCGCCGCGCCGCCGGGTCATCCCGCCCGCCGCCCTCCACCACCGGGTTGACGGCGCTGCCGAGATTGGCCCCCAGCACCAGTGCCAGCGCGGTCTCCGGCGGCACGATGCCGTGCTGGGCCAGGGACATGATGAGCAGCACCACCGCCACGCTGGAATGGGTGGCCCAGGTCAGCGCCGCCGCCAGCAGCACATCCAGCAGCGGCACGGTGGAGATGATCCGCAGCAGCTCCCGCAGGGCCGGCGCGCTCTCCAGCGGCGCCATCACTGCCATCAGCTGGTGCAGCGCCAGCAGCATCAGCCCCAGGCCGATGGCCGACCGCCCGAGGTCATGCACCACGGAAGCCGGGTCGCGCCGGAACATCAGGAAGCCCAAGAGGATCAGCAGGGGCGAGAGCAGCGCGATATCGAAGGACAGCACCTGCACCACCAGCGTGGTGCCGAGATTGGCGCCCAGCATGACGGCCAGCGCCGGCACCAGCTCCACCACCCCGCCAGCGGCGAAGCCTGCCACCATCAGCCCGGTGGCCGTGCTGCTCTGCAGCGCGGCGGTGACACCGAGGCCGGCCAGCAGCGCCTTGACCCGATTGTTCAGGGCCCGGCCCAGGAGGATGCGCAGGCGCGGCCCGAAGGCCCGCTGCACCCCTGTCTGCACCATCCGCATGCCCCAGAGCAGCAGGGCAATGGCCCCGGCCAGGCTGATGACGACGGTGGTGAAGGACATGCCGCGGGATCTCCTCTCTGGTCAGGCACGGCGGAACTTGCCGGAAAGCATGGACTTTCCCCGGCCGGTTTACGACAGCCAGGTGCCGCATCCGCGAGGGCGGGGCCGGCCATGGCGGGCCGCCCTCCGGCACAAATCTATGGCCCGCCACGCCGAAAGCAGGCAGAACCCGCCCCTGACTTGGCGTAAGACAACCATATGCGACAGTTCCGGTGGCGGCTCGAGGCAGGCCTGGTTCGCCTGCTGCTCGGCTTTTCCCATGCCCTCGGCCCCATCCGTGCTTCCAACCTGGGCGGCGCCGTCGCCCGGACCATCGGGCCCTGGCTCCCCGTCTCCCGCATCGGCCTCCGGAATCTGGAACTGGCCTTCCCCGGGCGCGATGCCGCCTGGCGGGCGGCCACGCTCCGCGATTCCTGGGAGAACCTGGGGCGCACGGTCATGGAACTGCCGCATGTGGGCCAGCTGCCGCAGAACAGCGGGGAAGGCCCGGGCTGGGAGGTCGTGGGCGCCGGGAATCTGCCCAGGGGCGGCCGCGCGATCCTGGTCTCGGCGCATCTGGCGAACTGGGAAGTGCTGCCCCGCGCCGGGGCCCTGGCGGGGCTGCGGATGGGTGGCTTCTACCGGGCGCCGGACAATCCTTATGTCGCCGAGTTGCTGCGCGGCCTCCGGGGCACGGAGCAGGAACTGGCCCTCTTCCCCAAGGGCTCGGCGGGGGCGCGGCAGGCGCTGAAGCATCTTTCCGGCGGCGGAGCACTGGGGCTGCTGGCAGACCAGAAGCTGAACGAGGGGCTGGAGCTGCCCTTCTTCGGGCAACCGGCCATGACCACCTCGGCCCCGGCCGAGTTGGCCCTGCGCTTCCAGTGCCCGCTGATCCCGGTACAGGTCACGCGCCTCGGGCCCTGCCGCTTCCGCATCCTGGTGGAACCGCCGCTGGTGCCGCCCGGGAGCGGCGACCGCCACGCCGATATCCGTGCCCTGACCCTGGCGGTGAATCAGCGGATCGAAGCCTGGCTGCGGGAGAGGCCGGGGGAATGGCTCTGGCTGCACCGCCGCTTACCCAAATCCGCCTATCGGGGCAGCACCACCGGCAGGAGCTAGACGGCGGCCGACGAGAGCCGGCCCGATGGGTGCTGAGCGCGCCTCAGATGCGCCAAGGCGCTGGGCCTCATCGGCCCGGCGGATGGCAGACAATCGCTAGAATCCCGGATGCAGCTATGGCGGCCCGACAGCCCAGGTGTCCGGTGCCACTGCCATTCGGCTGCATATAGGGTGCCAGATGCCAATTAATGTGGACGTCCATTCTAGAATGCGTATTCTAGAAAAATGGTCCGGACAGCACGCTTCTCGGCAGGGCACTTCATCGACGCAGCCATAGCCCTCGTCGCAGAAGGCGGGCCAAGCGCCGCCACCATGCAAGCCGTTGCACGGCGGGTCGGTGCACCGACCGGCTCAATCTACCACCGCTTCGAGTCCCGGTCGGCCATTCTCGCCGCTGCCTGGAACCTCAGCTACGGCTCCCTTGCCCAGGTGCTGACGCCGCTCCTGCACGCCGGGCGGCCGCGCGAAGCCGCGCTGGCACTCCTACCCTGGGCAGGTGAGGACAGGCACCGCGCCCGTTTCCTTCTGCTGCACGAGCCCGTCTCTCTGTTCGAGGACACGCCTCCCCCCGAGCCGCTCCGGCTGGAAATGGAGCGGCTGGAAGGCGGGATGGACCAGGCGTTCCGCGCCTGCATCGCCCGGACTGGCGATGGATTGATCCGGGAGGAAGACCTGGCGCGCGCCAAGTTCCTGATCTTTGACGCGCCCATCGCGATCCTCCGCCCCCATCTTACAACAGACAGCGTCATCCCACCCTTTGCCGGACAGATGATTGCCGAACTGCACGCGGGAGTGCCGTTTGTCGGTGCGGGCATCCGCGCCGATGGCACGCAAGCGGCCTGAGCACCTATCCCACAGAGCGTTTCAGAACGAACATGAACGACATCGTCGACGACCGGCGGATCAAGCTGCATTCGCCTGAGGACTTCGCTGGCATGCGCGCGGCAGGAAGGCTCGCGGCAGAAACCTTGGACATGATCACCGCGCATGTGCGTGAGGGCGTCACCACCGCGGAACTCGACCGGCTGTGCCACGAGTTCATCATGGGCCATGGCGCCGTCCCGGCTTCTCTGGGATACCAGGGCTACACCCACGCGACCTGCATCTCGCTGAACCATGTCGTCTGCCATGGCTTTCCGGGGAATCGGGTGCTGATGGAAGGGGATATCCTCAACATCGACCTCGCCGTTATCGTCGATGGATGGCACGGGGACAGCAGCCGCATGTTCACGGTCGGCAGGATCCCTACCCGTGCGGGCCGGCTGATCGAGGTCACGTATGAGGCGATGATGCGCGGCATCGCAGCCATACGGCCCGGCGCAACCCTGGGCGACATCGGCTTCGCAATCCAGAGCCATGTGGAGGCTGCGCGTTTCAGCGTGGTGCGGGATTTCTGCGGCCACGGTCTCGGACGCATGTACCATGATGCGCCCGACGTCCTGAACTATGGCCAGAAAGGCAAAGGCCTCGAGCTCCGCCCTGGCATGTTCCTGACGGTGGAGCCCATGATCAATGCCGGCCGGTCCGACGTGAAGGTGCTGAGCGACGGCTGGACGGCCGTGACCCGCGACCGTAGCCTTTCCGCGCAATTCGAGCACAGCATTGGCGTGACCGGGAGCGGTTGCGAGATCTTCACCCTGTCCCCTGCTGGCTTCACCAAGCCCCCATACACAAGGGGGTAGCAAGCGACAGGCCCGGGCCGCCTCGCACCAAGCTCTACGCTGGCCTGGAAGCTGCCGTTCCGCTTCCCGCCGGCGTCCACCGCAACAGATGCACGGACAAAGATGGGACGTCGGAATGGGAAAAGCCCGACATCTCCGCCAGGCTTTTCGATAAGATCCTGATTTTACCTAGGAAAGACTGGCGCCTCCGCAGAAATTCAAACTCCCGCCCCCAGATTCGTGGGTTGACGGCCGGAGTGCCTCTGTGGCCCTCACGAAGAGCAATCGAGGAACATCAACGACTTCCGCCGGAACCCCGCTCTGGAAATTGCCTCGGGGCCGACCCGCCAGCCTTATCAGGCGTCCTCTCAGGCGGCCTTGGCCGCTGCCCGCGCGGCGAGCTTCTCTTCCTCGGTCCAGATTTTGCGCTCGCGCTTTTCCTGCGGCTTGATCGCCTTGACCGGCCCACCGCCCAGCACGGGTGGGCGCATGGTCGAGTTCCGCGCCGCTTCCGAATGCCATGGGTGATCGGCCTGCACGGTCAGGGCGCGACCGATTTCCCGCTCCACATCCCGCAGCCAGGCACGCTGCTCGGCATCGCAGAGCGTGATGGCGAAGCCGCTGCGCCCCGCCCGACCGGTGCGGCCGATGCGGTGGACATAGCTTTCCGGCAGGCTTGGCAGGTCATGGTTAAAGACATGGGTCACGGTATCGACGTCGATGCCGCGTGCTGCGATATCCGTCGCCACCAGGACCTGCACGGCCCCGGTGCGGAAGGCGTCCAGCGCGCGTTCCCGCTGGCCCTGCGACTTGTTGCCGTGCAGGGCCTCGGCCGTGATGCCCGCCTCGGTGATGAAGGCGCAGACTTCGTTGGCGATGTTCTTCTGCAGCGTGAAAACCACAGCCTGGCCGATTTCCGGCCTCCGCAACTGCGCCAGCAGCGCCGCCTTCTTGTTGGCCGCATCGACGAACATGACCGACTGCTCGATCCGGTCGACGGTGGTCGAGGGCGGGGCGATCTCGACCCTCACCGGATCGCGCAGCAGGCTTTCGGCCAGAGCGGCGATGGATTTCGGCATCGTTGCCGAGAACAGCAGCGTCTGCCGGTCCTTCGGCAGGGTCGCCACGATGCGCTCGATCGGCTTGGCGAAGCCCATGTCGAGCATCTGGTCAGCCTCATCCAGCACCAGCGCCTCAAGCTGCGACAGGTCGCAGAGGCCCTGGTTGATCAGGTCCAGCAACCGCCCTGGCGTGGCCACGATGATGTCGGCACCGGTCCTGAGCGCATTGACCTGGTGGAACTGACTGACGCCGCCGAAGATCGTCGTCACGCTGGGCCGCAGATGGCGGCCGAAGCCCTCGAAGCCGTCGGCGATCTGAGAGACCAGTTCGCGCGTGGGCGCCAGGACCAGGACGCGGGCACCGCCTCTGGGTGCCGGTCGGGGAGCCATGGCAAGGCGATGCAGCAGCGGCAACGCGAAGGCGGCGGTCTTACCTGTGCCGGTCTGGGCCATGCCCAGCAGGTCGCGGCCCTCCAGCAGCATCGGGATTGATTGGGCCTGGATAGGGGTGGGACTGGCATACCCTTCCTCGGCCAGGGCGCGCAGCAGGGGCGGCGCCAGGGAGAGGTCGGCGAAGGTCATGGGCATGGTCAAGCGGCGCCTCCGGCGCTGGATAAGGCTGCGCCTAATCGGGCTTCGCTGGTTTGGAGGACGGGCTTTTACGAGTGATGCTGCACTGCGTCAACGCGGAGAAGAGGGGCAGCGAGGTGGTTCCTCTCCTCACCCGCTGCCGCCACAAACCCTACCCGCTGAACCACCGCGCTTATCGTCGGGGCAGACTGTTCGGCCTCATGAAGGAGTGGCCGGGATTACGGCAGGCTACGACCGCCTCGCCCGGAACTTCCTCTCCGCCATCGCGCTCGTGGCAACCGCTTGTTTCTGGATCACCTGATTGAGGCGGCAGCCTAGGTGACAACGGCCTCTCCGTCGGCCGGGACAAGCAGGCTCGACGTGAAGCCCTCCTTCTCGGCAAAGGCCCGCAGTTCGGCGCGGCTCAGGACGCAATGGTTGACCGCCTCCATGTGGCTGGCGATCAGCGTAGCTCGCGGCGCAGCACGATGGACTGCCAGGACATCCGCTTCGCCCATGATAATGGGCTCCAGGCCGTTGAAGGTTGCCTTGCCCGCATTCAGAACGATCACGTCCGGTCGGTGCCTTGCGATGGCTTGCTCGACATGCTGGTTCCAGATGGTGTCGCCCGCCACGTAGAGCGTCTTCTCCGACGGGTGGCTGAAGACGACGCCGCAGACCTTGCCCAGGGCCGGGATCGCCTTGAGCGCGGCATCGGTGCCGTGCTGCCCACCTGTCTTGGCGAGCTTGACGCCCTTGAACTCCGATGCCTCAGTCAGGACGCGCACGTCCATGAACCCTGCTCCCCGGATCGCTTCGGCATCCTCGTCATTCTGCGCGAACAAGGGCAGCGACTTGTCGAGCTTCGCCTTGGCGGCATTATCCCAATGGTCAGTGTGCAGATGGGTCACGATCACCGCGTCCACATCGGTGATGTCAGCGATGGGCATCGGAAGTGGAACCAGGGGGTTGCGGCGCTCGCTGTTGGCCGAGCCAGGGAAGCCGGGGGACGTGCCCTGGTCGTCCAGCATCGGGTCTACTAGGAACCGCACACCGCCATAATCGATGCGCAGCGTTGCGTTGCGGATCTGCGTCACCCTCGCCCGCTGGCCAGCCGCTTGTGAAGCCTGTGTCGTCATTCCGATGATCCCCACGGACAATGCCATGATCTTCATCCGGCGCGTGATCAGGAAGCCTTTCCTGCTCCTGTCGTTCATGGTTCCAATCCTCCTTATCAGCAACTGGGCTGCAAAGGGCACCAGTATCCCCCGCATGCCGTAAAGGCCGCGATAACTTCTGGATAACGGACTAGGCGCAAGGATAAGAGTGGCGGCATCGACATAATGAGGGCCGGAAACGACATGGTGGTGCAGAAGCCAATCGAGATTGGCCTGGTGATCTACCCTGGCGCCCAGATGGCGGCCGTTCTTGGGATGACGGACTTCCTAGCGCTCGCGGACCGGATCGCGGGCGAAAAGGCTGATGGTCCCCAGACACCTTCCCTTCGTGTCAGTCATTGGCAGTTGCAGAATGGTGAGGACATGCCGGCGCGCGTGTTCGATACCGCTCCCGGAATTGAGGGGGCGCCGAACGTCCTCATCATGCCGCCCCGGCTGGGCGCGCTTATCGAAGCCGACGAGGCGGCTCCCTTTGTGAACTGGCTCCGCGAGCGACATGGCACCGGCACCTCGCTCGGCTCGATTTGCACGGGCGCGTTCCTGCTGGGCGAGACAGGCCTCCTGTCCGGCCGGTGCGTCACCACCCATTGGATCTTCGAGGAGGCGTTCCAGGCCCGCTTTCCCGAGGCCAGGACGGATGCCGCCCGCCTGCTCATCGACGACGGCGATATCATCACTGCGGGCGGGGCGATGGCCTGGACCGACCTCGTCCTGAAGCTGATCGACCGTCATCTCGGACCGGTGGTTATGATGGAGACGGCGCGGCGGCTCCTGGTTGATCCCCCCGGGCGGGAGCAGAGCTACTACAGCGCCTTCACACCGAGGCTGAGCCACGGTGACGGCGCCATCCTCAAGGTCCAGCACTGGCTTCAGGCAACAGAGGCGAAAGATGCCGACTTGGCCACTCTGGCCGCCCAGGCAGGCTTGGAAGAGCGGACCTTCCTGCGACGCTTCCAGAAGGCAACAGGCCTGACAACGACGGAGTACTATCAGCGGCTCCGCGTTGGAAAAGCTCGCGAGCTGCTTCAATCCAGCCCGCTTACAGCGGACCAGGTGGCATGGGAGGTCGGCTACTCCGACCCAGGCGCTTTCCGGAAGGTGTTCACGCGGATCGTGGGCCTGACGCCCGCCGAGTACCGCAAGCGCTTCCGGGCATAAGGTGGACGGACCGAAAGCAACCAGGCTTGTCGAAGGTCTGCTTTCTTGTGCCATCCGCCAAGAAGCAGTCATTCCGTCTCCGGCCAATGCCCGCCGCAACAGATGCACGAACAAACGTGGGACCAGCGTGAGACGTCCAAACGCGAAAAGCGTCCCCTTGGGTGGGTGATCGAAGGGGCCAATCGCAACGACCACAATCTGATGCACCCGGCGCTTGAGGCGATCTCAATCAAAGGCCCAAGCCGACGCCCCCATCGCCCCCAGCACCTCTGCCTCGATAACGGCTTCGACTATGACGAGCCGCGTGCACTGGCAGCCGAGTTCGGGTTCACCCTGCACCTGCGCACACGTGGCGAGGACGGCAGGGCCAAACGGCGCGCCGGAGCCAAGGCAAGGCGCTGCGTCGTTGAACGCATGCACTCCTCCTGGCTGAACCGCTTCCGCTCCAGCCTGATCCGATGGATCAAGAAGCCTGACAACTACCTCGCCCGGCTCCATCTTGCCTGCGGCATCATCACATGGCGTCACGCCCTACCGGATAGGCTCTAACACTACTTGGGCAGTTTAGGGTCAGGACCTATTAACGAGCCTCTTGCGCTTTGATCCTGCTGTGATTCCATGGTAGCCAGAGGTGCTGCCATGGCTGACCTGTTCTGGCTGACGAAGGCACAGATCGAGCGGATCTCGCGCTACTTTCCGCTTTCGCATGGTGTGCCGCGGGCCGACGACCAGCGGGTCGTCAGCGACATCATCCACGTCATCCGCAATGGCTTGCGCTGGCGCGACGCGCCTGCCGAGTACGGCCCACACAAGGCCCTGTACAACCGCATCTTCGTGGGGCTGGCAGGGCGCAAGGGTCAGCCTGACCGGCTGATGATCGATGCTATGCACCTCAAGGCTCACCGCACAGCAGCCAGCCGGCTCAAAAGGGCTGTTTCCCGCCGTATCGGGCGCTACCTGAGGCGACCTGAACTCCAAGCTGCACGCCATCACTGATGGCCAAGGCCGCCCGCTCATCATGCTGCTCTCCGAAGGTCAGATGAGCGACCACAAAGGCGCAGCGCTGATGCTCGGCGCCCTGCCGCCCGCCCGCATCCTGATCGGCGACAAAGGCTATGACAGCGACCGCTTCCGTCAGGCCCTGGCCGCTCGCGGTATCGAACCCTGCATTCCGTCACGCCGCGGACGCAAGCAGCGCATTCCGCATGACAGGATGCTGTATCGCCAGCGGCACCGTATCGAGAACATGTCCGGCAGGCTCAAGGACTGGCGCCGCATCGCCATGCGCTATGACCGCTGCGCCCACGCCTTCATGTCCGCCATCTGCCTCGCCGCCACCGTCCTCTTCTGGATCAATGAGCCCTGAGCCTAGGCCCCGGCCCCTGGCGGCACCTTTCGCGGCCCTGACTTGAGAACGACACCGCAACTATCATGCGCCGCGTGGATTCCACTCCTGGCGGCCGGGCGCGCCCGGCCGCCGGTTCAGGCCGTCGGGCTATCCTGCACGGGTCCGCGCGCCGCGATCATGCGAGGACCGATCTCATGCGGATACTCACCTTGGCCTCGGCGCTCATCGCTTTGGCCACAGCCCCTACACTGGCCCAGATGGCACCGCAGGGGGGTGCTTCCATCGTGACCCATGCCGGCAGCGTCGCCGATCTGGCGGCGATCTGTGATCCATCGCCCGAGCATCCGCGCCGCCTGGAATCCATCGCTTATTGCCAGGGCTACATCACGGCGGCGGGCCAGTACCACACGGCCGAACGGATGGCCGGCGACCAGGCAAGTCCGCTCTACTGCCTCCCCAATCCACCCCCGACCGTGGCGGAGAGCGGCCTCTCCTTCGCCGCATGGGCGCGGCAGAATCCGCAATATAACAACGAGCCGGCGATCGACGGCCTCACCCGCTGGGCACAGGCGAGTTTTCCCTGTGGAGATGCAGCCCAGCAGCGCGGCGCCAACCGCGGCACCATGGGCCGCTGAGAAGGGGATGCAGATGATTCGCCATTTCCGCGTGGCCTTGCCCTTGGTGGCAGTGCTCTCCCTAGGCGCCTGCGGGCCGGGCGGCATGAACCCCGAGACCCGCAACATTCTCGGCGGCACCGCCGGCGGCGCGGCGCTGGGCGGTGTTGTGGGTTCCTTCAGCGGTGATGCCGGCCTCGGCGCCCTGATCGGGGCCGGTGTCGGCGCGGGTGCCGGCTATCTCTACAACCAGGCGCACCAACCGCCCCGCTGGCGGCCTCCTCCACCGCCACGCGGCCCGCGTGGCCCGGGCGGCTACTAATGACATAAGGCGGCATTGCCGGGCTTCCACGAGTCCGGCCCCTTCCCCTTGACGCCAGTTCAGGGCGGCACGCAGCGCTTACGCCGCCTCCGCCCGCAGCACGGCGTCTCGTCGTCTACTGCGGCTGAGCCCGTAGAGGACGCAAGGCGGTACTCCTGGTCTTCCGGCAGGTGGCGGACTCATACGCACGCCTTCGCCAGCGCCCGCACCGTCGCGTCATCCAGAGCGCCCCCGCGCTCCATCAGCGCCTAGTACACTGCCGCGCACTGATCCCTGCCCAGCGAGCACGAGCATCACGCCCTCCCTAGCTGACACAGGCAGGCAGCACCTGAGAACAGACCGGGCAGCCCAGGATGCTCGCGCCCGATGCTGTTCAGATATCCGGACATGCACCGCCAGAGATGTCCGGAGATCCGGGCGTGCCACCCGGCGTCTGGCGCCGAAGTGATTGAGTTTGCACCCCTCTAAGCTCTGGCAAAGCTCTTGCAGAGCAGCGCTCGATGTACGACGCCAAGGCCATATCGCGGTCACGCATGCCTCGCCGCCCCATGCGGCGGCAGGCAAGCAAGCTGCAAACGATCGGCAAGGCCCTGCCGCGCCGGTTGGACACGCATCTTTCCGGAGCACGCCTGACGTCCATGCTTCCTCAACTTCGCTCGCTCCCCCTGGCCATACGGCTGCCGCTCCTGGCGGGGCTGGCGGTGTTCGTCTCCTCCGTCGGCACCACCCATCTGGCCCTGAGCTTCATGCAACGGGAGCTGGACAGCAGTGTGGCCCATATGGCTGACGTCTATATCGACAGCCTCGCGGGCACGGCCCTGCCCTGGCTGCGCGCCGGCGACTTCTCGGGGCTGGAGGCGGCGCTGGAGCGCAGCATGGGATTCCAGCGCGGCGTCAACGATCTGGCTATTATCGTGGCTGATCCCAGTGGCCGTCCTCTGGCCCATGCCGGCGAGCCGCAGGGCCCATCGCCCATGGCCTTCGGGCAGGCAGGCCTGCATTGGTCACCCGATCCCGCCCAGGATACGGCCTGGGTACAGCGCGAGCTGGTGATGGATGGGCAGGTGGTGGCACTCGTGGCGGCGCAGCTTGCCTTCCCCGAGCAGACCAGCCGGCAGCGCCACGTCACCTGGGTTCTGACAGTGGCCGACCTCGTGCTGGCAACGTTGGCCGCCGGCCTCGCCATGCTGCTGGCGCGCCGGCTGATGCAGCCCTTCCTGGCCGTGAGGGCGGCCCTGAACCGCGCCGGCACCGGAGATTTCGAACCCCTTCCCCTCGCCCGGCACGATGTCGAGGCCAACCGCCTGGCCGAAGCCTTCAACCTGATGGCCGCCCGGCTACGGGAGCGGGAGGAGCTGGCCAGCCGCCTGGCGGAGCGGGAGCGCGCCGCCATGCTGGGCCGCCTCGCCGCCAGCGTGGCGCACGAGGTCCGCAACCCCCTTGCCGGCATGCTGACAGCCCTGGAAACAGCGCGCCGCTTCGGCGACGATCCGGCGGCACGCGGCCGGGCGCTCGACCTCGTGGAACGAGGGCTGCGGCAGATCGAGGCCGTGGTCCGCAGCACCCTCGCCACCTACCGCCAAAACGACGAACGCCGGCCTCTCTCGGCCGAGGACCTGGAAGACCTGCGCCTGCTGGTGATGCCGGAGGCGCGGCGCGGCCAGGTCGGGCTGGACTGGCATGTTTCCCTGCCGGAGCCCTTCCCCACCGATGCGCTGCGCCTGCGGCAGCTCCTTCTCAACCTGCTGCTGAACGCCGTCGCCGCCACGCCGCCGGGCCGGCAGGTCCGTCTGCGCGTGGACCGCGCCACGGATACGCGCCTGACGATCTGCGTGGAGGACGAGGCGGGCGGCCTGCCGGCGGAGGCGGAACAGCGCCTTGCCGGCAGCGGCACGGATGCCGCCGGCGGCACGTCCGGCGGACTGGGGCTGGAAATCGCGGCGCAGCTCGCCGCCAGCCTCGGCGCCCGCATTGGGGTCGTGAAACTGGCGCGGGGCAGCCGCATCACCCTCGACCTACCGGCCCGCGCGGAGAAGATGCCATGAGCCCGACCCCTTCCCGCTCCGTGGTGCTGATCGAGGATGACGAGGTGCTGGGCGAGAGCCTGGTGCAGCGGCTGACGCTGGAGGGAATCGCCACCGCCTGGGCGCGCAGCGCGCGTGAGGGCGAGGCGCTGCTGCGCCGCCAGCGGCCAACCCTGATCGTCTGCGACATCCGCCTGCCCGACGGCAATGGCGAGGCGCTGCTCACCCGGTTGATGCCCGAGCTGGGTGGCACGCCCATCATCGTCGTCACGGCCTTCGGTGACGTGGCGCAGGCGGTGCGGCTGCTGCGTGCCGGCGCCGACGACTATGTGGAGAAGCCCTTTCCGGCACAGCTCCTGATCGACAAGCTGGCCACCTATGCCGGCTGGGCGGCCCCCGACGCGCCCGCCGCGGATATCACCGGCTGGTCGTCCCCGGCCATGCGCACGCTGCGCCGCCACCTGCTGAAGCTCGGCCTCGTCGATACCACCGTGCTGCTCGGGGGCGAGAGCGGCGCCGGCAAGGAAGTGGCGGCGCGCGTGCTGCACGACAATGGCAGCCGCGCCGTGGGACCGTTCGTTGCCATCAACTGCGCGGCGATTCCGGCGGAGCTGCTGGAAAGCCAGATCTTCGGCCATGAGCGCGGCGCCTTCACCGGCGCGGCCGAGCGACAGGCTGGCCTCGCCGAGCGCGCGGCCGGCGGCACGCTGTTCCTCGACGAGGTGGCGGAACTCGGGCCGGCTCCCCAGGCGAAGCTGCTGCGCCTGCTGCAGGAGCGGCGCTTCACCCGCCTTGGCGGGCGGGAAGAACTGCCGCTGCAGGCACGCATCATTGCTGCCAGCAATGCCGACCTCCGCGCACGCGTGGCCGAGGGCCGCTTCCGCGAGGACCTGTTCTATCGCCTTGCCGTGGTGGAACTGACCGTGCCGCCATTGCGCGAGCGACCGGAGGATCTCGGCGCGCTGGCGGCGCATTTCCTGCGCCACTTTGCCTCAGCCTTCGGGCGGGAGGAGCCGCAGCTTTCGGCGCCTGCCTTTGACGCGCTGCTGGCGCATGACTGGCCCGGCAATGTGCGCGAACTCCGCAACCGCGTCGAGCGCGCCATGGTGCTGGCCGAGGGCACGCGCCTGGAAGCGGCGGACCTGTTTCCCGAACGCCGGACGCAGGAGGCACCGCCGCTCTCGCTGGCCGAAGCCCGCGACGCTGCCGAGCGTGAGCACATCCGGCGCGTGCTGGCGCGTGCCGGGAGCCGCGTGGGCGATGCTGCTCAGCTGCTCGGCATCTCCCGTACCACGCTGTGGGAGCGGATGCGGCGTCTCGGCCTCAAGGGCTGAGATTTTCCACAAGAACTCCTGGGAGTGTCTCGTTTGAGAGCGATGAGAGATTATGGCGACATCATCGGCGGTCTTCTGCTGATGGCCGCGGGTGCCTGGTTCGCGATGTACTCCGGCAACTACTCGATGGGAACGTTACGCCGGATGGGGCCGGGCTACTTCCCTGTGGTGATCGGCGGGACGATCATCCTCTTCGGCCTTCTGGTGCTGGTGCCGGGCATGCTGCGGGCGGGCAGCTTGCCCCGGCCGGAATGGCGACCCTTCGCCACCATCAGCCTCTCGGTGCTGGCCTTCGCGGTCATCGTCGAACGCTTCGGGCTGGTGCCGGCCACTATTGCCCTCACCCTCTCCGCCGCACTGGCGGAGCCGGGCCTCAAGCCGTTGCGCATCATACTGCTTGCCCTGGGCCTCTCGGCTCTTGGCGTCATTGTCTTCACGCAGGGGCTGGGCATCCCCCTTCCTGCCTTCCGGTGGCCGCAATAATGGACATGTTTTCCAATCTGGCGCTGGGCTTCGGTGAAGCCTTCGCCATGCAGAACCTGCTCTACTGCTTCTTCGGTGTATTCCTTGGCACCTTCATCGGCGTGCTGCCTGGCATCGGGCCGCTCGCCACGATCTCGATGCTGCTGCCCCTTACCTTCCACGTGCCGCCCACAGCCGCCATCATCATGCTGGCCGGCATCTATTATGGCGCGCAGTATGGCGGCTCCACGGCGTCGATCCTGATGAACCTCCCCGGCACGCCGGCGGCGGCCGTGGTCTGCCTGGACGGCTACCCGATGGCCAAGCAGGGCCGCGCCGGCGTCGCCCTGTTCATGACGACGATCGCCTCCTTCGTCGGCAGCACCATCGGCATCATCATCCTGACGGCCTTCTCGCCCACTCTGGCCAGCGTGGCGCTCGCCTTCGGCCCGGCCGACTATTTCTCGATGATGCTGCTTGGCCTCATCGCCGCCGCGGCGCTGGCGCAGGGATCGCCGGCCAAGGGTATCGCCATGGTGCTGCTGGGCTTGGCGCTGGGCATGATCGGCACCGACGTGCAGACCGGCCAGCAGCGCTTCACCTTCGGCATCCCGCAGTTGTCCGACGGGCTGAACCTCGTCGCGGTCGCCATGGGTCTGTTCGGCGTGTCCGAGGTCATCACCAGCATCATGCGAATGCGTGATGTCAACAAGCAGAAGCAGGAGAGCATCACCATGCGCTCCATGCTTCCCAGGGCGGACGATGTGAAGCGGTCCTGGCGCGCCATGCTGCGCGGCAGCGGTGTCGGCTCCTTCTTCGGCACGCTGCCGGGCGCAGGCACCACCATTGCCGCCTTCATCGCCTATGCGGTGGAGAAGCGCATGTCCCGGCAGCCGGAACGCTTCGGAAAGGGCGCCGTCGAGGGCATCAGCGCGCCGGAATCCGCTTCCAACGCCTCGGCGCAGACGGCCTTCATCCCGACGCTCACCCTCGGCATCCCAGGCGATGCCGTGATGGCGCTGATGCTGGGCGCCATGATCATCCAGGGCATCCAGCCCGGGCCGCGCCTTGTCTCCGACCATCCGGAATTGTTCTGGGGCCTCATCGCCAGCTTCTGGATCGGCAACGTCATGCTGGTGATCCTGAACATCCCGATGATCGGACTCTGGGTGCGGATGCTGCGCATCCCCTACGGCATCCTCTATCCGTCGATCCTGCTGTTCATCTGCATCGGCGTGTTCAGCGTCAACAACAGCGCCTTCGACGTGTTGCTGGTGATGATCTTCGGCGTCATCGGCTATGGCATGGTGCTGCTGAAGTTCGAGCCGGCGCCGCTGATCCTTGGTTTCATCCTGGGCCCGCTGATGGAGGAGCACCTGCGGCGCGCCATGCTGCTGTCCCGCGGTGACCTCGCCGTCTTCATCGAGCGCCCTATCAGCGCGAGCTTCCTCGCCGTCACCGCCTCGCTGCTGGCCTGGTCGGTGGTCAGCATGGTGAAGCAGACTCGGACGCAGCGCCGCGCTGCCGTCGCAGCCGGTCTTTAACAGGACAGCGTCGTGCAGGAGCAGGTCATCGGCCCCTTCCTGGACTGGGTCGCCCGGCACCAGGACTGGGCGGGGCCAGTGGCCTTCCTGCTGGCCTTCACCGAATCCCTGCCGGTGGTGGGGTTCTTCATTCCCGGCTCGGCGCTGCTCTTCGCGGCAGGCATGCTGATCCTCAGCGGCGTATTGCCGGCATGGCCGGTGCTGTTGGGCGCGGGGCTCGGTGCCGCGCTGGGCGACAGCACCGGCTATCTCATGGCGCGTCACTGGGGGCCTGGCGTGGTGCGCCGCCACCTGCCACGACGCCACTGGCGATTATACGCCAGGGCGCGGATCGGCTTTCGCCGCTGGGGCCTGTGGGCGGTGTTCCTCAGCCGCTTCTTTGCCCCGCTGCGCGCCTTCATCCCCGTGGTGGCGGGACTGTCCGGCATGCGTCACTGGCATTTCCAGCTTGCCAATCTCCCATCGGCTGTGGTGTGGGCGCCGCTGCTGCTGATGCCCGGCCAAGCCGTAGGCTGGTTTTCAGGTACGGTCTCCGAGGAGCACCTGCCGATCGTGCTGCTTACCATGTCGGGCATGGCACTGGCCGCTTGGCGCCTGCTCAAGCGACCGCCAAGCCATGCGGTGAGCCATGCCTTACAGGTGAGAAAGCGGGGCCTGCGGAAGTCACCGTGATCGGTATCCCGTCGGCAGTGGGACCAGCGTGGGACGCCCAAACGCGAAAAGCCCGGCATCTCTGCCGGGCTTTTCGATAAGATCCTGATTTTACTCAGGAAAGACTGGCGCGCCCGAAGAGATTCGAACTCCTGACCCCCAGATTCGTAGGTTGACGATCGGTGCACCTCTGTAGCCGTCATGAAGGGATATCGAGGAACATCAATGACTTCCGCAGGAGCCCCGCTTTGGGAGTTCCCCACCATTCGATATAATAGCCCCCTCGTGCCCCTGTGGGACTGGCGTGGGACGAGCGGCTTGACTTGCGTGGAGAACCCCTGCCCCCGCAGCTACAGGTTGGTGAGGACATAGGTCGCGGCGTTGCCTTAGTCGAGCTCACGATAGTGCCTGAACTTCCGTAGCCGGTCTGCTTCGCACCCACTCCGGACCCTGTGGGGCACCTTGCTTACACTCAGAAGCGGACCTCATCGAGGCTGCGCATTCCGGTCAACGTGCTTCCCGTGAAACGCAGATCAAGTCGCCAGGAGTGGGAGAGGCCGGTCTGCTGCGCTCTGGCAGCGCACATCCAGTCACGCTAGAGGTCCCGCGGCAGGGCGGCGTAGCGCGCCTCGAGGTCAGCCACCGCGGCTCGGTCACTCAGGTTCAGCCGCCCCGCGATGAGGTTGAGATCAGCATGGCGGCGTAGCGCGGCGCGGCGACCTGGCGCCTGCTCAGCCGCCAGCACGACGCCGAGAACCTCTATGAGGCGGAGGAGGACGGCGGCAGAGGACGCGCCATTCTGCCGGACCATGTGGAACATCGCGTCGAGCAGCCCGTCATAGTTCACCGTGCGCCGGAACAGGACAGCCCGCCCATCCCGGAGCACAGCCCGTCCCGGCAGGTGCCGGTCGGTCAGACCGCAGAGCACGTCACCAAACCGGTCCAGCACGGCAATTGCCGTGAACGGGTCGTTTATGCCGGGGGAGAGAGCACGAACCGCGATTTCCGCCAGTTGCCGCACGGCGAACTCCAGGTCCTGCGCCGCGGCACGCCGGTCCCCCAGGCTCATTGCCACGCAGATCCGTTCGGATGCCTCCTCTGCCAGTGCTGGCGGCGAAACCTCGGCTACAGGCGCTCCGGGAAAGACGTAGTCACCCGGACGCACAAGGAGGTCGAGGGTCGCTCCCCGCGCCGCCGCCCAGTCCGCGAGTTCCTCCTCGTCCAGCGCACGAAGGTAGCCTCCCCCCTCTGCGAAGGCAGAAGCGCTCATCGTGGGTGAGCCACTCGGCTCGGGGTCTGGCCGGTCAAGGGTCAATCGGGCGACCGCCTCACGCAGCTCTGCGTGGACGGTGCCGATCACGGTCTCGACGTTGATGCCGGACGCGATGTGGTGGACGAACCAGGTGAGCGTCCCGACGCAGATGAGGGCAAGAAGGAGGGCAAGGGTGACACCAAGGTGGGGCACGAAGGTGCCCTCTTCCACCGATCGCACGGTCCGCAGCACGATAAGTGCGTAGACGAAGGTGCCGAGGAACACCCCCAGGGCCATCTGGTTCCCCGCGTCACGGACAAAGTTCCGGAGCAGGCGCGGCCCCATTTGACCGGAGGCGAGGGAGAGCGCGGCGACCGTGATGGAGAAGGTGGTGCCTGCGACACCGATGGTTGAGGTGGCGATGGCGCCCAGCAGAGCCCGTGCCCCCGCCTCGCCGCCCACATAGAGCCACCCTTCGGGAAGAACCGACCGGACCCAATCCGACTGCTCAGCCCAGACCGCTCCCTCCCCGAGGATGATCCCCAGGAGGACAAGGATCGCCGGGCGGAGCCAGAAGGCGTCTCCGAGAGCCTCCAGCCGTTCGCGCAGGGCCGTGCTCATGGCGCCTCGGGGCGGGGTTCACGCCGCCCCCCAGCCCGCGCAC
This sequence comes from Roseomonas marmotae, assembly GCF_017654485.1. Lineage (NCBI taxonomy): Bacteria > Pseudomonadati > Pseudomonadota > Alphaproteobacteria > Acetobacterales > Roseomonadaceae > Roseomonas > Roseomonas marmotae. The sequence continues at coordinate 1,126,799 of NZ_CP061091.1, read as the reverse complement.
CGCACACGACCCCAAGTACGGCCAGCCCGACGAGGAGTACCGAGACAATTGTCATGAAGATGCGCCGAACTCGCCGAACCGGGCGGTCACTTCAACGGTCACGCGGGACATGCTCCGGCACACCCGCGCGTTGCGCGGCATCCGCCCGGTAGCGCAGGGCGAGTGCTGCGGCCGCTACCGCTCCGGCAGTGTCCATGATCATGTCGATCATCGTGTCGTCCTTCCCCTTGATGACGTCGCCGGAGGCGAAACGGTCAAACACCCATTCCGCGACCTCCCAGAGCGCCCCGATCGTGATGCCTACGGAGGAGATCAGCAGGACGAAGAGGATAGCCCGTCCTTCCCGGACGCCCTGGCCGATGAACATGACTGTGAGCCAGAAGGTCAGGGCCAGAAGGGCGAAGGCCAATCCCCAGGCGACCATGCGCCCCTGACCGGATCCGCTCATGATCCATCCTCCTCACCAGCCTGGTGCAACGCCGCTCTCCCTCGCAACGGCGAGGCGCTCCGAAAGTTGAAATCCGGGCGAGAGGAGTGGCGGCATGTTCTTCGACAGCTGGACGGGGCTGCTGCGGGTCGTGGTGGTTGGAAGCCTCGCCTACGTTATCCTGGTATTGCTGCTCCGAGCGACGGGCAAGCGCACGCTCTCCAAGATGAACGCGTTCGACCTAGTCGTGACGGTCGCGCTCGGCTCCACCCTGGCGACCGTGCTGCTGAGCAAGGACGTTGCCCTCGTTGAAGGGGTCGTTGCATTCGCGCTTCTCGTCCTGCTGCAATATGCCATTACTTGGCTCTCGGTCCGTTCGGATCGTGTGCGGACCCTCGTCAAGGCGGAGCCCTGCCTCCTGCTCCGCGACGGCCGCTTCTTGCCTGAGGCCATGCGGCGGGAACGCGTGACCGAAGACGAGGTCCAGGCTGCGGCCCGTGCGCAGGGCATCGGCTCGCTTCAGGCGGTGGCCGCGGTGGTCTTGGAGACCGACGGGAGTTTTTCCGTCATACGTCGGAACTCCACACCGATGAATGAGGGCGGGCGCCCTTCCTCACTGTCGCCCTGATCCGCCTTGGCCACTCTGACCCACAACGCGCCGTGTGGTTCAGGTTCTTAGCGACACCTGATTGACGAGCGCCGCCCAATTTGGCGGGCTGGGTGGCAGCCACCCGCTGCTCACCCTGTCCGAGGAACGACCTTACGCTGGATGCTTCCGTTCTTCAGGCCTGCCGAGACGGGGTCCCCGGCCAGTCCTGCGGAGCGACCCGCAGCAGGGTGTAGCCCAGCAAGCCGGACAGGAAGGAGCCCGCGAGAATACCGATCTTGGCCTCCGCCTGGAGAAGCGGGTCACCGGGAAAGGCCAGCAGGGTGATAAAGAGGCTCATGGTGAAGCCGATGCCACAGAGCAGGGCCGTTCCCGCCATCTGCAGCCGCCCGGCATAGGCAGGCATGTCGGCAAACCCAAGGCGGATGGCCAACAGGGAGAACCCCAGCACGCCAACCACCTTGCCGACCAGCAGCCCGAGCCCAACACCCAGCGTGACCGGCGCAGCCAGGGCTTCCATGGGCAGGCCGAGGAAGGGCACGCCCGCATTCGCCAAGCCAAAGATCGGCACCACGCCGCGCCTCGAGCGCCGCGATGGCATGGCTCAACGCGGACGTCGTCACACCCATCTCCGACGCTGCCCGTCAGAAGATGCCATGCCTCGCAACAGCCAGGAAGTAGACGAAGTCGGCAAGGTCGGCCCGGCTCAGCTGCATCTGGGAGTGATAGCACATTGTTGAGCAGCGCTCATCAGTCCGTTGCGTGAGAGGGGGCTAATCGGGATGCGAGATCCGCATTAGATCTACAGCATCGGCCTCGCTCCCAGGCACACGGTCGAGGAGGCAGCAACATGATCAGATTGCCACTCGCACTCGCAGCGCCTGTGACTGCTCCCGCGACCGCATCACCCAAGGAAGGAAGAACGATAGATATCGCCCGAAAGGCAGAGATGAAGACGGTGGAAGGGGCCGCCGAGTACTGCACCGGCAAGGTCACGGTCAGCGGTCAATTCCAACGACCGGCTCCTTCCCGCGTGAATGGTGCGATCGTCCACTTTGACCCTGCTGGGCGCTCGGCATGGCACACGCATCCGACGGGCCAGACGCTGATCGTCACTGAAGGAGCGGGCTGGACGCAGGTGGAGGGTGGGCCGAAGCTCGAGTTCCGCACTAGCGACATTGTGTGGTGTCCAGCCAAGCACAAGCATTGGCATGGCGCGACGCAGCATGAGGCCATACCCACGTCGCCATTCATGAGTCGGTGAACGGTTCGCCGGTGACCTGGATGGAGAAGGTCACCGACGAGCAATATCTCGCCCCGGTTGGCGGGGACTGATCCCGTGCCGCACCTGATCGTGAAACTCTGGCCCGACAAGACTCAGGCGCGGAAGCAGGCGCTTTCAGAGGCCATCGTGCGCGATGTCAGCAACCTTTAAAATCGAAAGGCTCTAATCATGGTTCTGGAAGAGACCTTCACCCTGGCCAACGGGGTATCCATTCCGAAGCTCGGCTTCGGCACCTGGATGATCGGGGACGACGACGCCGCCCGCGCGGTACGCGACGCCATCGACATCGGATACCGGCACATCGACACCGCCCAGGCCTATGCCAACGAGCGCAGGGTTGGCGAAGGGGTGCGCAGCAGCGGCGTTCCGCGTGACCAAGTTTTCGTCACGACCAAGCTCGCGGCCGAGAGCAAGAGCTATGCCGACGCCCAGGAACGCATCGACGGATCGCTGCGGGCCCTGGGGCTCGACCACATCGATCTCATGCTGATCCACAGTCCGCAGCCTTGGGCGGAGTTTCGGGAGGGCAAGCACTATTTCGAGGGCAATGCAGAGGCCTGGCGCGCGCTCGAAGGTGCATATCGCGCCGGCAAGCTTCGTGCGATCGGCGTCTCCAACTTCGAGCGGGCCGACATCGACAACCTGCTCGCCACCTGCAGCGTCGCACCGATGGTGAACCAGGTTCTGGCGCATGTCGGCAACACGCCCTTCGACCTTATCGACTATTCCAATTCGAAGGGCATCCTGGTCGAGGCCTATTCGCCGGTTGCGCACGGCGCGGTGCTGAAGGATGCGGGCTTGCGGGCGATGGCCGACCGCTACGGCGTGAGCGTCCCGCAGCTCTGCATCCGCTACTGCCTGCAACTCGAGCTCCTACCGCTGCCCCAGACCGTGAACCCAGCGCACATGCGCGACAACGCCGCTGTCGACTTCGCAATCTCCGATGCGGACATGGATACGCTGCGGAGCGTCCGGGACGGCACCGACTATGGCGAGGCGAGGATGTTCCCTGTGTTCGGCAAGAAGCGTCAGGATGAAACAACGACCGGGAAGAGCTGAACCACCGCACCGGGCGAGGGACATTCCCCGGGGTCGCGGGCGCGGCTCAGGAATCAGTCCGACGTTACCGGGCGCGGCTGTCCGAGCGCCCTAATCGAGGAGACAAGCCGTCATGAGAGCCATAGGATTGTCCGAGTTCGGAGGCCCCGAGGTGCTGCAGGCTCTCGACCTGCCCCTGCCGGAGGTGCGGTCGGGCGAGATCCGGATTCGCGTGGCCGCCGCAACCGTCAACCCGGTCGATGCGATGGTTCGCAAAGGATTGGCCTTCGTCTCCGACGCCGCGCCACCCTATGTTCCCGGCATGGAGGCGGCGGGCGTGGTCGATCGTATCGGCGACGGCGTCAGCACCGATCTTGTTGTCGGCGACCGCGTCATCGCAATCGCCGTCGTCTCCGGGACACACGGCGCTTACGCCGACTATCTTGTCGTCCCCGCGGACTCGGTCGTACGCGCTCCAGCCAACGCCAGGGACGTCGAAGCCGCCACGCTGCCGATGAACGGACTGACGGCCTGCATGGCGCTCGATCTTCTGAAGCTTCCGACTGGCGGCAGCGTGGCCGTGGTTGGCGGGGCCGGCGCAGTCGGCGGCTACGCCGTGCAGCTGGCCAAGGCGGACGGTTTCCGCGTGATAGCGGACGCGGCTCCCGGCGACCTGCACAGAGTGAAGGAACTGGGTGCCGACATGGTCTTTCCCCGAGGGGACGACTTCCCTGAGCTCGTGCGCCAGGAGATACCCCAAGGGGTTGATGGACTCGTCGACACTGCGGGGATCGTAGTGTCCGTAGCGCGCGCGGTTCGTGACGGCGGTCGCATCGTGACGTCGGCTCCTGGCGCGCCGCTCGCAACCGAGCGCGGGATCGTCACTGAACGCACTTTCGTGCCCGACTACTCCCGCAATCGAAGCGCGCTCGATCGCCTTCGCGAGTTGACCGACGCGGGCCGCATCACGCTCCGAGTTGCCAGAGCCCTTCCTGCCGAGCAGGCCGTAGAGGCTCACCGGCTGCTCGAGACCGGCGGCCTGTGGGGCCGTATTGTCCTGACCTTCTGACCCGAGCCCGCGATGTACGCAGGTAGAATCAACGATGTGTCGGCACTGATGCTGGGGCTCCTTGTCATGCTTGGAGTCGCCGTCGCAGCGTGCTCGCAAACTGTCGAGTGATCTGTGGAGCAAAACGCCCCCGCGCCGCGCTCTGAAGGCATGGTAACTCGGCTTTGGGAACTGGAAGTCGATCCCGCGCAGCTCGGCGCGTTCAGGGCAGTCGGCGCCGAAAACCTTGACGCCTCCACCCGGCTCGAGCCGGGCGTGCTGATGATGCACGCCGTTCAACTCACCGCTGACCCCACGCAAGTCCGCGTGCTCGAGGCCTATGCCAGTCAGGAAGCCTACGAGTCGCACATCGGGACGCCTCACTTCCGCAAGTACAAGGCCGCAGCTCAGCGGATGCTGAGGTCGCAAAGGCTAGTCCCCGTCAACCCGATCCTGCTCTGCGCTAAGGGAGGGACCATCCCTCCGGCCGTCGCGCAAGGCTTGATGGTCCGCATCGCGGTAATTGGCGTCGATCCCACGCAGATGGATGCCTACAAAGCCTTGCTCACCGAGGAACAGGAAGCTTCGGTCCGGCTGGAGCCGGGGGTCCTGATGCTCCACTCGGTCCACTACGCCGAGGACCCTTCGCAGGTTCGGCTGCTGGAGGTCTACGCCGGCCGAGAGGCGTATGAGGCGCACATCCAGACGCCCCACTTCCTCAAGTACAAGAACGGGACTGAAAGGATGGTGAGGTCGCTCGAGCTTCCGCTCGCAAACCCGATCATGCTTGCCGCGCAGCCGCCAGTCCAGGCGGCCGGTTCCGTCACCTGCATGTAAGGTAACCTTCCCCCATGAACTCGGCCCACGCGAAGTGAGAGAGTTGGCCTTCTGTGAGGGAGGCTGCGGGTATGAAGAAGCGCTACACGGCAGAGCAGATCATTGGCCTGCTGTGATCTTCCTTGGCTTCCGTGGACACCCAGAGGCAAAGTTTGAGCTGGAGGTGTTTGATGGATCAGCAAGCGACGAGGACTGTTGATTTTCGCTGAGAGCTGACCCGGCGTTGGAGTGAACCCCTGAGGCTGGACCGCCCTGGGTCAGAACTAAGCCACGTGCTGGACCAGTTGACGTTCGAACTCTTCGGGTGACCGGTAGCCAAGCGCCGAGTGGAGGCGCCTGGCGTTGTAGACCTCCTCGATGAACCGCGGCAAACGCTCCGCGACGTCCTGGAACGTCTCGTAGCCACCGATGTAGATGTCCTCGACCTTCAGCGTCTTCATGAAGCTCTCGGCCTGCGCATTGTGGTACGGATTGCCGACGGAACTCATTGAGCCGCGCAGCCCGGCCTCGGTCAGCGCCCGACGGTAGGCTTCACTCGCGTATTGCCCGCCCCGATCGGTGTGGAAGATGCATCCGGCAGGAGGATGTCGGGTCTCCACTGCCGATCGCAGCGCCGCCAGCGCCAGGTTGGTATCGATGGTGCGTGAGATGGCATAGCCGACCACCTTGCGGCTGCAGGCGTCCAGGATGGCAGCCAGGTAGCAGAACCCCGAGGCAAGACGGATGTAGGTGAAGTCGCCGACCCATACCAAGTTCGGCTGTGCCGGAATGACATTGCGGTAGAGGTTAGGGAAGATTGGGCTGTCGTGCTGGCTGTTGGTGGTGCGCACATGGCGCCGCCGCGGCCTGATGCCCAAGCCCTTCGTCCGCATGACACGGGCAACACGCTTATGGTTGATATGATGGCCGCGGCGCCTGAGCTCATGCGTCACTCTGCGGTAGCCATATCCGGGCCGCTCATCCTGGATGGTGCCAATGAGCTCCTCCAGCTCGCTGTCCGTCAGCGCGGCAGCACCCTCCTGCATCCGGTAGTAGTAGGTGCTGCGCGGCAATCCGATCACTTGGCAGCCCCTTCGGAGGGAGCAGGCCTGGGGCCGGTGATGATCGATGAGCTTTCGTTGTCGCTCACGAGGCGCAGGCGCGGCGTTTTTTTTGCAAGGTCTAGCTCCATGGTGAGCTGGCCGACCTTGCGCTCCAGCGCCGCGATCCTGGCCTCGTATTCGTCGACAATAGAGGCCTCCGCCTCCTCGCTGCTGAGTTCGCCCCGGTCGTACTGGGTTAGCCAGAGCTGCAGCAGGTTGGTCGACAGGTTATGGTGCCGGGCCGCATCACGGCGGCCAATGGCGCCGCTGCAGATGTCCTGGCACAGCTGAAGCCGGAACTGCGGCGAATGGCGCCGGTAGGTGCCTCGTGATGGCATGACCTTCTCCTGATGGAAGGTCCAACCAGTGTATCAGTTCCGAGGCGCCAAGTGGTCCAGCCTCAGGGGTTCACTCCACTTGTCGGCGAAGTTGACAGAGAAACTGCCCGCAGCAAGGATTTACATTGTGACCAGCCCCCATCGACTGGTCCGGGCAAGATTTTAGTGGATCATGGGCAGTGGCGGGGTCGATGAACCGCTGGAACCGGGATGGGACATGGGCCCGGCTTCTCCTGGCATGATCACCTCCGGGGCGGGTGGTCTGTAGCCGAGCGAGGAATGAGGGCGAGCGGTGTTGTAGTGCACCCGCCACTGCTCGATCAGCACCCTGGCTTCGGCCAGCGAGTTGAACACCTCGCCGTTGAGCAGCTCATCGCGCAGCTTGCCGTTGAAACTCTCCACGTAGCCGTTCTCCCAGGGGCTGCCGGGATCGATGAAGGCGGTCTTCGCGCCCACGCCGTGTATCCAGCTCTGCACGGCCTTGGCCACGAGCTCAGGGCCGTTGTCCGACCGAACATGCGCGGGCGTGCCGCGGGCGATGAACAGGTCCGTCAGCACGTCGATGACGTCGAAGGAGTTCAGCTTGCGCGCCACCCGGATCGCCAGGCATTCGCGGGTAAACTCGTCCACCACGTTCAGCATACGGAGCTTGCGCCCGTCGCGCGTCCGGTCCTCCACGAAGTCGTAGGCCCAGACATGCTGCGGACGCTCGGGGCGCAGCCGAATGCAGGAGCCGTCGTTCAGCCAGAGCCGTCCGCGTTTGGGCTGCCGGCCCGGCACCCTCAGTCCCTCACGGCGCCAGATGCGCTCCACCCGCTTGTGGTTGCAGCACCAGCCCTCCACCCGCAGCAGCGCCGTGATCCGCCGGTAGCCGTAGCGGCCGTACTGCCGGGCCAGGCCAGTGATCGCCGCCGTCAGCGTCGCCTCGTCGTCCGGCAGACCTGGCGCCTGCCGCTGCGTCGAGCGATGCTGGCCCAGCACGCGGCAGGCGAAGCGCTCCGAGACGCCCAACGCCGCCCTGACATGCCCCACCGCCGCCCGACGACGCGCGGCGCTCAGAAGTTTCCCGAGGCGGCTTCCTTCAGCACCAGCTTCTCCAGCGTCAGATCCGCCACGGCCTTGCGCAGGCGGCCGTTCTCCTGCTCCAGCTGCTTCAGGCGCTTCACCTGGTCCAGCTTCAGGCCCCCATACTCCGACCGCCAGCGGTAGTACGTCGCCTCCGTGACCCCGATCACCCGGGCACCCTCGGCCACCGTCTTGCCCTGCGCCACCAGAACCTCGACCTGGCGCAGCTTGGCCACGATCTCTTCCGGCTTGTGCTGCTTCTTCGCCATCTCCGGCCCCTCTCCGCGTCCACCAATCTCACATCATTGGCGGTCCACTTCTAAGGGGGCAGGTCAAGCGTCAGGTAAGGCGCGACCAGCGCCCATTCTTCATCAGACACATCGGACGGGTAAGGCTTGCGGGCAGTCATACCGCGCAACCTGATCGTTGCCAGGCCATAGGTCCATAACAACCTCTAGCACTACCTGGGCATTTTATGATGAGGTGACAGGAACCTGCGTCGGCAGTGCGGACATCGGATCGGCGTGACGAGATGGCTGAACAGGCGGTCGAGAATGGCGCGTCGCACGGCGGGCAGGCTTGGTGAGGGTGGCGGGCCCGGCATTGGGGGCCGCATTTTCCCCCCGCCTCGTCCGGCGGTGCGCGGCGAGGCGGAGGTGCTGCAGGTAGGCACAGGCGATGCAGCTCATCAACGCGTGTCGGTGCAGGCCTGTCCAGGACCGTCCCTCGAAGTGGCCGAGCCCGAGTTCCTGCTTCAGCTGCTGGTGCGCCTGTTCGCAGATCCAGCGTCCTTTGATGGTGGCCGCCAGCGCCCGCAGCGGTGTGTCGGCGGACAGGTTGCTCAGATAGTACTTCCGCTCGCCGCTAGAGCGCCATTCGCCGACCAGCCAGGCTTCATCACCCGGCAGATGCCGGTTGTTGCCCCAAACCGCGCCGTCGCCCACCCGGATGCGCGCCGCGGCGAACCGGGCCGCCAATGCGCCCTTGGTACCCTGCCGCCAGGCGATGCGGCGCCAGGTTTGCGAGGCCAACACCCTCTCCGCCTCTGCTGGCTCTTCGTTCGGCACTGGCTTACGAGCCCGTCCCTGCGGCGGCACCAGCTGGACACCTCGAAGTACCCGTCGCTGTGCTGGTTTCGTGAACAGGGTTGTCGCCTCAGGTCATGACGTGCCCCTGCTGACCCGACTGGGTCACCGGCTTTGGGCGGCGGGTGCCGCTCTTCGTGGGCGCGGTGGGGTTATGCGGGCGCAGCTCGGGTGCTGAGCCAGGCGAGGCGGGCGAAGTTATAGGCCAGATTGGCCATGCCGATCTTCACCTGGGCCCGTGCGATGCCGATCGTGCGGACGAACAGCCTCATACGGTGCTTCTGGGCGGCGAAAACATGTTCGATGCCGGAGCGGATCCGGGCGCGTAAGGCATTGGCCTTCGCCTGCTGTTCGGAAAGTTGACGCCGCGGTGGCCTGCGGAACTGAATGCGTTCGGTCAGGCCGCGCCGCTCCAACACTTCCAGATTGCGCTTGGTGCGGTAGGCGGTGTCCGCCCAGACGCGGCTGGCGGTGTTCTCGGGATCCAGCAGATCTACAAAACTGCGGCTGTCATGCTGGGCGGCATCGGTGACTGTCCAGCGGCGGATCAGCCCGTGCCGCCGGTCGATACCGATATGGCTCTTGTAGCCGAAGATGGGCACCGCGATCTGGATGGCCTGGCGCTGCGTGCCTTCTGGTTTGGGCTTGGTCCTGCCGCGCTTGAGCGTCCACCGCGCATCCCGGTCCTTCTGCGCCCGCTTGGCACGGGACCAGCCTTCCGGCGTGCCACCGTTGCGGATGGTGGCTTTCTCCTCAATGGTGAGCTGCTGGCGCGGTGCGGCGATCAGGGTGGCATCAATGATCTGCCCACCCATGGCGAGAAAGCCCTTGGCCGCCAGCACCTCATCAAAGCGGCGGAACAGCCCCTCGATGGCACCGGCCTGCTTGAGCTGTTCGCGATAGAGCCAGATCGTCTTGGCATCCGGCACCGCCTGATGCAGGCCAAGACCCGCAAAGCGCATGAAGGACAGCCGGTCCCGCAGCTGGAATTCTGCTTGCTCATCCGAGAGGCTGTAGAGCGCCTGCAGCACCAGGATGCGGAACATCATCACCGCATCATACGGTGGGCGTCCGCCGCGGCCGCGATCTGACCGCTTCAGCGCCGCATCCAGTACGGGGCGGAAGATCTCGAAGTCGACCACTGCCGCAAGGCGCTCCAGCGGATCGCCCGCGGCAGAGAGCGTTGCATACCGCTCATCCACATCGAAGAAGCCTGGCTGATCTGCCATCGCCACTGCCTCCGCTGATTGACCTCATTGAATCAGCTCAGCGTGTCAACCGCGAGGTTTTTAGAGGCGTCCAGCTGCACGGCGGCGCTGTAGACCTTCTGGTTGCGCGGGATGCCCACCGCCCAGCGCAGATCCCGAGCATCCAGGCCCTGCCGGAACGCCGCACTTGCGCCATAGCCCGCATCGGCCAGCACAGTGCCGAACCGCACGCCCGCCGCCCTCAGCCGGTCGAGTTCGTCCAGTGCGATTTCGGCCTTGGTTCGCGGCGCCATCGCCGCCTCCGGCACGCCTGCCTGGGCACAGCGTGCAGGGTCATCGGTCCACTTCTCCGGCAGGAACAGCCGTAGACCGACCGGAACAGGCACCTCGCCCTGTGCCAGGGTGAGCGACACCAGCGATTGGCAATTGGCCTTCTTGCCGAGTTGGCCGCAGTACTGCGGCAGCACGCCGACTGACATCGTGCCTTTCTTAGGCAGCGCCGTGTCATCGATCACCAGCCAAGCCTGCGGACCGCCGACCAGCTTGTCGGCCTGCTGCGCCAGCACCGACCACAGCGGCGCATCATCCCAGGCGGGGCTGGCGATGAAGTGCTGCAGCTGGTCGTGGCCGCCCAAGCCAAGCCGGGCGGCCATCGGCTGCAGGCTCTTGCGCTCGCCGGGTCCGAGCAGACCCCGCAGGTAGAGCGGTGCCCAGGTGCGGCGGGTCTTGCGCCCCAGAACCTCCAGGAACGGCGCTAGCCAGCGATCCAGATCTGCTCCACCACCAAGGATGCTCGTCATCATCGTCGCCTCCAGCAGGAGGCGTCGCACACCATCAGATCATACGCAAACAAAATGCCCAGGTAGTGCTAGGTCGCGAGAAGCCACGGACTGCCCCTCATCTAACGGCCGTTTTCTCCAATATTCCAGTTGAAACCGGACTTGCTGCTTTCTGCCAACTCCTGTCACGACCTGGTTCCCAGGTAAGCTGCAGGAGCAGAGTTCCCCATTCCGGCAAGCATATGTGTAGGGGAAAGCCGATCACCCGAAACGATTCCGATCAAACCGTCCCATCTGCTCCTCAATCCCGTAAACCTCGAATGCCAGCAATGTCTCGAACAGATCCGTCCCGAGTTGACGGGCCGCGTCGATCCGCTGGAGGGCTGTCGCGATTTCGAAGAGACTCGCGGACGACGACACCCAGCTACTGCCCGGGCCACGCCCCTCTACCCCTGCAGCCTTGACCATCCCGAGCGCCACTTCGCCAATCAATCGGGGGTCCATGCCGTCACGGAGTGAGGTCTTCAACAGTTCAGGCAGGAAGTGTGTATCCGACGTCAGAAGCGCCGGACAACTGACGCAGGCACGGAGAACGCGTTCCGTAGCGGCATCCCACGACTTGCCCCGGGTCAAGGCGAAGATCGGGCGTAAGCCTGCTGCGAGTTTACGGTCTGCCAACGGCGCAAGACGCTCGACCCAAACGGTCGCGACATTACGGCAGGCCACTTCGGACCAGACTCCGGCAACCGTACATGCAACTCCGAAGATAAAGTCGGAGGTCTCCATGCCTACCGCAGCCGATCCAATCCTCTCCTCCAGCATCACTGCGGGCAGCGGATCCTCCGGAACCGTGAAAGCGCGTAAGGCCATAAACTCACCCGCAGCCTGGTCGGCCCGATCCCAACCGCTAGACAACAGTGCGCCGATCCGGCTGTGGACAACCCGAGTAGGAAGCCAGCGATGAGTGTAAGCGAGGAGGCACAGCCCCTCGACGCTCCCGGACAGAGCCGGCTCCCTCTCAAAAAGACGCTCCAGGAACGATACGGCCCGGCCGTAATCGGCATGCTTGAGGAAACGGAGGTTGTCCGCCGCAGCCATCCAGACCTCTGGGTTCTCATTTCGCCCGAGATGTTGCTCGAGGATCGTGAGCCATGAGTCAGCAGCTGGAGGTGTCCGAAGCAGGAAGCAGCACTCAAGTGCACGAAGCATCGGGTAATTGCCCCCGGGTAGCACCCTCATTCCACCCATGCCCCATAGGAGAGGATGCTGGCGATCTTCTCCCCTCTTTTCACTGGTCTCTTCTGCCTTCTTTTCGGGCGGCGTGTAGTCCCCGAGCCAACCGGCAACGGTCGAGCAGATCCGGTCATCTAGGCCGCCCACCCGCGACGCCATACGGGCAAGCACCCAAGCGGCCGCCCGTCGGAAGTGTGATGACGAGAAACCTCGATCTTGCAGTTCCACTACCAGGCCGACGATCTCCTCGGGCGAGGCATCGTCTCGCTCGGACATCTCGCTGATCGCATGCTCTACCGGGCGTTCCAAATCGCCAGGCGGTATCTGCCGGATGAGCCGCTTCGCCCGTTCAGGGTGCGCCTTTGCAAAGGCACCAAAGGCTCTCGCGGCATCTATGCTTCGGTTGCGACGTCGCTCGAAGGGGGTGCCCCATTCGCTGCTGTCGGGGTGCAGCCCGAGGAAGCCAAGGATGTCGCGGTCCTTCGCCCGGGCCATCGCATCAGCTGTCATTGCGACGTCTTCGCCAGAACGAATACTCATCCGCTCCCGCTTAGTCGGCTCCCCAACGGCGCGGATCTCTTCCTGAATCAATCGTGTGAGGTACTCGGGACGACTGGATACCGGCACGGCAACAAGCAGCCCAAGTTGTTCCTGACGGATCCACTTTGATGCCTGCATACGATTCGCTCGGTCGTAGTCCGCCAATCTGCGTCCACGACTCCAGAGCCTGATGGCGGTCACGAGCCGCTGCAGGTCTATGGGAGACAAATGTGGGGTAAGCGTCGTCTGACCCCCATGGTTGAGGTGCACAGCTCTGGGGAGGAGGATTGAGCCTTCTGGAGAGAGGGCAGGCAGTGGACGGGGATCTGGTCGGGAGCACGGAGGCGAGCACTCCTATGAGTGATCGTATGAGTGCCCGTACGGAATTCGTGGAAGTGGTGACCCGCGGTGAACGGCGCCGCCGCTGGAGCCCCGAGCAAAAGCTGCGGATCGTCGCCGAGGCGATGGACCCCACAGTCACCGCGGTCGATGTGGCACGGCGCTGGGGGATCGGCACGGGACTGCTTTATACATGGCGACGCGAGCTGCTGATGGCGGTCACCCCGGCGCCGATCACGCCAGGGCTCCCTGCGATCGCAGCGGAGGAAGCCCCCTGCGAGAATGCGCCTGCCGTCATTGCTGAGGCCGCCTCGCTGCCTGGTGACGGACGGATCGAGATCGCGCTTCCAGGTGGTGTCGTCGTCCGTGTTGATGCCGGGGTAGACGAGGCGGCGCTTCGGCGCGTCCTTGCGGCACTGGAGAGGCGATGATCGGTCCCGCGCCGGGCACACGCATCTTCCTCGCCTGCGGGGTGACGGACATGCGGCGTGGCATGGACGGGCTTGCCGCTCTCGTGCAGACCACCTTCGGCGAGGATCCGTTCTCGGGTGCGGTCTATCTCTTCCGTGGGCGCCGGGGCCATCTGGTGAAATGCCTCTGGCATGACGGTCAAGGCCTGTGCCTTTTCCAGAAGCGCTTGGAACGGAGCCGCTTCCAGTGGCCGGTGACGAACACCGGCAGGATTGCGTTGTCGGTGGCGCAGACTTCGATGCTGCTCGAGGGCCTGGACTGGCGCAACCCACAGCGGGTGTGGCGGCCGAGCGCGACGTAGCAGCTTTCGCTTGCACCGACGCGGCGCGGCCTGCGACGATTCCTGCGTGACAGCAGCCGATGACACGAACGGGGCGGACGCGGAGGTGGTTCTCCTGCGCGCTGCGCTGGCTGCCGCCGAGGCGAGGATCGCGGCACTCGAGGGCATGCTCCACGCGCTCAACCGCGCACGCTTCGGCCAGAGTGCCGAGCGCATCGATCCCGGCCAGCTTGTCCTTGCACTTGGCCGCGACGTGCCACCCCGCCGCCCGCGAACGATGCGCCGGGGGAGGATGGCCCTCGCGGACGCCCATCGGCGCGCCGGAACCGCGGCGCCTTGCCGCCGCACCTCGAGAGAGTGGAGCGCGTGCTGGAACCCGCCAGCCGGACCTGTTCTTGCTGCGGCAGCGACATGCGCGTCATCGGCGAGGACCGGTCAGAGCGGCTCGACGTCGTGCCCGCGAGGCTGCGGGTGCTGGTGACCGTCCGCCCGCGCCTGGCCTGTCGTGGCTGCGTGGGCGGTGTTCATCAGGCGCCTGCCCCGGAGCACGCGGTGACGCGCGGTCTGCCGACCGAGGCGCTGCTGGCGCATGTGCTCGTCTCGAAATACGGCGACGGCCTGCCGCTGTACCGCCAGGTGGCAATCCTCCGCCGCAGCGGGGTGAGGCTCGACCGCTCGACCCTCTGCGACTGGGTCGGGGCAGCTTGTTGGTGGCTCCGGCCTCTCTACGAGCGGGTCCTGGAGCATGTCAGGAAACAGGGACGGGTGTTCGCCGACGACACGCCACTTCCCACCCTGGAGCGCGGTCGCGGGCGAACCCGCAAGGGGGCCCTCTGGGCCTATGCCGTCGACGACCGCCCCTGGCTGGGGCGGGCTCCTCCTGCGGTCGCTTATGCCTACGCGCCGGACCGCAAGGGAGCGCGACCCGCTGCTCATCTCGGCCGGTTCCGAGGCGTGCTGCAGGTCGACGGCTATGACGGGTTCAAGGCCATGCGGCGGGAGCGCCGCGACGGCTCGGTGACGCTGGCCTTCTGTTGGGCGCACCTGCGCCGACGGTTCTTTGAGGTCCATGCGGGCACGAAGTCGCCCATCGCCGCCGAGGCCTTGCTGCGTATCGGGGAGCTCTACCGGATCGAGCGCGAGATCCGGGGCCGCTCGGCGGAGCAGCGCCGCGCCATCCGTCGCGAGAGGAGCGCGCCGCTGGTCGCCGCCCTCGAGATCTGGCTGCGGGCGCAGCTGGATCGCCTCAGCCAGGGCTCCAAGCTCGCCGGGGACATCCGCTACGGCCTGCGCCACTGGGGCGGTCTCGTGCGGTTCCTTGAGGACGGCAGGCTGGAGATGGATACAAACACGGTGGAGCGGCAGATCAGGCCCGTGGCCGTCACCCGCAAGGCGGCGCTGTTCGCAGGCAGTGAGGCAGGCGGCGCGAACTGGGCCATCGCGACGACGCTGATCCGGACGGCCCTGATGAATGACGTTGAGCCCGAGGCCTGGCTGACCGACGTGCTGCAGCGGATGGTCCGCGGCGACGTGCGCTCGAACGGGCTTGATGCCCTTCTCCCCTGGACCTGGGGCCGGGACACCGCCGCAGCGGCGTAGCCATCAGAGCCCCGGCAAGGCGGGGTTTACCTCCTCCGCGTCGCTGGTATCGGCATGGACCGCGTCGTGGATGATGCGCGTGGTCACGCCCTGCAGATGCGCCCGCAGCGCCCGCTCCAGTTCCAGAAACTCGGGCCAGAGGACCGTATCGAGGAAGCCCTTGGGCGCGCGCAGCATTACCGTCGTGCGCTTCTGGCGAGGGTAGCGATAGGGCCTCAGCCCGTAGCGGCGGCAGAGGGCGACGAAGAGCTGCCGGGACCAGCTGTCCGGCATTGAGAACTGCTGCTCCACGGCCGGGTCACGGCGGGCTTGCTCGGGACTGTCAGGAATTTCGTGTGTGGCGGGGCATAGTAGGGAAGAAGGAGACCCCCTATGGCCCGACGGAAAGAGCCGCGGATCCCGGATGCGATCCTGGACCAGTTGCTGGCCGGTGCGGACGCCAGAACGGCCTTCGAGCAGGGCGGCCTGCTGGATGAGCTGAAGAAGGCGTTCACCGAGCGGGCGCTGAACGCCGAGATGGACCACCACTTGGCCGGAGAGGGTGGTGAAGGCAACAGCCGCAACGGCTATGGCCGGAAGTCGGTGGTCACTGACAGTGGCAAGCTGGCGCTGGAGATCCCACGCGACCGGCAGGCGAGCTTCGATCCGCAGCTGATCGCCAAGTACCAGCGGCGCTTCCCTGGCTTCGATGACAAGGTCATCTCGATGTACGCCCGCGGCATGAGCGCGCGGGAGATCGTGGGCCACCTGCGCGAACTCTACGGCATCGAGGTCTCGCCCGACCTGATCAGCGCTGTCACGGATGCCGTGCTCGACGAGATCAGCGCCTGGCAGAACCGGCCGCTGGAGCCCGTCTACCCGGTGGTGTTCTTCGATGCCCTGCGGGTGAAGATCCGGGATGAGGGCCTTGTCCGCAACAAGGCGGTGCACATCGCGCTGGGCGTCCGGGCCGACGGTGGCAAGGAGATCCTGGGCCTGTGGCTGGAGCAGAATGAGGGTGCGAAGTTCTGGCTGCGGGTGATGAACGAGCTGCGCGGCCGCGGTGTCGAGGACCTGCTGCTGGCGGTGGTAGACGGGCTGAAGGGCTTCCCTGAGGCCATCCTGGCAGTGTTCCCGGAGGCCGTGGTGCAGACTTGCATTGTTCACCTCCTGCGCCAGAGCCTGGACTTCGTCGCCTACAAGGACCGCAAGCCCGTGGCCGCGGCGCTGAAGGCGATCTACCAGGCCGTGGATGCCGCCGCCGCCGAAGCGGCCCTGACTGCCTTTGAAGCAGAATTCTGGGGCCAGAAATATCCCGCCATTGGCCAGAGCTGGCGCCGCGCCTGGACCGAGGTCGTGCCGTTCTACGCATTCAGCGTCGAAATCAGACGGTTCCTCTACACCACCAATGCCATTGAGGCGCTGAACGCGAAGCTGCGCCGTGCAGTTCGAAGCCGAGGGCACTTCCCCACGGATGAGGCCGCCCTGAAGCTGCTGTTTCTGGTCTTGCACCGGGCGGAGAAGGAGTGGACCATGCCGCCGCGGGAATGGTCCATGGCTAAGGCGCAGTTCGCCGTTCTGTTCGGCGAGCGCTTCACTCGCGCCATGGCCTGAGCATGTTCAACCGCTCCGCCGCACACGAAATTCCTGACAGTCCCGCTTGCTCGGCCAGGCGTGCCTTGACCCGCTCCAGCGCCGCCCCGGCCGCCTCCCGCTCACCCGCCGTTCCTGCACCCGCAATCAACGCCTCGATCTTGCGGAGCCGCTCCCGGAGATCGTCTTCGCCCGCCATCCCCCTCAACCTCCAACCGGCATGCAGGATAACCGGTACAGACCGCCAGGGCAGCAGGGCACGTCAAGCGCTGAGCTGGATGGGGATCAGACGACGGTTACAATGTGGGGCAATCGCCGCGATAAGAGCCTCGGTTACTCCGTACGGGTCGTCGTAGCTCCCGAGTTGGAACCGGCGTTCGTCCCCGAGGAGGTAGTCGAGAACGGCCAGCGGACGGCTTTCCGCGACTGCGAGGTATCCTCCGGCCAGGAACTGGTGGAGTGCGTCCAGATCGGTCGAGACTACATTGGAAGCGAACTCGACAAATGCGTCAGGTTCCCGGCGTGCCCAAGCTGCGATGGCGTTAGCGAAAGCCCGCCCAAGGTGATCATGGTCATGTGATCGCGAACCAAAGCGGTCAAGGAGTGAGCCGTCATCGTGGCGGTAGCCGTCGCGGTGCTCATACCTCGCGACCGTCAGTGCGGCGACTTCCGCGAACCATGGCCACAATACTCTTACGTGTGTCGCCGGTGAGCCGAGCAGCAGTGCCCCGAAGCCGTACATGCCGCTCGGATCGGTGAGGAAGCGCTTGAGGGTGTCGTCCGCTGAGCCTTTAGCGCGGCCTTCCGCCAGGATCACCTCGAGGCGGCAGAGAAGAAAATCCGGCAGCCGTCGGGGCAACGACTTCCCGATGGCCTGAGCGAGAGCCATGACCCTCCACATGTCAAGCGCCGGAGCGATTTCCTTGGCCAGGTCTGCGGCAACATCGGTCCAGGTGTTCAAGCCATCAAGGACGAGGTAGGCCCGGCTCTGAAACTCCGGCGCGGTCCAGTGCTCTGTCACCAAGGGAAGAACCAAGTCGTACCTAGCATTGACAACTGAGCGGAGAAGGACGCTGTAAGCCCACCCGAGAGGTTCGGGAGCGCGCATGAGGTCGACGGCCCTCGGGAGAAGCCGATCAAACCATCCCAAGCTTCCTATGGTGGACCGCAGGGCCCTTGCCCCCTCCTCTGGATCAGCCAGCACTGGAAGGAGGAGGCGTGCCTCGCCATCTGTAGGAACGGCCTGCTTCCCAATGAAGTCGCGAAGCAGCCATCGCAGATGCGGACGGAGGTCCTGGGCGTTCCAAAGCCGCACGAGTTCCCGCTCATATCCTGAGGGATCGGACGCTCGAAGATAGGTGAAGGCACTCCAGATCGTTGGGCGCGCGAAGATCGTACCCTGCCGCGCCAGGGCATAGTCGGCCACACTCTCTCCATCGGCGACAAAGGCGCGGGCGCGCACGAAATCAAAGATCGTCTGGTGCCGGAAGCCGATCCGCCGACCGTCCTGCACGAGGAATCCTGCGCCCTGCAGCCTCTGGATAGCGTCTCTATGCGTGTCGAAGCGGGCGGACGGAACCCATAGGTCTTCTTCCTCAATCATCGCCCGCGCGACAGCGTGAAGTGCTGCGCCGTCGTTCTGTCCCGAGTCACCAGAGAGGATGCGGCGCCGGAACACCTCCTCCAGCATATCGTGGTAGCTCGCGTATGCCGTCCCTGCGTCGGCCAGATAAGTCAGGAAGAGATCGAGGTGCTGGGGTGTGCAGAGCACCTCACGGAATTCGGGAGGCCAGTTCGTCGGGTTGAGGCGCGCTCCTCTTACTAGAGGTTCGACGGCTTCCCATGACAGGAGTCCGAGATGCAGTGGGACGGCCTCAAGGGAGGTGAGGCGTGCATCGTGCCGGAACTCGAACTCTCGGCTCGACAGGATGATCCCAAGGTTCTGGTGATTGCGGACAAGTGCGACGAGCGAGAGCAATGCGCTGAGGCGGCCACCGTGCTGGTCCATCAGGTCGGCAAGCGCATCGAGTTGGTCGATCAAGAGAACGACAGGCCCTTCAGCCGCGAGACGAACGAGGCAGCGGTCCAGTGGTTCCGGTACTCCTGTTTCAGCATCGAGGTCAGCAAGGGACGCCACCCTACCAGGTAGAGCATCCGCCTTGATCGCGAGGAGGGTTGTTCCCCGCGTTGCAAGCTCCCTGCCGAGCTTTGCGAGTAGGGCTGACTTCCCCGAGCCTGGAGGGCCAAGGAGGACAAGAGGCGGCGCTACAGGCTTCGCGAGGTGCTCGACCATGCCCGTCAGTTCAGGCCGATCGAGCCATTCACCGGCGGTGGTAGTCGGCCAAGCGAGAAGCGTCGCCGAATGCGCTCCGAGGATTCGCCGCACCCTCTCGGCGTCCTTTCCCTCGAATGCCGTCGGTACGGCTGGGGGCGTAGGTACCCCTCCAACAAGATCCCGAGGGGTGATGGTCGCTGCCCCGCCCCTCAGATCGGTAAGGATGCCGTGCATCTCTTCCACCTGCTGGGCCACCCGCCGCATCTTCGGGGCGACCTCGGGGAAGTATCGCTCGATGACCGTCTCGTGGCGCCCGATAAGGTGGCAGAGATCGTCCCAGCCCATTGCCTGGACCTCGAACAGTCCCTGCGCACGATGCTCCTCTGTGATCTCGCGAGCGAGCGCCTCGACGTCGGCTCGCTTCGGGCCGGATGTCACGAGGATCCACTGCGTCAACTGCGGCCTGAAGGTTAGCGCTTTCGCCACCTCCTTCCGAAGTTCGGCGGGCATGACCTCTTTCTCGGCGTAGTTGTCCTTGCCCTTGCACTGCACAGCAACCCAGTCGCCGTTCGGCAACCTGCCGCAGACATCAACCCCGTGCTGCTCGTCACCGCGGCGCCCGTTCTTCCGAGCTGTGGGGTCACCCCAAACCTCAGCAAACAGGGCGCAGGATAAGTCCTCGAACACCTCCCAGGATGTCGGAGCGGGGTGCTGAAATGCCTCGAAACTCACTTCGACAGGTATCCACCGGCTTGGACGGGGCTATGAGCCGCGAGCGAGGCTGCTCGGTTAGAAGCTAACTGGTCTCAGCAGTAAGGGAAATCCGCCGCGCACAGCATCGTAGGGCCGGTCGTGGGACCAGCGTGGGACGCCCAAACGCGAAAAGCCCGGCATCTCTGCCGGGCTTTTCGATAAGGTCCTGATCTTACTCAGGAAAGACTGGCGCGCCCGAAGAGATTCGAACTCCTGACCCCCAGATTCGTAGTCTGGTGCTCTATCCAGCTGAGCTACGGGCGCCGTCCAGTGAGGGGGGACATAGCCAGGAGCGGCGCGGAGCGCAACAGGGCGGAACCCAAAATTCGGCATCTTTTTCTGCATGGGTGCCCCTCCGAGTGGCGCGGCCACAGGGCCAAGCCATCGCCGTCGCCTTGCTGCTCATGCGCCGCGATGCGCCAGGCAACAGCTCAGCTGGGGAAGACCAGCGCCACCCGGGGCTGCAGCAGGCAGGGCTGGCCGGCGCGCAGCAGCCCCTGCGGCGCCGCGGCCTCGATGATCAACCCCGCAAGATCGGCTTCCACCCGGTCATGCCCGCCGGCGGGCCGGCAGCTCCGCACCAGGGCATTGCCGGCGCCGGCGGCGGCCGGCTGCACCTCCCATTCATGCAGGCGGATGAAGGCCAGCACCTCCCCCGTATCCTCGACCCGGCCGCGCAGCCGGTCACGCGGCAGGGGCGGCAGGGGCAGCGGGTCGAAGCGCAGCGCATCGCCCTCCAGCCGGGCCGGCAGCCGCGTGGATTCGCCGATGAAGCCGGCCACGAAGGCATTGGCCGGCTGGTTCGCCAGCTCGGCCGGGCTGTCGAACTGCACCACCCTGCCCTGCTGCATCACCGCCACGCGGTCGGCCATGGCCATGGCTTCATCCTGGTCGTGGGTGACGAAGATAGTGGTCAGGTCAAGCTCGTCATGCAGGTCACGCAGCCAATGGCGCAGGTTCTTGCGCACCTCGGCATCCAGGGCGCCGAAGGGTTCGTCCAGCAGGAGCAGCCGCGGCTCGATGGCCAGGGCGCGTGCCAGCGCCACGCGCTGGCGCTGACCGCCGGAAATCTGGTCCGGCATGCGCTTCTCCAGCTCGGGGATTTGCATCCGTTCCAGCAGCTGCCGCACGCGTTGGGCAATCTCACCTGCCCGCGGGCGGGTGGCGCGGGGGCGCACGCGCAGGCCGAAGGCAACATTCTCGAAGACCGTCATGTGGCGGAACAGCGCGTAGTTCTGGAAGACGAAGCCGATACCGCGCGCCCGTGCCGGCACCTGCGCCACATCCTGTCCGCCGATCTCGATCCCGCCGGCATCGGGGAAATCCAGCCCGGCCAGGAGGCGCAGCAGCGTCGTCTTGCCGGAACCGGAGGGGCCGAGCAGCGCCACGAACTCACCCGGCCGGGTCGCCAGATCCACCTCCCGCAGGGCGGCCATCGGGCCGAAGCGGCGCACCAGGCGGCGGATGGTCACGCTCATGCGATAATGCTCCTGCCGCCGCCCTCTCCCCGCTCCAGCAGCGTCTTGGCGCCCAGCGTGACCAGGGCCAGCAGCGCCAGCACGGAAGCCATCGTGAAAGCGCCGACGAACTGGTATTCGTTGTAGAGAATCTCGACATGCAGCGGCATCGTGTTCGTCTCGCCCCTGATATGGCCGGAGACGACGGAGACCGCGCCGAATTCCCCCATGGCGCGCGCATTGCAGAGCAGCACGCCGGAGAGCAGGCCCCAGCGGATCTCCGGCAGGGTGACGCGGCGGAAGGTCTGCCAGCCGGAGGCGCCCAGCGTGGCCGCCGCTTCCTCTGAGGCACGGCCCTGCTCCTGCATCAGCGGGATCAGCGTGCGGGCCACAAAGGGAAAGGTGACGAAGATCGTCGCCAGCACCAGTCCCGGCACGGCGAAAACGATCTGGATGTCATGCGCCTGCAGCCAGGGGCCAAGCCAGCCATGCGCGCCGAAGAGCAACACCCAGACCAGCCCCGAAATGACGGGCGAGACGGAGAAGGGCAGTTCGATCAGCGCCAGCAGCAGCGCCCGCCCGGGGAAGCGGAATTTGGCGATGCACCAGGCCGCCGCCAGCCCGCCCAGGGTATTCACGGGCACCGCGATGGCGGCCACCAGCAGCGTCAGGCGGATGGAGGCGATGGCATCGGGGTCGCTGAGCGTCTGCCAGACCGGCACCCAGCCACGCCGCAGCGCCTCGGTGAAGACGGCGGCCAGCGGCAGCAGCAGGAAGACGCCCAGCAGCAGCACCGCCAGCGCGATCAGCAGCAGGCGCATCCAGGCGGGCTCGGAGGCAGGCGGCGTCACGCGCGGCGCCACAGGCGGTTCGCCAGGTTCAGCGCCAGCAGCAGCAGGAAGGACAGCGCCAGCATCGCGATGCCCACCGCCGCCGCGCCGGCATAGTCGAACTGCTCCAGCCGCACCACGATCAGCAGCGGCGCGATCTCGCTGATCATCGGCATGTTGCCGGCGATAAAGATGACGCTGCCATATTCACCGATCGCACGGGCCGAGGCCATGGCGAAGCCGGCCAGCAGGGCTGGCGCCAGGGCGGGCAGCACCACCCGCCAGAGCGTCTGCGCCCGGGTGGCGCCCAGGGTGGCGGCGGCCTCCTCGCCTTCGGGCGGCATGTCGCGCAGCACCGGCTCCACCGTGCGGACGATGAAGGGCAGGCCGACGAAGGCCATGGCGAGCCCGACGCCCAGCGGCGTATAGGCGACCTTGATGCCCAGCGCAGCCAGCGGCGCGCCGAGCCAGCCATTGGGCGCGTAGATCGCGGTCAGCGCCAACCCGGCGACCGCGGTCGGCAGGGCGAAGGGCAGGTCCACCATGCTGTCCAGCAGCTTCCGGCCGGGGAAGCGGTAGCGCACCAGCACCCAGGCCACGAGCAGCCCCAGCGGCAGGTTCACCAGCGAGGCCGCCAGCGCACCCAGGAAGGAGAGCCGCAGCGCCGCCAGCACGCGCGGCTCGGTGATGGAGTTCCAGAAGCCGAGCGGCCCGAGTTCCAGCGGCCGCAGCAGCAGCGCCAGCAGTGGCACCAGCACGATGCCGCCGAGCCAGAGCAGGGTCACGCCGAGGCTGAGGTAGAAGCCTGGCAGAGCGTCCCGCTGGTGCCGCCTGGGGGCGATGCTCATCGTCCGGGCTGGTAGATCCGGTCGAAAAGGCCGCCATCATCGAAATGCATCGCCTGCGCCCTGGCCCAGCCGCCGAAGACCGGGTCGTCGATGGTTACCATTTCCAGGGGCGGGAAGCGGTCTCCGGCGGCGGCCAGGGCGGCGACATCGCGCGGGCGGTAGAAATGCCTCGCCGCCAGCGCCTGGCCTTCCGGCTCATAGAGGGTCTGGAGATAGGCCTCCGCCACCGCACGGGTGCCACGCCGGTCCACGTTGCGGTCCACCACCGCCACCGGCGGCTCGGCCAGGATGGAGAGGGAGGGATAGACGATGTCGAACTTGTCCGCGCCGAACTCCGCGAAGGCCAGATGGGCCTCGTTCTCCCAGGCCAGCAGCACATCGCCCTGGGCGCGCTGCACGAAGGTGGTGGTGGAGCCGCGCGCCCCGGTATCCAGCACCGGAACGTTGCGGAACAGCTGCGTCAGATAGGCCTGCGCCGCCTCCGGCGACCCGCCGGGCTGGCGCAGGGCCCAGGCCCATCCTGCCAGGTAGCTCCAGCGCGCGCCGCCCGAGGTCTTGGGATTGGGCGTGATGACGGAAACGCCGGGCTTCACCAGGTCGCCCCAGTCCCGCAGCCCCTTCGGGTTCCCCTTCCGCACCAGGAAGACGATGGTGCTGGTATAGGGCGCGCTGTTCTGCGGCAGGCGGCTCTGCCAGTCGGCGGCCATCAGCCCGGCCTTGGCGATGGCGTCGATGTCATAGGCCAGGGCCAGCGTCACCACATCGGCCTGCAGCCCGTCGATCACCGACCGCGCCTGCCGGCCGGAGCCGCCATGGGAGGCATTGGCGCGCACCGCCTGCCCCGTGCGGGCCTTCCACTGGGCGGCGAAGGCGGCATTGAAGGCGCGGTAGAACTCCCGCGTCGGGTCATAGGAGACATTCAGCAGCTGGACCGTGCCCTGCGCGTGGGCGCCCTGCCCCGCCAGCCAGACGGCGCCGCCCATGACGGCGCCCAAGACCTGGCGGCGAGACGCCATGATTTGAGTCATCCTGGCCTCCTTTGGCGTCAGATCCTCCGGAACAGAGCCGAAGCCACACGCCGCCTTGAGCATACCGCACCGCACCCGGCGGAGGGCAGCGCAACCCGGCGGAGACTGCCCGCAGGCCGCGCAAATCTGCGTGGCACTGCGGCATGGGCAGGCTCCGGTGCCCCTTCAGGCACGAAGATCCGGCCTCGCGCGCACCGACCTCTCCCCCTCTTGCGCCGGCCCGCCCGCTGACCCATCGAAGTCCCAGGACCATGGAACGGCAGGAGACCCCATGCGAACCGCAACCCAGGCCATTCATGCCGCCGCCCCCGCGCGTGAGCCGGGCACGCCGCTGACCCCTTCCCTGGTCGCGGCCACCAGCTTCCACGCCGACCCCGATGCCATCGGCTTCTCGGCGGCCGAACTGGGGGCGGAGGCGCCGCCCTTCTATACCCGCTGGGGCAACCCGACGATCAGTCTGCTGGAGCAGCGGCTGGCGGTGCTGGAAGGCGGCGAAGCGGCGGTGGCCTTCGCCAGCGGCATGGCCGCCGCCACCGGGCTGATGCTGCACCGCCTTTCACCAGGCGAACACCTGCTGGTCAGCGACGTCTGCTACGCCGGCATCGCCGAATTCGCGCAGGAGACGCTGGCCCGCTTCGGCGTGGCGGTGACGGCGGTCGATATGTCCGACCTCGGCGCCGTGGCCGCCGCCATCCGGCCGGAGACGCGGCTGCTGCATGTGGAGACGCCGGCCAACCCGATCCTGCGCCTGTCCGACATCGCCGCCCTGGCGGAGCTGGCGCACCGGCACGGGGCGGAGCTTTCGGTCGATTCCACCATGGCGACCCCCATCGCAACCCGCCCGCTGGCGCTGGGTGCGGACTGGGTCATCCATTCCCTGACGAAATATGCCTGCGGCCATGGCGACGCCCTGGGCGGCGCCGTCATCGGCCGGGCGGGAGCCATCGGCGCGCTGCGGAAGGAGGCACTCATCCATCTCGGCGGCGCCATCAGCCCCTTCGCCGCCTGGCTGATCCTGCGCGGGCTGGAGACCCTGCCCGCGCGCATGGCGCTGCATGAAAGCAATGCCCGCGCCGTGGCCCGGTATCTGGAAGGCCATCCGCGCATCGCCCGGGTCTACTGGCCCGGGCTGGAGAGCCACCCGCAGCACGAGCTGGCGCGGCGGCAGATGCGGAACTTCTCCGGCATGGTCAGCTTCACCGCCGGGGATGACAAGGCCCTGGCCCGGCAGCTTGCCGCGAAGCTCAGGGTGGTGTCCTACGCCGTATCCCTCGGCAAGACCCAGAGCCTGCTCTTCCACATCCCGGCGGAGGAGATCCTGCGCTCCTCCTTCCACCTGGAAGGCGCGCAGGCCGAAGCCTACCGCGCCTGGACAGGCAGCGGCACCTTCCGCTTCTCGGTTGGACTGGAGGACCCGGCGGATCTGATCGCCGATCTGGAGCAGGCGCTGGCGGGCTGATTCCTCCCCCCGTGCGATCTCTCCGGGAAGGCTAAGATCAAGCTTCATGCAGCGCAGCCCTGGCAAGATGGCCGGGGGGCACGGGGCATGGCCGAGGATTTCAAATCCCCTCCAACCTGCTAGAGAGGCTGCCGGGCGCCTGTCTATCCTGGTTGCTCGGCAGCCCTCGCGATCACCAGGAGACGTCATGGCAGGCACTTCCCGAGACCAGGCCGGGCCGGCGGCTCCTGGCCCTGCCCGCATCACCACGGGCATTTCCGGCCTTGATCATGTCCTGGGCGGTGGCCTGACGCCCAACCGGCTCTATCTGGTCGAGGGCACGCCAGGTTCCGGCAAGACCACCCTCGCCCTGCAATTCCTGCAGGCCGCCCGGATGGCCGGGGAGCCCTGCCTCTACATCACCCTTTCCGAGACCCAGGAAGAACTGTCCGCCGTCGTTGCCTCGCATGGCATGACGCTCGATGGCATCAACGTCTTCGAACTCGCCTCCGCCGAGGTCGCCTTCAACGCCGACCGCGAGATGACGCTGCTGCACCCCTGGGAGGTCGAGCTCGGGGAGACGGTCAAGCGGATCATCGATGAGATCGAACGGGTGAAGCCGACCCGGGTGGTCTTCGACAGCCTGTCCGAGATGCGGCTGCTGGCGCAGGACCCGCTGCGCTACCGCCGCCAGATCCTGTCCCTTAAGCAGTTCTTCGTCGGGCGCAAGACGACCGTCCTGCTGCTCGACGACCTGACCGGCGGCAGCGGCCAGCAGGATCTGCAACTGCACAGCATCTCCCACGGCGTCATCACCCTGGAGCGGCTGACGCTCGAATTCGGCGCGGCACGGCGCCGGCTGCAGGTCCAGAAGATGCGTGGCGCCCCCTTCAGCGCCGGCTACCACGACATGGCCATCCGGCATGGCGGGCTGGAGGTCTTCCCCCGGCTGGTCGCCGCCGAGCACCACAAGCCCTTCTCCGGCGAACCCCTGCCCAGCGGGCTGCCCGAACTGGACGCGCTGCTCGGCGGCGGTCCGCTGCGCGGCACCTGCACCCTGGTCAATGGCCCGGCCGGCACGGGCAAGACCACCCTGGCCCTGCAATACGTGGCGGCGGCCTGCGCCCGGGGCGAGCGTAGCGTGATCTTCGAGTTCGACGAGCGGATCGGCACCCTGCTGTCCCGTGCCGCCCGCCAGGGCATGGACCTGCAACTCTATATCGACCAGGGGCTTCTGCTGGTGCGGCAGATCGACCCGGCCGAAATCGCCCCCGGTGAGTTCTCGGGGATGATCCGGCACGAGGTGGAGGTGATGGGGGCCCGGCTGATCGTGATCGATTCCCTCAGCGGTTACGAAGCCGCCATGCCGCAGGAGAAGCACCTCGTGCTGCAAATGCACGAGATCCTCTCTTATCTGAACCAGCAGGGCGTCGCGACTCTGCTGATCAATTCCCAGCCCGGGATGATCGGCACGATGACCGGTGCGCTTCATGTCAGTTACATCGCCGATGCGGTCCTGCTCGTGCGCTTCTTCGAGGCCGGCGGGCGCGTGCGGAAGGCGCTCTCGGTGCTGAAGAACCGCGGCGGCAGCCACGAGGATTCCATCCGCGAGTTGCGGATCGACGAGAACGGTCTGCGTATCGGTGCGCCGCTGACCGGTTTTCATGGCGTGCTGACCGGCACGCCAAGCTATGCCGGCCAGACCGAGCCATTGCTGGAGGAGCGTCCACAGAGTGCCTGACCAGCTCCGGGCACCACATCCCGGCCCCGTCCTGATCCTGACGCCCACCGGCCGGGACGCCGGGGGCGCGGCCCGGCTGCTGGGTGACGAGGGGATCGACAGCATCATCCATCCCAGCCTCGGCAGCCTGCAGGACGCACTGGACGACCGGGCGGGGCTGGTGCTGATGGCGGACGAGGCGCTGTTCCGGGCGGATCTGACGAAGCTGACGCGCCGCATCGCGGAACAGCCGCCCTGGTCCGACCTGCCCTTCATCATCCTGACCCGGACGGGCATCGCGGCGCGGCGGAAGCTGGCTGAGATGAAGCTGCCCGACAGGCTCGGCAATCTGCTGTTCCTGGAACGCCCGCTGAACGCCATGAGCCTGATCAGCGCCGTCAGGACCGCGCTGCGGGCCCGCCAGCGGCAACGCCAGGTGCGGGAGTATCTCGCCGAACGGGTTGGCGCCGCCGAGCGCGTTGCCACACTGCTGGACGCCCGGGTGCAGGAGCGCACCGCCGCCCTGAAGGCGGCCGAGGAGGAGCGGCACCGGATTGCCACCGCCCTCGCCCAGTCCCAGAAGATGGAAGCGGTCGGGCAACTCACCGGCGGGCTCGCGCATGACTTCAACAACATGCTGGCTGGCGTCATCGGCAGCCTTGACCTGTTGCAGATCCGGCTGGCGCAGGGCCGGACCGAGCAGCTCGACCGGTATATCGGCATGGCGCGGATGGGTGCCGAGCGCGCGGCCGCCCTCACGCACCGATTGCTGGCATTCTCACGGCGGCAGACGCTTGAGCCGAAGCCGACCGACCTGAACCACCTGATCCACGGCATGATCGAGCTGATCCGCAGCACAATCGGGCCGGAGATCGAGATCGTGACGGATCTGCATGACGCGTTGTGGCCAACGCTCTGCGACCCGCATCAGCTTGAGAATGCGCTGCTCAACCTCTGCATCAATGCGCGCGACGCCATGCCCGCCGGCGGGCGGCTGGTGATCGGGACGGGACATGCCTCGCTTACCTCTGCCGATACCGGGGCGTCCCATGAGAATGGCCCGGGCGATTACGCCACCCTCTGCGTGAGCGACACCGGCACGGGCATGTCGCCCGAGGTGATCGCCCGCGCCTTCGATCCCTTCTTCACCACCAAGCCGCTGGGCCAGGGCACCGGGCTCGGCCTCTCGATGATCTATGGATTCATCCAGCAGTCCGGCGGCCATATCCGGATCGACAGCCGGCCGGAACGTGGCACCCGGGTCACGCTGCAACTGCCCCGCTACCACGGCACGGTGGATGCGGCGCTGGGCGGGGATGGCGCGCGCATCCGGGAGGATGTCGCCGCGCGGGGCTCGGTGCTGGTGGTCGATGACGAGCCCGCGGTGCGGATGCTGGTCGCGGAAGTCCTGGCGGATCTCGGCTACCACACGCTGGAAGCCCATGACGGGCCTTCGGGGCTGCGGGCGCTGCGGGCCAGTGGACGGGTGGACCTGCTGGTCACCGATGTCGGCATGCCCGGCGGCATGAACGGCCGGCACCTGGCGGATGCCGCCCGGGTCGAGCAGCCAGACCTGAGAATCCTCTTCATCACCGGCTATGCGGAGAATGCCCTGATCGGCAGCGACCGCCTGGAGCAGGGCATGCATGTGCTGACCAAGCCATTCTCCATGGAAGCCCTGACCACCCGGATCAGGGCCATCACCATGGCAGGCTGACATCCGGCCGGGCACCCTGGCTGCGGCGCCCGGAGCGGAGCACAGCGCGTGTCAGTTCTTGGCCGCGCGGTCGTAGTAGGTCTGGAAGCCGTTCCAGGTCCAGTCCCGCACGGTGTCGCGGACCCCCGCGACATAGATGGTCTGGAACAGGAAGACCGCCGGTCCCCGCTGCATCATGTCGCGCTGCAACTGCTCATACATCGCCGCGCGCCGGCTCTCGTCCCGCTCCATCACCGCGTCTTCCACCACCTTGTTGGCGGCCTCATCCATGAAGGCGGCGCGCCAGGAAGGGAATTGCGTCAGCTTGGCCTCAAGGCGGTTGTCGGGGTTGTAGATCAAGCGTGAGGCGTTCGCGTGGGCATCCGGCATGCCGGCGCCCCAGCCCAGCATGGCGCTCTGGAACTCCCGGCCGCGATGACGGGCGAAGAGCTGCGCGTTGGCCATCTGCTCCAGCCTGAGCCGCACGCCCACCTTGGCCGCATTGGCCTGGATGTGCTGCGCGATGGGCGCGGCATAAGGGCTGCTGCCGATGATCACCGAGGCTTCGAACCCATCGGGGTAGCCGGCCTCAGCCAGGAGCTGCTTCGCGCGGCTGGTGTCCAGCTTGAAGGGCTGGCCTTCCTTCTCGTCCAGCGCGCCGAAGGAGCCGAGC
This sequence comes from Roseomonas marmotae, assembly GCF_017654485.1. Lineage (NCBI taxonomy): Bacteria > Pseudomonadati > Pseudomonadota > Alphaproteobacteria > Acetobacterales > Roseomonadaceae > Roseomonas > Roseomonas marmotae. The sequence continues at coordinate 1,097,248 of NZ_CP061091.1, read as the reverse complement.
GGCACGAAGCTGGCGCGCGCCACGCCGTCATAGGCCATCACGGTCTTCTGCAGCGCGTCGTAATCCACCAGATAGCGCATCGCCAGCCGCACCTTCTCACTGGCGAAGATCGGGTCGGCGCTGTTGAAGCCCCAGTAGAACATGGTGGGCCTGCGCGTGCGGGCCAGGGTGATGCCCTTGGCATCCTCCAGCGTGCGCAGATCCTCCGGCGTCAGGTTGCGGGCGATGTCGACATCGCCCTTCTCCAGCAGCAGGCGCTGGGTGCCGGCCTCGGCGACGTGGCGGATGATGACGCGGGGCAGCTTCGGTGCCGGGCCCCAGTAATCCCTGTTGGCCTCCAGCACCACGACATCGCCCGAATTCCACTGGCGCAGGCGGTAGGGGCCGACGCATTCCGTATGCGTGGCCAGGTATTTATTGCCGAGATCGCCATTGGCCTCATGGGCCATGATGGTCTTGCGGTCCAGCAGCGCCGTGACGCGGTTGGCGGCGACGGCCTGCAGGATCAGCCCGATCGGGTAAGGCTTGTCCAGCTTCATCACCAGCGTCCGGTCGTCCGGCGCGGTGATCATCTGCTCCACATTCTCCTTGGTGAAGCCGTAATCCGTCAGCGTCGCCGCATTGCCGAAGCCAAGCCTCACGACACGCTGCATCGACCAGGCCAGGTCCCGCGCCGTCGCGGCCTCCCCCGAGGGGAAGCGCAGCCTGTCGCGCAGATGGAAGGTGATCTTCAGCCCGTCCGGCGAGACATCCCAGCTCTCAGCGAGAGCGGGGATGACCTTCTTCTCGTCCGCCGGATCGAAGGCGGCAAGGCTGTCGCAGGTATTGGAGAAGATCTCGTTGGTCACGACCTCGGCGATCTGGGCAGGGTCGAAGGTGCTGATCGCGTCGATGTTCCAGGCCATCACCAGCGCATTGCCGGGGGTCGCGCCCCGCGCCATGCCGGAGGCCAGCAGCACCGCCACCAGAGCCGAGGCGACGAGGCCCGCGCGCCTTGGCGCGGGCAGCCGTTGGTGTCGGGGCTGGGCCATGATCGTCCTCCTGATAGCGCGTTACGTCGCGCCTTCCGGCCTGAGATGCTGCGCCAGGAAACTGGCGACACCAAGAAAAACCCGGCGGCGGTTGTCGCGCTTGAGGAAGCCGTGTCCTTCGTCGGGGAAGGTCAGGTATTCCACGGGCACGTTCCGGTTCCGCAGCGCCTCGACGATCTGCTCGCTTTCATGGGGCGGCACGCGCGGGTCGGTCAGCCCCTGCGCCACCAGCATCGGGCACCGGATGTCATTGGCCTTGTGCAGCGGCGAGAGCCGCTCCAGCAGCTCGGCATCCCGCAGGGGGTCGCCGTATTCGGCGGCGCGGTGGCCGACGCGCCAGGGCCCCGTGCGCTCGAAGAAGGTCTTCCAGCGGGCGATGCCGTAATAGTCGATGCCGGCGGCCCAGAGCTCGGGGTATTCGGTCACGGCGGCCAGCACCATCCAGCCGCCATAGCTCTGGCCCATGATGGCGATGCGCCGTGCGTCGAAGCGCTCCTGCGCGCCCAGCCAGGCATGTGCCGCCGCCAGGTCGCGCACGCTGTCCAGCCGCAGTTCGCGGTCGTCCAGCGCGGCATAGTCGCGGCCATAGCCGGTGGAGCCACGGACATTCGGCACCAGCACGGCGATGCCGAGGGAGAGGACCGTCTGCAGGTCCGGCCGCCAGTTGGGCAGTGCCTGCATGGCCGGGCCGCCATGCACCCAGACCAGTACCGGCCAGCCACCGGCCGGCGGCGCGCCTTCCGGCAGGGCCAGGAAGCCCGGCAGGTCCCGCCCGTCGAAGGTGGGGAAGGAGATGAGCTGCCAGTCCCGCACCGCCGCCGGGGCCTCGCTGGCCGCGAAGAGCAGTTCCGCCGCTTCCGCCCCGGTCTGGTAGTGCCAGAGGGTCGAAGGGCGCGTCGGGCAGGCCAGGTCGAAGGCCAGGCCGGAGCCATCCGGCCGCCAGCTCAGCTTCGTGATGACGCCGCGGGGATGCTCAGGGGCCGCCAGCACGGCGCCCGTCCCGGCATCCAGCAGATACAGGCGAGAATAGCCGGCCTCGTTCACCACCACGGCGAGGCGGGACTGGTCGGGCGAGACCTCCAGCTTCTCCACATCGGCATCCGGCGCGAAGAGGAAGCGCAGCGCGCCGCCCGGCTCCAGGAAGGCGACCCCCAGGAAGTCCGAGCCCTGGTCGCAGAGCAGCCAGAAGCCCTGGCCGTCCCGTCGCCAGCGCGAGTTCATGTGCCGCCGGTCGCCCTCATGCGGCGTGAGGTCCGTCGCCGCGCCCGTGGCGGCATCGACACCGATCAGGCTGCTCTCGAAGGTGCGGGGGGCGGTGGAGAGGATGACGGCGCTGCCATCCGGATACCAGCCGGGCAGCTCATGCGGGCCTTCCACCTCCAGCAGCCGGGTGACGGCGCCCGTGGCGATGTCGATCACGCAGGGATCGGCATGGGCGGGGTCGCGGCCATTGGCGGTGCAGGCCAGCCGCGTCCCGTCCGGGGAGAAGGCGCCCCAGGCATGGATGGTCGCGGGGTCCGCCGTCAGGGCCCGGGGCGCGCCCTCCGGCGGCAGGTGGTAGAACTGGATGCGCTCGTCGCCCGCGTGGTCGCGGCCGAAGACGGCGCCGCCATCCACGGGGCTGCCAGCGACGAAGGAAACGGCATCCCGGTGCTCGCTCCGGGGCCGCGCCGCGCCGCCATCGGCCGGAAGCTCCCAGACCTGGGCCGAGCCACCGGCATCGCAGAGGAAATACAGCCGCCCATCGGCCGCGTAGGAAGGTCCGCTGGCCGCGGGCGCGGCCAGCAGGGCGTCAAGGCGGGTCTCGGTTTCGCTCATCGGACTCATCTGTCTGCGGGCGGGGTCAGGCGGCGGGGCGCTGGCTGCGGCTGGCCGCCAGCAGGGTCTGGCTATAGGGGTGCTCGGCGCGTCCGGCGCGCAGATCCGCGACGGAGAGTTCCTCGACGATCTCACCCTGGCTCATGATCGCGACACGGCCGCAGAGATGCGCCACCACCGCGAGGTCATGGCTGACCATGATGTAGGTCAGGTTCCTCTCCTGCCGCAGCCGCGCGAGCAGGTTCAGGATCTCCGCCTGCACCGAGACGTCGAGCGCGCTGGTCGGCTCATCCAGCAGCAGGATCTTGGGCTCCAGGATCAGGCAGCGGGCAATGGCGACGCGCTGGCGCTGGCCGCCGGAGAGCTCATGCGGATAGCGGTAGCGGAAGGCGGGGCCGAGCCCCACCGCCGTCAGCGCCTCGTCCACCCGCTGCTGCGGGCGGTCCAGGCCATGGATGGTCAATGGCTCCAGCAGCACCTTGTTGACCATCTTGCGCGGATGCAGGGAACCATAAGGGTCCTGGAACACCATCTGCGTGCGGCGGAAGAAGGGCTTGTCGCGCCGATGCGGCAATTCCTGGCCATGCAGCAGCAGCGCGCCCTCATACTGCTCGTTGAGGCCGGAAAGAGCCCGCAGCACCGTGGACTTGCCGGAACCGGATTCACCGATCAGCCCGAAAGCCTCGCCCTGTCCTACCCGGAAGGAGACATCGCGCACCGCGCGGGTGGTACGCGCGCCGTGGCCGAAGCTGATATTGAGGTTCACCGCCTCGATGGCGGGAGTAATGCCGCTCATGCCGCCAGCTCCCCGAAGCGGTAGGTGGGTCCGTCACGCCAGGATGGATCGCGTGTCGGCACGGCGAGAAGCTCCGCCGGTTCCTCCAGCCGCGGCAGGCTGCGCAGCAGCGCCTGGGTATAGGGGTGCCGCGCCTCGTGCAGCGCGGAGGCGTACAGCTCCTCCACCACGCGCCCCGCATACATCACCAGCACCCGGTCGCAGAACTCGGCGACGAGGTTGAGGTCATGGCTGATGAAGACAAGGCCGGCGCCGCGCCGCGTCACCAGTTCATCCAGCACCGAGAGCACCTGGCGCCGCACCGTCACGTCCAGCGCCGAGGTCGGCTCATCCGCCACGATCAGGTCGGGTTCCGTCACCAGCATCATGGCGATCATGATGCGCTGGCCCATCCCGCCGGAAACCTCGTGCGGGAAGAGGTCATAGACGCGGGCGGGGTCGCGGATATGCACGGCCTCCAGCATCGCCATGGCCTTGTCCCGCGCCGCGCGCCTGGAGACGTTCTGGTGCAGCCGGCAGGATTCCGTGATCTGCGCGCCGACGCGCATCAACGGGTTCAGCGAGTATTTCGGGTCCTGCAGGATCATCGAGATACGGCCGCCGCGGATGGTGCGCAGCTTGCGCTCGGAAGCCGCCATCAGGTCGATATCGCCGAGGCGCATCTCCGCCGCCCGCACCGTCGCGGCGCGGGGGGACAGGCGCAGCAGTGCGCGGCCGGTCATGGATTTGCCGGAGCCGCTCTCGCCGACGATGCCGACTTTCTCCCGCCCGATATCGAAGGAGACGCCGCGCACCGCCTCTACCGGGCCGTTGGAGGAGGGGAAGGAGACGCGCAGGTCGCGCAGGCGCAGCAGGGGCTCAACCATGGCGCGGGTCCAGGATATCGCGCAGCCCGTCACCGAAGAGGTTGAAGGCCAGGCTGGTCAGCAGGATGGCGCAGCCGGGAATGGCGGCGATCCACCAGGCATTCATCACGAACTGCCGGCCGGTGGACAGCATCGCCCCCCATTCAGGGCTGGGTGGCTGCGCGCCCAGGCCGAGGAAGCCCAGGCCCGCCGCCGTCAGGATGATGGCCGCCATGTTCAGCGTGATGCGCACGATGACGGAGGGGATGCACATGGGCATGACGTGATGCACGATGATACGCAGGCGGGAGGCCCCTTGCAGGCGCACGGCGGCGATATAGTCGGAATTGCGCACCGTCAGCGTCTCCGCCCGCGCCAGCCGCGCGATGGGTGGCCAGGCGGCGAGAGAGATGGCGATGATGGCATTCTCGATTCCCGGGCCAAGCGCCGCGACGAAGGCCAGCGCCAGGATCAGGCTGGGGAAGGAGAGGAAGATATCCACCAGCCGCATCAGGACGGTGTCCGTCCAGCCGCCGAGATAGCCCGCCGATGTGCCGATGATCAGCCCCAGCGGCGCCGCGATCAGCGCCGCCAGAAAGGCGATGTAGAGCGTGATGCGGGAGCCGTAGACGACGCGGCTGAAGATATCGCGCCCGAGATCGTCGGTACCGAGCCAATGCGCGGCGGAGGGTTTCTGCAAACGCGCCGTGAGGTCCTGCGCGAAGATGTCATGCGTGGCGATCAGCGGCGCGAAGACGGCGACCGCCAGCAGCAGCAGCAGCAGGATGGCGCCGGCCAGCGCCGGCGGATTGCGGCGCAGCCGCCGCCAGGCCAGCCAGAGCGCCTGCATGCGCGCCTGGAAGGGCGAGGCCGGGACCGGCGCGCGCAGCCAGCTTCCAAGGGAGGTAGAGGCACTCATGCTCAGCGGGTCCGGGGATCGAAGATGCGGTAGAGGAGGTCGGTCAGCAGATTGAGCGCGACGAAGATGATGCCGATCAGCAGTGTGCAGCCGACCACGGCATTCATGTCGCCGGCCAGCAGCGCATTGGTCAGGTAGCGGCCGAAGCCCGGCCAGGCGAAGACCGTCTCGGTCAGCACGGCGCCCTCCAGCAGGAAGGCATAGGCCAGGGCCACCACGGTCACGACCTGCACGGCCACGTTGCGGAAGGCATGCACCCAGACCGTCCGCATCCAGGACAGGCCCTTCACCCGCGCGGCCACGACATATTCCTGGCTCAGCTGCTCCAGCATGAAGGAGCGCGTCATGCGGCTGATATAGGCCAGCGCGCCGAAGCCGAGGATGGAGGCCGGCAGGATGATGTGGCTGAAGACATTGCGGAAGATCTCCCACTGCCCGGCCATGGCCGTATCCAGCAGCAGCAGGTCCGTCACCGGCTCGACATCCCATTGGAAGCCGGTATCGATCCGCCCGGGCCCGCCAACCCAGCCGAGAGTGGCATAGAAGAGCACCAGTCCCATCAGACCCAGCCAGAAATTCGGCATGGAGTAGCCAAGCAGGCCGAAGACGCGCACGAAGTAGTCCAGCGGCGTGTCGCGATAGGCCGCGGCCATGACGCCGAGGGGGATGCCGAGCCCGGTGCCGATCAGGATGCCCACGGTCGCCAGCTCGATGGTGGCGGGAAAGACGCGGGCGATATCGTCGAGCACCGGCCTGCCGGTGGTCAGCGCCATCCCGAGGTCGAGGCGCAGGACATCACCGACATAGCGCCCGAACTGGATCCAGATCGGCTGATCCAGGCCGAGCTGCGCGCGCATGGCCTCGATCGCATCCTGGGAGGCATTGTCGCCCAGGATGGCGGTGACGGGATCGAGCGGCAGCATGCGGCCGATAAAGAAGGTCAGCGCCATCAGCCCGAAGAGCGTGACGCCGATCGAAACCACGACGCGCAGGGCCGCGCCGCTCCATGAGGGCAGGCCGGGGGCGGCGACGCCCCCGGCTCGCCGGGCGGGAACCGCCGCCTCAGCCATTCCTGTTATTCCTTCGAGACGAGGTCGTAGTAAGCCTGGAAGCCGTGCCAGGTCCAATTACGCACATTGCCGCGCAACCCGGCCAGCATCACGCTCTGGAACATGATCGCGGAAGGACCGGCCTGCATCATGTCCTTCTGCAGCTGGTGATACATCGCGATCCGCTTGGCCTCGTCCTGCTCCAGCAGGGCCGCCTCCGCCAGCTTGTTGGCGGCCTCGGACTGGAAGGCATGGCGCCAGGAAGGAAGCTGGGTCAGCTTGGCTTCGATGCGGTTGTCGGGGTTGTAGATCAGGCGCGAGGCATTGCCATGCGCATCCGGCACGCTGGTCTGCCAGGCCATCATCGCCGTCTGGAATTCCCGCCCGCGATGGCGCGCGAAGAGCTGCGCCTGGGCCATCTGCTCCAGCTTGATCCGCACGCCGACCTTGGCGGCATTGGCCTGGATATGCTGCGCGATGGGCGCGGCATACGGCAGCGTGCCGAAGATCATCGTCGTCTCGAAGCCATCCGCGTAGCCGGCCTCGGTCAGCAGCTGCTTCGCGCGTTCGATATCGAGCTTGAAGGGCTGGCCTTCCTTTTCGTCCAGCGCGCCGAAGGCGCCGAGCTGCGCGAAGCTGGCGCGCGGCACGCCGTTATAGGCCATGATCGTCTTGCCGAGGGCGTCGTAGTCGATCAGGTAGCGCATCGCCAGGCGCACCTTCTCATTGGCGAAGATCGGGTTGGCGTTGTTGAAGCCCCAGTAGACCAGCTGCGGCTTCAGCGTGCGGGAGAGCGTCAGACCCTTGATCTTCTCGACCGCCGCCATGTCCTCCGGCGTCAGGTCGCGCGCCACATCGACATCGCCCTTCTCCAGCAGCAGGCGCTGGGTGCCGGCCTCGGCGACGTGGCGGATGATGATGCGGCGCAGCTTCGGTGCCGGGCCCCAGTATTTTTCATTGGCTTCCAGCACCACCGTCTCGCCGGCGTTCCACTGCCGCAGGCGGTAGGGGCCGACGCATTCGGTGCGGGTGGCCAGATACTTGTTGCCGAGATCGCCATTGACCTCATTGGCCATGATGGTCTTGCGGTCCAGCATCGCTGCCACGCGGTTGGCGGCGACGGCCTGCAGGATCAGCCCGATCGGGTAAGGCTTGTCCAGCTTCATCACCAGCGTCCGGTCATCCGGCGCGGTGATCATCTGCTCCACATTCTCCTTGGTGAAGCCGTATTCGGTCAGCGTCGAGGCATTGCCGAAGCCGAGCTTCACCACGCGGTGCAGGGACCAGGCGAGATCCTGCGCCGTTCCCTTGTTGCCTGACGGGAAGACGAGATTATCACGAAGTCGGAACGTGATCTGCTGCCCGTCCTCGGCGACCTTCCAGCTTTCGGCCAGGCCGGGGATGACGTTCTTCTCGTCCTTGGGATCGAAACTCGCCAGCAGGTTGCAGGTGTTCTGCACCAGCTCGTTGGTCACGACCTCGCCGATCTGGGCGGGATCGAAGGTGGAGATGGCATCGATGTTCCAGGCCATCACAAGCGCATTGGCCGGGGTCGCGGCGCGCGCCGCACCGGGAAGGGCGAGCGCGGCCAGGAGGGTCGAGGCCACCAGCAGGTGGCGTGCCCGGGCAGGCGATCTACGGGGGCGGGGCTCGGCCATGATGCTTATCCTTGTCGGTTGGCGCTTGCGATGGGGCGAAAATCAAGCAAACCATGTGCCATGGAGTGCCGAGGCTGGCACATGATGCGAGGGTTCGCGACATGGTTATTGCGCAGAATGAGACGGTTGACGAGGATTGTGGTGATTGGCCAGTTTGGCAAGCGGCGGAAGATGCCGGCTGGTCCAGCACCGGCCTGGCCGCCCTGCGCGCCGAGGCGGAGAAGACCGACACCGCCGCGCTGATGGTCGTGGTGCGCGGCCGCGTGCTGCATGCCCAGGGCCGGGTCGCGACCCGCTTCAACATCCATTCCATCCGCAAGAGCCTGCTCTCCGCCCTGATCGGCATCCATGTCGCCGAGGGACGCATCGACCTCGAGGCGACGCTGGAGCAACTGGGCATCGATGACCGGCAGGGCCTGACGGCGCGGGAGAAGCTGGCCACGGTCCTGGACCTGCTCTGCGCCCGCTCCGGCATCTATCATCCCAGCGGCTATGAATCGCCCTGGATGCTGTCGATCAAGCCGGCGCGGCACAGCGCCGGGCCCGGCACCACCTGGTGCTACAACAACTGGGACTTCAACGCGCTGGGCACGATCTTCCGCCAGTGCACCGATGCCGACATCTTCTCCGATTTCGCGGAGCGGATCGGCCGCCCCTGCGGCATGCGGGACTTCGTCCCGGCACGGGACGGGGAATATGTGGAGCTGCCGGATTCCCAGCACCCCGCCTATCCCTTCCGCATGACGGCGCGGGACCTGGCGCGCTTCGGGCAGATGATGCTGGAAGAAGGCCAGGGCATCGTGCCGCGGGACTGGGCACGACTGAGCGTGCTGCCTATTTCAGAGGCCGGCCACCGTGGCGCCTATGGCTATATGTGGTGGGTCTCGCGTGCCGGCATCATGCTGCCGCAGGTTATCGTTCCCAAAGGCACCTATACCGCCATGGGCGTGGGCGGGCATTATGTCATGGTCATCCCGGCGCTGGATGCCGTGGTGGTGCACCGCGTCGATACGGACCGCCCCGGCACCTCGGTCTCCAAGACCCAGTATGGCCGCCTGATCTCCCTGTTGCTGGCCGCCGCGCCGCGCTGAACCTGAGGCATTCTTGTCCATGACCGCCCCCATTCGCATCGCCGTGATGAAGTTCTCGCACGAGACGGTGACCTTCCTGCCCTCCGACACCACCATCGACGACTTCACCTATCCGGGCTCCCCCGCGCGCGGCGCGGCACTGCTGGCGCATGAGCCGCGCTCCTATGTCGGCGGCTTCGTGAAGGTGGCGCGCGAGTTCCCGGATGTGGAACTGATCGGCATCGAGTCCCCGCTCGATTCCAAGCGCGGCACCGGCTCCGGCTGGATCACGAACGAGGCCTTCGAACATTTCGTCGCGCGGATGGTGGAGGAGTTGCGGGAACAGGGGCCTTTCGACGGCGCCTACCTCTCCCTGCACGGCGCCATGGGCGTGCGCGGCGTGCCGCGTCCGGAAGCCGAGCTCGCCCGCCGCGTGCGGGAGGTGCTCGGCCCCGATGCCCGCATCGCCGCCACCTTCGACCCGCATGGCAACGAGGACGAGGAATTCCTCCGCCACGCCGACATGGCCTTCACGGTCAAGTTCTACCCGCATTACGACAGCTACCTGCAGGGCGAGCGTGCCGCGCGCATGCTGGTCCGCGCCATCCGTGGCGACTACGCGCCGGCGCATGTGACGCTGAAGGTGCCGGTGATCTCGCCCACCGTGCTGCAATGGACCGGTGCCTCCCCCTGGATGGACCTGATCCAGCGCGCCATGGTCTGGGAAGCCCGTGAACCCGACACCTATGTGAATGTCTTCTTCGGCTTTCCCTGGTCGGATGTGCCGGATGTCGGCATCACCATCCAGGTGCTGACCAACGGCAAGCCGGAACTGGCGCAGAGCATCGCCGACGACATGGCGCAATTCGCCTGGCGGCAGCGGGAGGCGCTGCTGAACACCGCCAAGGTCCACCGCATCTCCGAAGGCGTGGCGCTGGCGAGGCAGGCCGTCGCCGATGGCGCCTTCCCCGTCGTGCTGGCCGATCACAGCGACCGCTCCGGCGCCGCGACCTGGCTGCTGCGGGAGATCATCGCCCAGGACTGCGCCGATACGCTGGTGGCGACGGTGATGGACGAGGATGCCGTCAAGGCGCTGCTGGCGAAGGGCGTGAAACCCGGCGATGCCTTCGACATGGCCATCGGCGGCCGCTTCGACGAATCCGCGGGCGAGCCGGTGCGCGTGCAGGGCACGGTGGTCCAGATCAGCGAGGGGCTGCGGCGCGGCGCCGGGCAGAGCTGGATCGCCATCCGCTTCGGCCGGAACAACCTGCTGATACTCAGCCCGCGTCTGGTGCAGATCATCGAACTGTCGGAATTGCGGGAGCGCGGCCTGGAACCTTCGGATTTCAGGATCATCGCCATCAAGTCCCGCGTGCATTTCCGCCGCGGCTTCCATGACACCGGCTTCGCCCCCACCATCCTGCTGGTGGAGCCGGACCAGCCCTTCCTCGGCACGGTGCGGCTGGAGGCGCTGCCCTACGAGCATGTCACGCTGGGGGATTACTACCCCTACGGCAACCCGGACTTCTCCTGACCCGAAGCCCGGAATGCGAAAAGCCCGGCGCGAAGGCCGGGCTTTTCATGAACATCCCTGGAAAATCCAAGAAGGAAATCTGGCGCGCTCGAGAGGATTCGAAGCCCTAACCCCCAGATCCGTAGCCTGGTGCGCTATCCAGTTGAGGCACGAGCACACCGGGGAGGGGCTGATAGCGCGCCCCTCCCTCCCCTTCGCGCAAGGACCTCAGGCGGCCAGCTTGTCCAGCTCGCGCAGCACCGCGTCGCCCATGACGCTGGTGCCGACGCGGGCGGTGCCGGGGCCCATGATGTCGGCGGTGCGGAGGCCGCCGGCCAGCACCTTCTCCACCGCCGCCTCGATTAGCCTGGCATCCTCTTCCATGCCGAAGGACCAGCGCAGCAGCATGGCGAAGGAGAGCATCTGCGCGCAGGGATTGGCGATGCCCTTGCCGGCGATATCCGGCGCCGAGCCATGGATCGGCTCATAGAGCGCATGCCTGCGGCCGGAGGAATCCGGCGCGCCCAGCGTGGCGGAAGGCAGCATGCCGAGCGAGCCCGTCAGCGCCGCCGCGAGGTCGGACAGCAGGTCGCCGAAGAGGTTGCCGGCCAGCACCACGTCGAACTGCTTCGGCCGCGCCGCCAGCTGCATGGCGCAGTTGTCGGCATACATGTGGCTCAGCTCGACATCCGGGAACTCGTCGCGGCCGATCTCGCTGACCACGGCGCGCCAGAGGCGGCCGGTCTGCATGACATTGGCCTTCTCGACGCTGGTCAGCTTGTTGCTGCGCTTGCGCGCCAGGTCGAAGGCCACGCGCGCGACGCGGGCGATCTCCTCCTCGGTATAGACCTCGGTATCGATGCCCCGGCGCTTGCCGTTCGGCAGGGTCTCGATGCCGCGCGGCTCACCGAAATAAATGCCGCCGGTGGATTCGCGCACGATCATCAGGTCCAGCCCGCGCACCACATCGGATTTCAGGCTGGAGGCATCGACCAGCGGCTCCAGCACCAGGGCCGGGCGCAGATTGGCGAAGAGGCCGAGCTCCTTCCGCAGGCGCAGGATGCCCAGTTCCGGCCGCCTCTCGAACGGCAGCGAATCCCACTTGGGGCCACCGACCGAACCGAAGAGCACGGCATCGGCGGCCAGCGCGCGCTCCACCGTCTTGTCCGGGCAGGGCGAGCCCTCGGCATCCAGCGCGGCGCCGCCGACCAGCCCTTCCTCGATCGCGAAGCCCACATGGCGGCGCCGGTCCATCCAGTCGATGACGCGACGCACCTCGCGCATCACCTCCGGCCCGATGCCATCGCCGGGCAGAACCAGCAGCCTCTTATTCGCAGTCATCTCTAGGGACGTTCCTTCAGCGGTAGAGCCAGGGCTGCGCGGATTGCTGCCGCGCCTCGAAACCATCGATGGCGGTGCCGCGCTGCATGGTCTGGCCGATCTCGTCCAGCCCGTTCAGCAGCATGTGCCGGCGCAGCGGATCAACCTCGAAGGGAATTTCCTGCCCGTTCGGCCGCACCACCACCTGCCGTTCCAGATCCACGGTGACGCGCGCATTCTCGCCCATGCGCGCATCCTCCATCAGCTGGTCGCAGATCTCGCGCGGCAGCTTGATGGGCAGGATGCCGTTCTTGAAGCTGTTGCCGTGGAAGATATCGGCGAAATCCGGCGCGATGACGCAGCGGATGCCGAAATCCAGCAGCGCCCAGGGCGCGTGCTCGCGCGAGGAGCCGCAGCCGAAATTCTCATGCGCGATCAGGATCTCGGCCTTGCGGTAAGGCTCCTGGTTCAGCACGAAATCCGGGTTCTCGCTGCCATCCTCCCTGTAGCGGAGATTGGCGAAGGCGGCCTTGCCCAGGCCCGTGCGCTGGATGGTCTTGAGGTAGCGCGCGGGAATGATCTTGTCGGTATCGACATTCGCCATGGGCAGCGGCGCTGCGATCCCGGTCAGGGTGGTGAAGGCGTCCATGGTTCAGGCCATCTCCCGCACATCGGTCAGGTGCCCGGTGATGGCGGCGGCGGCGGCCATCGCGGGGCTCAGCAGGTGGGTTCGGCCGCCGGGACCCTGGCGGCCTTCGAAGTTGCGGTTGGAGGTCGAGGCGCAACGCTGGCCCGGCGTCAGCTTGTCCGGGTTCATGCCCAGGCACATGGAGCAGCCGGCCTCACGCCATTCGAAGCCGGCTTCCTTCAGCACGATATCCAGCCCCTCGGCCTCGGCCGCGTGCTTCACCAGGCCGGAGCCCGGCACCACCATGGCGCGCACGCCCGGGGCGACGGTCTTGCCGCGCACGATCTCGGCCGCCGCCCGGATATCCTCGATGCGGCTGTTGGTGCAGGAGCCGATGAAGACGACATCCACCTTCAGCTCGGTCAGCTTCTGGCCGGGCGTCAGGCCCATATAGTCGACCATGCGCTGCAACTGGGCGCGGCGCGCCTCGTCCGCCGCCTCGGCCGGGTTGGGCACGGTGGCGGTGATGGGCAGCACGTCCTCGGGGCTGGTGCCCCAGGAGACCATGGGCACGATCTCGGAAGCGTCGAGCACCACTTCCTTGTCGAAATGCGCGCCTTCATCGGAAGGCAGGCTCTTCCACCACTGAATGGCACGCTCCAGTGCTTCGCCCTGCGGGGCGAAGGGGCGGCCCTTCACATATTCGAAGGTGGTTTCATCCGGGGCGATCATGCCGGCGCGGGCACCGGCCTCGATCGACATGTTGCAGACGGTGAAGCGCCCGGCCATGTCCAGCGCGCGGATCGCCTCGCCGGCATATTCGATCACATGGCCGGTGCCGCCCGCGGTGCCGATCTTGCCGATGATGGCCAGCACGATGTCCTTGGCGGTGCAGCCGGCGGGCAGCTTGCCGTTCACCGTGACGCGCATGTTCTTGGCACGCTTCTGCAGCAGCGTCTGGGTGGCCAGCACATGTTCGACCTCCGAGGTGCCGATGCCGAAGGCCAGCGCACCCATGGCGCCATGCGTGGAGGTATGGCTGTCGCCGCAGACGATGGTCATGCCCGGCAGGGAAAGCCCCTGCTCCGGCCCCACGATATGCACGATGCCCTGCCGCGCGTCGGTCAGCGGGATATAGGGGACACCGAATTCGGCGACGTTCTTCTCCAGCGTCTCGACCTGCAGCCGGCTCTCGGGGTCCTCGATCTGACCGGTGTAGCGGCTCTCATCGGTGGCGATGTTGTGGTCGATCACCGCGACCGTACCGTCTAGGCGCCGCACCCTGCGGCCCGCCATGCGCAGGCCCTCGAAGGCCTGCGGGCTGGTCACCTCATGCACGAGGTGCCGGTCGATATAAAGAAGCGCGGTGCCGTCCGGGAGGGTTTCGACGACATGCGCGTCCCAGATCTTGTCGAACAGCGTACGCGGCTTCGTGGCCGACATCGGCATTTCCTCAACAGACGAAAGACAGGCACGCCACGGGCAGGCGGCGTGGTGCCAGGGATTCTGCCGCCCCGGACCGATACAGTGAAGCACCGGCGGGCGCTACCGGCCACCATGGCCAGCGCGGCTCTCCCCTGGCTCCAGCACATAACTGTCGCGCAAGCCGCTGGAAAGGGTCTTATTGTTTCGCTCAACCTGCCATGGCGGCAAGGAGCCTAAAGCGGGTGCCTGTCGCCCCGAGCACCGGCCGCCTCGCCGGCCCAGGAACACCCCATATCCGGCAACGCCGGCGCGCCATGGGCCAGAGGCGGGGAATGAGGCGGATGGCCCCGCGGCCACAGACGGCGCAGCAGCCGGGCCGGCCGCGGATATCCCGCGCCATGGCCCGGAAACGCGAACGCCGCCCATGAAGGGCGGCGCCACGGTGGCATGACGGAGGCCGGGTTGCCCCGGCCCGCCGGCGTCAGGCCTGGGTCTTCTCCGCGCGCGCCACCACCTTCTCGGCGATGCGGGCGGACTTACCCGTGCGGCCACGCAGGTAGTACAGCTTCGCGCGGCGCACCTTGCCCCGGCGCAGCACGGCGATCTCGGCCACATTGGGGGAATAGAGCGGGAAGACGCGCTCCACACCCTCACCGTAGGAGAGCTTGCGCACCGTGAAGTTGCTGTGCAGGCCCTTGTTGGAGCGCGCGATCACGACGCCCTCATAGGCCTGGGTACGGGTGCGCTCACCCTCGACCACCTTCACCATCACGCGGACGGTGTCGCCGGCGGCGAAATCGGGCACGGCGCGGGCGGAGAGCAGGCGCTCCTTCTGCTCGGCGTCGAACTGCTGCAGCAGGTTCATGGGGTTCAGTCCCTCGTCAAAAGGCGTTCAATTTGAAAGAGCCCCCGCCGGGGTGCGGCGCGACCAGAGATCCGGCCGCCGCTCGCGCGTCGCCGCCTCCGCCATGCCACGGCGCCAGCGCGCCACCTCGGCGTGGTGGCCGGAGAGCAGGATCTCGGGCACAGCCCGACCCTCCCACTCCGCCGGCCGCGTGTAATGCGGGTATTCCAGCAGGGGCGCCTGGCCTTCGGAGAAGCTCTCCTCCTCCGCGCTCGTCGCCCCACCCATCACACCCGGCAGCAGCCGCACGCAGGCATCCAGCAGCACCAGGGCCGCCGGCTCACCCCCGCTCAGCACATAGTCGCCGACCGAGACCTCACGCATGCCGCGCTTCTCGATCACCCGCTGGTCCAGCCCCTCGTAGCGGCCGCAGACCAGGATCACCCCCGGCCCCGCCACCAGTTCCCGCACCAGAGCCTGGTCCAGCAGGCGCCCGCGCGGGGTGAGATAGACCAGCGGACGCCCGGCGCCCCCGGCCAGGGCGGCCTCGCAGGCGGCATCCATCACGTCCGGCCGCATCACCATCCCGGCGCCACCCCCGAAGGGCGTGTCGTCCACGGTGCGGTGCCTGTCCGTCGCGAAGTCGCGGATCTGGAGGGTATCCAGGCTCCACTTCCCCTCGCGCAGCGCGCGGCCGGCCAGGGAATGCCCCAGCGTGCCCGGGAACATCTCCGGGAAGAGCGTGAGCGCGGTGGCATGCCAGCTCATCCGATGACACCCCCGCGCGGCGGGCGCGGATTGCCCCGGCGCGGCACGTCCTGGCGGCGCGGCAGCGCATGGGCATCGTCCATCGGACTCTGCGCCGGCTCGGCCTCCACGCCTTCCGGCAGGGCACCCTCTCCCGGGGGCACGGCCACCAGCCAGCCCTCGGCCACCCTCACCTCCGGCACGGCGGCGCGGGTGAAAGGCACCAGCACCTCCTTCCCGGCTT
Organism: Roseomonas marmotae; assembly: GCF_017654485.1. NCBI lineage: Bacteria > Pseudomonadati > Pseudomonadota > Alphaproteobacteria > Acetobacterales > Roseomonadaceae > Roseomonas > Roseomonas marmotae. Next base: position 1,081,341 of record NZ_CP061091.1, on the reverse strand, counting down.
CCGTCAGGATGGTCAGGAAGGATCCTGCGCCGAAATCCTCCACCGCCCGCACCTGGCCGATCTCCTGGCCACCCGCGTCGCGGGCGGTCAGGCCGACCAGGTCGGCGAGGTAGAATTCCTCCTCCGCCGGAGGCGGCAGGCGGTCGCGGTCGACATAGAGGCGCGTGCCCGTCAGCTTCGCGGCGGCGTCACGGTCGGTGATGCCGTCGATGCGCGCCAGGCCACCGCTCAGCCATTCCAGCACGAAGCAACGTTCCCCGCTTTCATCGGAAAGCGGGCCATATCCGGCGATCGCCGCCGGCTCGGCGGTGAAGGACTGGACACGGACAAGGCCGCGCACACCGTGCGGCCGTCCGATCTCCCCCACCAGGATGCGCTGCGTGGTCATGGCGTCGGGCTGCTACCGGTTATCCGTGCCTCAGCCGGCCGCGGCGGCGGCCGCGGCGGCGCGCTCCTGCGCCTTCTTCTTCGGTGCGGACTGCTTCGGCTGCTCGCGGAACACCGGCATCGGCGCCAGTTCGGCCTTGCCGAGGAACTTGGCCACGCGGTCGGTCGCCACGGCGCCATGGCTCAGCCAGTGCTTGATGCGCTCTTCGAACAGGCGCACGCGCTCGGCATGGTCGGCCGGCAGCATCGGGTTGTAGCTGCCCAGCTTCTCGATGAAGCGGCCGTCGCGCGGCGAACGGCTGTCGGCCACCACGATGTGGTAGTAGGGGCGCTTCTTGGCACCGGCGCGAGCGAGGCGGATCTTCAGGCCCATATTCGATTCCTACTTATGGTCTATCGGTTGATCAGAAGGGGCGTTTGCCCCCGGCCCCGGGAAGAAGCGCGCCTAAACCGCCGCGCATCAGCCCCTTCTGGCCGAGCTTGTTCATCCGCTTCATCATCGCGGACATATCGTCGAACTGCTTGAGCAGCCGGTTCACGTCCTGAACGGTCGCCCCCGCGCCGGCGGCGATGCGCTTCTTGCGGGAGGCCTTCAGGATGTCGGGATTGCGGCGCTCCTTCACCGTCATGCTGCCGATGATGGCGGCCTGACGCTTGAGGATGCCGTTGTCGAGATTGGCGTTCTCGAGCTGCGCCTTCATCTTGCCGATGCCGGGCAGCATGCCGAGGATGCCGGAGAGCGAGCCCATCTTACCGATCTGCTTGAGCTGCGAAGCATAGTCTTCCAGGTCGAACTGACCCTTCTGCATCTTCGCGGCCAGCTTCTCGGCCTCGGCGCGGTCGATGGTCTCGGCCGCCTTCTCCACCAGGGAGACGATATCGCCCATGCCGAGGATGCGGCTGGCGATACGGTCGGGGTGGAAATCCTCCAGGGCTTCCAGCTTCTCGCCGGCGCCCATCAGCTTGATCGGCGCGCCCGTGATGGCGCGCATGGAGAGCGCGGCACCGCCGCGCGCATCGCCGTCGATGCGCGTCATGACGATGCCGGTGATGCCCACGCGCTCATTGAAGGCGCGCGCCGTCTGCACCGCGTCCTGGCCGGTCATGGCATCGACCACCAGCAGGCTCTCATGCGGCTTGGTGGCGGCCTTGACCTGCGCCACCTCTTCCATCAGCGCCTCGTCGATCGAGAGGCGGCCGGCGGTGTCGAGGATGACGACGTCGTAAAGCTCGTTGCGCGCCACCTGCATGGCGCGGGCGGCGATCTCCAGCGGCGTCTGGCCCTGGATGATCGGAAGGCTGGCGACACCCGCCTGCTTCGCCAGCGTCTCCAGCTGGAGCTGCGCGGCGGGGCGGTGCACGTCGAGGCTGGCCAGCAGGACCTTCTTGCGGTCCCGCGTCCGCAGACGCAGCGCGATCTTGCCGGAGGTCGTGGTCTTGCCCGAGCCCTGGAGGCCGACCATCAGGATCGGCACCGGGGCCGCCGCCGCCAGGCTGATGCCGGGGGCCACGGGCTCCACGCCCTCACCGCCGCCCAGTGCTTCCACCAGGCAGTCGTTGACGATCTTGATGACCTGCTGGGCGGGGGAGACGGATTTGATGACATCCTGGCCCACGGCGCGCTCGCGCACCTTGGCCACGATATCCTTCACCACCGGCAGCGCGACATCGGCTTCCAGCAGGGCGATGCGGACTTCCCGCGACGCCTCGGCCACGTCGGCTTCCGTCAGCGCGCCACGGCGGCGCAGCCGGTCGAAAACCCCGTTCAGCTTGCCGGACAAAGCCTCGAACATCGTGGCCGCCGTTGCCCCTTCATGCGGATGCGCTGGCACCCGCCCAAAACAAAACGCGCCGCTGCGCGAGTCTTCGCGGAGCGACGGAGCCGGGCGCCTCATGCGCTCCGACCAATGAATGCCCACCGGCAGGCCGGAGGGCCGCACTGTTTAGCCGCGCACGCCCCGGCGGGTCAAGGTTGCAGAAGGTAACGCCAAGGCCAGGGCCGCAACCCTGCCCCGCCCCCGCCGTTCTATCCCCAGAGCCGCGCCAAGGCGTGGCCGGATGGCAGTCCCGCCACCCACGAGACATTCGAATGGAGGATCAGCCATGGACAAGAATCGCATCGACGGTGCCGCCAACCAGGTCAAGGGCGCCGTGAAGCAGGCGGCCGGTAAAGTGACCGGCGATACCAGCACCGAGGTCGAGGGCGCCGCGCAGAAGAACGCCGGCAAGGTCCAGAGCACGGTCGGCAAGGCCAAGGATGACGCGCGCGACATAGCCAAGGGCTGAATGCGTCAGTCTTGCGCTGCCCCCGGCGGATAGCCGGGATGGAAGCCGCCCGGAGGGTTCGTCCCTCCGGGCGGTTCTACTATTGGCGCCGCAGCAGCCGGGCCAGCCCGCTCCGCAGCACCCCCTCCAGCCCCCGGTAGAGGCTCAGGCGCGGCAGCTTCCAGGCGGTAGGGTCGTCCAGGCGCTCCAGGATCACCTCGGGCGGGCAGGGAAGTTCCGTCACCGGGTCCACCTGCCGGGGGAAGAGGATCAGCGTCGCGGCCACCAGCGCGTCCAGTTCCAGCCGTCGGCCCCGGCGGGGCGGCGGGTTGCGGTCCTCGGTCAGCCCCCAGCCGGCATAGAAGGGCTGCCCCCAGGTCACCACCGGCACGCCGCGCAGCAGCGCCTCGAAGCCGGAGAGCGAGGTGAGGGTATGCACCGCATCCACCTGCCCCAGCAGCCCGGTCAGAGGCGCGCGGGACACCACCTGGTCCGCCACCCCCGCCAGCACCTCGGCCTGCACATGCCCCTTGCGGAAGCCGGCCTCCAGGTCCGGATGCGGCTTGTAGATGATGTAGGCATCCGGACAGGCCGCCCGGACCTGCCGCAGCAGGGCCAGGTTGCTCTGGATGCCGCCTCCACCCAACCGGACGGAGGCATCGTCCTCCACCTGCCCTGGCACCAGCAGCCGGCGCCGGCCCGGAGGGGCCGCGATGACCGGGGCCTCTCCCCCCAGGTTGTATTTGGTCACGCCGCGCCCGACGATCGCCCGCCGCAGCGCCGCCGCGCGGGCCAGGAGATCCGGCGGGAACTCGGCACTGGCCAGGAGATGCTCCAGCGCGCTGGGGGTGGCGGGGTCGTAATAGGTGCCGAGCCCGTCCACCGCATACGAAGCCCCGGGCAGGAAACGCGCCCCCAGTCCCCGTGAGCGGACGAAGCCATCCTCCACCGTCAGCAGCGTGACGCCGGCGGCGGCGCATTGCTCGCGATAGCCCGGCGGCACGGCGCGGGCCCAGGCGGCGATGGCCGCAGGCCCGCCCTTCGCCCCCCGGGCCTGGCGCAGCGCCGCGGCCGGACTCCGGGCAAAGCCCGGCGCGCCGCCGGCATGGGCGAAAAGGGCGCTGATTCTCTCCCGCTTCCACCAGGACATGCCCAGGCAGACCGCGACAGGCCGGCTCTCCGCCTGGATGCGGCTCCAGGCCGCCAGCTGCTCAAGGGCCTGTTCGAAGCTCCAGGGACGGGCCAGGAAGGGGTCGGCGCAGCGGGTCGCGGCGATCAGCGCCGCGAAGCGGGGGACCGGGTCCAGCCTTTGCCCGGCCACAGGCACCCCCGCCGCCGAGGCCAGCAGCGCCATCTCGGCCGAGGCGCCATAGAGATCGGCGGCCAGGTCCAGCAGGGTCCAGGGCGAGACCCGGGCGCCCAGCAGCCGCGCCCCCTGGGGCGGTGTCAGCACCATTCCCTGGCGGGCCGGCGCCGCGGGGTCTCGGGCCAGCAGCAAGGGCCGCCCCTGAGCCGCGGCACGGGCCTGTGCCAGCACCGCCCGCGCAGCCGCCGCCCGGGCTGGGTCGCAGGGGTCCAGCACCACCACCCATTCGCGCCGGGGCAGGCGCAGGGCGGCGGCGCCGGGGTCGGGCAGGCCGGGCTCACCGCCGATGCGCGCCGCAGCCATCCGGGCGGCGGCGGCCAGGGCACGGGCGGCCGCGGCACCTGCCACCGGCGGCGGCGTCGTCAGGGGCATGGAGTCCAGGCAGGCGGGCAGGCCCTCCGTCAGCAGCAAGGCAACGGGCGCCGCGCGGCGCCCGAAGGCGGGGGAGCGCAGCGGGCCGGAGTCGTAGCGCAGCAATACCTCTGGCGCCCCGCGCGGCGGCATCTGGCCGGCCGGCAGGGCCAGAACCTCCGCACCTTCTTCCACCGCATCGTGATCGGGCCAGAAGGCCGGCAGATGCGGCATCCGCCGAAGGGCGGCAGGCAGAAAGGCCAGGCGGCGGCGCTGCTGGAGAAGCAAGGCGTCACAAATCCCCTATTGGAGGATCGGCGTGGTAACACACCAATCAAGAGCGGGGCTTTGCCACCGGCGGCGCAGTGCGGTAGCTTCCCCGTCCATCAGGATAGCATGTGAGTGGGCGTGAACGGATTTCCCTTGACCACCCAACTGCTTATGGACGCCGAGGCCCTGCCCCGCCCTTTCGCGCCGCGCTTCCGGGCGCTGGCCGTCCTTGGGCTCCTGTTGCTGGGCCTGCCCGCCTGCAGCAGCGTCTCAAGCAGCGGCGCGACGCAGGCCGCCGTCGTCATGGTTCCGGCCGTGCGGCAGGCCGACCCGCTGGCGGATTTCGCGGCCAGGGCACAGCCGGGCCAGCAGGAAACAGTCGGCAGCCCGCCGACGCCCGTCCGGCTAGTGCGTGTCTATAACTCCGGCGCCGGCCGCCAGTGCCGCCAGCTTCTGCTGGGCAGCAGCAGCACCGGGCGCCAGGTTCTGTATTGCGAAGACAGCACCGGCCAGATGACTGCTGTCCGTCCGCTGCTGCGCGGCGGTGGCACAGGCTCGCTGTGAATCGGAGGCGCGCATGAGCGCCCATGTTCCGCGGCGCCGCAGCGTTAACACGCTTGCGGCACAAATCCGCGTGATCCACGCCCTGGTCATCCGCGAGATGCAGCTGCGCTTCGGCCAGTCACGCCTCGGCTATCTGTGGCTCGTCGGCGAGCCGATGATACTCGCGGTCGGCATCTCCACCGTCCACTGGGTCTCCGGCCACGGCCTGCCCAACAATATCCCGATCTTCCTGTTCTACGGCCTGGGCTACGCCCCATTCTTCATGTTCCGCAGCATCATGGCGCGCAACGCCACGGCTGTCGTCGGGAGCAGCAACCTGCTCTTCCACCGCAGCATCAAGCTGCACGACCTCACCATGTCGCGCACGGTGCTGGAGGCGGCGGCCTGTATCCCCGTCATCCTGATCTTCGTGCTTGGCGGCATCATCTTCGCCGGCATCTGGCCCTCGGACCCCGGGCTCTTCGTGCTGAGCCTGATCTTCAGCGCCCTTCTGGGCCATGGCCTTGGCACTCTGACAGCGGCTCTGATCGTCTTCTTCGAGCCGCTGGAACGCGTCGTGCACCCGCTGACCTACCTGATGATGCCGCTCTCCGGCGCCTTCGGCATGCTCGATTCCCTGCCCGAAGGGGCCAGGAACGTCCTGCTCTACAACCCCCTGGCCCATGTGCATGAGGCGCTCCGCTACGCGCAGTGGGGCGACCGGCTCGTGGCCTATTACAGCATCCCCTATATCCTGATCTGCATCCTCGTGCTGAACCTCGTCGCCATCGCGGCTCTGCGCGCGGCACGGCCGCACGTCTCGATCTCGATGTAAGGCGGCCGCCATGATCGAGATGATCGACGTCTGGAAGAGCTTCTACAGCCACAAGACAGGCGGCCAGAATATCGTGCTGCGCGGCGTCCACGGGCGCATCCGCAAGGGCGACCATATCGGCGTCCTCGGGCGGAACGGTTCCGGTAAATCGACGCTGATGCGCCTGTTGAGCGGTGTGGAGAACCCTACCCGCGGCGTGATCCGGCGGGAGATGAGCATCTCCTGGCCGATTGGCGGAGCCTACGGCCTGCAGGTGGTCGCCAGCGGTGCCGCCAATGCGCGCTTCATCGCCCGCCTCTATGGCACGCCCGTGCAGCAGACCCAGGATTTCGTCGAGGAATTCGCGGAACTCGGGCGGTACTATTACGAGCCCGTGCATACCTATTCCTCCGGCATGGTCAGCCGCCTGCTGATGGGCCTGTCCTTCGCGGTGGACTTCGACTGCTACCTGGTGGACGAAGCACTCTCGACCGGCGATGCCCGCTTCGCAGCCAAATGCCGGCACATGCTGGAGGTCCGGCGAGAGAACGCGGCCATGATTCTTGTGTCGCACAACGCCATGCATGTGCGCCAATACTGCGATACGGCCGCCATTCTCCGGAACGGCATGCTGGAATTCTATGAGGATGTCGATGAAGCTATCGCCGCCTACCAGGGTCTCTGACATCCCGATGTCCGCCGGCCGGGGCCGCGCGGCCCCCCGGCGCGGCCTGGCCCAGGCGCTCTGGAAACGCCGGCACTTCCTGCTGCTGGTGGTGCTGCCGACCCTCATCGCCGCCATCTACCTCTATGGCTTCGCCGCCGGCCAGTATGTCTCCGAGGCCCGCTTCGTGGTGCGCGGGCAGCAGGAAGGCCGCGCCTCCGCCTCCCTGGGCCAGGTGCTGGGCGCCGCCGCGGGCTTCAAGCAGGTGCCGGAAGAAGCCATGACGGTGCGCGACTATCTCGGCTCGTACGACGCCATCGCGGCCTTGAAGGAACGGATTGGGCTGCTGGAGATCTACCGCCGCCCCGAGGCCGACTTCCTGGCGCGGCTCTGGGACCCGGATATGCCGGCCGAGTTCCTGCAGATCTACTACAACCACATGAACGATGTGCAGGTGGACAATACCGGCGGCATCACCACCATCCGCGCCCGTGCCTTCCGGCCGGAGGATGCCCAGCGGATCGCGGAGGAGCAGCTCCGCCTCTCCGAGGAATTCGTCAACCAGCTCTCCTCCCGTGCCCGCGAATCCTCCCTCGCCACGGCGCAGAGCGAGCTGGAGCGGGCCGAGCAGCGCGTGGTCGCCGCCCAGGATGCCATCACGGCATGGCGGCAGCGTGAACAGGCGGTGGACCCGGCCACCCTGGCCCAGATCAACCAGGCCGGCTTCGCGGCGCTGGACAAGGAACTGAACACCGCCCGCACCGAGTTGCAGGAGAAACAGGCCTTCATGCGGTCCGACAATCCGCAGATCGCGACGCTGCGCAACCGCATCCAGGCGCTGGAGACCCGCATCCGCGTCGAGCGCGACCGGCTTTCCAATGGCGATGAAGCCCTGCCCGAGCGGATCGCCGTCTTCGAGCGGCTGGCGCAGGAGCGGGAATTCGCCAACCGCCAGCTCGCCTCCGCCACCGCCTCGCTGGAGACGGCGCGGATCGACGCGCAGCGCCAGCAACTCTTCCTCTCCCGCGTGGTGCAGCCGAACCTGGCGGAATATCCGCTCTATCCGCGCTCCTTCATCTTTCTGATCAGCCTCTTCGCCGTGCTGACCATGCTCTACGGGGTCGGCTGGCTTCTCATTGCCGGGGTTCGCGAACATGCGCTTTAAACGCGGTCTTCCCTCCCTCCTGCTGGCCGTCGCGCTGATGCAGGCGGGGCCAATCGCGGGGGCCGCACAGGCGCAGACCGCCCAGCAGATCCAGCAGTTCCAGCAGCAAGGGGGCGGCGACGGTCAGCAGCCGCTGAACGCGCCGACGCCCGGGCTGATGATGCAGCCGGGCGTGCAGGTGCCTTCGCTGCTGCCGCAGGACACGATCGTCAACCGCGCCGGTAGCACCACCGAGGCCGAGGCCGGCGCCACGGCGCAGGGCCCGCTGGCGGAGCCGCAGCGCTTCCCAGGCCCCAGCCGCACCGTCTTCGGCGCCGCGCTCTTCGCCCGCACGGCACCGACGCCTTCCGACACCGGCAACCCGAACTACCGGCTCAACCCCGGCGACCGCGTCAGCGTCCGCGTCTGGGGGCCTGTGGAGTCGGAGGTGATCGGCACGCTGGACACCCAGGGCAACATCTTCCTGCCCTCCGTCGGGCCGCTGCGCCTGGCTGGCACCCGCGCGGGTGACCTGCAGCGCACGGTCGAGGCCGAGGTGCGCCGGGTCTATACCCAGCAGGTGCAGGTCTATGCCGTCCTGCTCTCGGCCAGCCGCCTCGGCGTCTTCGTCACGGGCTATGTCCGCGTCCCCGGCCGGCACATGGGCTCGGCCTCCGACACCGCGCTGGACTTCCTGCTGCGCGCCGGCGGCGTCGATCCCGCCCGCGGCTCCTATCGTGACATCACCGTCAACCGCGGTGGCCGGGTGGTGCAGCGCATCGACCTCTACCCCTTCCTGCTGCGGGGCGTCCTGCCGGATATCTCCCTCCAGGAAGGCGACACCATCGTCGTCGGCAGCCAGGGCGCGACCATCTCGGCCGATGGCGCGGTGCGGAACAACTACCTCTTCGAGGTCAATGGTCGCAGCATGCAGGGGCAGGAGCTGATCGACCTCGCCGGTCCCCTGCCCGCGGCCACCAATGCCGTGGTGCGCGGCACCCGCAACAGCCAGCCCTGGTCCCGCTATGCTACCCTGGCGGATCTGCGCCGGCTGCCGCTGCTGGACCAGGACACCGTCTCCTTCATCACCGACGCCCCGGCGCCCACCGTGCGCGTCTTCGTAGAAGGCAGCCGCATCGGCCCCTCCGTGCTGGTGGCGGACCGCGACGCCAATCTCTGCCAGGTGCTGGATTACGTCGAGGTGAACCCTTCCCTGGCCGATACCAGCTCCGTCTACGTGTTGCGCAAGCGGCTGGCGGCGCAGCAGCAGCGCTCGATCAACGAGGCGCTGGACCGGCTGGAGCGGCAGCTCTTCACCGCCTCCTCCGCCACCACGGGCGTGGCCGAGATCCGCACCCAGGAGGCGCAGCTCGTCTCCAACTACATCCAGCGCGGCCGCCGCATCCAGCCGGAAGGCCGGCTGGTGGCGGTGGACAATGCCGGCCGCTGCGCCAGCATCCGGCTGGAGGACGGCGACACCATCGTCATCCCCGAGCGTTCCGACACCGTCCTGGTGGGCGGCGAGGTGCTGAACCCGCAGGCCGTGGTCTGGCGCCAGGGCATGACCGTTCGCGACTACCTGAAGGCCGCCGGCGGCGTGACGCAGCGCGGCGACGACGGCGCGGTGATGATCCGCCGCGCCAGCGGCCAGGTGATCCTCGACCCGCGGGAGGGCCCGCGCCCCGGCGACGAGCTGATCGCCCTGCCGCAGCTGGGGGCCAAGAGCTTCCAGATCGCGCGCGACCTGCTCTCGCTGATTTACCAGTCGGCGCTCTCGGCCGCCTATATCAACAACCTCTAGCGCAGACCCGGTCAGGTGGCGTCACCTGACCGGGCCAACTTCCCTGCCGGAACGAGGCTGAACGGCTGAGGCGAGCGGAAGCCGCTTCGGGGGCAGCCGGGCAGCAAAAAGGCCACCGCAGGCGGATCTTCCGCCTCCCGGTGGCCTTTTTCATGGGCATGCCCCTGCGGGAGGAGCCGTCAGGGGGCTGCCCGCCCCCAGGGCACAGTCAGGCGGCGCGCTGCGCCGGCCGGGCCAGCAGAATGGCCTCGGCCCAGGCCGGCGCCTCAGCCAGCAGACGATCGATCTGGGCGGGGGTCATCATCTCGGCATGCTCGCGCGCCGTGGTCAGGCTGGGGTCCCAGTCACGGGCCGGGGCGGGCACGTCCAAGCCACCCGGCAGCGCGCCTTCGGCCACCATCTGCCTCACATGGTGGATGGTGCAGAGGGTCCGGGCGGCTGCTTCCAGCCGCAGCCGCTCCGCCAGCCCGCCCTGAGCCAGGCCGGCCAGCGCATCGAGGGTCATCCGCCGGCGAACGGCCGGAGGCAAGGCAAGGGTCTCAAGAGCCATGAGGCAATCTCCAAACTCGTCGGTCCCGCTTCTTGCACGACGGGGTCACGGACGCGGGACATGGCCGCATCGGGCTCTTGGCCGCAACACCCTCATACCCAGGCAAGGCGCATGGGGGCCATGCCGAGCCGAGCCCAATCGCTGGCACGGCGTTTTCCAACGGCCCAGCTCTTCCTCAACGGCACGACACGTACGCAGGTTTCGCACTTCCCGTGCAATGGAATCGGATGCATGGAAGCGCCATGCCGAACCGTACCGACCCGACTGCCGCCAATCCCCTGTCGAACCAGCGAATCTCGCTGCCGAAGGACCGCATCCGGATTCTGCTGCTGGAAGGCGTCTCGGACACCGCCGTCAGCCTGCTGGCCTCCGCCGGCTATACCAATATCCAGCGGGAGACCAAGGCGCTGGAAGGCGAGGCGCTGATCCAGGCGTTGCAGGGCGTGCATCTGCTGGGCATCCGCTCCCGCACCCAGCTGACGGAGGAGGCGCTGCGCGCGGCGGACCGGCTGATCGCGGTGGGCTGCTTCTGCATCGGCACCAACCAGGTGGACCTGGCCGTCGCCAAACAGCTTGGCATCCCGGTCTTCAATGCGCCCTTCAGCAATACCCGCAGCGTGGCGGAACTGACGATGGGCGAGATCGTCATGCTGATGCGCCGCATCCCCGACCGCTCCCGCTCAGCGCATGACGGGGGCTGGGACAAGTCGGCCACCAACAGCAAGGAGGTGCGGGGCAAGACGCTCGGCATCGTCGGCTACGGCAATATCGGCAGCCAGCTCTCGGTGCTGGCCGAGGCCTTCGGCATGCGGGTCATCTACTACGACACCATCCCGAAGCTGGGCCATGGCAATGCGGTTGCCGCCGCCTCCCTGCACGACCTGCTGGCGGCCTCCGACGTCGTCACTCTGCATGTGCCGGAGACGGACCAGACCACCCACCTGCTCGGCGCCGCCGAGATCGCGGCCATGCGCCCCGGCGCGCTGCTGATCAACAACAGCCGCGGCAAGGTGGTGGATCTCGACGCCCTGGCCGCGGCGCTGAAGTCCGGCCATCTGCTGGGCGCCGCCGCCGATGTCTTCCCCGACGAGCCGAAGCGCAATGGCGAGCGCTTCACCTCCCCGCTTCAGGGCCTGCCCAATGTCATCCTGACGCCGCATATCGGCGGCAGCACGGAGGAGGCGCAGGAGCGCATCGGCGAGGAGACCTCCCGCAAGCTCTCCGACTATTCGGATACCGGCGCCACCCTGGGCGCCGTGAACTTCCCTGAAGTGACCCTGCCCGCCACGGCCCGCGGCACCCGCTTCCTGCATGTCCACCACAACGTGCCGGGCGTGCTGGCCGCGCTGAACGAGGCCTTCAGCCGCTACAGCCTGAACATCACCGCCCAGTATCTGCAGACGGACCCGCAGATCGGCTACGTCGTGGTGGATGCCGAGAATGTGGCGGAGCCCGACGCGCTGCTGGCGACGCTGCGGGAAGTGCCGGGCACCATCCGGGCAAGGCTGATCTACGAGCGGCACTGAAGGGACAGGCCAGGGGCGCCGCCCCTGGACCCCGCCGGGGTGGACACTCCACCCCGGACTCCCGTTCGATTTCTTCCCGGGCCTTGAAGGCCGCATCCGGCCGCTGCGCGGAAAATCTCCAAGGCGATGCGGGCTGAACCCGCGGCCGCCGGAGGTCCTGGACCTCCGGCGGAACCACTCCGGCCGCATGTTCCGGACAGATGGCGGAGGCTGGGGCGACCCTGTCGCCCCGGCGGGGCAGGCCTGGAGGGCGGCGCCCCTCCAGGCCTATCCCATGGCCGGAATGGCCCGTCCGGCAATCAGCCGCAGGATGCGCGTCGGCCGCTCCACCCCCATCAGCCGGTGCGCGATCAGGATGACGCTGCGTCCCTCAGTGGCGCTTTCCAGCGTCTCCAGGAAGGCACGCTCGGCCGAGGGGTCCAGCCCTGCCGCAGGCTCATCCAGGATCAGGATGCGCGCGGGGGAGAGCAGCACCCGTGCCAGGGCCAGCCGTCGCCCCTGCCCGCCCGAGAAGCGGAGCCCCCCCTCGCCGCAGCGCGTCTCCAGGCCCTCCGGCAGGGCGCGCACGGTCTCCCCGATGCCGGCGCGGTCCAGCGCCTGCCACAGCGCCTCGTCCGGCGCATCCGGCGCGGCCATGCGCAGATTGGCGGCGATGCTGTCATCGAAGAGCCGGGCATCCTGCGTCAGGCAGGCGATTCGGGCGCGTACCACGTCATGCGGCAGGGCCGCGATCTCCACGCCGCCCAGCAGGATGCGGCCCTGCTGCGGCGCCGCCAGCTTCAGCAGCAGCGCGGCCAGGGTGGATTTGCCGGCGCCCGAAGGGCCCAGCAGCGCCAGCCGCCCGCCCTCCGGCAGCTCCAGGTCCAGTCCGGTGAAAACCGGCTCCCGGTCCTCCGCCCAGGCGAAGTGCACGCCTTCCAGCTTCAGCGCGGAACCTGCGGGCGCGGCGGCGGGGATGGCGGGTTCTGCGACCGGGGCGGGCGTATCGGCGGCCTCGAACAACCGGCGCGCCCCGGCGCCGGCGGCGGCCAGGGCGATGCCGGCACGCGGCAGGGCGGAGAGCGCCTCGGCGGCGGCCAGGGCCAGGAAGAGGCCGACCACCGCCGCCCCTACCGCGCCCGGCCCGCCCGCCAGCCCATAGCCCAGCGCGCCCAGCAGCGCCGCCTGCGCCAGCACCGTGCCGGCGGCGCCGCCCCAGGCGGAGCGGCGGGCAAGCCGCTTCTGGGCGGCGGTCAGTGTCTCGGCGGCGGCGGAAAGGCGGGCGGCGGCACGGGGCTCGGCATTGGCGGCCAGGGTATCCTCGATGCCCAGCAGCGGGTCGATGGCGGCGGCGCGCAGGCCGCCCTGCGCCTCGGCCACGCCCTCGGCCGCGCGGGCGGCACCGGGGGCCAGCAAGGGCGGCAACAGCAGGGCGAAGGCCAGCGGCAGGGCGACGATGGCGGCCAGCGCGGGGTCCAGCGCGCCCAGCAGCGCGGCGGAGGCCAGCACGACGGCCAGTGCCGCCACCGCCGGCACCAGCGCGCGGAGATAGAGCCCGTCCAGCGCCTCGACATCCGAGACGAGGCGGCCCAGCAGGTCGCCGGCCCGGCGCAGGCCGAGCCCGCCCGGCAGCCGCTCCGCCAGCCGGCGGAAGAACCAGATGCGGGTATCGGCCAGGGCGCGGAAGGTGGCGGCATGGGTGACCAGCCGCTCGAGGTACCGCGCAGCCGGCCGCAGCAGGATCAGCGGGCGCAGCAGGATCAGGGAGCCCGCGGCGGCACCGGCCAGCATGCCCGTGCGCAGCCCTTCGGAGACGCCGCGCCCGGCCAGGGCCAGCAGCGCCACCCCCGCCAGAGCCGCCAGCACCGCCATGGCGCCGCCCCAGACCAGCCAGCCCCGGCGGCTGTGCCAGAGGCCAAGGACGCGGATCAGGTCTCGCAGCATGGCGCGCTTACTCCCCGGCCATCCGCGCGCCGGCGGCGGCGCGGCCATGCTCCAGCTCCAGCACCCGCGTGAAGCGGGCACGCAGCGCCGGGGAATGGGTGGCGATGATGGCGGTGCGCCCGGCGCAGAGCCGGCGCAGGCTGTCCAGCACATCCGACTCGGTGCCGGGGTCCAGATGGGCCGTGGGCTCGTCCAGCAGCACCATCGGCGCGTCGCGCAGGAAGGCGCGGGCGATGGCCACCCGCTGCGCCTGCCCGCCGGAAAGGCCGAAGCCGCCCTCACCCACCAGCGTATCCAGGCCCTCGGGCATGTCGGCGGTGAAATCCGTCACCCGCGCAGCCCGGGCGGCGGCCTCTACCTGGGCGGGCGTCGCATCGGGGCGGGCCAGGGCGATGTTCTCGCGGATGGTGGCGCGGAAGAGATGCGCCTTCTGGCCGACATAGGCGGAGAGGCGGCGCAGCTCGGCCGGCGCCAGGGCGGTGGCATCGCGGCCATTGAAGGCGATGCGCCCGGTATCCGGCCGCCGGAAGCCCATCAGCAGGCGCAGGACGGAGGATTTGCCGGAACCGGAGGGGCCGGCCAGCACCAGCGTCTCCCCCGGCATGACGCGGAAGGACAGGTCGGAAAGCGCGGCGCCGCGCGCGGCGTCATAGGTCAGGCCCACGCCCTCGAAGGTCACCACGAGGCTGGGCGGGATTTCCTCCAGCTTCAGGCCGGCCTCGGGCGGCGTCTCCAGCAGCGGCGCCAGGGCGGCGGCGGCGCCATTGGCGGCCATGCGCTCATGATAGGCGGCCGAGAAGGCCCGCAGCGGCGCGAAGAAGGCCGGCACCAGCAGGATGGAGAAGAGCGCCGCCACCGGCGCCGGATGCCCGCCCACCAGCAGGTGGCCATGGCGCCAGGCGAGGCAGCCCAGCACCGCCGCGGCGATGGCCTCCAGCGAGAGGCCGGAGAGGAAGGCGACGCGCAGCACCTTCATGGTGCGGCGGCGCAATTCGGTCGCGGCGCCGGAGAGCGCCTCGGCCTCCGCCTCCTGCCGGCGGAACAGCACCAGCTGCGGCAGGCCGCGCATGCGGTCAAGGAAGCGGCCGGAGAGCGCCTGCAGCGCGTCGAACTGCCGGCGGGAGGCCAGCGCCGCGCCGATTCCCGTGACGGCCATGGCCACCGGCACCAGCGCGCCCGCTACCAGCAGGATCACGCCGCTCACCGGGTCCGCCGCCGCCACCGCCACGGCGATCAGCAGCGGCCCGGCGACCGCCAGGATGGCGGCGGGCAGCCAGCGCGAGAAATAGCCGTCCAGGGCCTCGATCCGGTCCACCACCAGGGCGGCGCGCTCGCCGACCGGGCGCTCATCGGCCGGGCCGGCGGCCAGCAGGGCAGCGAAGGCATGGTTGCGCAGCCTGGCGCGGGCGGCGGCGCCGGCGGCGGCCTGGGCACGCTCCTGCGCCACCGTCAGGGCGGTGGAGAGCAGCGCCAGGGCGGCCGCGGCGGCCAGTTCCGGCCAGCCGGCCTGGCCCCAAGGGGATTCGCCAAGGCCCAGCAGGGTGGCCAGCAGGCGCGCGATGAACCAGGCCTGGGCAATGCCGCAGGTTATCGAGGCAGTGCCGAGCAGGACCGGGCGCGCCAGACGTCCGCGGCTTTCACGTGCCGCGGCCGACAGCAGGGCGCGCGCCCGGGCCATCTCGGCCTTCGGGGGCAGGGACATAAGGGCCTTCTAGAACGGATCGGCGGGCGAGGGTATCGCTGTCGCGTGAATTGCCCGCCATGCCGATCTTCCCCCGTGAAGGAGACCGCATTGATGCTGCCGAGCCACGGCCGCTATGCCTACCACCCCTGGCCGCAGCGGGCGGAATACGACTGGCCGGGCGGGGCGAAGCTGGCCGTGTATCTCGGCCTCAATCTGGAGCACTTCGCCTTCGGTGAGGGCCTGGGCGCCGAGCTTGCCCCCGGCGCCAATGGCGGCGGCGGACCGCAGCCGGATGTGCTGAACTATGCATGGCGGGACTACGGCAACCGCGTCGGCGCCTGGCGGGTGCTGGAGATGCTGGACGAGCTGTCCCTCCCCGCCACCGTATTGCTGAACAGCGCCATGTATGACCATGCGCCGGAACTGGTGGCGGCGCATCGCGCGCGGGGCGACGAGATCGCCGGCCATGGCCGCACCAACAGCGAGCGCCAGAGCACCCTGCCCGAGTCGGATGAGCGTGCCCTGATCGCCGAATCCACGGCGGCCATCGCCCGGGCCGAGGGCGCGCCGCCACGCGGCTGGCTCTCCCCCTGGGTCGCCGAGAGCCGCGTGACGCCCGACCTGCTGGCCGAGGCCGGCTATCGCTACACCCTCAACTGGTGCGCCGACGACCAGCCGATCTGGATGGCGACGCGGGCGGGGCGGCTGCTGGCCATCCCCTATCCGCAGGAGGTCAACGACATCCCCGCCATCGTCGCCCGCAAGGACGGCGCGGCGCAGTTCGCGGAGATGATCCTGGCGGATTTCGAGGAAAGGCTGCGGCAGGTGCGGGATGGCAAGCCGCAGGTGATGGGCATCGCCCTGCATCCCTACCTGATAGGGCAGCCCTACCGGTTGCGGGCGCTGCGGCAGGCCCTCGCCTCCATCGCGGCGGCGCGGGAAGATGTCTGGATCACCACCGCCGGCGCGATCTTCGACCATGTGGCGGCGCTGCCGGAGGGTATGGTGCCCTGACGCCCCCGGATCGGGCGGCGGAAGCGAAAGGAGCGACGATGCGCAGCAATACCCTGGCCCGCCTGCTGGCCGTGGCCCTGATGGCCGGCACGCTGGCCGCCTGCAGCGGCGACTCCGGCGCCCCCCGCGCCAGCACCGGCTTCTACGGCGGAGCCACCTCCGGCATCAATCTGCGCTGAGTAACGTCGCTCTTCCGCAGCGGCGCGGGATTTGCTTCGCTTCCTGCATGACCGGAAGCCTCGAATTCGTCCTGAACGGCGTGGCGCGGCGCCTGCCGCCCGGCACCCTGCCCGGGCAGACGCTGCTGGAGTGGCTGCGCGGGCCGGAGGCCGGGCTGACCGGCACCAAGGAAGGCTGCGCCGAGGGCGATTGCGGCGCCTGCACCGTCGTGATGGAGGAGCCGGACGGCACCCGCACGCCGTTGAACGCCTGCCTGGCGCTGCTGGGGCAGATGCATGGCCGCAGCTTCCGCACCGTGGAGGGGCTGCGCGGCCCGGATGGCGCGCCCCACCCGGTGCAGCATGCCCTGGCGGAGGGCGATGCCACGCAATGCGGCTTCTGCACACCGGGCATCGTCATGTCCGCCTGGGCGTATCCGCGTGCCAGCGAGGGCGCGGAAGGCAGCGTGCATGAGGCGCTGGCCGGCAACCTCTGCCGTTGCACCGGTTACCGGCCGATTCTCGGTGCCTTCGCCAGTATCGCGGAAGCCAGTATCGCGGATGACGGCGCCGCCGCCCCGCCCTCCCTGCCAGCGGCCGGGTATTTCGCCGCCCCAGGGCAGGAATTCCACCTGCCCGCCGAACTGCCCTCCCTGCTCGCCCTGCGCGCCGCCATGCCGCAGGCCTGGCTGCTGGCCGGCGGCACCGATCTCGGCCTGCGCGTCTCCGAGCAGCGGGAGAAGCCGCCCGCCATCCTCTGCCTCTCCGCCGTGCCGGAACTGAAGCGGCTGGAGGCGGGGCCGGAGGGGCTGCGGATCGGCGCTGGCGTCACCTATGGCCGCCTGCTGCGCGCACTGGAGGCGGAGCCGGATCTCGCGCCGCTGGCCCTGCTGCTGCGGCGGCTGGGCTCGCGGCAGATCCGGGGCATGGGCACGCTGGGCGGCAATCTCGGCACCGCCTCGCCCATCGGGGATGCGCTGCCGCCGCTGCTGGCGCTGGGCGCGCGCATCGCCCTGGCCTCGGCGGCGCGGGGGGAGCGGATGGTGGAGGCCGGCGCCTTCTTCACCGGCTACCGCCAGACCCTGCTGGCGCCGGATGAGGTCATCGCCCGCATCGACCTGCCGCGCCCCCTACCGGGCGCCATCTTCGTCTGCGAGAAGCTGTCCAGGCGGCACGACCAGGACATCTCGACCCTCTCCGCCGCCTTCCTGCTGCGGATCGAGGACGGCCATATCGCGGAGGCGCGGCTGGCCTTTGGCGGCATGGCCGCCACCCCCGCCCGCGCGTGCCGGACCGAGGCCGCGCTGGTGGGGGCGCCGCTGGAGGAAGCCAGCTTCGCCACCGCCGCCGAGGCACTCGAACAGGATTTCACGCCGCTCTCCGACTGGCGCGGCAGCGCCGCCTACCGGCTGGCTGGCGCGGCGGGGCTGGTGCGGCGGCTCTACTGGCGCGCCGCCCGGCCCGACCTGCCGCTGGAGGTGCATGCGCTATGAGGACCGGCATGGGCGCGGCGCTGCGCCAGGACAGCGCGCTGAAGCATTGCACCGGGGAAGCCCGCTTCACCGACGACATGCCGGAACCGCCGGGGCTGCTGCATGCGGTGCTGGCGCTCTCGCCCGCCGCGCATGGGGTGCTTGCGCCGCTGGACCTCTCGCCCGCCCGCGCCATGCCGGGGGTGGTGGCGGTGCTGGGACCGCGGGAGGTGCCGGGGCGCAACGACATCTCCCCCAGCGGCAAGGCGGCCGAGAAGCTCTTCGCGGAAGGGCTGGTGGAGCATTGGGGCCAGCCACTGGCGATGGTGGTGGCCCGCACGCGGGACGAGGCCCTGGCCGGTGCCGCCGCCCTTCGCCCGGAGATCACTCCCCTGCCCCCAGTGCTGGAGCTGGAAGAGGCCCTGGCGGCCCGGAGCCTGCTGCTGCCGCCCATGGTGATGCAGCGCGGCGACTGGCAGGCGGCGCTGGACGCGGCGCCCATCGCGCTGGAGGGCGAATTCCGCAGCGGCGGGCAGGAGCATTTCTATCTGGAAGGGCAGATCGCCCTCGCCATTCCCGGCGAGGATGGGGAGCTGGCGCTGCATTCCTCCACCCAGCATCCGACGGAGGTGCAGCATATCGCCGCCCGGCTGCTGGGCTGCGACTACAGCCGCGTCTCCGTCCATTGCCGGCGGATGGGCGGCGGCTTCGGCGGCAAGGAGAGCAATGCCAGCTGGATCGGCGGCGCTGCGGCCCTGGCCGCCCGCGCGACCGGACGGCCGGTGAAGCTGCGGCTGCCGCGCAAGGCGGATATGGCCGCCACCGGCAAGCGCCACCCCTTCCTCTTCCGCTGGCGCGCCGGCTGCGATTCCTCTGGCCGGCTGCTGGCGCTGGACGCGACCCTGGCCGCCGATGGCGGGCATAGCCTGGACCTCTCGACCGGCGTGCTGATGCGCGCGGTGACGCATGCGCTGAATGCCTATGACGTGCCGTCGCTGCGCGTCACCGGCCTGGCCTGCAAGACGAATACCGTCAGCAATACCGCCTTCCGGGGCTTCGGCGGCCCGCAGGGCGTGCTGCTGATGGAGGATGTACTGCAGGCCGCCGCCCGCGCCACCGGGCAGGAGCTGGAGGCGGTGCGGGAGCGGAATTTCGCCGGTGGCCCCAATGGCGGCGAAACACCCTATGGCCAGGCCCTGGAGGGCGACCTGATCCGCCGCGTCTGGGCGGAGGCGAAGGCGCTCTCCGCCTGGGAGGAGCGCCGCACCGGGATCGACGCCTTCAACGCCACGCACCCGACGCTGCGGAAGGGCCTGGGCAGCTTCGTGCTGGCCTTCGGCATTTCCTTCGGCATCGTCGCCCTGAACCAGGCGGGAGCGCTGGTCAGCGTCTATACCGATGGCTCCATCCGCCTGAACCATGGCGGGGGCAGGGCCTCTTCATCAAGGTGGCCCAGGTCGTCGCGGAGGTCTTCGGCGTGGAGGTGGAGCGCATCCGCATCACCGCGACCTCCACGGACGAGGTGCCGAATACCTCGCCCACCGCGGCCTCCACCGGCAGCGACCTGAACGGCTGGGCGGCACATGCCGCCGCCAGCGCCATCCGCGCCCGCATGGCCGCCGCCGCCGCCGCGCTCTGGAGCGTGGCGGAGGATGATCTGCGCTTCACCGAGGGCCGCGCCACCGCCGGCAACCACAGCATGAGCTTCGGCGAGCTGGCGCATCACTGCTGGTCGCAGCGCATCAGCCTTTCCGCCACCGGCTTCTACAGGACACCGGAGCTGAGCTGGGACCCGGTGGCCATGAGGGGCCACCCTTTCTTCTATTTCTCCTACGGCGCCTCGGTGGCCGAGGTGCTGGTGGACCGGCTGACCGGGGAGCACCGCGTGCTGCGCGCCGACATGGTGCAGGATTGCGGCCGCTCCCTGAACCCCGCCATCGACCTCGGCCAGATCGAGGGTGCCTTCGTCCAGGGCATGGGCTGGCTGACCTGCGAGGAATTGTGGTGGGACGGCGCGGGGCGGCTGCGGACCCTCGGCCCCTCCACCTATAAGATACCGGGCTCGCGCGACGTACCGCCGGTCCTCAATGTCCGGCTGCTGGAGGGCGCGCCGGCGCGGGCGGAGACGATCTTCCGCAGCAAGGCGGTGGGCGAGCCGCCCCTGATGCTGGCGACAGCCGTCTGGAACGCCCTGCGCGACGCCGCCGGCCCCGGCCGGCTGGACCTGCCGGCGACGCCGGAGCGCGTGCTGCGGGCGCTGCGCGGCCGCTGAGGCGCGCCTCGCTCCTCAGCCGCGGCAGAGCTTCTCCAGCGCCTCGACCAGCTCGCGCGGGTCGTAGGGCTTGGCCAGGACCGGCACGCCGCGGTGCCGGTCCGGCAGCCCGGCGGCACCATAGCCGGTCGCCACCACGAAGGGCACGCCGCTATCGGCCAGCCGGTCGGCCACAGGGGTGGAGAGCTGGCCGGCCAGGTTGATATCCAGCACCGCCGCCTCCGGCTTGCCGCTCGCGAACAGCGCCAGGGCTTCCTCCACCGTGGCCGCCGGGCCCAGCACATCCGCGCCGGCATCCAGCAGCGCGTCCTCCACCAGCATGGCGATCAGAGCTTCATCCTCGACGATCAGGATGCGCCGCCCGTTCAGTCCCATTGTAAGTCCCATTCCAGGCTCGATCCTCGTATCACGCCCGCTCCTCCTCCACCCTCGGCCCGTTGATCGGACGGAAGCGGATCGTCGCGGAGAAGCCGGCCTCCGCATAGTTCAGCACCACGGCGGAACCAGGCCCCAGCTCCGCCGGCAGGCCCCGCTCCAGCATGCGGGTGCCGAAGCCGCGCCGCTTCGGCGCCTGCACAGGCGGGCCACCCTCCTCCAGCCATCGCAGCTCGACCATGCCGTCATCCTCTTCGTGCCAGGCGACATGGATATGGCCGTCAGGCCGGCTCAATGCGCCATGCTTGGCCGCGTTGGTCGCCAATTCGTGCAGCGCCAGAGCCAGGCCCAGCGCCTGCTTCGGCGCCAGCCAGACCGCCGGCCCGCTCAGCCGCAGGCGTTCCTCCCCTTCCCCATGATCGGGCATGGCATGCCAGGGCGCCAGAGCCGCGCGCGCCGCATCCTCCAGCGTCGCGCCGCGCCAGGTGCGGGCGGTCAGTAGATCATGCCCGCGCGAGAGCGCCATCAGCCGCGCCTGGAAGTCGGACAGGAAGCGTTGCAGGGCTTCCGAATCGACGCCGGTGGTCCGGGCGGTCTGCATGGCCAGGGAATGCACGGTGGCCAGGGTGTTCTTCACCCGATGATTCAACTCGCCCAGCAGCAGCATCTGCCGTGCCTCAGCAGCCTTGGCGGAGGTGATGTCGCGCGCCAGCCCGCCACGCCGGCTGATGGCGCCCTGCGCGTCGAGAATCGGGAATCCGGTGTCACGGATCCAGCGCTGCCCGCCATCGGGCCGCAGGATGCGGTATTCGGCATCGAAATTGCCGCCGTTGCGCGCGGCGTCCCAGGCATCGAGCACCCGTTCCCGGTCACTGGCATGCACAGCCTGCAGCCACAGCTCCGGCTTGGCCATGACGGCTTCCTGGGGCAGGCCCCAGATCCGCTCGAAGGCCGGGCTGACGAATTCGCGCGTGGTGCCGCTGGGATCGGTCATCCACATCACATCGGGGCTGGCTTCGGCAAAGCGGCGGAAGCGGCTCTCGGAGGCCGCCAGCGCCGCCGCCGCCTGCACCGCGGCCTCGCGCGAGGCCGCATGGGCCGCGACCTGCCGCGCCAGGGCCTCCCGCGTCTCCACCATGTCCGTCACATCGGTCACGGTGCCGATCCAGCGGCGGAGCTGGCCGCGCGCCTGGCCCTCGGCCGCGTCGCGTACCGGCAGGGCGCGCGCCACGCACCAGCGCCAGCCGCCATCGGCCCGCCGCAACCGCAGTTCCGCCGAGAAAGACTCGCCCGCATGCAGCGCCCGGCGCCAGGCGCGCTCCGCGCGGCGCTGGTCCTCGGGATGCACGATCTGCGGCAGCATCTTCTGCGCCAGGCTGGCGGAGAGGCCGGTGAAGTCCTGCAGGCGTGGGTTGACGTAATCCACCTGTCCATCCGGCTGGGCGGACCAGACGATCTGCGGGATCGTCTCGGCCAGAGTACGGAAACGCTGCTCGCTCTCGCGCAGTTGCTCGGCGGCGCGCCGCTCGGCATCGATATCCATCAGCGCCGCGACGGCGCTCGTCACCCGCCCCCGCGCATCCCGCACGGCGCTGGCGGAGATCCGCACCCAGCAGAGGGTGCCGTCGCCCCGCCGGGTATGGAACTCGCCCACCGCCGGCATGCCCGTGCTCAGCGTGCGCGCCAGCGGCGCCTCCGACACCTCCACCTTCCGGCCATCGGGATGGTACCATTCCCAGTCGCCGCCATAGGAAGCCGCATCGCGCGAGAGGTTTGGCGGGCGGCGCAGGATCTCCTCCAGCCGCCGGTTGGCCAGGATCACACGGCCGGAATGCGCCTCGGCCACCATCACGCCGACGGGCACATTATCCAGCACCGCCTTCAGCAGGGACTCGTTCTCCCGCAGCGCCACCTCCGCCGCGCGCTCCGCGCTGACGTCGCGGAAGAAGATGGTCAGCCCCTCGGCCGAGGGATAGGCATCGGCGGAGATCCAGCGGCCCAGCACGACATGGAAGGCCGTGACGCGCTGCGGCTTCCGCTCGGTCATGGCGCGGCGATAGGCATGGGCGAAGGCGCCCTGGGCCCAGCCGGGATAGGCATCGGGCAGCACCCGGCCGGTCGCATCCCCCTTCCCGCCCAGTTGCAGGCGGGCACGGCCATTGAGGTAGAGCAGGCGCCAGTCGGGGTCGAGCACCAGCACCCCGTCGGTGGTGCTCTCCAGCACCGTTCGCAGCCGCGCCGCCAGTTCCAGCCGCTCGGCCTCCAGCACCTCCCGGCTGGCGGCGGCGTCGACCAGCGCCTCGCCCACCGCATCGATCTCCCGGACGCCGGAGCGGCGCAGGCCGGGCAGCGGCGCACCCTGGCCATAGGCGGCGGCCAGCCGGCCCATGCGGGCCAGCGGCGAGGCGATGCGCCGGTCCGCCCAGAAGGTCAGCCCCAGGGTGAACAGCAGCAGCAGCCCGCCGCCCAGCACCAGAACCGGCGCCAGCGCGCGGAACAGCACGCCATCCGGCATCGCCGCGGGCAGGCCCACCAGCACCAGCCAGGGCGAGGTGCCGACCCGGTGCCAAGCGGTGTACAAATCCCTCCCGTCGCGCGCCCGCGCGCGGGACCAGCCGAAATAGCGGCCGCTGGCCAGGGCTTGGCGGACGGCGCTCTCGGCCGGCAACTGCCGGCCGAGAGCGCTGGCGTCATAGGGCTCGCGGGCGATGATGCGGCCCTCGGCATCGGCGATCAGCGCCACCCAGCCCGGCGGCAGCGCCGCGCGTTGCAGGGAACCCAGCCAGAGCCGCAGCGGGTCCGTGCCGATGCTGAGGAAAAGAGGCTCCTGCCCCGGGCCGCGCGGCACCTCCAGCGTCAGCGCCACCTGATGCGGCGCGTCCGGGCGTTCGGGCGCCAGCACGCCCGAGAGGGTATCGGAGAGGAGTGTCTCCCGCCGGCGCGGGTCGGCAGGCACATTTTCCTGCGGCAGCGCCTCGCGATAGGGCTGGCTGGTATCCACCAGCACCCGCCCCGCGGCATCCGTCAGGCGGATGCGGCTGCCATCGACGCTTTGCAGCGCCATGGCCTGGTCATGGAAGGTGGCATAATCGCCGGACCGCAGGGCGGGCGAGCTGCCGAGCGCCGTCAGCGCCCCGCGCAGCCCCACCATTTCCCGCTCCAGCACGAAGGCCAGATTGCGGGCGGCGTCACGCGTATCGGTGGCGAAGCTGGCGCGCTGCGCCTCGGCCGCGCGCCAGGCGGTGTAGCCGGCGAGCATCCAGAGCGGCAGCAGCGCCGTCAGCCCGAGAATCAGCAGATGCAGACGTACTGGCAGGCGCCGGCGCCCACGCGTGCCGCCGCCCAGGATAGCGTCGCCTGGCCGCTCCGTCATGCCCGGCCTCTCCGGCCGGGGCGGCGGTTCGCCAAGTATCAAGCTCCCTCGCTCTCCCGCCATCAGCGGACCCGGGGCCAGGCGGCAGGCGCCCCGGTCCTTCAGCGGCGACTCCTATATCAGAGCAGGAAGCGCACGTCTGGCAAGGAAGAGGCGGCCTTTCCGTCCCTCTGTCAGTCGGCGTACTGGCCGGCGGCCTCGATCACGGGGCGCCACTTGAGGATATCGGCCTGCCAGAACTTGCTGGCGGCCTCGGGCGTCGCCCGCTCCTGCGCCACCGGGTCGGTGCCGAGATCCGTGAAGCGCTGCACCAGCTTCTCATCCTTCAGCGCCACCTGCAGCGCACGGGAGAGGCGGTTCACGATAGCCTCTGGCGTGCCCTTGGGGGCGTAGAGCGCGTGCCAGATGGTGACTTCCATCCCCGGCAGCCCGGCCTCCGCCGTGGTCGGCACGTCCGGCAGCGAGGCCAGGCGCTGCGGCGTCGTGACGGCGAAGACCTTCACCGCGCCGGCGCGGATCTGCTCGGTGGTATTGGTTGTCTGGTCGCACATCACATCCACCGTGCCGCCGATCAGGTCGGTCATGGCCGGGGCGGTGCCGCGATAGGGCACGGTGGTCATCGGCGCGTCCATCGCCTTCTGGAACAGCAGGCCGCAGAGATGGCTGGCGGCGCCGATGCCGGCATTGGCGTAGTTCAGCTTCTCCCGCTCCTTGCGGATCAGGACCACCAGCTCCTGCAGGTTGTTCGCCGGGATGTTCTTGCGGGTGATGATGGTCATCGGCACCTCGGTCACCAGACCGACCGGCGCGAAGCCGCCCACGGCGTCATAGGAGAGGCGGCGGTAGAGGCTCGGCGTGGTGCCCATGCCGATATGGTGCAGCAGCAGGGTGTAGCCATCGGGCCGCGCCTGCGCGACGCGCGCGGCGCCCAGCGTGCCGCCGGCGCCGCCGACATTCTCCACCACCACGGACTGGCCGAGGTCGCGGCTCATGGATTCCGCCACCAGGCGCGTCACCGTATCGGTGGGGCCGCCCGCCGCGAAGGGGACGACGATGGTGATGGCGCGGGTCGGGTAATCCGTCTGAGCCTGGGCGGGATTCGCACCGGGAAGCGACAGGGCGGCAAAAAGCGGCAGCGACAGGACCGCCAGCAGACTGCGTCGGAGCATGATTCGTTCTTCCTCCCGAGGGCGCATGTTCCGCTATCAGGACGGAACGTTGCGAGACGCGTCAATAGGGAAGAGCGGCCATGCCGCGCAAGCCGGTGTCGAAGGCCGTCAGCAGAAGCAGCAGGCAGGCCGTGCCCCCGAGCAGCAGCAGCAGGGCACCGGACCAGTGGCGCCGGTGCCGCCCCCCCAGACAGGCCAGCAGCAGGCAGGCCGGCAGGCTGACCGGCCACCATGCCAGGGCCAGCAGCACCGCCGCCTCCCACCAGGCGAGGCCGGAGGCAGCCACCGGGGCCGCCTGCCCTGTTTAGCTGTCCATCTTCAAGGCGGCGATGAAGGCGCTCTGCGGGATCTCGACCTTGCCGAACTGCCGCATGCGCTTCTTGCCTTCCTTCTGCTTCTCCAGAAGCTTGCGCTTGCGGCTGATGTCGCCGCCGTAGCACTTGGCGGTGACGTCCTTCGACATGGCGGAAATCGTCTCACGCGCGATGACGCGGCCGCCGATCGCCGCCTGGATGGGGATCTTGAAGAGCTGGCGGGGGATCAGCTCCTTCAGCTTCTCGCAGATGGCGCGGCCACGGCGGTCGGCCTGCGTCCGGTGCGCCATGAAGGAGAGCGCATCCACCGGCTCGTTGTTCACGAGAATGGAGATCTTCACCAGGTCGCCCTGGTCATAGCCATCCATCTGGTAGTCGAAGCTGGCATAGCCGCGGGAGACGGACTTCAGGCGGTCGTAGAAGTCGAAGACCACCTCGTTCAGCGGCAGGCGATAGACGGCCATGGCACGGTTGCCGACATAGGTCAGCTCCACCTGCTGGCCCCGCCGCTCGGAGCAGAGCGTCAGGATCGCGCCCAGATGCTCGTCCGGGACCATGATGGTGGCCTTGATCCAGGGCTCCTGGATGCTCTCGATCAGCGAGGGGTCCGGCATGTCGGCCGGGTTGTGCAGGTCGATCTCCTCGCCCTTCGTCATCTTCAGCTTGTAGACGACGGAAGGCGCGGTCGCGATCAGGTCAAGGTCGAACTCGCGGCTCAACCGCTCCTGGATGATCTCCAGGTGCAGCAGGCCGAGGAAGCCGCAGCGGAAGCCGAAGCCCAGCGCCGCGGAGCTTTCCGCCTCGAAATGGAAGGAGGCGTCGTTCAGCCGCAGCTTGCCGAGGCTCTCGCGCAGCTTCTCGAAGTCGTCGGCATCGACGGGGTAGAGGCCGCACCAGACCACGGGGATGGAGGGCTTGAAGCCCGGCAGCGGCTCGGCCGCCGGGTTGCGGTCATCGGTGATGGTGTCGCCGACATTGGTCTCGGCGACCGTCTTAATGGCGGCGTTCAGGTAGCCCATCTCGCCCGGGCCAAGGTAGTCGACGGGCACCATCTTGGGCGTGAAGATGCCGACGCTGTCCACCGTCTGGGTCGTGCCCTCCGCCATGAAGCGGATCTTCTGGCCCTTGCGGATGGTGCCGTCCTTCACCCGGATCAGGATGATGACGCCGAGATAGGGGTCGTACCAGCTATCCACCAGCAGCGCCTTCAGCGGCGCATTGATGTCGCCGGTGGGCGCCGGCAGGCGGGTCACGATGGCTTCCAGCACACCCTCGATGTTCAGGCCGGACTTGGCGCTGATCTCCACGGCGTCCGAGGCATCGAGGCCGATCACGTCCTCGATCTGCTGCTTCACCCGCTCCGGCTCGGCGGCGGGGAGGTCGATCTTGTTGAGGACCGGGACGATCTCGTGGTTGGCGTCGATGGCCTGGTAAACATTCGCCAGCGTCTGCGCCTCGACGCCCTGGGAGGCATCGACCACCAGCAGCGAACCCTCACAGGCGGCCAGCGAGCGGGAGACCTCATAGGCGAAGTCGACGTGGCCCGGCGTGTCCATCAGGTTCAGGACGTAGGAATTGCCGTCCTTCGCCTTGTAGTCCAGCCGGACGGAGGCGGCCTTGATGGTGATGCCGCGCTCCTGCTCCAGCTCCATGCTGTCGAGCATCTGCTCCTTCATGTCGCGCAGCGCGACGGAGCCGGTGGCCTGGATCAGCCGGTCGGCCAGCGTGGACTTGCCGTGGTCGATATGGGCGATGATCGAGAAGTTACGGATGCGGGAGATCGGCGTATCGGTCATGGGATTCCGGCGGTGGTACAAGGGACGGCTGGCGCGGCAGCATCCACCGCATATCCGGGCTTCAGATAAGGCAAGCGGCCCAGGGAATCAAAGCATGGTGGCAACTGCACCCCGCCTTCATGCGTCTTCCTACAGAAGCGCAACGATTACCGCGCGGGGAAATGCCATGCGTCGCCGAGACCTGCCGCCCCTGCTGGCCGCCCTCAGCCTGGCCGTCCCCGGCATGGTCCTGGCCCAGACGCCGCAAGAGCTTCTGCACAATTTCCTGGGCAATGCCACCGGCCGGCAGGGGGAGGATGAGCGGCGCCGCGAGGAGGATGCCGCCCGCTGGCGCGACGAGCAGGCCCGCCGCCAATGGGAGGAGCAGAGCCGGCGCGAGCGGGAGGATGCGCGTCGCCAGGGGGATGAGGGGCGCCAGCGGGCAGAGGAAAACCGCCGCCGGCAGGATGAGCGCATCCGGCAGATCGAGGACCGCCAGCGCCAGTCGCGCGAGCTGGATCGTCAGCGGCAGGAGGTGGAGGCCCAGCGCCGGCAGGTGGAGCGCGAGCGCCGGCGAATCGACGAGGAGCGCCGGCGGATCGAGATGCAGCGGCGCTGAAGCGGGTTTGACCGCCCGCGCGGAGAGCGCGATCCTCGCCCTGGCGGCCGGATCAACCGGCCCCGTCAGGCGAGGAAACACCATGGCCAGCTATCCCTTCACCGCGGCCGATCTGGAAGCCCTGCGGGCCTGGGACACGCCCACCATCTGCAATGCGCTGGAACTGGTCGTGCCGGAGCGGCGCGGCCATGGCTTCACCATCCGCCCCATGGTGGCAGCGGATGTGACGCTGAGGCCGATCTGCGGCCTGGCCCGCACCGGCACCCTGCGCGCCGCAGCCCCCTCCGGCCGCCCCGCCGCCGAGGACCATGCCATCCGCACGGGCTGGTATGAATATGTGGCCGACGCCGCCATGCCGACCATCGTGGTGCTGCAGGACCTGGACGATACCCCCGGCACCGGCGCCTTCTGGGGCGAGGTGCATACCGCCGTCCACAAGGCGCTGGGCGCCCAGGGATGCGTCACCAACGGCTCCTTCCGCGACATCGACATGCTGGCGCCGGAATTCCAGATCATCGGAGGCGTGGTGAATCCCAGCCACGCCTATGTCCATATGGTCGCCTACCGGCAGGATGTCTCCATCCACGGCATGGCCTGCGCCCATGACGCGGTGGTGCATGCGGACCGGCATGGCGCCGTCGTCATCCCGCATGAGGCCGTGGCGAAGCTGCCTGCCGCCATCGACCTCGGCGCGCGGCGGGAGAAGGTGATCCTCGACCTCTGTGCCTCGCCCGGTTTCTCGGTGGCGCGGCTGAAGGAGGCGTTGCGGCAGTCCAGCGAGATCCACTGACCCCACGGCATGCTGAGGGACGCCATCGAGACCATCCTGGCGCTGCAGCCTGCCTATAGCCCGGCCAATACGCCGGCCATGCAGCGCCGGGGCCGCTTCATCCGCCAGGTGCTGCCGCATGCCCTGCTGGCGCATCACGCGGCGCTGTCGGCGGCGATGGGTCCCTATGGCTTGGATCTGCGGGTCGAAGGGCGCGACGGGCTGGGGTCCAAGACCGCCACGCCCTGGGTGCGCTTCTTCTCCCGTGCCCGTTCCCCCAAGGCGCGGGATGGATGGTACTGCGTCTATCTCTTCGAGGCCTCGGGCCAGGGGCTGTATCTGTCGCTGGCCCATGGCTCCACCACCTGGGGGCCCGGCGGCTTCCGCCCGCGCCCGCCGGAGGAGATGGCGGGGCTGCGCGGCTGGGGGCGGCATGCGCTGGAAGGCATCCGGGAAACCCGCGGGGTGGAGGCGCTGGTGCTCGGCGGCTCGGCCCTGGCCGCCTCCTATGAACAGGCCTCTGTCCTGGCCATCCGCTACGCGACGGGGGCGATCCCGGAGGATGCGGTGCTGGCGGAGGATGCGCGGCGCTTCGCCGGCCATCTGCGCCGCATCCACGCCGCCGAGGACGCGGCCATCCGCCAGGCCGGCGCATAGGCCATCCGGGGCCTAGGGGGCTTGTCCGCCCTGGCGCCGCTCAGCCCGGCAGTCGCGCCGCGCCGCGACCTCGGCCGCGAGGCCACGCAGGGCGGGCTCGGGGCGGGCGGAGAGGCTGCGGACCAGATGCGCCAGCATATCCGGCGAGCCCGCCCCGGCGGCACGGCGGAACCAGTCCAGCGCCTCCTCCAGCCTCCCGTCCTCGGCCAGCAGCGTGCCCAGGTTGAACTGGGCGCGGAAATCCCCGGCGCGGGCGGCACGGATATAGAGCGCGTAGGCGGCGGCGGGATCGCGCGGCACGCCTTCCCATCCCTCCTCCAGGAAGCGGCCCAGCACGGTCAGGGATTTGGCATGCCCCTGCGCGGCGGCGGCGCGGAAGAGTTCCAGCGCCCGGGCGCGGTCCTCCGGCACCCCGGCGCCACGGGCATGGAGCCCGGCCAGGTTGTATTGCGCCCAGTCATGGCCGCGCTCGGCCGCCTGTGCGTAGAAGACGGCGGCCTGGGCGAAATCGACCGGCGTGCCCCAGCCCAGCTCGTGGCAGCGGCCGAGCATGTTGGTGCCGCGCACATCCCCGGCCTCATGCGCCAGGCGGAACCAGCCGAGGGCGCTGACGCGGTCCTGCCGCACCCCGCGCCCATCGGCCAGGATCTGCCCGTAGAGCAGCATGGCCTCCAGATGCCCGGCGCGGGCGGCGGCGGCGATCCAGCGCGCGGCTTCCTCCGGCGGGCCGGCGAAGGCGGCGGCCAGCTGCTCCGCGCTGGCGGCGCGGATCTCGACGAGGGTGACGGGCGGAAGCGGCGCGGGCGCCGGGGCCTGGCGGTGGAACATAGCCGGCTCGCTTAGCCAGGGCGGCACCGCGCGTCCAGTTTATTGCGAGTCCTTCTCAACATCAGGCCACCATGCCGCCGCGGATCTCGCGGAAGAGCTTGCGCTGGATGGCCTCGGCGAAATCGGCGTAGTCGGCGCAGCTGATCGCGAAGGCAGCGGGGCCGCCGATCACCTCGGCCTCGTAATGCGCCAGCAGCTCCGGCTCCTCGTTCAGCACGGCCAGGCCATTCAGCGTGACCCCGGCATTGACGCCGAGGTCCCGCACCGCCCCCGGCGCCGGACCCTGGTTGTGCCGCCCGTCGCCGGAGACATCGAGCACCATCCGCTCCGCCTCCGCCTCCAGCCCGCCCAGCAGCGCCAACCCGGCCGCCATGCCCAGGCCGAGCGCGGTGGCGCCGGGGGGCGGCAGGCGCGGGCTGGCATCGAGGGCATCGGCCAGGGCATGGGCGGCAGCGGCATCGGCGATGCGCATCCAGGGCACCGCCACCTCCTGCCGCGCGGACCAGAAGAGCACCGAGACCGCGATGGCGCCGCGCGGCCCGGCGGTGGCGGCCTGGATGATCCGCTCCTGCCGGAAGGCCTCGGCCAGCCCGCCCACCATCAGGCCGAATTCGTCGAAGTCCACGCTGGCCGAGACATCCACCGCCAGGCACAGCGCCAGGTCCACCGCCCGCATCCCGCTCTTCCCTCCAGATCCCGCCGCGAAGATGGGACGCGCGCGCCCCGCGTGGGAGGCATGGATTTGCTGCAAAAGATTGCGGGCGGTTCATTGTGAGGGCCGGACCCCCTATCTTCCTCTGATTGCCAGCGCGCCAGAGGATGCCGAGCCTGATGCCCGACCACTTGCCGCCGGCCCCGCCTCCTGCCGCGACGGAGGCTGTGCCGGGGATCGCCCATGACGAAACCGCCCCTATTTCCCGCATCGTGGCGGAGGTGGCCGCCACCTTTCCCGGGGAGCGGATCAGCCTGGGCGACATGGCCGATGCCTTCGGGGAACGCGCCTTCGGCCTGCTGATCCTGCTGCTCTGCCTGCCCAGCCTGCTGCCGGGCATGGCCAGCGTCTTCGGCCTGCCCATGCTGGTGCTGGGGGCGCAGATGGGGCTGGGGCTGCGCAAGCCGCGCCTGCCCGCCATCATGGCGCAGCGGACGGTGCGGCGCTCGGACCTGCTGCGGCTGGCCTCCGCCTCCTCCGGCGGGCTGCGCCGGGTGGAACGCTTCCTGCGGCCGCGCCCGGGCTGGTTCACCAGCCCGCTGGGCGAGCGCCTGGTGGGATGGCTGACCGTCTGGGCCGCGCTGATGCTGATCCTGCCGGGTCCCGGCACCAACGGCCCCCCTGCCTTCGGCACCATCGTCATGGCGCTGGGCGTGGTGGAGCAGGACAGCCGCGTGACCGCCTGGGGCGTCGGCCTGACCATCGCCGGCTGCCTGCTGGCCAGCGCCGTGCTGGCGGTCATCTGCCTCTTCGGGATGGCCGCCTTCACCTGGCTCTTCTGAGCCTCAGCCGCTGGTCTGCCCGGGTACCCAGAGCACATCCGCCCCCGCGTTCAGCCGGCGGCACAGCACGAAGAGGTGGTCGGAAAGCCGGTTGAGGTAGCGGATGGCCACCGGGTTCACCGGCTCCGCCGCGCCCAGCGCCACCACCACCCGCTCCGCCCGGCGCGCGGTGGTGCGGGCCAGATGCGCGAAGGCCGCCGCCGGCGTGCCGCCCGGCAGCACGAAGGAATGCAGCGGCGGCAGGCTGGCATTCATCTCCGCCACCTCCGCCTCCAGCCGGGCGCATTGATGGTCGGTCATGCGGAGGCGCCCATCGCCCCCCTCCCCCGGCATGCAGAGATCGGCGCCGAGGTCGAACAGGTCGTTCTGGATGCGCGCCAGCATCGCATCCTCCGGCTGGCCCAGCGTGTGCAGCCGCAGCAGGCCCAGCGTGGCATTGGCCTCGTCCACCACGCCGATCGCCTCGATCCGCAGGCTTTCCTTGCCCACGCGGCTGCCATCCCCCAGCGAGGTCTGCCCGGCATCGCCGCCGCGGGTGGTGATGATATCCAGACGAACCATGGCAAAGGCTCCCATCAGGGGCGGAAGGTGACGCGCCAGGTCAGGTTGCTCCAGACCGGCACGCCGTCACGGAGCGCCGGGTCGAAGCGGCATCGGCGGACGCTGCGGCTGACGGCCTCATCCAATTGGGGATAGCCGCTGCTCTCCACCACCCTCGCCTCGATCACATGGCCCTTGTCCGTCAGCCGCAGCCGCAGCGCCACATCGCCGCCAATGCCGGCCTGGCGCAGCGCCTCCGGATATTCGGTGGCATCGCTGCAGGCGACGTCGCGGGCGCGGGCGGCCCGTGTCTCCGGCGCGGGCGGCGCCAGGGCCAGCGCCGCGCCGGCACCCAGCCGCACCGGGGGCGTGGCCGGCGGGGGGTCTGCCTGCCGCGCGGGGCGCGCGGGTGAGGCGGGCAAGGATCGGGTTGGCACGGGTGGCGCCGGGGGCATGGGCGGGGCTGGCAGTGGCAGTGGCAGTTCCGCCGCCGCGGCCTGCGGCTGGGGCGGCGCGGCCGGCTCGGGCGCTGCGGGGGGGGCCGGCGCCGTGGCTTCCCCATCCCCGGCAGCGGCGGGCTCGGCCGGCATGGGTTCAGCCTCCGGCCCGGCCCGTGCGGGAAGCGGCGGCGGTGCGCCTTCCTCCTCCTGCCCTCGCAGCACCGCGAAGGTCACCGGCACCGCCTCCACCACCAGGGGCGGCACCCGATCGCGCGGCCAGGGGAAGAGCAGCGCCGCCAGCACCGCGGCATGCAGCGACAGTGCCGCCAGCCAGGCCCAGACCCGCAGCAGGCCCGGCCCTCGCGACGGCACCGGGCGGTTCACAGCACCAGCACGCCCTGGTGCTTGGCCTTCACTTCCGGCTCCACATGGATGGTGATGACGGCGCTGCCGAGCTCGGCCTTTAGCGCCGCCTCGATACGGTCGCAGATCTCATGCGCCACGCTCACCGTCATCTCCCCTGGCACCACCAGATGGAATTCGACGAAGGTGGTGCGGCCGGCATGGCGGGTTCGCAGGTCGTGCATCTCCAGCGCGCCCTCCCCCTCCTGCGACATCAGCGCGCGGATCCGCACCAGCAGGCCGGGCTCCACCGCCTCGTCCATCAGCCCGCCCACACTCTCCCGCAGCAGCCGCCAGCCGGAGAAGAGGATGTTCACCGCCGTCAGCGCCGCCAGCAGCGGGTCCAGCCAGAGGATGCCGGTCAGCGCCACCGCCGCGACGCCGACCACCACGCCGATGGAGGTGACGACATCCGCCATCAGGTGCCGCGCATCCGCCAGCAGCGCCGGCGAGCGCAGCCGCCGCCCATGGCGCCGCAGCACCATGGCCCAGCCGGCATTGCCCAGCGTGGCGACCACCGAGATGGCGAGGCCGAGGGTCGGCACCTCCGGCGTATGCGGCTCGAACCAGGCGCCCCAGGCTTCGTTCAGGATCAGCAGCGCGGCGACGATGATCAGCGCGCCTTCCAGCACCGCCGAGAAATACTCCGCCTTGGCATGGCCATAGGGGTGGTTGGCATCCGGCGGCACGGCGGAGAAGGACACGGCCAGGAGCGCGGCGAGCGCGGCGGCGACATTCACGACGGATTCCAGCGCATCGGCCATCAGCGCGACGCTGCCGGTCACCCACCAGGCACAGGCCTTCAGCGCCAGCACCGCCAGGGCCACAACCACGCTTCCCGTTGCGAGCCTCGCCGCACGGTCCATCTGCTCTTATCCCATGCTGCAGGTCCGGTGCCGCTTCTAAGACCGGAGGGCATGCGGCCGGCAACCGGAAAAATGTCAAGCCTGCCCTGGACAAATCCGTGAGCAGCCATGCGCTTCTGGAACCATCCCAGTCGAGAAGGCTTCTCCACCCCGTTGGTAGCTCAGTGAACAACGGAGGACAGAAAAGCATGTATTTCCACGACAAGCGGCTCCAGTACCCCGTGAGAGTCACGACCCCGGACCCGCTCTTCGCCCGGCAGTTGCAGCAGGCCATCGGCGGCGTGGAGGGCGAGATCCGCGTCTGCCTGCAGTATTTCTTCCAGGCCTGGGGTGCCCGCGGCCCCAATACCAAATACCGCGACATGCTGCTGCATACCGCGACCGAAGAGATCGGCCATATCGAGATGCTGGCCACCGCCGTCGCGCTGAACCTGGAGAATGCGCCCCTGACGCTCCAGGAAACCGCGGCCGCGGCAAGCCCGGTGGTGAATGCCGTGATGGGCGGCGAGCGCCCACGCCATGTGGTGGAAGGCATGTTGCAGCAGCACATCCTCTCCTCCGGCCTCGCGGCGATGCCGGTGAATTCGGATGGCATTCCCTTCGACTGCTCGCATATCTATGCTAGCGGCAATCTGGCCGGCGACATGTTCGCCAATGTCACCGCCGAGGCGACAGGCCGCACCCTGGCCGTGCGCCTCTACAACGCGGCCAAGGACCCCGGGATGAAGGACATGCTGAGCTTCCTGATCGCCCGCGACACCATGCACCAGCAGCAATGGCTGGCCGCGATCGAGGAACTGGGTGGTACGAAGGCCCTGCCGGTGCCGAACAGCTTCGACCAGTCGCTGGAGAAGCAGGAATTCAGCTACGTCTATATGGGCACCCATGTGAATGGCGAGGCGCCGCCGGAGGGGCGCTACACCTCTGGCCCCTCGATGGATGGCAAAGGCCAGTTCAGCGTCATCCAGTCGATGCCGCTGGGCGAGGAGCCGGTGCTGGGTCCGGCCCGCGAAGGGTCCGGCGCGCAGGCCGAGCAGATCGGCAAGATCTGACCGACGGGCCGGGGGAGCGATCCCCCGGCCTTTCTCATCTCAGACCGAGAAGTATTTCGCGCGCGGGTGGTGCAGCACGATGGCACTGGTGGATTGCTCCGGGTGCAGCTGCCACTCGTCGCTGATAGAGACGCCGATGCGGTCGGAACCCAGCAGCTTCAGCAGCGGCGCCTGATCCTCCAGCCGCGGGCAGGCGGGATAGCCGAAGGAATAGCGGCCGCCGCGATAGCTCTGCGCCAGCATCTTCTCCATGTCGCGGTCATCCTCACCGGCATAGCCGAGCTCGGCGCGGATGCGCTTATGGACGTATTCCGCCATGGCCTCCGCCATCTCCACCGAGAGGCCGTGCAGGTAGAGGTAGTCCTGGTAGCGGTTGGCCTCGAACCAGTCGCGCGCCATGTCGCTGGCCTTCTGGCCGACGGTCACGACCTGCAGCCCGATGACGTCGCGATGCTCCGGCCCATCCTCGATATCGCGGATGAAGTCGGCGATGCAGTCGCCATCCTGCTTCGGCTGGCGCGGCAGGGTGAAGCGGCAAGCCTCGGTGATGCCGTCCTCCTCGAAGAGGATGACGTCATTCCCCTGCCCCGCGCATTTCCAGTAGCCGTAGATGGCCTGAGGCTTGAGGATCTGCTCCTGCTCGGACAGGGCCAGCATCCGCTTCAGCACGGGGCGCAGCTCCTGCTTCGCCCAGCCGATGAAGTCCTCCAGGCTGCGGCCCTGTTTCCGGAAGCCCCACTGGAACTGGTAGAGCGAGCGCTCGTTGACGAAGGGCACCACGGCCTTCGGGTCGCTTTGCAGGATGCGGCTGCCCCAGAAGGGCGGCACCGGCACCGGCTCATCGGCCGTCAGGCGGCGGCGGCGTTCCTGGGCGTAGTTCAGGTCCACGGGCGCGAAGCCGCGCGGGTCGGCGGTGCCGAGCACGCGGGTGGTGTTGCGGGACTTGCCGGCGCGCTTCTGCTGCAAGGTGCCAAGATAGCCGTCGAAATCGCTGCCCATCACCCGATCCATCAGGTGCAGGCCGTCGAAGGCATCCCGCGCATAGGCGACACGGCCGGAGGAATAGGCGTTGACGCAGTCATCCTCGACGAAATTGCGCGTCAGCGCGGCGCCGCCCAGCAGCACCGGCACCTCCAGCCCCTGGCGTGACATCTCCTCGAGGTTTTCCTTCATCACCACCGTGGACTTCACCAGCAGGCCGGACATGCCGATGGCATGCGCCTTGTGCTGCTGCACGGCGGCGATCATGTCGTTCAGCGGCACCTTGATGCCGAGATTGACGACCTTGTAGCCGTTGTTGGTGAGGATGATGTCGACGAGGTTCTTGCCGATGTCATGCACGTCGCCGCGCACGGTGGCCAGCACGATGGTGCCTTTCTCCTGGCCTTCCACGCGCTCCATGTGCGGTTCCAGATAAGCGACGGCGGCCTTCATGGTCTCGGCCGATTGCAGCACGAAGGGCAGCTGCATCTTGCCGGCGCCGAACAGCTCGCCCACGACCTTCATGCCTTCCAGCAGAATGCCGTTGATGATGTCGAGCGGTTTTAAGCCCTTGGCCATCGCATCGGCGAGTTCGTCATCCAGGCCCTTGCGGTCGCCATCGACGATGCGGTCCTTCAGGCGGTCCTCGACCGTCTCCGCCTTCACCTTCTTGGCGGAATCCGCCGCCTTGCGGCCGGCGAACATCTCCAGCAGCTTCTGCAAAGGATCGTAGCCTTCGCTGCGGCGATCGAAGATCAGATCCTCCGCCACCTTCACCTCTTCCGGCGGGATGCTGTGCAGCGGCTTGATCTTGGAGACATGCACGATGGCGCCGGTCATGCCCGCCTTCACCGCATGGTCCAGGAAGACGCTGTTCAGCACGTGACGCGAGGCCGGGTTCAGGCCGAAGGAGATATTGGACAGGCCGAGGATGATCTGGATGTCCGGGAACTTCTCCCGGATCATGCGGATGCCTTCCAGCGTCCAGAGGCCGAGCTTGCGGTCGTCCTCGTTGCCGGTGGCGATGGTGAAGGTCAGCGGGTCGATCAGCAGGTCGCTCTGCGGCAATCCGTGCTTGTTGCAGGCGAAATCCACCAGCCGCTCGGCGATGCGGAGCTTGTCCTCCGGCGTCTTCGCCATGCCTACCTCATCAATGGTGAGCGCGATGACGGCGGCGCCGAACTTCTTGGCCAGCTTCAGGCGCTCGGTCGCATGCCCTTCGCCATCCTCGAAGTTGATCGAGTTGATGATGGGCTTGCCGCCATGCAGCTTCAGGGCGGATTCGATGACCGGCGTTTCCGTCGAATCGATCACCAGCGGCGCGTTGACGCTGCCGGTGAAGCGGCGGATCACCTCATTCATCTCGCCCATTTCGTCACGGCCGACAAAGGCGGTGCAGATATCGAGGGAGTTGGAACCCTCGCCCACCTGCTCCCGCCCCATGGCGACGCAGCCGTCCCAGTCATGCGCCGCCTGCCGCTCCCGCCAGGCCTTGGAGCCATTGGCGTTGCAGCGCTCGCCGATGGAG
The DNA here is from genome assembly GCF_017654485.1 of Roseomonas marmotae. Lineage (NCBI taxonomy): Bacteria > Pseudomonadati > Pseudomonadota > Alphaproteobacteria > Acetobacterales > Roseomonadaceae > Roseomonas > Roseomonas marmotae. Next base: position 1,043,955 of record NZ_CP061091.1, on the reverse strand, counting down.
AAGTAGCTGTTCTCCTGCCGCAGCGAGACCTGGCCATAGAGGCTGGCGACCGAGGGCACCCAGAAGGACTTTCGCGCCACCGGCGCCGGGCGCAGCGCCGCGCCGCCGCGCTTGCGCAGCATGGCATCCAGCGCCTGGATATGCGGCGTGGAGGTGCCGCAGCAGCCGCCAATCAGGTTGATGCCGTCCTCACTGATGAAGCGCTCCATCCAGGAGGCCATCTCGGCGGCGCCCAGCGGATAATGCGTCTTGCCATCCACCAGCTCCGGCAACCCGGCATTGGGCTGGCAGGAGAGCAGGCCGGGCCAGTTGGCGGCCAGCCAGCGAACATGCTCCGCCATTTCCTGCGGGCCCGTCGCGCAGTTCAGCCCGATCAGCGGCACGTCCAGCGCATGGATGGCGGTCGCGGCGGCGGCGATATCGGAACCCACCAGCAAAGTGCCCGTGGTCTCCACCGTCACCTGGACAAAAATGGGGATATCGCTGCCGGCCTCGGCCTTGGCGATCTTGGCCGCGTTCACGGCGGCCTTGATGAAGAGCGTGTCCTGGTTGGTCTCGGTCAGCAGCGCATCGGCGCCGCCGGCGATCAGGCCGCGGCATTGCTCGACCAGCGCCGCTTCCAGCGTGTCGTAGTCGATATGGCCCAGGCTCGGCAGCTTGGTGCCCGGCCCGATATCGCCGATCACCCAGCGGTCGCGGCCATCGGCGAAGGTCTCCGCCGCCTCGCGCGCCAGTTCCACCGAGAGCTTGTTGATCTCGAAAGCCCGGCTGCCCAGCTCGAATTCTTCCAGCGTGATGGGCGAGCCGCCGAAGCTGTTGGTCAGCACCATGTCCGACCCGGCCTCGTAATAGCCGCGATGGATTTCCCGCACGAGCTCGGGCCGCGAGAGGTTCAGGACCTCAGTGCAGTTCTCCTTGCCCCAGAAATCCTTCTCGATCTCCAGCGTCAGGGCCTGGACGCGCGAGCCCATGCCACCGTCGCACAGCAGAACACGGTCGCGCAGGGCATCGAGCAGGTGGGGACGGGCCATCAGATCAGGGCCTTCCTTCAGAAGTTCAGGGACGTTTCGGGGAGCGCGGCGACCGGTGCCGCCAGGCGCCGGGCCGGCCAGAGCCGCACGGCCAGGGGCCCCGCGACCTCCACCGGCGGCATCGGCGCGCAGCCGGCGGCACCCAGCCAGCCAGCCAGCGCCGCGTCGTCGAAGCCGGGCCAGCGGTGCGCCAGCCCGGTCAGCAGCTCGCTCCGCTGATGCGGGGCGAGGTCGATCACCACCAGCAGCCCCTCAGGCTTCAGCACGCGCGCGGCCTCGGCCAGGGCGGCCTGGGGGTCCTCGGCGTAGTGCAGCACCATCTGCAGCGTGGCCAGGTCGAAGCCGGCATCGGGCAGCGGCAGGCGGTACATATCGGCCAACCGCACGCTGGCATTGGGCATGTCGCGCTCGGCCAGGCGGGCGCGGGCGAGCGCCAGCATCTCCCGGCTGGCATCCAGGCCCAGCACGGCCTCCGCGCGCGGCGCCAGCACGTCCAGCAGCTTGCCGGTGCCGGTGCCGATATCGACCGCGCGGCCCAACCGCTTCGGCAGCAGCCCGACCAGTGCCGCCTCGATGGCCGGCGACGGCAGGCCCAGGCCACGCATCTCGTCCCAGTCGGCGCCATGGCGGCGGAAGCTCTCGCTGGCCACGCGGGCGCGCTCGGCGGCGATACGGGCGCTGGCACGGCGGTCGGCGGCGATGGTGGCGTCATCCTCCGGGAGACGCGCTAGCAGCTGCCGGGCCAGCCCGCCATCCTGGCCAAGCTGGAAATAGGCATTGGCGCCTTCCTGCAGCCGCTCCAGCAGTCCGGCTTCCACCAGCAGCTTCAGGTGGCGCGACAGGCGCGGCTGCGACTGGCCGAGGATGGCGCAGAACTCACTGACGCAGAAGGCGCCACGCGCGCAGAGGGCCAGCAGGCGCAGGCGCGTCGGTTCGGCAGCGGCACGCAATTGGGTGAGCAGGGGCTCCATGGCCTTGCGGATGACATAAAGACATCTTTATGTCTAGTGTCATGAACTGGTCGCTCGACGCCCGCACTCCTGTCCGCCTGCTGGCGCATGCCGCCGAGGCGCCGCCCGGCGCCGTGGTGCTGGCCGAGGATGGCGCTGCCCTGCCCCCCGGAACGGCGCGGGTGGAACGCTATGCCACCCCGGCGGCCACGGCGCACCCGATCGGCTGCGCCTGCTGCCAGCCACGCAGTCCCGCCGCCATCGCGCTGGACCGGCTCTTCCTGGCCCGCATGCGCGGCGAGACACCCTGGTTCAAGGAGATCGTGGCACTGGCCGTCACGGATGCAGGCCGCCAGGCCGTCCTGGCCGCGCTGCAGCAGGACAACGTGATATCGGCGCGGTTCCGCGCAGAGGGATGAAGGCTGGGGGAATGAGTTCCCCCAGACCCCCTTCTTCTTTTTGCGAGTTTGCCTCCGTCAAAGGCCAGACCTTACCACTGAGCGGCTTTCATGCATGGCGGTTCCACCGCCGCCCCGGCCTTCCGCTGGCCCTTCAGCAGAAATGCGCCCCGCGCGTTTCCACCGGCAGCACGTAGAGCGACTGGCTGGCGCACATGAAGAGCTGGTTGCGCCGCGTGCCACCGAAGCAGAGGTTGGCGCAGATCTCCGGCAACTTGATCAGCCCGATGCGCTGGCCGTCGGGAGCGAAGACATGCACGCCGTCATAGCCATCGCCCACCCAGCCGGCGCCGACCCAGAGGTTACCGGCCTCGTCGCAGCGGATGCCGTCGCCCATTCCGGTCTTGCCGTCCATCTCCATGGAACAGAAGGTGCGTGGATTGGTCAGCTGCTTCCCCTGCACGTCGAAGGCCCAGATGATGCTCTTCGCCTCCGGGTAGTGGCTGATGCCGGTATCGGCGACATAGAGGGTGCGGTAGTCCGGGCTGAAGCAGAGGCCATTGGGCTTGAAGGGCTGGTCCGCCACCTTCTCCACCTGCCCGCTGCCGGGATCGATGCGGTAGACCGCTTCCTTGATCAGCGGGCGCGGTGAATTCGCGGCTTCGGGCAGCCGGTTGCCCTCGTAGTCCATCAGGCCGCCATAGCCGGGGTCGGTGAACCAGATGCCGCCGTCCTCGGGATGCACCACCGCGTCGTTGGGGGCGTTGAAGAGGCCGTCAGGGCCGCGCGCGGCCAACACGGTCACCGTCCCGTCCGGCTCGTAGCGCACCACGTCCCGGTAATAGTGGCGGCAGGCGATCTGCCTTCCCTCCCGGTCGAAGGTATTGCCGTTGGAATAGCCGGAATGGCTTCGGAAGCGGCGGGAGACATGGCGGTCCTCCTCCGTCATCCGCAGGCACTCGTCATTGGGGATGTCGGACCAGATCAGGAAGCGGCCATTGGCGTTCCAGGCAGGACCCTCGGCCCAGCCCAGGCCGGTATAGATCCGCTGGATGCGGCTATTGCCCAGCCTGGCGGCGAAGCGCTTCGGGTCCAGCGCCACCACATCGGCATCGGGGTAGCGGACCGGCGCTCCGCCGGGGCCGTAATCGCGCCCGGCGCCCTGCTGCGCCGCGGCCGGCAGCGCCATGGCCATGAGCGCCGAGGCCCCCAGCATCGCACGGCGTCCCGTCGTCACCTGATGCATCATGTCATTCTCCCTTTTCCCGGCGTCATGGGCGCGCCAGGTGGCGGAAGCTTGGCATGTCAGGCGGCGCCGCTGTGCTACACGCCTTGCGGAGCGCCGCGGCCCGGGGTGATCAGGGCAGCGTGCGGTCCCCGGCGCCCAGCGGCCGCTGCATGTAGACGACATCCAGCCAGCGGCCGAATTTCAGCCCGGCCGAGCGCAGCAGCCCGACCTGCCTGAAGCCCAGCGAGAGATGCAGGCCGATGGAGCCGACATTCTCGGAATCCCCGATCACGGCGAACATCTGCCGGAAGCCCGCCGCCTCCGCCCGCGCGACCAGTGCCGCGACCAGGCTCTTGCCGACGCCCTGACCCCGCACGTCGTCACGGACATAGATCGAATCCTCGGCCGAGAAGCGATAGGCCGAGCGGTCCCGCAAGGCGGCGAAATAGCCATAGCCCTTCACCTCCCCCTCATCCTCGGCCACCAGCCAGGCCCAGCCACTGTCCTGCACGCGGGCCAGGCGCCGGGCCATCTCGTCCTGGTCGGGCGGCGTTTCCTCGAAGGTGCCGGTGCCGGTCAGCACGTGATGGGCATAGATCGCGACGATGGCCGGAAGGTCATCGGCAGTGGCGTCGCGCAGGATCATCCGGGGGTCTCCACCACGCTGGACAGGGAACCGCCCCGAGCCGGGCGGCGCCGGGCCACGAATCGCCGCGGCCCTGCTCCAGGGGTAAGGGTGACGGGCAGCGACCGCAAGGCCCGCCGCCCGTCCAACCCGCGCCTTAGCGGGCCTTCAGCAGCTCCGGCACATGCAGCAGGATGAACTCGTTATCATCCGCGCGGGTCAGGTGGCGGCCGGCGCTGCCCGGCAGGTTGTTGTCATTCGCCACGATGATGTGCTCGGCATCCACCATCGCCACATCCTCGATGGTGAAGAAGGGGAAGCCGAAGCGGTCCTGCGGGACATTGGCGGCACGGTCGCCCCGCTGGCGCGCCAGCCCCTCGGGGTCGCGGATGTCCATCAGGTCGATATGCGCCAGCTTCTTCACGAAGCCCTCGGCATCGGCGGCCCCGAGGTCGATCAGGTAGACGCGCTTGAAGCGGGCGGGGGCGTGGAAGCAGGCAGGCGGCGCCTTGCCGTCGGCGCAGGCCAGGGAGGGATCGCCCTCGCCATTGTCCCGCTCGATCACCAGGGCGCGGCGCTCGTCGATGAAGTTGAAGTCGCCGATGGCGGTGGCGCCCTGTTCCAGGCGGTATTTCAGGCTGCGGCCGGTCCAGGCGGATCTGGCGGTGTCGAATTCGAGCATGCGGATGAACTCGCCTTCCGCCCGGTCCGAACCCGGGGCGAAGAGGGGCTGCTCCAGCAGCGCCCAGAGGCGGCTGCCATCCGGCAGCATGGCCATGCCCTCGTAGCCGCCGGAGCGGCGGACGCGGAAATCGGCGCCGGCGGTGGGCGTCGCGCCGAGGGACAGCGCCGGATGGTCCGGGCCGCGCAGCACCTGGCCGTCCAGTTGGGTTTCCACCACCTGCCGCACCCGCCCCCCGGCATCGACCTGGATCAGGAAGGGGCCGAATTCATCGCCGAGCCAGAAGCCACCGCCCTGGATGGGCTGGATGCTCTCCAGGTCGAAATCCGCCCCGGTCAGGTAGCGCGCCTCGGTGCCCTCGTAACTGAGGCGGAAGGGTATGATGCGCTCGGGGTCGGAGAGGAAGATGGTGCGCTCCACCACGACCTTGCCGCCCTCGGCCCCCGCACGGAAATCCGGGCGGAGCTTATGGATCATCAGCAGCGCATCGCCGCTGTTGCGCTTGTTGCCGAAGCCGTTGTCGGTCAGCACCCAATAGGCGCCGGCCTCGCCCGCCACCGGCTTGATGCCGGAGAAGCCCTGCACCGGCTGGCCGATGAAGGGGGAGGCCAGGCCGGTCGGGCGGCCATTCGGCGCCGGGCCGGTGGCGGAGGGGATGCTGCCGGGGCGGTCGTTTCGCGCGCCTCCCGTGAACTTGCCCGAGACCCGCGCATCGGGCGGCGCGTCGGCGGGCGGGGGCGTCAGCGTCAGGGCGGGCAGGACGGCGTGGCCGGCCAGCCTCGCCTCGACGCGCTGATCGGCGGAGGCCGTGCCGGCACAGGCGATCAGGGCCGTGGCGGCAAGAAGAAGGACGCGCATGCTGCGATCTCCCGGTGGATGGATGCCGGGCAGTTACAGCGGCGGTGTTACCCTCCCCTGACGGAGCGATGACCGAATGGTGTCACCTGGCGCTCGACCCCCCTCTCGGCCATCGGCGGGTGGCGGAATGCCGGGGCCGCCGCCGCACCGCGCCTGGCGGGAGCATCCATCGGACAGACCTTGAGCTGAACGGCCTGGCGGCCCGCCTGCCGATTCGGGCGAGGAGGAATTCTCCTGAAGCCGGGCTTTCACACCCGAGGCGGCCTGTGTCACCGCCGGGCCTAAGGTAAGTTTCCGGCCCCGCAGGGTAGGCATGCGGAAAAAAACCGGCCCCTTGCCCTCAAAAGCTCTTTCGCCCCCCGGACGGGATCTCTATATGCCGCCTCAGACGCAGTACGCACGTGCCTCTAGGCCCCAGGCCGGCAAGACCGGCCAAAGGTTTACGCAACGACGTCAAGCGTTCTGGCAACCCCGGTGACAGGCGCAAGCCCGATCCGGCCTCTCTCTGGTCGCTGGTTCGTTCGACCGTTTCGTCAACTTGGGGCTGTTCCCGATCACACGGGGCCGGTCCTTCACATTCTCTGAAGTGGAGGTGGTGCGATGACCCCGAAGGTCTCTCGCTTCCTGCGCGACGCCATGCCGGCGACGCCCTGCCTGATCGTGGACGTGGACCGCGTCGCGGAGAATTACGGGCGCCTGAAGGCCGCCCTTCCTCTCGCGCGCATCTACTATGCGGTGAAGGCCAATCCCGCCGCCCCGATCCTGGATCGGCTGGTGGAGCTCGACTCGTCCTTCGACGCCGCCTCCTGGGAGGAGGTGCAGGCCTGCCTGCGCGCCGGCGCCCGGCCGGATGCCATCTCCTACGGCAATACGGTGAAGAAGGAGAGCGCCATCAAGGCGGCCTATGAGGCCGGCGTGCGCATGTTCGCCTTCGATTCCGAGGCGGAGCTGCGCAAGCTCGCCCGCTCCGCGCCGGGCGCCAAGGTCTATTGCCGCATCCTCGTCGGCAATGTCGGTGCCGAGTGGCCGCTGTCGAAGAAGTTCGGCTGCGAGGTCGAGATGGCGCAGGAGCTGATGGTGCTGGCGGGCGAGCTGGGCCTGGACCCCTTCGGCATTTCCTTCCATGTCGGCAGCCAGCAGACCCGCACCGAGGCCTATGAGGCCGCGATCGCCAAGGTGGGGCTGCTGTTCACCGACCTGAAGAATGCCGGCGTGAATGTCCGCATGATCAATATCGGCGGCGGCTACCCGGTGCGCTACCGCTCCGAGGTGCCGGAGATCGGCGAGATCGGCGATGCCATCATGGGTGCCATGGTGCAGGCTTTCGGCAACGCGCTGCCGCAGATGGTGGTGGAGCCGGGCCGCTTCATCGTCGGCGACGCGGGGGTGCTCTCCTCCGAGGTCGTGCTGGTGTCGCAGAAGGCCAAGGATGACCCGGTGCGCTGGGTCTATCTGGATATCGGCCGTTTCGGCGGACTGGCGGAGACGGAGGGCGAGGCCATCAAATACGCCTTCCGCACGCCGCATGACGGCGGGCCGGACGGCCCCGTGACCATCGCGGGCCCGACCTGCGACAGCACGGACACGCTGTATGAGAAGTCCAACTACCGCCTGCCGCTGGCGCTCGACAGCGGCGACCGGGTGGAGCTGCTGGCGACCGGAGCCTATGTCTCCACCTATGCCAGCCAGGGCTTCAACGGCTTCGCGCCGCTAGCCGAGCACTACATCTGATCCGTCCGTAAGGATGATCGGGGGCGGAGAGGGAAACCTCTCCGCCCTTTTCTGTTTCAAGCAGCCAGCACGCCGGATAATCTCCCGCCATGGACGAAATCGACCGGAACATCCTCGTTGCATTGCAGGAGGACGGAGCGGCTGGACTGGCTGAGCTGGCGAAGGTCGCCGGCCTTTCGGTTTCCGCCACGGCGGAACGGGTGAAGCGGCTGGAGGAGCGTGGCACGATCCGCGGCTGGCGCGCCGATCTTGACCCCGCGGCCATCGGCTGCCCGATGCTGGCCTTCGTCTTCGTGGACCTGCAACCAGGACGGGAGGAAACCGCCTTCCGCACAGCCATGCGCGCGGCGGAGCCGGTGCTGGAATGCCACCGCATCACCGGCGGCTGGACCTATCTGCTGAAGCTGCGCCTGCCTGATCTGGCGGCAGTGGAGCGCTTCGTGGCCGATACGGTGCGTGGCCATGCGGGCGTGCTGAGGACTGAAACCATCCTCGCCATCGGCTCCGCCAAGGAGACCTCGATCCTGCCCGTCGCCGAGGCGACTGAGGAATAGCCCATTCCGCAGGCGGATCTTCACCGACCTTGCCAAAGGTTTCAGCAGGGAGGAAAAGGTTAAGTCACTTTCTTATAAAATCACGTTGAACTGGCGATGATATTACCCGGCTGCTACAGTATGGCCATAAAAAGGCGGCAGCCTCTGGGGGATAGAATGAAGCATTGCAGCAGGGTGGCCCTTCTGGCCGCCGTTTCGGCGCTGAGCATCGGCTTCTCCGAGCCGGTCCGGGCACAGAATGTCACCATCGCCGTGGGAGCTCAGGTCACCTCGCTCGACCCGCAGTACCATGCGCTGTCACCCAATTACGCCGTTGCAGAAATGCTCTTCGGCGCGCTCACCGGCTTCGATGCGAATGGCCGGCTGCAGCCGGGCCTCGCGGTAAGCTGGAAGCCGATCTCGGACGATACCTGGGAATTCAAGCTGCGGCCGAACGTCAAGTTCCACAACGGCAATGCCTTCACCGCCGAGGATGTGGCCTTCAGCATCGCCCGCCCGGCGACCGTGCCCAACAGCCCTTCCAGCTACGCCATCTACACCCGCGCGGTGAAGGGCGTCGAAATCATCGATCCGCTGACCATCCACCTGAAGACGGATGGCCCCTATCCGCTGCTGCCGACCGACCTGGGCCAGGTCACCATGCTCGACAAGGAGACGCATGAGGGCGCGGCGACCGAGGACTTCAATTCCGGCAAGGTCGCCATCGGCGCCGGCCCCTTCCGCTACGTCTCCTTCCGCTCCGGCGACCGGCTGGAACTGGAACGCAACGAGGATTACTGGGGCCCGAAGCCGGCCTGGAAGACGGTCAGCTACCGCATCATCACCAACAACGGCGCCCGCATGGCGGCGATGCTGGCCGGTGACGTGGACATGATCGACCAGGTGCCGACCAACGACATCGCCCGGCTGCGCCGCGAGAGCCGCGTGAAGCTGAGCGAGAAGGACGGGCTGCGGATCATCTATCTCGGCACCGACCAGTCCCGTGACGGCGAGAGCCCCTATCTCTTCGACAACGACGGCAAGCCGCTGCCGCGCAACCCGCTGCGCGACGTGCGCGTGCGCCGCGCGCTGAACATCGCCATCGACCGCGACGCCATCGTGCAGCGCGTGATGGAAGGCAGCGCCCTCCCCTCCGCCCAGTTCCTGCCGCCCGGCACCTTCGGCTATGTGCCGGATCTCGTGCCCGCCAAGCCCGACGTGAACGTGGCGAAGAAGCTGCTGGCCGATGCCGGCTATCCCAACGGTTTCCGCATCACCCTGGCCGGCCCCAATGACCGTTACCTGAACGATGCGCGCATCATCCAGGCGGTGGGCCAGATGTGGTCGCGCATCGGCGTGACCACCAATGTGGAGGCATCGCCCTGGACCACCTTCGTGGCCCGCCGCAGCAAGCAGGAATTCGGCGCCTTCCTGGCCGGATGGGGCACATCCTCGGCCGAGGCCTCCTCGCCCCTCCGCTCGCTGACGGCGACGCCGACGCGTGACAAGGGCTGGGGCGGCTCCAATGGCGGCCGCTACAGCAACCCCGAGGCCGATGCCAAGCTCGAGGCCGCACTCTCCGAGCTGGACGACGCCAAGCGTGAGGCCCTGCTGCAGGAAGCCACCCGCATCACCATGGAGGATGTCGGCGTGATGCCTATCCATATCCAGAAGAACGTCTGGGCAATGAAGCCCAACCTGGCACACGATGCCCGCGCGGATGAACTCACCCGCGCCCAGGACGTGCGCCCGGCCTCCTCCAGCGCGGCGAACCGCTGACACCATGAGCCTTTATCTGATGCGACGGCTGTTGCAGGCCGTTCTTGTTATGCTGGCGATGTCCCTTATCGTCTTCGTCGGCGTCTACGCCATCGGCGATCCGGTGGAGATCCTGATCAGTCCGGATGCGGACCAGATCGAGCGTGAGCGCGCCATCAAGGCGCTCGGTCTCGATCTGCCGCTGTGGATGCAGTACATGTCCTTCCTCGGCAATGCGCTGCGGGGTGATCTGGGCCGCAGCTTCGTCTTCAATGAGCCGGCGCTGCAGCTGATCCTGCAGCGCATGCCGGCGACGCTGGAACTGGCCTTCGGCGCCACCATCGTGGCGCTGGTCATCGGCATCCCGCTCGGCCTCTATGCCGGGCTGAAGCCGAATGCGGGCGCCTCCAAGGTCATCATGACCAGCTCCATCCTCGGCTTCTCGCTGCCCACCTTCTGGGTCGGCCTGATGCTGATCATGGTCTTCGCCGTGCAGCTGGGCTGGCTGCCCTCGACGGGACGTGGACCGACGGTGGAAGTGCTGGGCCTGCGCTGGTCCTTCCTGACCTGGGACGGGCTGCGCCACCTGGCCATGCCGGTGCTCAACCTGGCACTCTTCAAGATCAGCCTCGTCATCCGCCTGACCCGCGCCGGCGTGCGCGAGACGATGCTGATGGACTTCGTGAAGTTCGCCCGCGCCAAGGGCCTGACGAACCAGCGGGTCATCTTCGTCCATGTCTTCAAGAACATCATGATCCCGGTCGTCACCGTGGTCGGCCTGGAGCTGGGCTCCACCATCGCCTTCTCGGTGGTGACGGAAAGCGTCTTCGCCTGGCCCGGCATGGGCAAGCTGATCATCGACAGCATCAACGTGCTCGATCGCCCCGTGATCGTCGCCTACCTGATGATCATCGTCCTGATGTTCATCACCATTAATCTGCTGGTCGACCTCTCCTACTCGGCCCTCGACCCGCGCGTGCGGCTGGAGAACAAGCAATGAGCGCGAGTTCCCTCCCTCAGGCCGCCACGCCGGCGGCCCCCGCCCCGGCCAAGGTCGAAACGCCGTTCCGCCGCTTCGTCTCCGAGTTCTTCGAGAGCAAGACGGCGACGGTCGGCCTGGTGGTCTTCACCTTCCTGGTGCTGATCGCCGTGTTTGCGCCGCTCATCGCGCCGCAGAACCCCTATGACCTGGCGCAGCTCGACATCATGGACGGGCGGATGGAGCCCGGCACGGTGGGCGGCGCCGGCTTCACCTACTGGCTGGGGACGGATGACCAGGGGCGCGACATGCTCTCCGGCATCATGTATGGGCTGCGCATCTCGCTGATGGTCGGCGCCGGCTCGGCCATCGTGGCCTGCCTCATCGGCGCCTCGCTGGGCCTGCTGGCCGCCTATGCAGGCGGGCGGACCGACAGCGCCATCATGCGCCTCGTCGACCTGCAGCTCTCCTTCCCGTCCATCCTGGCGGCGCTGATGATCCTTGCCTTCCTCGGCAAGGGCATCACGAATGTGGTGCTGGCGCTGGTGATCGTGGAATGGGCCTATTACGCCCGAACGGTGCGCGGCACCGCGCTGGTGGAGCGCCGCCGCGAATATATCGAGGCCGCGCAGTGCCTGGCCCTGCCGACCTACCGCGTGATCTTCCGCCACCTGCTGCCGAACTGCCTGCCGCCGCTGATCGTGGTCGGCACCATGCAGATCGCCCGCGCCATCGCGCTGGAGGCCACCCTCTCCTTCCTCGGCCTCGGCGTGCCCATCACCGAGCCCTCGCTCGGCCTGCTGATCTCCAACGGCTACGAGTACATGCTCTCCGGCAAGTATTGGATCAGCTTCTATCCCGGCATCGCGCTGCTGGTGACCATCGTCTCGATCAATCTCGTGGGCGACCACCTGCGTGATGTGCTGAACCCGCGACTGAAGAAGTGATCGTCCAATGTCAGCAGTGATGCAGGCCCCGGTTGCGGGCTCCCCGACTCTCGAAGTCCGCAACCTGCAAACGCATTTCTTTACCCGCGCCGGCGTGGTGAAGGCGGTGGATGATGTCTCCTTCACCGTCCGCCGCGGCAAGGTGCTGGGGCTGGTGGGGGAATCCGGCTCCGGCAAGACCGTGACCGGCTTCTCCATCCTCGGCCTGGTCGATGAACCCGGCCGGATCACCGGCGGCTCCATCCTGTTCCATGGGCAGGACCTGGCCAAGCTCTCGGAAGAGGAGATGCGGAAGCTTCGCGGCAACCGCATCGCCATGATCTTCCAGGACCCGATGATGACGCTGAACCCGGTCCTGCGTATCGACACGCAGATGATCGAGACGGTTCAGGCCCATAGCAAGGTCTCCAAGGAGGAGGCCCGCCAGCGCGCCCGCGACACGCTGGGCATGGTGGGCATCCCCTCCCCCGAGGAGCGGCTGAAGTCCTATCCGCACCAGTTCTCGGGCGGCATGCGCCAGCGCGTGGCCATCGCCATCGCGCTGCTGCACCGCCCCGAGCTGATCGTGGCGGACGAGCCGACCACGGCGCTGGACGTGACCATCCAGGCGCAGATCCTGGCCGAGGTGCAGAAGCTCTGCGCTGAGACCGGCACGGCGATGATCTGGATCACGCATGACCTCTCCGTGGTCGCCGGCCTCGCCGACGACATCGCGGTCATGTATGCCGGCCGTATCGTCGAGAAGGGCGAGGTGGCCCCTGTCCTGGACATGCCGCTGCACCCCTATACCGCCGGGCTCATCGGCTCCGTGCCCAGCCGCAACAAGCGCGGCGAGCCGCTGCGGCAGATCCCGGGCATGACGCCCAGCCTGCTGAAGCTGCCGCCGGGATGCGCCTTCCGCACCCGCTGCCCGCGCGTGACCGAGGTCTGCATCAACGAGCCGCCCTTCGGCGAGGTGGCGCCCGGCCGCGACGTGCGCTGCTTCCACCCGATGTTCCCGAATCCCGCACAGGGAGAAGCCGCATGAGCAGCGAAACCCCCATCATCGAGCTGAAGGGCGTCGCCAAGCGCTTCTCCAAGAAGCTGGACTTCGCCGGCAAGCTGCTGCAGCGGCTCGGTGCCCCGGTGAAGGAAGAGACGGTGCATGCCGTCGATGGCGTCGACCTGATCGTGAACAAGGGCGAAGTGGTCGGGCTGGTGGGTGAGTCCGGCTGCGGCAAGTCCACCCTGGGCCGCATGGTGGCGGGCATCATGCCGGCCACCGAGGGCAGCATCCGTTGGCATGGGAAGGAGCTTTCCTCCCTGAGCGGCGCCGAGGCGCGGCGCGCCAAGCTGCAGACGCAGATGATCTTCCAGGACCCGATGTCCTCGCTCAATCCGCGCCTGCGGGTGGCCGAGATCATCGGCGAGGCGCCGCTGGTGCATGGCCTGACCAAGCGCGCCGAGTTCGACCGCTATGTGGACGAGCAGATGCGCCGCGCGGGCATGGACCCCTCGCTGAAGCGCCGCTACCCGCACCAGTTCTCGGGTGGCCAGCGCCAGCGCATCGGCATCGCCCGGGCGCTCGCTGTGCAGCCGGAGTTCATTGTCTGCGACGAATCCGTCGCGGCGCTGGACGTCTCCATCCAGGCGCAGATCCTGAACCTGTTCATGCAGCTGCGGAAGGATCTGAACCTCACCTACCTCTTCATCAGCCATGACCTCGGCGTGGTCGAGCATCTCTCGGACCGCGTGGTGATCATGTATCTGGGCCGGGTGGTGGAGGAGGCCCCTTCCGAGGAAGTCTTCGCCCGCGCCAATCATCCCTATACCCAGGCCCTGCTGGCCGAGGTGCCACGGATCGAGGCGCGCAAGAAGAGCTTCGCCGGCGTGAAGGGCGAGATCCCCTCGCCGCTCAACCCGCCGCCGGGCTGCCATTTCCACCCGCGCTGCCCGCATGCCTTCGACCGCTGCCGCGTGGAGCGGCCAGTGCTCAAGAACATCGCGCCGGGCCACCGCAGCGCCTGCCACCTGAACGACCTGCCGGGCTGATCCTTTCCACCCGGCCCTGAACGGGAAAGCCCCGCTCCGCCAGATGGCGGGCGGGGCTTTTTCATGTCCGGCGGCGGAGGCCGTCAGTCCTGTGGCGGCTTCGGCCCGGCCGGGGGCGGCGCCGCTTCCTCCGGCCCGGCATCGATGGCCAGGGCACGCTGATAGGCCGGCCGTGCCTCGCAGCGCTCGATATAGGCGGTGCGGAGCGGCGTGGCCGGGATCATGCCGAACTTCAGGCCCCAGCCGAGCCCCGTGCCCATGGTGACATCGGCCGCGCTGAAATGTTCGCCCAGCAGCCACGGCCCCTTCTGCAATCCGGCATCCATGGCCGCCAACACCCGGTCGAAATCTCCCCAGGCATGGGCGTGGGTATTGGTCTTCCAGCCGCCCTGACGCTCCACCAGGGCCGGCTCCATATAGGCGGCCGGGAAGATCAGCCACTGCAGGTAGCTGCCGCGATCCGTGTGGTTCAGCGAGGGCGCCAGTCCGGCCTCCGGCAGGCGGTCCGCCAGCCAGGCACAGATCGCGGTGGAATCGGCGATGATGATGGCGCCGTGTTCCAGCACCGGCACTTTCGCCATGGGGTTCAGAGCCAGGAAGGCGGGGTCCTGCTGCGCGCCGGCGCGGATATCCACAAGCACACGCTCATAGGCGGCCCCTGCCTCTTCCAGCATCCAAAGTGCACGGAAGGATCGTGTCTTCGGACACCAGTGGAGCTTCATGAGAACGTCTCCTGCTCAGACAGTGAATTGTTCAGCGATAATGCGTTCGGACAGGCCGTGATCCGGGTCGAACAGCAAAGTGAGGCGGCTGCTGCGATCCTCCCGCACCTCCACGGAACGGACATCGCGCACCTCGACATAATCGGCCACGGCGGCGACCGGCCGCTTCTCGAATTCCAGGATCTCGAACATCACCACCGCCTCGCCGGGCAGCAGCGCGCCGCGCCAGCGGCGGGGCCGGAAGGCGGAGATCGGCGTCATCGGCAGGAGGTTGGCGCCGAGCGGCACGATGGGGCCATGGGCGGAAAGGTTATAAGCGGTGCTGCCGGCGGGCGTGGACACCAGGATGCCATCGCAGATCAGCTCCGGCAGCCGCTCCTTGCCATCGACGAGGATGCGGATCTTGGCCGCCTGCCGCGTCTCCCGCAGCAGGGAGACCTCGTTGATGGCCAGCGCCTCCCGCCGCTCGCCGTCGCCCGCCACGGTCCGCATCCGCAGCGGGAAGAGCGTGGCCGACTGCGCCGCCGCCAGGCGCTGCGGCAGTTCCTCCTCCCTGAAGGCGTTCATCAGGAAGCCGACGCTGCCACAGTTCATGCCGTAGATCGGCGGGTTGCGGCCCAGGAAGCGGTGCTGGGTCTCCAGCATGAAGCCGTCGCCGCCGAGCGCGACGATGACGGCGGCCTCCTCCGGCTGCGGGTCGCCATGCCGGGCGGCCAGCCGCTCCCGCGCCGCCATGGCGACCTCGGTCGGCGCGGCCAGGAAGGCGATGCGTCCATGCAGATCCGCCGGCAGGTCCGGCATCTCGGCCGACTGCATCCCCGCCTCGAGCAAGGCGGCGGTCACGCGCGGAAGCCCAGGAACACGCGGCGGCGGAACATCCCCGAAGTCTTACCCGCCAGCCCGCCGCCCGCAAGGCCGGCGCGAACCGCGCAGGAGGCCACGCATGGAAAAAGGGCGGATGGTCACCCATCCGCCCTTTTCCACTTCACTCCAGGAGAACGGCTTACGCCGCGTCCTGCTGGCCCTCGGCCTCGGCTTCCGGCTGCTGGCCGCTGTCGAGGCCCTTGGCCGCCGCATCGCGCTCCACCAGCTCGATCACCGCCATGTCGGCGGCGTCGCCGTAGCGGACACCCGCCTTCAGCACGCGGGTATAGCCGCCCTGGCGGGTCTTGTACCGCTCGGCGATGGTGGTGAAGAGCTTGGCCACCACCTTCTCGTCGCGGATCTGCGCATAGGCCTGGCGGCGGGCATGCAGGTCGCCACGCTTACCGAGGCTGATGATGCGCTCCACATAGGGGCGCAGCTCCTTGGCCTTCGGCAGGGTCGTGGTGATCTGCTCATGCTTGAGCAGGCTGGTCGCCATATTGCGGAGCATCGCAATACGGTGGGAGGAGGTAACGCCGAGCTTCCGGCCGGCAACCCCGTGACGCATGGGTCTATTCCTTCAGGTGGCCGAAATCAGAACGGCTCTTCGATCTTCTTCGCGAGGTCCTCGATATTCTCCGGCGGCCAGCCCGACACGGTCATGCCGAGGGACAGCCCCATGGAAGCGAGGACTTCCTTGATTTCGTTCAGCGACTTGCGGCCGAAATTCGGCGTGCGGAGCATTTCCTGCTCGGTCTTCTGAACGAGGTCGCCGATATAGACGATATTGTCGTTCTTCAGGCAGTTCGCGCTGCGGACCGACAGTTCCAGCTCGTCCACCTTGCGCAGCAGGTTGCGGTTGAAGGGCAGGTCGTCCTGCACCTCTTCCACCTTGCGCTCACGCGGCTCATCGAAGTTGATGAAGAGCTGAAGCTGATCCTGCAGGATGCGCGCGGCCAGGGCGATGGCATCGTCCGGGGCGATCGTGCCGTCCGTCTCCACCGTCATCACCAGCTTGTCGTAGTCGGTGCGCTGGCCGACGCGGGTCGGCTGCACCTGATACGCCACGCGGCGAACCGGGGAGTAGATGGCATCGACCGGGATCAGCCCGATGGGGGCGTCTTCCGGGCGATTCTCGCTGGCCGGGACATAACCCTTGCCCAGGTCCACCGTCAGCTCCATCGACAGCTTGGCGCCATCGTCGAGCGTGCAGATGACCAGGTCCGGATTGGCGATCTCGATATCGCCGGTGGTCTGGATCTGGCCAGCGGTGACCTCGCCAGGGCCGGTTGCCGTGAGCTGGAGGCGCTTCGGCCCCTCGCCCTGCATCCGGATGGCCAGCCGCTTGATGTTCAGGACGATGTCCGTGACATCTTCCCGCACACCCTGAAGGCTGCTGAATTCATGCAGCGCGCCATCGATACGGATGGCGGTCACGGCCGCACCCTGCAGCGACGACAGAAGAATCCGCCGCAGTGCATTGCCGAGCGTCATGCCGAAGCCGCGCTCCAGCGGCTCCGCCACCACGGTCGCGGTGCGGGACGGCTCCGCCCCCAGCTCGACATCGAGCTTTTCGGGGCGGATCAGGGAACGCCAGTTGCGCTCGAGCAAAGTGGGTGCCTCCTTGCCGCCGTGCCTCAGACCCGCCGACGCTTGCGCGGGCGGCAGCCGTTGTGCGGGATCGGCGTCACATCGCGGATGGCGGTGACGTAGAAGCCGACCGTCTGCAGCGCGCGCAGAGCCGACTCACGCCCCGAACCGGGACCGGACACCATGATCTCCAGCGTCTCCATCCCGTGCTCGCGCGCCTTGCGGCCCGCGTCTTCGGCCGCGACCTGCGCGGCGTACGGGGTGGACTTGCGGCTGCCCTTGAAACCCTGGCTGCCGGCCGAGGACCACGCGATGGCGTTGCCCTGGCTGTCCGTGATGGTGACGATGGTGTTGTTGAAGCTGGCGAGGACGTGGGCCACGCCGGACGCAATATTCTTGCGTTCCTTCTTACGCGGACGACCGCTGGGCTGACGGGCCATCTTACTTCGTCACCTTCTTCTTGCCGGCGATCGCCACGGCCTTGCCCTTGCGGGTGCGGGCGTTGGTGTGGGTGCGCTGGCCGCGGACCGGCAGGCCCTTGCGGTGACGCAGGCCGCGATAGCAGGCCATGTCCATCAGGCGCTTGATGTTCATCGCGTTCTCGCGACGCAGATCGCCTTCGACCCGGTAGTCGCGGTCGATCGTCTCACGCAGCTTGACGATCTCTTCGTCCGTCAGCTGGTTGACGCGCCGGTCCTCGGGGATGCCGAGCTGCTCGCAGATCACCTTCGCATTCGCCGGGCCGATGCCGTAGATGTAGCGAAGGGAAATGAGAACGCGTTTGTTGGTGGGGATGTTCACGCCTGCAATGCGCGCCACGTACCTGCTCCCGAAGCCCCTGTGGGCTTCCGTTCGTCCTGCCAGACACCCGATGATGCCGGCCAAGGTGATCATCCGCGCCCCGCCGGACAACTGGTCCCGCACGAAACGCAAACAGTCTCACGGCCGGGATGACCCCGCCCGCAAGAGGCGGCGGTTTACCCCCCCTGACGCAAAAGAGTCAAGGGGGAACCAAACTCAGCCCGGTTCGCCCAGGATCTCCGCGATCTGGGCCGAGACCTCGGCCATCGCGGCCATGCCGTCCACGGCCCTCAGCTTGCCCTGCGCCTGGTAGTAAGGCAGCAGAGGCGCCGTCTGGCGGTGATAGGCCTCCAGCCGCGCGGCCACCGTCTCAGCCTTGTCGTCGGCGCGCCGGGTGAACTCGGTGCTGCCGCAGACATCGCAGACGCCCGACGTCCTGGTCGGCTTGAAGCTGTCGTGATAGCCCTCGCCGCACTTCGCGCAGGTGAAGCGGCCGGCGATGCGCTCGACCAGCGCGCCATCATCGACCTTCAGCTCGATCACATGGTCGAGCTGAAGCCCCTTCTCCTTCAGCATCACGTCCAGCGCCTCGGCCTGGGGCGTGGTGCGGGGGAAGCCGTCGAGGATGAAGCCGCGGGCCGCATCGGGCTTCTCCACCCGCAGCGCCAGCATGGCCGTGATGATCGCGTCGGGCATCAGCTCGCCGCGCTCCATGATGCCCTTGGCCTGCAGCCCGATCTCGCTGCCGCTCTTCACCTCGGCCCGCAGCATGTCGCCCGTCGAGATCTGCGCGATCCCGTAGCGGTCTTCCAGGCGCTTGGCCTGCGTGCCTTTGCCGGCCCCCGGTGGACCGAGCAGGATGAGGTTCATCGACGCGTTTTCCCTGGCAAAGCTAGCAAGAGCCCGCGTGCCTAGCGCACGCGGGGAGCACCACGCCCGCCCAGGCGGGACTTGCGAATCAGCCCCTCATACTGGTGGGCGAAGAGATGAGACTGAATCTGAGCCACCGTGTCCATCGTCACGGAAACAATAATCAGCAAGGAAGTGCCGCCGAAGTAGAAGGGCACGCCGTATTGACTGATCAGGATCTCCGGCAGAAGGCAGACGATACAGAGATAAAGGGCGCCGATGGCGGTCAGACGCGTCAGCACCCGGTCCAGATAATCAGCCGTGGACTGCCCGGGGCGGATACCCGGAATGAAGCCGCCGTTCTTCTTCAGCTGATCCGCAGTCTCGGCCGGGTTGAAAACCACCGCCGTATAGAAGAAGGCGAAGAAGATGATCAGCGCCACATAGAGCGCCATATAGGCCGGCCGCCCATGCGCCAGGGCATTGGCGATCGTCATCAGCCAGCTATCCGTCTGCTGCCCGCCTGCGAAGCCTGCGAAGGTCGCCGGCAACAACAGCAGGGAGGAGGCGAAGATCGGCGGAATGACGCCAGCCGTGTTCAGCTTCAGCGGCAAATGCGTGTTCTCACCGCCGAACATCCGGTTGCCGATCTGGCGCTTCGGATACTGGACGGGGATACGCCGCTGCGCCCGCTCCATGAAGACCACGAAGGCGATGACGCCCAGGGCGATCAGCAGGAAGGCGATGATGAAGAAGGTGGAGAGCGCGCCGGTCCGGCCCAGCTCCAGCGTGGCGACAGCCGCGGAAGGCAGGTTGGCGACGATGCCGGCGAAGATGATCAGGCTGATGCCATTGCCGACGCCGCGGGCCGTGATCTGCTCGCCCAGCCACATCAGGAAGAGAGTGCCGCCCACCAGCGTGACCACGCAGGAGATGCGGAAGAACATCCCGGCCTCGAAGACCGCGGCCTGGCCCAAGCTTCCGCGCATGCTCTCCAGCCCGATCGCGATGCCCCAGGCCTGGAAGAGGGCGATCAGCACCGTCAGGTAGCGGGTATACTGGTTCAGCTTCTTGCGCCCGGCCTCACCCTCCTTCTTGAGGGCCTCCAGGCTCGGCACCGCGCTGCTGAGCAGCTGCACGATGATGCTGGCGGAGATGTAGGGCATGATGTTCAGCGCGAAGACGGTCATGCGCCCCAGCGCGCCGCCCGTGAACATGTCGAACATGCCCAGGATGCCGCTGCCATGCTGGCGCAGGATATCCGCCATCACCGTGGCATCGACGCCTGGCACGGGCACATAGGTGCCGATGCGGTAGACAATCAGCGCAGCCAGCGTGAACCAGATGCGCTTTTTGAGCTCGGTGGCCTTGGACAGCACGCCGAGGTTGAGGTTGGCTGCGAGCTGCTCGGCGGCGGACGCCATGAGTTCTGACCCTTCAACATGACTGCGGCGCCGGGAGCATGCCCCACGGCGCCGTTGCCAGCCCATCTGCGAAGCACCTAGCGCCCCCGGTGGCGGGGGCGCAAGGCATTACGCCTGGGGTGCTTCTTCCGCGGCGGCCGGAGCCGTCACAGTGACGCTGCCGCCGGCGGCCTGCACCGCCGCGATGGCGGCAGCAGAGGCACCGGAGACCGTCACGGTGATGGCGCGCTTGATCTCGCCACGCGCCAGGAGGCGCACGCCGACGACCTTGCCACCGGTCCGCACCAGGCCAGCGGCCTTCAGCGCGTCCTCGGTGATCTCCGTACCCGTCAGGCGGCCGGACTCCAGCGCCTGCTCCAACGTGCCGAGGTTGATCGGCGCGTATTCCTTGCGGAAAATATTGACGAAGCCGCGCTTCGGCAGACGACGGTAGATCGGGAGCTGACCACCCTCGAAGCCGTTCAGCGACACGCCGGTACGGGCCTTCTGGCCCTTCACGCCACGGCCGGAGGTCTTACCCTTACCGGAACCGATGCCGCGCCCAACGCGCTTGAACTTGTTGCGCGCGCCTTCATTGTCGCGCAGTTCGTTCAGCTTCATCTTATTTCTCCGTGGTCTCGCCCACCTGAATCAGGTGCGCGACCTTGCGGATCATGCCACGCACGGCCGGAGTATCCTCCAGCTCGCGCGTACGGCGGATCTTGTTAAGGCCCAGACCGATCAGCGTCTCGCGCTGACCGGGCTTGCGGCCGATGGGCGACGCGATCTGCGTCACCCGGACGGTCTTCTTCTCAGACATTGGCCGCGGCCTCCGTGCTGGCCTCGTCCTTGCGGGCGCCCAGCAGGTCGGAGACCTTCTTGCCACGACGCGAGGCCACAGCGCGGGGGCTGGTGCAGCGCGACAGGGCGGAGAAGGTCGCCTTGACCATGTTGTGCGGGTTCGTGGAACCCGTGCACTTCGCGACAACGTCGCCCATGCCCAGGGTCTCGAACACCGCGCGCATCGGGCCACCCGCGATGATGCCCGTGCCGGCCGGAGCCGCGCGCAGGATCACACGGCCAGCGCCGAAATCGCCGACGACGTCGTGGTGCAGGGTCCGGCCCTCGCGCATCGGCACACGGATCATCGTGCGCTTCGCACGCTCCGTCGCCTTGCGGATCGCCTCGGGCACCTCGCGCGCCTTGCCGGCGCCCCAGCCAACCCGGCCCTTCTCGTCACCCACGACGACCAGCGCGGCGAAGGAGAAGCGACGGCCACCCTTCACCACCTTGGCCACGCGGTTGATCGTGACCAGCTTGTCCTTCAGCTCGTCGCCGGGCTCACGCTCGGCGTTACGATCGGGACCACGGCCACGGCCGCGACGGTTCTCGTCGCTGCCACCGCTCCTCGGTTCACGTGCCATCTTCTGTGCTCCTTAGAACGACAGCCCGCCCTCGCGGGCGCCGTCCGCCAGGGCTTTCACCCGGCCGTGATACAGGTAAGGCCCACGGTCGAAAACGACCTCGGTCACCCCGGCAGCGATGGCGCGCTCGGCCAGCAGCTTGCCGATGGCGGTCGCGGCATCCTTGTCGGCGCCGGTGCGCAGGCTTTCGCGCTGCACCTTCTCCAGCGACGAGGCAGCGGCCAGCGTGCGGCCCTGCTTGTCGTCGATGACCTGGGCATAGATATGACGACCCGAGCGGAAGACCGACAGACGCGGCCGGCCACCACTCTTGAGGCGAAGCTGGAAGCGCAGGCGCGCGCGGCGGCGTGTCTGCAGAGCGAGTTTGTTCGCCATTTACTTCTTCTTCCCCTCCTTCCGGAGGATCGTCTCGTTGTCGTAGCGCACGCCCTTGCCCTTGTAGGGCTCGGGGCCGCGGAAGCCGCGGATCTCGGCGGCCACCTGGCCAACGCGCTGCTTGTCCGCGCCCTCGACCTTGACGGCCGTGGGACGCTCAACGGTGATCTTGATGCCGGCCGGGACGGGGTAACGGATCTCGTGGCTGTAACCGAGGTTCAGCACGAGATCGCTGCCCTGCATCGCGGCGCGGTAGCCGGTGCCGGTGATCTCCATCGACTTCGAGAAGCCGGTGGAAACGCCGATGCACATGCCGTTGATCAGGCTGCGGGTGGTGCCCCACATGGTGCGGGCACGGCGATCGGAACCCTTGGGGGAGACCGAAACCTCGTTGCCCTTCACCTCGACCTCGACGGCATCGGTGACGATCGGCATGGACAGCTCGCCGAGCTTGCCCTTGGCGGTCACGACGCCGTCGTTCAGCGAGACGGTGACACCGGCGGGGACGGAGACGGGATATTTGCCGACGCGCGACATGCTTACCCCTCCCTCAGAACACGCGGCAGAGGACTTCGCCGCCAACATTGGCAGCGCGGGCCTCATTGTCGCTCATCACGCCGGACGGCGTGGACAGGATGGAGATGCCGAGTCCGTTATAGAACTTCTGCAGCTCCTTGATCTTCGTATAGACGCGCCGGCCGGGCTTGGAGACGCGGGTGATCTCCTTGATGGCGGGCTCGCCTTCCGAATACTTCAGTTCGATGTCCAGCATGGACACGCCGGGGCGTACCTGCTCAGTGCGCCACGCGCGGATATAACCCTCGCGCTTCAGCACTTCGAGAACATCAGACCGCAGGCGGCTGGCGGGCGAGACGATACGGCTCTGCCGCGCGCGCTGACCGTTGCGGATGCGCGTCAGCATATCGCCGAGCGGATCGGAGAGAGACATGTTGTGCCCCCTGCCTTACCAGCTGGCCTTAACAAGACCCGGGATCTGGCCATTCGAGGCCAGCTCACGGAGCATGTTACGGCTCAGCTTAAACTTGCGATAATTGGCGCGGGGACGACCCGTCAGCTCACAGCGCAGGCGCACGCGCACCCGGGCGCCGTTGCGCGGCAGCTCGGCGAGCTTCAGCGTCGCCTCGAAGCGCTCCTCAACCGGAAGCTCACGGTTCATCACCGTTTCCTTCAGGGCGGCGCGCTTGCCAGCGTGCAGCTTCGAGAGGCGCTCGCGGCGCTTGTTCTTCTCGACAGCCGATGTCTTGGCCATGCGGTTATAATCCTCCGGAACCTGCCCGGCTTCCCGGGCGGTTTTCCAAACTCAGTTGACGAAAGGAAGATCGAAGGCCTTCATCAGGGCCTTGGCTTCCTTGTCCGTCTTCGCCGTCGTGACGAACACGATGTCCATGCCGCGGACCGCATCCACCTTATCATAGCTGATTTCGGGGAACACGATCTGCTCCTTCAGGCCCAGGGAGAAGTTCCCACGGCCGTCGAAGCCCTTATTGCCCGGAAGGCCGCGGAAGTCACGCATGCGCGGAAGCGCAATGGTCACCAGGCGGTCCAGGAATTCATACATCCGGGCACGACGCAGCGTCACCTTGGTGCCGATCGCCTGACCTTCGCGGATCTTGAAGCCGGCGATAGCCTTCTTCGCCCGCGTCTTCACCGGCTTCTGGCCAGCGATGAGCGTCAGTTCAGCGACCGCGACATCAAGCTTCTTCTGGTCGCCGGCGGCTTCGCCGACGCCCATGTTGATGACGATCTTCTCCAGCTTCGGCACCTGCATCGGGTTGCCGTAGCCGAATTCTTCCATCAGCTTCTTGCGCACCACTTCGGCGTAGTGCGTCTGCAGGCGGGGAAGCTCCTTCGCCTCGCTCATGCGTCGATCACCTCGCCGGAGGGACGCGCCACCCGGACCTTCTTGCCGTCCTCAAGCACCTTGAAACCGACACGGGTCGGCTTGCCGGACTTCGGGTCGAGCAGGGAGAGGTTCGAGAGGTCGATGGTCGCCTCCTTCTCCACGATCCCGCCTTCCTGACCCGCGCCCTTGGGCTTGGTATGGCGCTTCACGATGTTGATGCCCTGGACCACCGCGCGGTTGTCCTCGGGCAGCACGCGCAGCACTTCGCCGCGCTTGCCCTTGTCCTTGCCCGTCAGGACCTGGACCTGGTCACCCTTTTTGATCTTGGCGGCCATGGTTACAGAACCTCCGGCGCCAGCGAGATGATCTTCATGAACTTGCGCGCGCGCAGCTCACGGACCACCGGGCCAAAGATACGGGTGCCGATGGGCTCGTTCTGCTTGTTGATCAGAACGGCCGCATTGCGGTCGAAGCGGATGGCAGTGCCGTCATTGCGGCGCACCGGGTAAGCGGTGCGCACGATGACCGCGCGCTGCACGTCGCCCTTCTTCACCTTACCGCGCGGAATCGCTTCCTTAACGGAGACGACAATGATGTCGCCCACCGACGCGGTGCGGCGCTTGGAGCCGCCCAGCACCTTGATGCACTGAACCCGGCGGGCGCCGGAATTGTCGGCGACCTCCAGGTTGGATTCGACGATGATCATCGATCGCTACCTCAGACCGTCGCAGGCTCGGCGGCGGCGGTGAAGCCGGCCGGCGCAGACACGGCCTCGCCATTGCGCTGGACCAGAAGCCAGGTCTTGCGCTTGCTGATCGGACGGCATTCCTCGATGGTCACGAGGTCGCCTTCCTTGCACAGGTTCGCGTCGTCATGCGCGGCGTACTTCTTGGAGCGCCGGATGAACTTCTTATAGAGCGGATGCATCACGCGACGCTCAACCAGGACCGTAATGGTCTTGTCCTGCTTGTCGCTGACAACCCGCCCGGTGAGGACGCGCTTCGGCATTGCCGGGGTCTCCTCGTCAGGCCTTTGCCGCCGAGCGAGCTTGCTCGGCCAGCACCGTCTTAACACGAGCGATGTCGCGACGCACCACCTTGATGCGGGAAACCGCTTCAAGCTGGCCTGTTGCGCGCTGGAAGCGGAGGTTAAACTGCTCCTTCCGCAGATCCAGCAACATCGCCTTGAGCTCGTCCGGGGTCTTGCCCCGGACATCCACGATCTTCGTCATTGCCTTAAAGCTCCGCCGCACCCAAGCGGGTGACCAGCTTGGTCTTGATCGGCAGCTTGGCGGCGCCCAGGGCCAGGGCCTCGCGCGCCGTCTCCAGGGAGACGCCATCGATCTCGAACATGATGCGGCCAGGCTTGACGCGGGCCACCCAGTATTCCGGCGCGCCCTTACCCGAACCCATGCGGACTTCCGCAGGCTTCGTGGAGACGGGAACGTCGGGGAAGATGCGGATCCAGACGCGACCCGCGCGCTTCATCGCACGCGTGATCGCGCGGCGGGCCGCCTCGATCTGCCGCGCGGTGACCCGCTCGGGCTCCAGCGCCTTCAGGCCGTAGGCCCCGAAGGTCAGGGAGAACCCGCCCTTCGCCAGACCCTTGATGCGGCCCTTATGCGCCTTCCGGAACTTCGTACGCTTCGGACTCAACATGGTGCCAATCCCTTAGCGCTGAGGCGCCTGCTCGGCGGCGCGCTTGTCCTGCGCCATCGGGTCATGGGCCATGATCTCACCCTTGAAGATCCACACCTTCACACCGCAGGTGCCATAGGTGGTCTTCGCCGTGGCCGTGCCGAAGTCGATATCGGCGCGGAGCGTGTGCAGCGGCACCCGGCCCTCGCGATACCACTCCATGCGCGCGATCTCTGCGCCGCCCAGACGGCCACCGCAGTTGATGCGGATGCCGCCGGCGCCGAGGCGCATCGCGGACTGCACGGCGCGCTTCATCGCGCGACGGAAGGCCACGCGGCGCTCCAGCTGCTGGGCGATGCTCTCGGCCACCAGCTGCGCCTCGATCTCCGGCTTGCGGATCTCGACGATGTTCAGCGCCACCTCGGCCCCGGCGAGCTTCGCCAGGTCCTTGCGCAGCACCTCGATATCGGCGCCCTTCTTGCCGATCACGACGCCCGGACGGGCGGCGTGGATCGTCACGCGGGGCTTCTTCGCCGGGCGCTCGATGATCACCTTGGAAACGCCGGCGCCCTTGAGGCGGGCCTTCAGCGTGTTCCGCAGCTTGATGTCATCGTGCAGCAGGCGGGCATAGTCGGCATCGGCGAACCAACGGGAATCCCAGGTCCGGTTGATGCCGAGCCGCAGCCCGATCGGGTTGACTTTATGGCCCATGTTACGCGGCCTCCTGCTCTGCGGGCGCTGCTTCGGCCTGTGCCTCGGCGACCGTGATCGAGAGATGGCTGAACCACTTCTCGACGCGGGCGGCCTTGCCGCGACCACGCGCATGGAAACGCTTCATCACGATGGCGCGGCCCACCTCAACGCGGGACACGACCAGCCGGTCGACGTCCAGCTGGTGGTTGTTCTCGCCATTGGCGATGGCGCTTTCCAGCGTCTTCTTCACCGTGTCCGAGATGCGGCGCTTGGAGAAGGTCAGGACCGCGACCGCGTCCTGCACCTTCTTGCCCCGGATCAGGCCGGCGACCAGGTTCAGCTTGCGCGGCGAGACGCGGATATTCCGCGTCACGGCCTGGGCTGCGGTCTCGGCGACGGTACGGGGATGCTTCGGCTTGCTCATATCGCCTTAGCCCCTCTTCGCCTTCTTGTCCGAAGAATGCCCGGTGAAGGTACGGGTCGGCGAGAACTCGCCGAACTTGTGCCCCACCATATTCTCCGTCACCTGGACAGGGATGAACTTCTTGCCGTTGTAGACACCGAAGGTCAGCCCGACGAACTGCGGCAGGATCGTGCTCCGGCGCGACCAGATCTTAATGATCTCGTTGCGGGTGGAGGCACGTGCCGCTTCCGCCTTGTTCAGCAGGTAGCCGTCAACGAACGGCCCCTTCCAGACACTGCGCGACATCGCGGTCAGCCCTTCGTTACGTTGCGGCGGCGGACAATAAGCTTGTCCGTGCGCTTGTTGGTGCGGGTCTTGTAGCCCTTGGTCGGCTTACCCCACGGCGTCACCGGGTGGCGGCCACCCGAGGTCCGGCCTTCACCACCACCATGCGGGTGGTCGACCGGGTTCATGACGACGCCGCGCTGATGCGGCTTGCGGCCGAGCCAACGGCTACGGCCAGCCTTGCCGAGCTGCTGGTTCTGGTTGTCCGGGTTGGACACCGCGCCGATGGCGGCGATGCATTCACCACGCACCAGGCGCAGCTCGCCAGACATCAGCTTGATCTGCGCGTAGCCGGCATCCTTGCCGACCAGCTGGGCATAGGTGCCAGCCGAACGCGCGATCTTGCCACCCGCACCGGGCTTCATCTCGATGTTGTAGATGATGGTGCCGACCGGGATCGCGCCGAGCGGCATCGCATTGCCCGGCTTGATGTCGACCTTCTCACCAGCAACGACCGTGTCGCCCACCTTCAGGCGCTGCGGCGCGATGATGTAGGAAAGCTCCCCATCCTCATACTTCAGCAGCGCCAGGAAGGCCGTGCGGTTCGGGTCGTATTCCAGCCGCTCGACCGTAGCGGGCACATTGAACTTGCGCCGCTTGAAGTCGACGATGCGGTAGGACTGCTTGTGCCCACCCCCACGGAACCGGACGGTGATCCGACCATGATTGTTGCGGCCGCCGGAGTGGCTCTTGCCCTCCGTCAGCTGCTTGACCGGCTTACCCTTGAACAGCTCGGAACGATCGATGAGGATCGTTCCGCGCGTGCTCGGGGTGACCGGGTTAAAGTGCTTCAGCGCCATGGCGTTAAGCGAGCCCCGTCGTCAGGTCGATGCTCTGGCCTTCGGCCAGGCGGACGACCGCTTTTTTCCAGTCGGAACGCTGGCCCTCACGGCCACGCACCCGCTTGGTCTTGCCCTTCACGAT
Organism: Roseomonas marmotae; assembly: GCF_017654485.1. Taxonomy (NCBI): domain Bacteria; kingdom Pseudomonadati; phylum Pseudomonadota; class Alphaproteobacteria; order Acetobacterales; family Roseomonadaceae; genus Roseomonas; species Roseomonas marmotae. The sequence goes on along the minus strand of NZ_CP061091.1, from coordinate 1,016,310 downwards.
CAGGGTGTTCACGGTGACGACCGTCACCCCGAACAGGCCCTCGACGGAAGCCTTGATCTCCGGCTTCGTCGCGCTCAGCGGCACGCGGAAGGCCACCTGCCCCTTTTCGCCCAGGGCAGCGGCCTTCTCGGTCACCAGCGGCGAGAGGATGGTCTGATACATCCTCTCACGCGACAGCACCGGCTTCTTCTTTGCGGTGGTCTCGCTCACGACAGCCGCTCCTTCAGCGCCTCGACGGCCGAGCGGGTGACCGCCAGGACGTCATGGTTCAGGATGTCGTAGACGTTCGCGCCGATGGTCGGCAGAACGTTCACGTGCGGCAGGTTGCGAACGGCGCGGCCGAAGCCGTCTTCCACCGCCGCATCCACCACCAGCGCACTCTTCCAGCCGAGCGCCTTGAGCTTGCTGGCGACGGCGGCGGTCTTGGCGTTCTCGCCCAGCTCCACCGTGTCCAGCACGATCAACTTGCCCTCGGCGGCCTTCTGGCTCAGCGCGCTGATCAGGCCCAGACGACGGACCTTCTTGTTCAGCGAATAGCCATGGTCGCGCACCACAGGGCCGTGCACCACGCCACCCGTGCGGAACTGCGGCGCCCGCAGCGAGCCCTGACGGGCGTTACCCGTGCCCTTCTGGCGGTAAGGCTTCTTGGTCGTACCAGAAACCTCACCCATCCCCTTCACCTTGTGGGTGCCGGCGCGGCGCTTGGCGAGCTGCCAATGCACCACGCGCGCCATGATGTCGGCGCGGGGGGAAGCCGCGAAGACGTCGTCGGGCAGATCGATGTCGCCCGCATTGCCGTTATCCAGCGTGATGACCGGAACCTGCATTGTCCTATTTCCTCAGGCCACGGCCGCGGGGAACGGCGCGTCGGCATGACGCGCGTGCTTCACGGCGTCGCGCACCAGCACATAGCCGCCCTTGGCACCGGGAACCGCGCCCTTGACCATCAGCAGGCCCTTGTCGAGGTCGAAACCAGCGACCTCAAGGTTCTGCGTGGTAATGCGCTCGACGCCCAGATGGCCCGCCATCTTCTTGTTCTTGAAGGTCTTGCCCGGATCCTGACGGTTACCCGTCGAACCGTGCGAGCGGTGGCTGATCGACACGCCGTGCGAGGCTTCCAGGCCGGAGAAGTTCCAGCGCTTCATGGCGCCGGCAAATCCCTTACCCTTGGAGGTGCCCGTCACGTCGACGATCTGGCCCTTCACGAAGTGATTCGCGGAGAGCTTCGCGCCAACCTCCAGCACCGCGTCGGCAGCGACGCGGAACTCGGTGACCTTCTTCGGTGCCTCGACACCCGCCTTGGCGAAGTGACCCTTGTTGGGCTTCGAGACGTTCTTCGGCTTCGCCAGGCCAAAGCCCAGCTGAACCGCATCATAACCGTCCTTCTCCGCCGAACGCACGGCCACCACGCGCACCTGATCCAGGTGCAGCACAGTGACGGGCACGGTGGAGCCGTCGTCGTTGAACAGCCGGGTCATGCCCAGCTTCTTCGCGATCAGGCCGGTGCGACCATTCTTCGCGGCCATGGTGAGTTACTCCCCGGCCTCAGAGCTTGATCTCGACGTCCACACCGGCGGCCAGGTCGAGCTTCATCAGCGCGTCCACGGTCTGCGGGGTGGGGTCGACGATATCAAGCAGGCGCCGATGCGTCCGGATTTCGAACTGCTCACGGCTCTTCTTGTCGACGTGCGGCGAGCGGTTCACGGTGAAACGCTCGATTTCCGTCGGCAGCGGGATGGGCCCGCGCACGCGCGCGCCCGTCCGCTTCGCGGTGTTCACGATCTCCCGCGTGCTGCCATCCAGCACGCGGTGATCGAACGCCTTGAGGCGGATGCGGATGTTTTGGCTGTCCATTGTCTGGTGCCTATACTTTCCCGCGCCGCTTACGCGCTGATGCTGGCGACGACGCCGGCGCCGACGGTGCGGCCGCCTTCGCGGATGGCGAAGCGCAGGCCCTGGTCCATGGCGATCGGCGCGATCAGCTCGACGTTCATCGTCACGTTGTCGCCCGGCATCACCATCTCCACGCCTTCCGGCAGGGTGACAACGCCCGTCACGTCGGTCGTGCGGAAGTAGAACTGCGGACGGTAGTTGGTGAAGAACGGCGTGTGGCGGCCGCCCTCTTCCTTCGTCAGCACATAGGCTTCCGCCTTGAACTTGGTGTGCGGCGTGATCGAGCCGGGCTTCGCCAGCACCTGGCCGCGCTCCACGTCCTCGCGCTTCGTGCCGCGCAGCAGCGCGCCGATGTTGTCACCGGCCTCGCCGCTGTCCAGCAGCTTGCGGAACATCTCGACGCCCGTCACCGTCGTCTTCGTCGTGTCCTTCAGACCGACGATCTCGACTTCCTCACCGACCTTGACGATGCCGCGCTCGATGCGCCCCGTCACCACCGTGCCGCGGCCCGAGATCGAGAACACGTCCTCGATCGGCATCAGGAACGGCAGGTCCTTCGGACGCTCCGGCTGCGGGATGTAGCTGTCGACCGCTTCCATCAGCTTCAGGATGGCCTGCTCGCCCAGCTCGGGGGACTTGTCTTCCAGCGCCATCAGGGCCGAGCCCTTGATCACGGGAATATCGTCGCCCGGGAACTGGTAGCTGCTCAGCAGCTCGCGCACTTCCATCTCGACCAGCTCCAGCAGGTCGGGATCGGCCATGTCGCACTTGTTCAGGAACACCACCAGCGCCGGCACACCGACCTGGCGCGCCAGCAGGATGTGCTCGCGCGTCTGCGGCATCGGGCCATCGGCCGCCGACACCACCAGGATCGCGCCGTCCATCTGCGCCGCACCCGTGATCATGTTCTTCACGTAGTCGGCGTGGCCCGGGCAATCCACATGCGCGTAGTGACGGTTGGCCGTCTCATACTCGACATGCGCCGTCGAGATCGTGATGCCGCGCGCGCGCTCCTCAGGAGCCTTGTCGATCTGGTCATACGCCGTGAACGACGCACCGCCCGACTTGGCCAGAACCTTGGTGATCGCCGCCGTCAGCGACGTCTTGCCATGGTCCACATGCCCGATCGTGCCAATGTTGCAGTGCGGCTTGTTCCGCTCAAACTTAGCTTTCGCCATCGTCTTTAATCCCGATCGGGTCTGTTACCAGCGGTAGTGGCTGAAAGCCTTGTTGGCTTCGGCCATCCGGTGCGTGTCTTCGCGCTTCTTCACAGCCGTGCCGCGGTTGTTGGCCGCATCCATCAGCTCGGAAGAAAGGCGCTCTTCCATGGTGTGCTCACCACGCTTACGCGCGGATTCGATCAGCCAGCGGATCGCCAGGGCCTGGCGACGCTCCGGCCGAACTTCGACGGGCACCTGGTAGGTGGCGCCGCCGACGCGGCGGGACCGCACCTCGACCGCCGGCTTCACGTTGTCCATCGCTTCATGGAACAGGCGCAGGGGGTCGCTGTTCGGACCGCCGCGGCGCTTCAGGGTATCCATGGCGGCGTAGACGATACGCTCGGCCGTGCTCTTCTTGCCGTCATACATCAGCACGTTCATGAAACGGCTGAGGACGAGATCGCCGAACTTCGGATCCGGCAGGACTTCGCGCTTCTCGGCGCTGTGGCGACGCGACATCGCTCTTTATTCCTTACTTCGGCCGCTTCGCGCCGTAGAGCGAGCGCCGCTTGCGCCGCTTGGCGATACCCTGCGTATCCAGCACACCGCGCAGGATGTGATAGCGCACGCCGGGAAGATCCTTCACGCGCCCGCCGCGGATCAGCACCACGGAGTGCTCCTGCAGGTTGTGACCTTCACCGGGAATGTAGCTCACCACCTCGTAGCCGTTCACCAGGCGAACCTTGGCGACCTTACGCAGAGCCGAGTTCGGCTTCTTCGGCGTGGTGGTGTAGACGCGGGTGCAGACGCCACGCTTCTGCGGGCAGTTCTGCAAGGCCGGAACCTTGTTCCGGACAGGCTTGGGCTCACGCCCGCTGGCGATGAGCTGGTTGATCGTCGGCATGACGCCCCTTGTGTCTTCTACTGACGCCCAGACACCATGCAAGCGAGAACGCCCGGCCAGGCCGCGCATTGCTGCACCCCTTTCCGAGCCTTGCCCCCGCCCCGGCCTGACCACCGCCAGAAGCGATGGGGAACCGGTTGCACAGAACCTGTCGTCCGAACTCCGCAGGCCAATCCGAGAGCCGGATTAAACCCCGTCGAGGGCGCGGAACCTACGCGCCGACCCCCCATGAGTCAAGCACGCCGAGCCCCCTCCATGGAGAATCCGGGGCTTTGAGGGCCCCGGATTCCCTTGATCTATCATGCATCAGGCGCTGGGCGCCCGATGCCGATCATTCCGCCGCCTGAGCCCCCGACTTGGGCAGAGCCGTCTGGCTCTGCGGCAGTCGCTGGCTGTCACGCTGGGCAGCCAGCGCGCGGAGGCGGTTCATCACGGAGCCCGTGCCCGCCGGGATCAGGCGCCCGACGATCACGTTCTCCTTCAGACCGGCCAGGAAGTCGACCTTGCCGGCCACCGCCGCCTCCGTCAGCACCCTGGTCGTCTCCTGGAAGGAGGCGGCCGAGATGAAGCTGGTCGTCTGCAGCGAGGCCTTGGTGATGCCCTGCAGCACCGGCTCAGCCCGCGCCGGACGCTCCTTGTTCGCGACGAGCTTCTCGTTCTCGATCTCGAACTCGATGCGCTCGACCGTCTCGCCCACGAGGTAGGTGCTATCGCCAGGCTCGATGATCTCGACCTTCTGCAGCATCTGGCGAACGATCACCTCGATGTGCTTGTCGTTGATCTTCACGCCCTGCAGTCGATAGACGTCCTGGATCTCGTTGACCAGGTAGTTGGCCAGCGCCTCGACGCCCAGCACGCGCAGGATGTCGTGCGGAACGCGGGGGCCGTCCACCAGCGGGTCGCCGGCCTTGACGTAGTCGCCTTCCTGCACGGACACGTGCTTGCCCTTAGGCACCAGGTATTCGCGCGGCACGGGGGGCTCGTCGCCCACCTGCTCCGGCACCACCAGGATGCGGCGCTTGGCCTTGTAGTCCTTGCCGAATTCCACGCGGCCGTCGATCTCGCTGATGATCGCGTGATCCTTCGGCCGGCGGGCCTCGAAGAGCTCGGCCACGCGCGGCAGACCGCCCGTGATGTCGCGGGTCTTGGAGGATTCACGCGGCAGGCGGGCCACCACGTCACCGGCCTGGACCTGCGCGCCGTTGTCGACGGACAGGATCGAGTCCGGGGACAGGAAGTAGCGGGCCTCGGCGCCATTCGCGAGCTTGACGATATTGCCCCGCTCGTCCTTCAGGATGATGCGCGGACGCAGATCGGCGCCACGGGCCGCCTGCTTGTAGTCCACCACCACCTTGGAGGAGAGGCCGGTCACCTCGTCCTGCCGCTCCACCAGCGTCACGCCCTCGATCAGGTCGGCGTATTCGATGATACCCCCCTTCTCGGTGATGATCGGCAGGGTGAAGGGGTCCCATTCGGCCAGCTTCTGGCCGCGGGTGACGGCCAGGCCGTCCTCCAGCACCAGCAGGCGGGCACCATAGGGCACGCGGTAGCGGGCGCGCTCACGGCCATTGGCGTCGCTCAGCACGATCTCGCAGTTACGCGACATCACGATGGGGTTGCCCTGGCTGTTCTGCACCACCACGCGGTTCAGCACGGAGACGGTACCGTCGCCGGTGGCCTCCACCGCCGACTGCTCGGCGCCACGCTGCGCCGCACCGCCGATGTGGAAGGTACGCATGGTCAGCTGCGTGCCCGGCTCGCCGATCGACTGCGCGGCGATGACGCCCACGGCCTCACCGATATTCACCGGCGTGCCGCGCGCCAGGTCGCGGCCATAGCAATGGCCGCAGACGCCGGAGCGTGCCTCGCAGGTGAGGACGGAGCGGATATAGACTTCCTCGACGCCCGACTTCTCGATCGCCTCGGCGGCCGGCTCATCGACCAGCGTGTTGCGCGGGAAGAGGATCTCGCCCGTCTCCGGGTCCACCACGTCGCGCTGGATCGTCCGGCCCAGGATCCGCTCGGAAAGCGAGGAGACCGTCTCACCGCCATCCATCACGGCGCGCACGGTGATGCCGCGCTCGGAGCCGCAATCATTCTCGACGATGATGCAGTCCTGCGCCACATCCACCAGGCGGCGGGTCAGGTAGCCGGAGTTCGCGGTCTTCAACGCGGTATCCGCGAGGCCCTTACGGGCACCGTGGGTCGAGTTGAAATACTCCAGGACGGACAGGCCTTCCTTGAAGTTCGCGATGATCGGCTGCTCGATGATCTCGCCCGACGGCTTGGCCATCAGGCCGCGCATGCCGGCCAGCTGGCGCATCTGCGCCGGCGAGCCACGGGCACCGGAATGCGACATCATCCAGACGCTGTTGGTGACGCGGCCGACCTCCTGACGGGAGATCTCCTTCATCATCGCGGTGGCGACCTCGTCCGTGCAGCGCGACCAGGCGTCAACCACCTTGTTGTAGCGCTCGCCGGCCGTGATCAGGCCATCGAGATACTGCTGCTCGAACTCCTTCACCTCGCCCTTGGTAGCCGCAATCAGCCCTTCCTTCTCGGCAGGGATCTGCATGTCGTCCTTGCCGAAGGAAATGCCGGCCTTGGCCGCCTGCTTGAAGCCCAGGGACATCAGGCGGTCGGCGAAGATCACCGACTCCTTCTGGCCGCAGTGACGGTAGACCGCGTCCATGACGTCCGAGATGGACTTCTTGGTCAGCTGGCGGTTGACCAGGCTGTAGGGCGTGCGGGGGTCGCGCGGCAGCAGCGCGCCCATCATCATGCGGCCAGCGGTGGTCAGCACCGTCTCATGGCGCCGGGGATTGTCCTCGGTCGGGGCCGCCACGCGGGCCATGACGGCCGTGTGCAGGTTGATGGCGCCGGCGGCCAGCGCCTGCTCCACCTCACCCAGGTCGCCGAAGACATGCGGGCGGTGCTCCAGGGCCTTCCGCTCGGCGCCCGTCAGCGCGTCCACGGACTTGCCGTTGGCGCCGGTGATGGCGGCGCGGATCTCCTCCAGCTCCTTCTGGGCGACGCGGAATTCCGGCGTCTCCAGGGAGAGGTAGTAGAGGCCCAGAACGATGTCCTGCGACGGCACGATGATCGGCTTGCCGTTGGCGGGGCTGAGGATGTTGTTGGTCGACATCATCAGCACGCGCGCTTCCAGCTGGGCCTCGAGGCTCAGGGGCACGTGCACGGCCATCTGGTCGCCGTCGAAGTCCGCGTTGAAGGCGGTGCAGACCAGCGGATGCAGCTGGATCGCCTTGCCCTCGACCAGCACCGGCTCGAAGGCCTGGATGCCCAGGCGGTGCAGCGTCGGCGCGCGGTTCAGCATCACCGGATGCTCGCGGATGACTTCTTCGAGAATGTCCCAGACTTCCGGGCGCTCCTTCTCGACCATCCGCTTGGCCGCCTTGATCGTCGTGGCGTGCCCGTACTTCTCAAGCTTCGAATAGATGAAGGGCTTGAACAGCTCCAGCGCCATCTTCTTGGGAAGACCGCACTGGTGCAGCTTCATCTCGGGACCGACGACGATCACCGAACGGCCGGAATAATCGACGCGCTTGCCCAGCAGGTTCTGCCGGAAGCGGCCCTGCTTGCCCTTCAGCATGTCGGACAGCGACTTCAGCGGGCGCTTGTTGGCACCCGTGATGGCGCGGCCGCGGCGGCCGTTGTCGAACAGCGCGTCCACCGACTCCTGCAGCATGCGCTTCTCGTTGCGCACGATGATATCAGGCGCGCGCAGCTCGATCAGCCGCTTCAGGCGGTTGTTGCGGTTGATGACGCGGCGGTACAGGTCGTTCAGGTCGGAGGTCGCGAAGCGGCCACCATCCAGCGGCACCAGCGGGCGCAGCTCGGGCGGGATCACCGGCACGACGTCGAGGATCATCCATTCAGGACGGGCACCGCCCTCCTTGAAGGATTCGATCATCTTCAGGCGCTTGACGTACTTCTTGCGCTTGGCCTCGGAGTTGGTCTCCTTGAGGTCGACGCGAAGCTGCGTGCTTTCCTTGTCCAGGTCGATGGCGGCCAGCATCTGCTTCACCGCCTCGGCACCGATGCCGACGGAGAAGGCATCCTCGCCGAACTCGTCCATCTTGGACTGGTACTGCTCCTCGGTCAGCAGCTGGTGCAGCTTCAGGTCGGTCAGACCCGGCTCCAGCACCACATACGACTCGAAGTACAGGACCTTCTCCAGCTCCTTCAGCGACATATCGACCATGAGGCCGACGCGCGAAGGCAGCGACTTCATGAACCAGATATGCGCGACCGGGCTGGCCAGCTCGATATGGCCCATGCGCTCACGGCGCACCTTGGCCAGCGTGACCTCGACGCCGCACTTCTCGCAGATGATGCCGCGGAACTTCATCCGCTTGTACTTGCCGCACAGGCACTCATAGTCCTTGATCGGACCAAAGATGCGCGCGCAGAACAGCCCGTCCCGCTCCGGCTTGAAGGTGCGGTAGTTGATCGTCTCGGGCTTCTTGATCTCGCCATAGGACCAGGAGCGGATCTGCTCCGGCGAGGCGATCGTGATCTTGATCTGATCAAACGTCATCGCCTGGCCAGTCTGGCCCAGGATCTTCATCAGCTCGTTCATGCGCCCGTCCTCTCAAGGTGAGGCCGCCGCGCCGGGGTCGTCCCGGCGCGGCTGAGCAAAAAGTGGTTCACACGCGATTCAATCAAGGGGAGCATGATCAAGGCGTGCGGTTCTCCAGATCGACATTCAGGCCCAGCGACTTCAGTTCCTTCACGAGGACGTTGAAGCTCTCGGGGATGCCGGCCTCGAAATTGTCCTGATCGCGGACGATGGCCTCATAGACCTTGGTGCGGCCGGACACGTCGTCCGACTTCACCGTCAGCATCTCCTGCAGGGTATAGGCGGCGCCATAAGCCTCCAGGGCCCAGACCTCCATCTCACCGAAGCGCTGGCCGCCGAACTGCGCCTTACCACCCAGCGGCTGCTGCGTGACGAGCGAGTACGGACCGATCGAACGCGCGTGGATCTTGTCGTCGACCAGATGGTGCAGCTTCAGCATGTAGATGTAGCCGACCGTCACCTTGCGCTCGAAGGGCTCGCCGGAGCGGCCGTCGATCAGCGTGGTCTGGCCCGAGGTATCGAGGCCCGCCTTGGTCAGCATGGTCTCGATATCGGAGATCCGCGCGCCGTCGAAGACCGGGGTCGCGATCGGCACGCCGCGCTGCAGGTTGGTGCCGAGTTCCAGCAGCTGGTCCTCGGTCATGTCCTCGATGTCGCGGTCGAAGATCTCCTGACCATAGACGTCGCGCAGCTTCTCGAGCAGCTCGTCGCGGGCCGCACCGGCACGCCGGTAGTCCTCGACCAGCTCACCGATCTGCTTGCCCAGCACCGCGCAGGCCCAGCCCAGATGCGTCTCCAGGATCTGGCCGATGTTCATGCGCGAGGGCACGCCCAGCGGGTTCAGCACCAGGTCCACCGAGGTGCCGTCCGGCAGGAAGGGCATGTCCTCGACAGGCACGACGCGGGAAACGACGCCCTTGTTGCCGTGACGGCCGGCCATCTTGTCGCCCGGCTGAAGCTTGCGCTTCACGGCCACGAAGACCTTGACCATCTTCATGACGCCCGGCGGCAGCTCGTCGCCGCGCTGCAGCTTCTCGACCTTGCTGTCGAAGCGCTTCTGCAGCTTCTCGACGGCCGCGTCGAACTCGCGCTTCAGCGCCTCGATCTCGGCCATCACGGCATCGTCCTGCACGCCGATCTGGCGCCAGGTGACACGGGAATACTGGTCCAGCACCTCGTCGGTGATGGGCGTGCCGGCCTTGATGCCCTTGAAGCCGCCGCTCGCCTTCTGGTTCAGCAGCTTCTCGCGCAGGCGCGAGGTGAAGCTGCGCTCCTGGATGGCGCGCTCGTCGTCACGGTCCTTGGCCAGACGCTCCACCTCGGCGCGGTCGATCGCCATGGCGCGCTCGTCCTTGTCCACGCCGCGGCGGGAGAAGACGCGCACGTCGACGACGGTGCCCGTGGTGCCCGGCGGCAGGCGCAGGGACGTGTCGCGCACGTCGGAGGCCTTCTCGCCGAAGATGGCGCGGAGGAGCTTCTCTTCCGGCGTCATCGGGCTCTCGCCCTTCGGCGTCACCTTGCCGATCAGGATGTCGCCCGGGTTCACCTCGGCGCCGACATAGACGATGCCGGCCTCGTCGAGGTTGCGGAGCGCTTCCTCGCCGACATTCGGAATGTCGCGGGTGATCTCTTCCTGGCCCAGCTTGGTGTCGCGGGCCATCACCTCGAATTCCTCGATATGGATCGAGGTGAAGACGTCATCCGTCGCGATACGCTCGCTGATGAGGATGGAGTCCTCGAAGTTGTACCCGTTCCACGGCATGAAGGCGACGAGCACGTTGCGGCCCAGCGCCAGCTCACCGAGCTGGGTGGAGGGGCCGTCAGCGATGATGTCGCCAGCCGCCACCTGATCACCCACCTTCACCAGCGGGCGCTGGTTGATGCAGGTGCTCTGGTTGGAGCGCTGGAACTTCCGCAGGCGATAGATGTCGACGCCGCGGGTGGTGCCGTCCTCCTCGCTGGTCGCGCGCACCACGATGCGCGCGCCGTCGATGGAGTCCACCACGCCGCCACGCCGCGCCACGATGGTCGCGCCGGAGTCGCGCGCCACGGCGGCCTCCATGCCCGTGCCCACCAGCGGCGCGTCGGACTGCACCAGCGGCACCGCCTGACGCATCATGTTGGAGCCCATCAGCGCACGGTTGGCGTCATCGTTCTCCAGGAACGGGATGAGCGCCGCGGCGACGGACACGAGCTGCTTGGGCGAGACGTCGATCGCCGTCACCTCTTCCGGCTTCACCAGCCGGAAGTCGCCGCCCTGGCGGACGGAGACGAGGTCGGACAGGAACTCGCCGCTCTCGGCATTCACCTCGGCATCGGCCTGGGCGACCACCAGCTTCTCCTCCTCCATGGCGGAGAGGTAGCGGGGCGCGCCCACGATCTTGCCGTCCTTCACCAGGCGGTACGGCGTCTCGATGAAGCCGTATTTGTTCACCTTGGCGAAGGTCGCGAGGCTGTTGATCAGGCCGATATTCGGGCCTTCCGGCGTCTCGATCGGGCAGATGCGGCCGTAATGCGTCGGGTGCACGTCGCGCACCTCGAAGCCGGCGCGCTCACGCGTCAGACCGCCCGGGCCAAGCGCCGAGAGGCGGCGCTTATGCGTTACCTCGGACAGCGGGTTGGTCTGGTCCATGAACTGGCTGAGCTGCGAGGAGCCGAAGAACTCGCGCACGGCGGCAGCGGCGGGCTTCGCGTTGATCAGGTCATGCGGCATGACGGTGTCGATATCGACCGACCCCATGCGCTCCTTGATCGCGCGCTCCATCCGCAGCAGGCCGACGCGGTACTGGTTCTCCATCAGCTCGCCGACCGAACGCACCCGGCGGTTGCCGAGGTTGTCGATGTCGTCGATCTGGCCCTTGCCGTCCTTCAGCTCCAGCAGCGTCTTGACGGTGGCCAGGATGTCCTGCTTGCGCAGCGTGCGCAGGTAATCCGGCACATCGTCCAGGCTGAAGCCCAGGCGCATGTTCATCTTCACGCGGCCGACGGTGGAGAGGTCGTAGCGCTCCTCGTCGAAGAAGAGGCCGCGGAACAGCGCCTCGGCGGTCTCCGGCGTCGGCGGCTCACCCGGCCGCATGACGCGGTAGATGTCCATCAGCGCTTCGTCGCGGCTGTTGTTCTTGTCGACGACCAGCGTGTTGCGGATCCAGGGGCCGGTGGACTGGTCGATCGCCAGCGTCGGCAGCTCGTCCAGGCCAGCCTGCTCGATGGCGGCCAGCTTCGGCTCGGTCAGCTCCTCGCCCGCCTCCGCCCAGATCTCGCCCGTATTCAGGTCGACCAGATCCTCGGCCACGAAACGGCCCAGCAGATCGGCACGGCCGACCAACACCTCGGTGGTGCCCCCCTCGGCGATCTTGCGGGCGGCGCGCGCCGTCAGCTTGGTCTCCTTCTCCGCGACGACCTCGCCGGAGATGGCATCCACCAGATTCTCGGTCAGCTTCAGGCCACGGAAGGAGTCCGGCTCGAAGGAGCGGCTCCAGCCCTTCGGGCCGAGCTTGAAGACCACCTGCTGGTAGAAGGTGTTGAGGATTTCCTCGCCATCCATGCCACGGACTTCGCCGGGCTCCAGCTGCGCGCCCTCGGGCAGCGCGGCGCGCTTGGCCTCGGTCGCGGCGGATTCCAGGGCGTAGAGCAGCGTCGTGGCGGGCAGCTTGCGCTTCCGGTCCACGCGCACGTAGCAGATGTCCTTGGCGTCGAACTCGAAGTCCAGCCAGGAGCCACGGTAGGGGATGACGCGCGCGGCGAAGAGATACTTGCCGGAGGAGTGCGTCTTGCCCTTGTCATGGTCGAAGAAGACGCCCGGCGAGCGGTGCATCTGCGAGACGATGACGCGCTCGGTGCCGTTGATGATAAAGGTGCCGTTATCCGTCATGAGCGGCATGTCGCCCATGTAGACATCCTGCTCCTTGATGTCGCGGACGGAGCGCGAGCCCGTGTCCTCATCGACATCCCAGACGATCAGGCGCAGGCGCACCTTCAGCGGGGCGGCAAAGGTCAGCCCGCGCTGGATGCATTCCTCGACGTCGTATTTCGGCTCTTCCAGCTCATACTGGACGAATTCCAGCCGGCCGCGGCCAGCGAAGTCGTCGATCGGAAAGACCGACTTGAACACTTCCTGCAACCCGGTGTTCGTCCGCGCGTCTGGGTCCACACCCATCTGCAGGAACGCTTCATAGGAGGCGCGCTGCACATCGATGAGGTTCGGCATCGGTGCCACCTCGGGCAGCCGCCCAAAGGACTTACGGATGCGCTTGCGCCCGGTGAACGACTTGGTGATCGCGTTCATGCCCGTCTTGCTTCCCTTCACGCCGAACCATCTTCCCGGCTAATCAGTCCCCAACCGGCGGGGCATCCCCAGGGGAAACCCTGGACGCGAGACACGGAAGAGCCCGTGAAACGCAGGCGCGGGCAGGCACCCAGAGGGTCCCCGCCCGAACCGACAGCACTCTTTGTATCCCCCGGAGCGGAAGCCCCGGGAGAGGGACGAAAGAGCTTACTTGACCTCGACGGTGGCCCCGTTCTCTTCGAGCACCTTCTTGATCTTCGCCGCTTCGTCCTTGGACACGCCTTCCTTGACGGTCTTCGGGGCGCCCTCGACCAGGTCCTTGGCTTCCTTCAGGCCCAGGCCGGTGATGGTGCGGATTTCCTTGATGACGTTGATCTTCTTGTCACCAGCGGTGGCAAGGATGACCGTGAACTCGGTCTGCTCTTCAACGGGGGCGGCAGCAGCGCCACCACCGGCCGGGGCAGCAGCCACGGCGACAGGAGCGGCGGCGGAAACGCCCCACTTCTCTTCCAGCATCTTGGAGAGCTCGGCGGCTTCCAGAACCGTCAGGGCGGACAGATCGTCCACGATCTTAGCGAGATCGGCCATGTCTTGTATCCTTCGATGTAATCGCTTGGCTTGTTAAATGCAATCCCTGGCCCAAACAGGACCGGGATTGGGTCTTCCGCGAAGGGCTGTTAGGCCGCCTCGTCCTTCTTGGCATACGCCGCCAGGACGCGCGCAACCTGGCCACCCGGCGCCTGAAGGATGCCGGCGATACGAGTCGCAGGCGTCTGGATCAGGCCCAGCAGCTGGGCACGCAGCGTCTCGAGCGAGGGCAGTTCCGCCAGAGCCTTGATGCCGTTGACATCAAGAACCTGGCTTCCCAGCGACCCGCCGAGGATGACGAACTTGTCGTTCGTCTTGGCGAATTCCACGGCGGTCTTCGCCACGGCCACGGGATCCTTGGACCACGCCAGCGCGGTCGGACCCTTCAGCAGCGGCGAGATGCCCTGGAAGGAGGTGCCATCGAGGGCAAGGTTGGCCAGACGGTTCTTCGCGACCTTATACGTCGCACCCGCCGCCCGCATCTTGCGCCGCAGATCACTCACGCCCGCGACCGTCATGCCCTTATTCTGGGCGACGAGCACGAAGGAGGTATCCGCGAACACTTCCGCGAGGGAGGCAACGAACGCGCGCTTTTCCGTACGGTCCATACTTCCCAACTTCTTACAAAGCCGGCGCCTTGTGGAAGGGCGCCAGCCGGTTCACGCGGGAGCTTCCGCCCGGCCAAGGCCGCGCTTCCACTCCTGGCTCACCTGTCATTTGAGTTCGGCGGAAGACACCAAGCCAATCCCACCGGAGGCAAAAAGGCCACCGGCAACGATCTCTCGGGCATCCCGTCTCACGCTTGCGGGGCGGACCCCATCAAGGCCTTTCGGCCACAGGCGCTCTCGGACAGGCATTCGGAAAGGGCCAAAGGCCCCCCCCTGCCCACGCCGCCGGCGGACCGGCGGCGGGAATTCGGTTTCCCCTCGGCTCAGGCCGAGAGGGAGGAGACGTCGACCTTGTAGCCGGCGCCCATGGAAGAAGAGACGTTCACCTTCTTCACATAGGTGCCCTTGGCACCGGCCGGCTTCGCGCGCTGGATGGCGTCCACGAAAGCCTTGGCGTTCTCCAGCAGAGCCTCGGCGGAGAAGGAGGCCTTGCCGATACCGGCATGCACGATGCCGGCCTTCTCGGCGCGGAACTCCACCTGGCCGGCCTTGGCGGCGGCCACGGCGCCCTTCACGTCCATAGTGACGGAACCCAGCTTCGGGTTCGGCATCAGGCCGCGCGGGCCCAGGATCTTACCCAGGCGGCCGACGAGGCCCATCATGTCCGGGGTCGCGATGCAGCGGTCGAACTCGATCTTGCCTTCCTGCACCAGGGCGGCCAGGTCGTCCGCGCCCACCACGTCGGCGCCGGCGGCCAGAGCCTCCTCCGCCTTCGGGCCGCGGGCGAAGACGCCCACGCGCACGGTCTTGCCGGTGCCGTTCGGCAGGCCGACCACGCCGCGGACCATCTGGTCGGCGTGGCGCGGGTCGATGCCGAGGTTCATCGAGATCTCGATGGTCTCATCGAACTTCGCCTTGGCATTCGCCTTGGCGGTCTCGATGGCGGCGTTCAGCGCGTACAGCTTGTCGGTGTCGAGCGACGCGTAGAGCGCCTTCAGACGCTTGCCCTGCTTGGCCATCGGATCAGCCCTCCACCACGGCGATGCCCATCGAGCGGGCGGAACCGGCCAGCATGGACACGGCCGCCTCGACGTCGTTGGCGTTCATGTCCTTCATCTTGGTCGCGGCGATTTCGCGCAGCTGCGACTTCGTGACGCGGCCGACATTGCCACCCTTGCCCGGCGTCTGCGTGCCCTTGTCGATCTTGGCAGCCTTCAGCAGGAAGTAGGTGTTCGGCGGCGTCTTGGTGACGAAGGAGAAGGTACGGTCGGAATACGCGGTGATGACGACCGGCGTCGGGGTGCCGGGCTCCATCTGCTGCGTCGCCGCGTTGAATTCCTTCACGAACTGCATGATGTTCAGGCCGCGCTGACCCAGCGCCGGGCCTACCGGCGGCGAGGGGTTCGCCTTGCCGGCCGGGATCTGCAGCTTGATGTAGCCGACGATCTTCTTCGCCATAATCCGTCCTCTGCGATCTCAGAGGCGCGCGGTCCGAACGGCAGGCCCCATGGCCATTGCCTTCCGCGTCCCTGAAACACCACGGCGGCCGCCGGACGCAATACGCCCAGGGCCGCCGTGGCGGAGGCGGGCGTATAACCCCCTCCCTTCTGAGAGTCCAGCGCTAAGAATCGGCCAGGCGGCGGCGCCCGGCACGGCTCAGGCGATGGCCTGCAACATGGCGATATGCTGCTGGATGGCGGCCACGGAGAGGGTGGCGATCACCTGTTCCGGCACCGTGCCGGCGGCCAGCAGGGGCTGATACAGCTGCAGCAGCTCCTGATGCACCGCGATCTGGCCCTGCAGATACGCCAGGTCGAACTGCGCGCCGTCGAGACCGCGTAGCTGCTGCAGCAGCTGCATCTTCGGGCCGTCCATGTCGATCTGCGCCGGCAGTGGGAGGCCGCCGATCTTCATGGCCTGCATGGTGGCGCGCTGCTCATTGACCTCGAACTGCGCGAAGGTCTTCACGGCCGGGGCCTGGGCCTTCTGCAAGGCCAGCTCGCTGCTGGCCAGCGAGAAGACGGAATCCACGAGGATCCGTTGCAGCAACTGGACGTCCATGCCGGGGGCGGGCTGGCCCCCTGCACCCGGAGCGGTCTGGACGCCTCCGCCAGGGGCGGGCTGAGCGCCTCCACCCGGAGCGGTCTGGGCGCCGGCGCTGCGAAGCAGGACCGGCATCAGTGCAGCAGCGGACAGAGCGGTCATCGCGGTACGACGGATCATGGCGGTCTCCTGGGGGGGATGGCGGTATCGGGAGCCAACCACCGGGAAACCGCCGGCGCGGGCCTCCGGTTGCCCGGCCATGTCATCACCAGGAGTTTAATCTCCAGCAATTACCGAGGCTTAGCTTCTTTCGCCCGAAGGCTCCAGCGGGAGAGCAGCAGGACAGCCAGACCCAGGATAAAGGCCAGAAGCAGGCCTCCGGCCAGGGTTCCCTCCGCATCGGGCAGGAGCAGCAGCAGCCAGCCAGGCCCGTGCTTTGGCAACAGGTCCAGGGAAGGCGGCACCAGCCGGCGCCCCAGTTCAAATTCCAGCGGCAGCAGAAAGAGATGCGTCAGCGGATTGCCAATGAACAGGCAGGCGGCCGTTGCCACCGGCAGGCTGCCGCGCAGGAGCCAGGCCAGGGCGGCAGCGATGACCAGATGCAATCCGAAGGCGGGCAACATGGCGGCGGCCGCGCCGGCCGCCATGCCTCGGGATACTCTCCCGGGTCCTCCGGGCGAGGCCAGCAGGCCCGCCCAATAATCCCGCGCCCGCCTCAGCAGCGCGCGGGGCGACATCGGAAGGTCAGACCTTCTCGACCTGTGCGTATTCCAGCTCGACCGGGGTGGCGCGGCCGAAGATGGAGACGCTGACCTTCACGCGGCCCTTCTCCTCATCGACCTCTTCCACCGTGCCGTTGAAGCTGGCGAAGGGACCGTCAGCCACCCGCACCTGCTCACCCACCTCATAGACCACGGCGGGGCGCTTCGGCTTGTCGACGCCTTCCTGCACCTGCTTGACGATCCGCAGGGCCTCGGCCTCGGTAATCGGGCTGGGGCGGTTGCGGGCGCCCAGGAAGCCAGTGACCTTGGGCGTGTCCTTCACCAGGTGCCAGGCATCGTCGGTCATGGCCATCTTCACCAGCACATAGCCGGGGAAGAACTTGCGCTCGGCATTGACCTTCTGGCCACGCCGCACCTCCGTCACCTCCTCGGAAGGGACGAGGATGTCACCAATCTGGTCAGCCAGCCCCTTCTGGGCGGCCTGCTCCTTGATCTGCTGGGCGATCTTCTTCTCGAAGCCCGAGTAGACGTGAACGACGTACCACTTCATGTCAGCCATGGAACGCGCTCCGCGATCAGGCGCCGAAGCCGAACAGCAGGCTCATGCCCAGCTGGATCAGCTTGTCGGTCACCAGGAAAAACACAGCGGCCAGCGCGGACAGCGCCAGCACCAGCCCGGTGGTGATCAGGGTTTCCTTGCGCGACGGCCAGGTGACCCGCGCCACCTCCTGCCGAACATCGCGAGCGAACAGGATGGGATTGAACTTAGCCAATGACCGGCGACCCTGCCTGATTCTGAAGAACACCACCTGGCCATCTGGACAGGCTTCGCGGGCGGAGGGCTTCACGACCACCGCCCGGCGGAAAGCTTCGGGCGGCGCTGGCAGGGACGGAGGGTCTCGAACCCGCAACCTCCGGTTTTGGAGACCGGCGCTCTAGCCAATTGAGCTACGTCCCTGCGGAGCAGCGCTGCCGCGAGGGGGGCTCTATAGGTCAGCACGGCGGGCCTGTCGAGAGGGTGCCGCTCCGGCCACGCCGATTCCTTTCATGACGGACCACCGCCGCACTGCCCAGGCCCCGCCACCCCGTTTCGCCGACAGGTTCCGCGGCCGCGCCCATACCGGCGGCGGCCCGAGGCACAAAAAAAGGCCGCCCCCAGGAGGGGCGGCCCGTTTTTTCGACCAGCCGCTGACGGCTGGAGGGATCAGTCCGTGATGCTGGCGACGACGCCGGCGCCGACGGTGCGGCCGCCTTCGCGGATGGCGAAGCGCAGGCCCTGGTCCATGGCGATCGGCGCGATCAGCTCGACGTTCATCGTCACGTTGTCGCCCGGCATCACCATCTCCACGCCTTCCGGCAGGGTGACAACGCCCGTCACGTCGGTCGTGCGGAAGTAGAACTGCGGACGGTAGTTGGTGAAGAACGGCGTGTGGCGGCCGCCCTCTTCCTTCGTCAGCACATAGGCTTCCGCCTTGAACTTGGTGTGCGGCGTGATCGAGCCGGGCTTCGCCAGCACCTGGCCGCGCTCCACGTCCTCGCGCTTCGTGCCGCGCAGCAGCGCGCCGATGTTGTCACCGGCCTCGCCGCTGTCCAGCAGCTTGCGGAACATCTCGACGCCCGTCACCGTCGTCTTCGTCGTGTCCTTCAGACCGACGATCTCGACTTCCTCACCGACCTTGACGATGCCGCGCTCGATGCGCCCCGTCACCACCGTGCCGCGGCCCGAGATCGAGAACACGTCCTCGATCGGCATCAGGAACGGCAGGTCCTTCGGACGCTCCGGCTGCGGGATGTAGCTGTCGACCGCTTCCATCAGCTTCAGGATGGCCTGCTCGCCCAGCTCGGGGGACTTGTCTTCCAGCGCCATCAGGGCCGAGCCCTTGATCACGGGAATATCGTCGCCCGGGAACTGGTAGCTGCTCAGCAGCTCGCGCACTTCCATCTCGACCAGCTCCAGCAGGTCGGGATCGGCCATGTCGCACTTGTTCAGGAACACCACCAGCGCCGGCACACCGACCTGGCGCGCCAGCAGGATGTGCTCGCGCGTCTGCGGCATCGGGCCATCGGCCGCCGACACCACCAGGATCGCGCCGTCCATCTGCGCCGCACCCGTGATCATGTTCTTCACGTAGTCGGCGTGGCCCGGGCAATCCACATGCGCGTAGTGACGGTTGGCCGTCTCATACTCGACATGCGCCGTCGAGATCGTGATGCCGCGCGCGCGCTCCTCAGGAGCCTTGTCGATCTGGTCATACGCCGTGAACGACGCACCGCCCGACTTGGCCAGAACCTTGGTGATCGCCGCCGTCAGCGACGTCTTGCCATGGTCCACATGCCCGATCGTGCCAATGTTGCAGTGCGGCTTGTTCCGCTCAAACTTAGCTTTCGCCATCGTCCGTCACCCTGTCGGTCAGTCGGTCAGCGCCATATATGGCGCGAATCGGCCCACTTCCAATCACCTGCTCCCTCGCCTGAACACGGGCGACGTTGGAGCGGGTGACGGGAATCGAACCCGCACAACCAGCTTGGAAGGCTGGGGCTCTACCATTGAGCTACACCCGCACCATGCCCGGCGCGGCCTCACGGCAACGCCGGATACAGGTAGCACCTCCCACCGGGGTAGAAGCCCATGCCAGCCATGCGGCTGACCGGATATGGAGGGGGTTGGATTCGAACCAACGTAGGCGTGCGCCAGCGGATTTACAGTCCGCCCCCTTTAGCCACTCGGGCACCCCTCCACCTGACCCCGGTCGATGGGAGCCGGCGGACTATCCGCTTTCTTCCCCTTCTGTCAACGTGCCGTGATGCGGTGTCGCGCAGGAATCTTCACGGCATGCATCATCGCGCTTGCTCCGCCCCGCCGGATGCGGAGGATGCGCCCATGTCCCGACCCCCTCGCCGCCCAGCCGGCTCTTCTTTTCCCGCTTCCTCCAGCCCCCGCGCCGGCGGCGTCCGCCCGCCCCGTGACCGGGACGAGGCCGCCCCCGGCCGCCAGCACCACGCCGCCCCGCGCGGCGATCGCCCTGCCCCCCGCCAGGACCGGCGTGGCCTCGACACGCCCGACCGTGGCGAGGAGCGCCAGGCCCCGCGCGGCATCCGCCCCGCCCCTCGCCAGGACCGGCGCGGCATCGACACGCCCGACCGTGGTGAGGAGCGCCAGGCCCCGCGTGGCTTCCGCCCCGCTCTTCGCCAGGACCGGCGCGGCCTTGACGCACCCGCCCGTGGCGAGGAGCGCCAGGCCCCGCGTGGCGTCCGCCCGGATCCGCGCCATGCCGAAGTGCCGGTGCGCGGCCGCCCCCGCCCCTTCGCGTCCGAGGAGCGCGCCCGCCATCCCGCCGAGGAGGCTGAGGCGCCCGCCCGCCGCGCGCCCCGCGACGCCGGCATGGCTGCCCCCGCAGGCTCGCTCTGGCTCTATGGCCTGCATGCGGTCTCGGCCGCGCTCGCCAACCCCCGGCGCCGGGTCCGACGCCTGCTGGCCACCACCGATGCCGAGGAAGCGCTGGCCGAGCGCCTGCCCCGCCCCTGGCGCGTGCAGGCGGAGCGGGTGGAGAAGAACCGCTTTCAGACCTTCCTGACCGAGGATGCCGTCCACCAGGGCCTTGCCCTACTGGCGGATCCGCTGCCGCCTTCGGATCTGGAGGATGCCATCGCCGCCTCCAACGGCCCGGTGCTGCTGCTGGACCAGGTGACGGACCCCCGTAATGTCGGCGCCATCCTGCGCTCGGCCGCCGCCTTCGGCGCGGCGGCGGTGGTGATGCAGGACCGCAATGCCCCGCCCGAGACGGCGGCGCTGGCCCGCACCGCCAGCGGTGCCCTGGAGACCGTGCCTGTGGTGCGGGAAGTGAACCTGGCCCGCACCATCCAGACCCTGCAGAAGGCAGGCTTCTGGGTGATGGGCCTGGCCGGGGAGGCCACGCGCAGCCTGGCCGAGGCCTGCCCGCGCGACCGTCGCGTGGCGCTGGTGCTCGGAGCCGAGGATACCGGCCTGCGCCGCCTGCAGCGCGAGACCTGCGACGAGCTGGTGCGTCTGCCGATCCTGCCGGCGATGGAGAGCCTCAATGTCTCCGCCGCCGCCACCGTGGCCCTCTATGAGCTGACGCGGGACGGCGGGTCCGACAAAACCTGACGGAGGTTGAACGGCGCCGGCGGCGCCGTTCATCTTTTCTCAAGCCTTGTCGGCGAATGTGCGATGGCCGCCCAGGGGCGGAGACCCTGCCAGAACGGCCCAGCACACAGGACAACGCGATGCGGCCCGCCGAATGGCACGAGCTATCCGACACAATGCAGATCGCCCTCTCACGCCAGGCGCTGGAGCGGGCGGCCGAGACCCTGGCCGCCCATGCCGAATTGCTGGCGCGGGAGATGGAGGGAGGCGCCCTGCTGGACCAGGGCGGCCCGGATGCGCTGCGGCTCTTCGCCGCCGTGGTACGGGCCACCAATGCCAGCACCTATGGCGTCGCCGGTCATGCCTGAAAACCCGTGGCACGCCTGAGGGGCTTGGCGGGCCGCCGGGAGAGCCGCCCCGGGGCAGGCCCGCCAGCCTCAGCCGAGCCGGATGCCGGCACCCCGCGCCATTGCGCCGGCGAAGGAGGCCACTTCCGTCCTCTTCCTCGCAGACCCCTCTTGCCCCGTTCTGAGGGGCAGCGCATCGTCTCGTTGTTTCGGCGTTTCAGGAGTGACGAGCGATGGGCGTGACGGCAGCAGACAGCAACAAGGCGCTGCATGAGCGGCGGCAGGCGGCCCTGCCGCGTGGATTGGGCGTGCAGCTGCCGGTCTTCGCCGCCAAGGCGGAGAATGCCGAGATCACGGATGTCGAGGGCAAGCGCTACATCGACTTCGCCGCCGGCATCGCGGTGGTGAACACCGGGCATCTCCACCCCAAGGTGAAGGCGGCCGTCGCCGCGCAGCTCGAGAATTTCAGCCATACCTGCATCCAGGTCATGCCCTATGAGGGCTATGTCCGCCTGGCCGAGCGGCTGAATGAAAAAGTGCCGACCCGCGGCCCGCGCAAGACCATCTTCCTGACCACCGGCGCAGAGGCGATCGAGAACGCGATCAAGATCTCCCGCGCCCATACCGGCCGCAACGGCGTCATCGCTTTCTCCGGCGCCTTCCATGGCCGCACGCTGATGGGCATGGCGCTGACCGGCAAGGTGGTCCCGTACAAGGTCGGCTTCGGCGCCATGCCGGGCGATGTCTACCACCTGCCCTTCCCCGTGACCTACCACGGCAAGGAAGTGGAGCAGACGCTGGAGGCGCTGGAGACGCTGTTCCGCGCCGATGTGGACCCCAAGCGCATCGCGGCCATGATCATCGAGCCCGTGCAGGGCGAGGGCGGCTTCTACATTGCCCAGAAGGAGCTGCTGCAGGGCCTGCGCCGCATCTGCGACGAGCATGGCATCGTCATGATCGTCGATGAGGTGCAGACCGGCTTCGCCCGCACCGGCAAGATGTTCGCCATCGAGCATTCCGGCGTGGAGCCGGACATCATGACCATGGCGAAGTCCCTGGCCGGCGGCTTCCCGCTCTCCGCCGTCACCGGCAAGGCCGAGATCATGGACGCCCCCGGCCCTGGCGGCCTGGGCGGCACCTATGGCGGCAACCCGCTGGCCTGCGCCGCCGGCAATGCCGTGCTGGACGTGATCGAGGAGGAGAACCTCTGCGCCCGCGCCAACGAGATCGGCGAGCTGATGGTCAGCCGCATCAAGCAGATGCAGGACACCAACAGCCTGAAGGGCGTGATCGGCGACATCCGCGCCCTCGGCGCCATGGTGGCGATGGAGCTGGTGGCCAATGGCGAGGCCGACCGCCCCGATCCCGACCTGGCCAAGGCCCTGGTGGTCCGCGCGGGCGAGAAGGGGCTGATCCTGCTCTCCTGCGGCGTGCGCGGCAATGTCATCCGCTTCCTGGTGCCGCTGACAGCCGCCGATGCCCTGATCAACGAGGGCATGGACATCCTGGCCGAATGCCTGCGGGAATGCGCCGGCGAGCGCGCGGCCTGAAGGTCCGCTCCCCCTGCCGCGGATAGCGGCGGGGGGGACGCCTTGCCGGCGACGACCGGCGATACCTTTTCCCAGGCCAACTCACCCTTGGCCGGCCTGGGGAGTTCGGATATGCAGGGTGCCGCCCATGGCCGTCCGCCATGGCACGTGCAGCCAGGCCGGGTTAGCACAGCGGTAGTGCAGCGGTTTTGTAAACCGAAGGTCGGGGGTTCGATCCCCTCACCCGGCATTCCCTGCCCCCAGCGGCCTGCCCGCAGGCGCGGAACTCGGGGCCATGCCGCTTTCTCGGCCCGCCCCTTGTGTTATGCTGCCTGCTATTTACAGCATTGGGCGCCGGTGGCGCGATGGCGTAGGCGCAACCATGATCGACCTGGCCTTCATCCTGTTCACCACAGTCATCATCCTTTTCGTGGTGGTCAGGGCCATCATCCTGGACCGGATGATTCCATGGTTCCGGCCGGAAGCCCTGGTGGAAGCGGCCAAGGGGCATCTTGGTACCATGCGAAACGGCTGGCGCCCGAATGCGCCTTCCGACGCCCCGGGCAGCCGGAGACAGCCGCGCGGCGAAGGCAGGGCCGGGACGCAGGAGCCACCGCCCGCCGCCACCTGGGCAGATGCGGGAGTGACGGAGGCCGGCGGCTCCGGGCCTACCGGATGGCGGGCGAAGGCAGCCCAGAACCTGGCGAATAAGAGGTAAGGACTTCAGCGATGCGTAGCCTCTATCTCACGCTGGTCTATCTGTCCTTCCTGGGGCTTGGCGCCGTGGCGCCATTCGTCCTGACCCTCGGATATGTCTGGGTCGACACCTTCACACCGCAGGACATCGCCTACTCCATCCTGACAGCCCTGCCGGTCTCAGCGCTCATGGGCGCCGCCGCCATCGGCGGCTATTTCCTGTTCGACCGGAAGGCGCCGGCGCCGTTTTCCGTCCATACGGCTCTGACGCTAATGTTGGCGGGGTGGGTCACGGTGACGACCTTCTTCTTCGCCGTCTCCCCGGCCTCGGCTGTGGTGAAATGGGACTGGGCCTTCAAGACCATCCTGATCTCGGCCTTCATCCCCCTCGTCATCCGCTCCTACGTGCAGATCGAGGCCTTCCTGCAGGTCTACATCTTCTCCCTGGCCATCCACATCATGCCCTATGGCATCAAGAGCCTGATCAGCGGCGGCGGCTACGGCCAGCAGCTGGGCGTTGTCTCCGGCAATTCCGGCTTTGCCGAAGGCAGCACCCTGGCCGCCGTCAGCCTCTATTCCATCCCCGGGCTGTTCTACCTGTCCAAGCACGCCATCCTGCTGCCGAAGAAATACATCAAGTACCTGTATTTCTTCATGATCGCCGTTTTCATCGCCTGCGCGATCGGCACCTATGCCCGCACCGCGCTGATCGGCCTGATCGTGCTCGGCGTGGCGCTCTGGCTGCGGTCGGATAAGAAGATCCTGGGCGCGATCCTCGGGGCGATGGTGGCCGGCTCGATCGTGTTCTTCACCTCCAATGCCTGGGAAGAGCGGATCTCGACCATCGGCGAATACAAGAACGAGGATTCCGCGCTCGGCCGCATCCTGGTCTGGCAATGGACGCTGGGCTTCGTCGCCACCCACCCGGCCGGCGGCGGCTTCAATGCCTATGAGATCAACGAGGTCCACTACCCCGGTGAGGACGGCGGCGAAGCTCACGTGGTCCGTGGCAAGGCCTTCCACAGCATCTATTTCGAGGTGCTGGGGGAACATGGCTGGCCCGGTGCCATTCTCTATGCCGGGCTGGTCCTGACCACCTTCCTGTCCCTGCACCGCAGCGGACGGCGGGCGAAGATGATGCCCGCCCTGGCGCGATGCCGGGATCTCGCCATCGCCATGCAGGTTTCTCTGCTGACTCTCCTGGTCTGCGGCGCCTTCATCGGCATCGCCTTCCAGCCGATGCTGTTCTACTCCTTCGCCCTGGCCGCCTGCATGGCCAATTATACGAAGCGCGCACTGGCCGAGGCCGGGGCTTCCCTGCCGGAAGAGGCCAGCTGGGGCCTCCGTTCTCCGGCCCGGCAGGGCGCGGCCGCCATCTCGTCGCAGGGAGCCCCCGCCGCCGGCACGGTACGGCGGTCCTGGCGGCTTCCCTGAGCCCGGCAGAGCCTGGCCATCACGTGACCCAAGCCCAGCCCGGAGAGCGGCTTTGAGCGCGCGTATGCAACTCGACGCCCTCACATCCCTGCGCGGCATCGCCGCCTGGTGGGTGGTGCTCTATCACTTCCGGGAGGGACTGCCGGCGCATTGGCCGGCCTTCCTGGCCTCCACCGCCGCCTATGGCTACCTGGCAGTGGACCTGTTCTTCATCCTGAGCGGCTTCGTCATCTCGCTGAACTACAGCCAGCAGTTCCGTAACGGCGTCAGGGGAAGCTTCACCTTCTACGGGATGCGACTCGCCCGGATCTATCCCCTGCACCTGCTGGTGATGATCCTCTATCTCAGCGTGCCGGTCGCGGTGGCCCTGTTCTCAAGCCAGGGCCTGCAGGAAGGGGAGCTGCCTGTCGGCTATTACCTGCAGAGCCTGCTGCTGATCCAGAACTGGGGCTTCACCGACCGGCTGCTCTGGAACGTCCCGGCCTGGTCCATCAGCACGGAGATGTTCGCCTACCTCATCTTTCCGCTGGTCGCCTTCGGCGTCTCCCGCTTCGTCACGGGCCTGACGGCGGCGCTGTCCTATGTGCTGCTGCTGCTGTTGCTGCTCGCCGGTCTGGCCGCGGCCCTGGTGCCGAGCATCGGCGACGATATCGAGCATTTCGGCCTCATCCGCTGCGTGCTGGAATTCAGCATCGGCATCGGCCTGCACCGGATCATCGCCTTCCACCCGGCCCGGCATCCGCTGGAGAACAGCGCCGGCCTGCTGCTGTTCCTGGCCTGCGCCGCCGCTTTCGCCCTGGGGCTGGCGCCGGATTACATCCTGATGCCCTTCGGCTTCTTCTGCCTGATCTATGCGCTGGCGGACCCTGGCGGGTCTGTCGCGCGGCTCCTCAGCACCCGTGTGCTGATCTTCGTGGGCGCCATCTCCTACTCCACCTATCTCGTCCACTACCTGGTCAAGACCTGGGTGAAGTTCCTGCTGGTCCAGCCAGGCATCCCCGAGCTGGTGCCGCTGCTGGCCTATCTGGCGGTGACGGCCGTGGCATCCTGGGTGCTGTATCAGCGGGTCGAAATTCCCGCGCAGCGCTGGTGCCGCGGCATCATCGCCCGGCTTTCGGCCCCCAAACCCGCCATCGCCCGCTATGTCGATACGGCCGGGCCGGGGCCTGGGGCACCCTGATCCCCTCCGCCCACAGCAGGGGCGGAGAGCCTGACGACGCCCCCTTCCCGGCCTTGCCGTCAGAAGGGAAGACTGCCGGAGCCTGTTACCGTTCACCAGTCCCGGCAGTGCCCGGCCCGCTTCCCGCGCTGCCTGCCCCGCCGCTCGGGCCGACATTGCTGCCCTGGTTGCCGCTGCTCTGGTTCTGCCGGGGCATCGCCGGCTCCGGCGTGCTGAAGCTCGGGCTTGTGGAGGTCGAGACGGAGGGGGTCGGCGAGGAGGCCGACATCTGCCCGCTATCGCAGGCCGCCAAGGCCAGCACCGGGAGAATTGCTGCCGCGCAGAGCGTCTTCATGGCCAATGGTCCTTTCCCTGACATATCGTTCCGCCGGCTAACATCCGGCGGGGCCAGGGGGTTGCCAGCATGGCCAGAGCAATCGGCCAAAGCCGGCACGTGGCCATGGAACGCGGATTGCACCCGGACGTTATGCCGGCATGAGGACAATCCTGTTCCACAACCCCTCCGCGGGGGACGAAGACCATTCGCAGGAGGAGCTGGTGGCGCTGCTGCGCGCCTCCGGCCTGCAGGTCGAACTGCACGGCACCAAGGGAGACACGCTGCGGCAGGGCCTGGATACTCCTGCCGGGCTGATTCTGGTGGCCGGCGGCGACGGCACCCTGGGCAGGGTCGCGACCGGGCTGGAGCGGCGCGACCTGAGGCTGGCCGTGCTGCCGCTGGGCACCGCCAATAATCTGGCGCGCGCCCTCGGCCCCTGGCCTTCCGCCCGCCATTTCGCCGAGGGCTGGGCGGAGGCCGCGCACCGGCACCTGAATCTGGCGGTGGTGGAGGCGGCAGGTGGCCCGGCTCCTTTCCAGCGCCGCCGCTTCGTCGAGGCCATGGGCTTCGGGGCCTTCGCCCAGGCGGTGGAAGTTGCAGACGAGACCGGCACATCCGGCGTCGAGGCCGGCCGCGATGCCTTCCGCCGGGTCCTCTTGGACGCCGAGCCGCGGCAGGCCCGCGTCACCGTCAACGGGCAGCAGGAATTGGTAGAGACGCTGCTGATCGAGGTGATGAACATCCCGCTCTTCGGCCCCAACCTCGTGCTGGCGCAGGATGCCGATCCCGGGGACGGGCTGCTGGATGTTGTCACCCTGCCGCCAGCCCGCCGCCAGGCCATGCTGGACTGGCTGGAAGCCCCCGCCAGCGGCCCGCCACCCGTCGATATCCGCCGTGGCGCCACCGCCGCCATCGACTGGCCCGGCGGCCATCTCCGCCTGGATGACGAGCCGCTGGACTGGCCCGGTCCGGTCAGCCTGGCCTTCCGGGTGGAGCCGGAGCCCTTGACCTTCCTGATCCCGCCCGCCTGCCTCGCAGCGCCGCAGAAGGCCTCTGCCCCATGACCGCATCCCGCATCGCTTCCGACCTCGATCTCGACGCCATCGGCCAGCTGGCCCTGCGGCTGGCACGGCTGGCGGGCAGCGAGATGGCAGCGGCGCTGGGCCGCCCGCTGGAGGTGCACTACAAACCCACCGCCGAGACCGAGCACAGCCTGAAGGACCCGGTCTCCGAGGTGGACCGTGCCGTGGAGGCCGCGCTGCGCGCCGAAATCGCCGCGCGCTTCCCCGACCACCAGGTGCTTGGCGAGGAATTCGCCAATCCGCCCACCGAGCCGGACGGCGTGACCTGGGCCATCGACCCCGTGGACGGCACCGCGAATTTCATCAATGGCTTCCCGCTCTTCTGCGGTTCCATCGGCGTGGTGAAGGACGGGGTGCCGATCGCGGGCGCCCTGTGGTGCGCCTCCTCCCACGCGCTGCGGGCCGGGGTCTATCACTGCGTCCAGGGCGGGCCGCTGATGTTCGAGGAGAAACCCGTCATCCCCCGCCGCAATGCGGAGGTGAAGCGCCGGCTGGGCGGCTTCCGCGACGCCTCCCACCGCTCCCCGCAGCGCTGGGAGCCGCGCCGCACCGGCTCGGCCGCCATCGAATGCGCCTTCGTCGCCGCCGGACTGATGGAGGTGGCGCAGTTTGAGAACCCTAATGTCTGGGACATCGCCGGCGGGCTGGCCCTGGTGCGGGCGGCGGGCGGCGAGGCCTTCGCGCGCGACCCGGACGGCTGGAAGCCGTTGGAGGCCTTCACCACCGAGGCCGCGGACAGCGACCTGCGCCAGTGGCGCAAGCCCATGGTGGTCGCCGCCGCCGGCGCGGGCGAGGCGCTCTGCAAGGCACTGGGCTGACGCGGACCCTGATCGCCTGGGCGGGGACGGGCACCGGAGTGGCGCAGCAGGTCAGGCCCGGACAATGTGCGGGCCATCCGGCCGGCCAGGTCCCCCTCCCTCAGCGCTGCGCCGGTGCCAGCAATGCCAGTGTCCGGTCCGCCAGCAATGCCAGCCAGGCGGTGAAAAGCCCGCCCTGCAGCACATAGGCGCCATTGTTGTTGGCCAGCCCCACCACGATGGGGGTGCCCAGGCATTCCGCTCCGGCCATGGCCCCCACCGCCGCGGTGGCGATGGACAGCACCACCGCCAGCCGTAGGCCCGAGAGGACAACCGGCAGCGCCAGCGGCATCTCCACCTGCGCCAGCATCCGCCAGGGCCCCATGCCGGTGCCGCGCGCGGCGTCCAGCACCCCCGGCGGCACGCCGTCCAGCCCCGCCACGGCACCGCGCAGTACGGGCAGGCAGGCATAGAGCACCAGGGCCAGCAGGGTCGGCGCCGCCCCGAAGCCCAGGCCCGGCAGCGCCAGGGCGATGACGGCGATGGGCGGCACGGACTGCGCCAGGGAGAAGAGCGCGTCCAGCAGCGGCCGCAGCCGCCGCCCGCCCGGACGCGTGGCCAGGATGCCGGCCAGCAGCCCCAGCAGCGCCGCCACCGCCGCCGCGCCGAGCGAAAGCAGCAGATGCGAGCCCAGCAGCGCGAACCAGCCCCGCTGCTCCCAGACCGGGCGCTGCACCTCCGGGAACAGCGCGCCCCAGAGCGCGCCGAGATGCGGCGCCGCCCAGAGCGCCAGCAGGAAGGCCATGCCCTGCGCCACCACTGTCCAGGCGCGGCGGGAGAGCCTCACGCCGCCGCCAGGATGTCGGAGAGATGCAGGGCGCCGCCGCCGGCCAGGGCCAGCCGGTCGGTGCCATGTTCCAGCATCAGCATCAGCGCCTGCTTCAGCGTGGCATCCCCGGCCAGCAGCGGCGCCGCGGCGCCATCTCCCGAGCGGGCCAGGGGCGCCGCGGGCAGCGTGCCCAGGCGGTGGAAGGCCATCGTCGCCTCTCCAAAGAGGTTCCGCACCTCGGCTCCGGCATCGCGGGCCAGCACCCGGGCCGGCGGGCCATGCGCCACCAGCCGGCCGTCCCGCATCACCGCCAGCTCGTCGGCCAGCAGCAACGCCTCCTCCACGTCATGGGTGACGAAGAGGATGGTCTTGCCGGTCTCGGCATGGATGCGCCGCAGCTCAGCCTGCAGGCCGCGCCGGATGCCGGGGTCGAGAGCCGAGAAAGGCTCGTCCATCAGCAGCACCGGCGGGTCCGCCGCCAGGGCGCGGGCCAGCCCGACACGCTGCGCCTGCCCGCCGGAGAGTTCGTGCGGATAGCGGTCGCGGAACTCGGCGGGCGGCAGGCCGGCCAGCTCCAGCAGCGCATCCACGCGGGCGGCGATGCGCGCCTCGTCCCAGCCCAGCAGGCGCGGCACGGTGGCCACGTTCTGCGCCACCCGCCAGTGCGGAAAAAGCCCGACGGACTGGATGACATAGCCGATGCCGTGCCGCAGCGCCTCGGCCGGGACGGTGGCGATGTCGCGGCCATCCAGCATGATCCGCCCGGCATCGGGCTCCACCAGCCGGTTGACCATCCGCATCAGGGTGGACTTGCCCGAGCCCGATTCGCCCAGCAGCACGCAGATGCGCCGTGCCCGCACCTCCAGGCTGACGGAATCCACCGCCGCCAGCAGGCCATAGCGCTTGGTGACTCCGTCGAAGCGGATCATGCCCGCCCTCCCGGCGGCATCAGCGCCCGCTGCGCTACCGCCAGCAGCGCATCGACGCAGAGGGACAGCGCGACCACCGGCAATACCCCCAGCAGGATCAGGTCTGCGGCCAACTGGCCGATGCCCTGGAAGACGATGGCGCCCAGCCCCCCGGCTCCCACCAGCGCCGCCAGGGTCGCCAGCCCCACCGCCTGCACGGCTGCCAGCCGCAGCCCGCCGAGCATGGCGCCCAGCCCCAGTGGCAGGCGCAGGTGGCGGAGGATGGCGGCCTCGCCCATGCCCTGGCCCCGCGCGGCATCCAGCAGGGCGGGCGGCGCCTGCCGCAGCCCGGCCATCATGCCCGCCGCCAGCGGCAGCAGCAGATAGGCCGCGATGCCGATCACCGCCGGCGCGGCGCCGATGCCGCCCAGGCCTGCCTCCCGCAGTGCCGGCAGCAGCCGCGCCAGCGCGGCCAGCGGCGCCATCAGCAACCCGAACAGGGCTATGGCCGGCACCACCTGCAGGCCATTGGCCAGCGTCATCAGCGCCGCCTCCAGCCTGGGCCGGTGCAGCGCCAGCAAGGCCGCCGGCACCGCCACCGCCGCCGCCAGGGCCAGGCCTCCTGCCGACAGCACGACATGGCGCAGCACCGCCGCACGCAGTTCCGGCCCGCGCGAGGCAGCCTCGCGCAGCAGGGAGAGCGGGTCCAGCATTCCGCTGGCCACCAGCAGCACCAGCCCCGGCACGGCCAGCGCCAGGAAGCGGACGGGCGTGGCGCCCGCCATCCGCCCGCCCCCGGCGGCGCAGCACCCCGCCGCCAGCAGCAGCGCCAGGGCCGAGGCCCAGGCCCCCGCCCCCGGCGCCACCCGTGCGAGGCGCGAGGCATCCTGCAGCAGCGCGCCCGCACCCAGCCCGGTGGTGGCCAGCAGCGCCAGGAAGCCCAGCCCCGCCGCCGCCTCCGCCCAGGGCAGCAGGCTCCGCCGCCGCGCCAGCAGCGCCACGCCCAGGCAGCAGAGCAGGAAAGCGCCCAGCGGCAGCGCCACCTGCGCCAGCGGCAGCGCCACCGGACGGGCCGAGACCAGCCGGTTCGGCGCCAGCGAAAGCCAGCCGAGCAGGAAGGGCAGGAGTGCCGCCAGCGCCGCCAGCAGGGCGGCGGCCGTGGCCTCACGCGGGATGGACGGATGGCTGGCGGAGGCGGCCCCCGAGCCGGTCAGGACCTGGGGCCGCGCCTGGGCCACGCGGGGCCTATCCGATGCCCAGCCCATGCAGGTGTGCGCGGGCGATGTCGCGGGGGTTCTGCCCCTCGACGACGATCTTGGCATTCAACCCCTGCAGCCCCGTCAGCGTCAGGGACTCGAAGACGGGGTTCAGCCATTCCCCGAGTTGCGGATGCGCCGCCGCGACCTCCCCCCGCACCGTCGGCGCGGGCTGGTAGACCATCTGCGCTCCCTTGGGGTCCGCCAGCACTTGCAGGTCCAGCGCGGCGATGGCGCCATCGGTGCCATAGACCATGGCGGCATTGACGCCGTTCATCTTCTCGGCCGCCGCGCGCATGGTCACGGCGGTATCGCCCCCTGCCAGCACCAGCAGGTTCGCCGGCTCCAGCCTGAAGCCATAGGTCTGCTGGAAGGCCGGCAGCGCCGCCGGGCTTTCCACGAACTCGGCCGAGGCCGCCAGCTTGAAGCGGCCCTTGAAGTCGCCGCCCAGCAGCCGCGCCAGATCCTCCAGGCTCGCCAGCGTCTGGCCGGGGGGCGCGGCATCCTTCCGCACGGCGATGGCCCAGGTGTTGTTGGCGCTGGCGGGCTTCAGCCAGACCACCTTGTTCTTCTCGGCATCCAGCGCCCGCACCTTGTCATAGGCGGCGGCGGGCTGCCGCCAGGCGGGGTCGTCCTCGATATTGAAGAAGAAGGCGCCATTGCCGGTGTATTCCGGATAGATGTCGATCTCGCCGGCCAGCAGCGCGCCGCGCACGATCCTGGTCGGGCCAAGCTGTAGCCTGCGCTCCACCCCCACGCCTTTCGCCTCCAGCACCTGGGCGATCATCTCGCCCAGCAGCGCACCCTCGGTATCCAGCTTGGAGGAGACGGTGATGCGGCGGCCACCGGACTGCGCGCGGGCGAAGCCGCCCGGCAGCGCGGCGGAGATGGCGAGGCCGGCGCCCCCCTGCAACAGGAGGCGACGGGTCATCGGGTTCTGCATGGGCCAGGCCTCCGCGTTGATCTGCCGCGCCAGCATGAACGCGGCCGCAGGGATTCATGACAAGCACGCCGGAAGTTTTCACCCCAACCCGCGCCGATGCCACATCACGCTGCCGCGAAGGCTGCCGCCATACGAGGAGACCGGGACATGGACGGGATGGCGGCGGCGCCGGCACGTGGCGAAGCGCATGGACCGGCCGCCCGCGGCAGGCCACTCCGCCCCCTGACGCGCGTCAGGGTGCCTCTGCTTCCGCCGGCGGCCTGACGGCCGCCCCTTTCCGTCATGCCGCAGCGCACCCATCCTTCCTGAAGGAGGGAGGTTCGTCGCGCGCGGGCGCAGCATGCTCGCCCGTGCCGAGGCCACATCCCGACCGCCGCCACCCCCTGCCCCAGTGAGTGCGCCATGGCCCGGATCCTGCCCGTCCCCTCCTTCGACTGCGTGGTCTTCGGCGCCACCGGCGACCTGACGATGCGCAAGCTGCTGCCCTCGCTCTACGGGCGCTTCCGGGACCGGCAGTTCGGCACTGACAGCCGCATCATCGGCGCCGCCCGCAGCCTGCTCTCCACCAGCGAGTATCGCCAGCGGGCCGAGGCCGCGCTGCGCGCCCATCTGCCTGCGGCCGAGCTGGAGCCGGAGGTGATCGGGGCTTTCCTGGCATTGATCGAGTACCGCCCCGTCGGGGCCGATGACAGCCGGGGATGGGAGGCGCTGGTGGCGCTGCTGGAGGAGCGATCCGGCCAGGTGCGGGTCTTCTATCTCGCCACCTCGCCCGATCTCTATGGCGCCGTCTGCGCCAGGCTGGCCGGGATCGGCGCCATCAACGCGCGCTCCCGCGTCGTGCTGGAAAAACCGCTGGGGCATGACCTCGCCTCCGCCCGCGCCATCAATGAGGCGGTGGGCGTGGTGGTGCCGGAGGCGCAGACCTTCCGCATCGACCATTACCTGGGCAAGGAGACGGTGCAGAACCTGCTGGCGCTGCGCTTCGCCAACCCGATCTTCGAGCGGTTGTGGAACGCCGATGTCATCGACCACGTGCAGATCACGGTGGCCGAGACGGTGGGGGTGGAGACGCGCGGCGGCTATTACGACCGGGCGGGCGCGCTGCGGGACATGGTGCAGAACCACATGCTCCAGCTGCTCTGCCTGCTGGCCATGGAAAGCCCGCTCTCCCTGGATGCCGATGCGGTACGGGACGAGAAGCTGAAGGTGCTGCGCGCGCTCCGCCCCCTCTCCCCGCGCGAGGCCCAGGCCGTGGTGGTGCGCGGCCAGTATGGTGCCGGGGCGGTGGAGGGCCAGCCGGTGCCGGGCTATCTCGAGAATCTCGCCGCCTTCCCGGGAACAGAGCGAGAGGGCTGGGGGCCCAGCACCACCGAGACCTTCGTGGCCCTGAAGGCGCAGGTGGATTCCTGGCGCTGGGCAGGGGTTCCCTTCTATCTCCGCACCGGCAAGCGGCTGCCGCGCAAGGTCTCGGAAATCGTGGTGCAGTTCCGCATGCCGCCCTTCTCCCTCTTCCCGCCCGAGGCGCAGGCCCGCGAGCCCAACCGGCTGCTGATCCGCCTGCAGCCGGAGGAAGGGATGCGGCTGGAGGTGATGACCAAGGAGCCGGGTCCCGGCGGGCTGCGCCTGCGCCCCACCAGCCTCGACATCTCCTTCGAGAAGACCTTCGGGCAGCGTTTCCCGGACGCCTATGAGCGGCTGCTGATGGATGTGGTGCGCGGCAATCCCACGCTCTTCATGCGGCGTGACGAGGTGGAGGCGGCCTGGGCCTGGGTGCAGCCACTGCTGGAGGCGCAGGCGGACAGGCCGGAGACGCCGCGCCCCTATGCCGCCGGTTCCTGGGGCCCCACCGCCGCCATCGCGCTGATCGAACGCGATGGCCGCACCTGGCACGAATGAAGAACTTTCCACCAACGTGAGGCTTGCGGCACCGCGATGGAGAACCCATTTCGGCACTATCGCAGCAACAACTGAAAGGAGGTGATCCGGTGTCTCATTGTTTGATCGCGGCCACGGCGGCCCAGGCCTGGATCTCTTCGTCCTCCGTGTCCTCGCGCACGGCCTGAGACGACCCTGCCGGCCCGGCAGGGCTGGCCGGTATCAGGCCGGGCCCGACTGGCCCACAGACAATGCCTGAAAAGAAGAAGGCTCCGGGGTCACCCCCGGAGCCTTTTTCATGTCCGCGCCCGAGGGCCGGCCAGGCTCAGCCCAGACGGGACTTCAGGTCCTTGGCGGGCTTGAACTTCACGGACTTGCTGGCCGCGATCTCCACTTCCTCGCCAGTGGCGGGGTTGCGGCCCTTGCGGGCGGCGCGCTCGCTGACGGCGAAGCTGCCGAAGCCGGCCAGGCGAACCTCGCGGCCCTCACCCAAAGCGTCGCCCAGGGTCGCCAGCACCGCCTTCAGCGCCGTATCGGCCTGGGTCTTGGGCAGGCTGGTGGCGGCGGCGACAGCGTCGATCAGGTCCTGGCGGCTCATCGGACGGGTTTGATCGCTCAAAGGAATTCTCCAACTCATAGAGGGCGCGCAGCAGAGGCACGGCAGAGGGGCCAAGGTCAAGCCGGGTTGCGGTGTTTGTGACTGGCCAGAGGGCTCCGGGGCACGGAAATCGTCATCCTCCGGCCGCCGCTCAGCGATAGACCAGGATGTAATTGACCGTGAAGGTGATGGTCATCGTGTCGCCTTCCATATCCGGCGTGAAGGCGGGCACCTGCTGGTCCCGGAAAATGGACTGGATCCCAAGGTCCAGCCAGCGCGAGCCCGAGCGGCGGCGCAGTTCGACCGAGCGCACCCGACCGCTGCGGTCAATCACCATCCTCACGGAATTGGTCCCGTCCTCGCCATTCATGGCGGCCTGCGGCGGGTAGAAGGAATGGGCGCGGACCCAGGCCATGAAGGCGCCGCTCCAGCTGCCACTCGGCTCCGCCCCGCCTTCGTGGCTGAGGTTGCCGTTGGTGTCCTGCCGCATCGGGGTCCGCCGCTGCTGCTGCGGCACGCGCCCCATGCTGAGGTCGAGGCTGCCCGGCGGCATCCGCTGGCGCGGCGCGCCACCGGCGGGCGGCGGCGCGAGGGCGAAGGGGGCCTGGCGGGAGAGGTCCAGCGTGCCCGCGAAGGGTGAGGATGGCGCCGGGCGCTGCGGGGTGGGCCGCGCCGGCTCCGCCACGCGCGGGCGCGGCGCGGGCTCGGGCGTGGGCGCCGGCGGTGGTGCTTCCTCGGCCGGAGGGCTGGGCGGCGGCAGCGGCAGGGGCGGCGCCTCCGCCAGCGGCGGGATGCCGGGCGGCGCCGGCGGGGGGGTGGGGCGGCCGGTGCCTGGGGCGCGGGCGCGGGCACCGGCACGGCGGGCGCCGGCGGTGCCGGGACGGGCGGCGCATCGGGCAGGACCGGCAGCGGCGGTGGCGCATCGGGATCGCCGGGCAGGCTGGGAACCTGCGGCAATTCCGGCAGGGCGGGGCTGCCGCCGGCACTCTCGAAGACCACCGGCACCTCGGTGCCGGCGCCAGGCTCCCGAAAGGGCTCGCGCGGCGGCGTCCAGAGCAGCAGGACGACCAGCAGCGCATGCAACAGGACCGAACCGCCGATCCAGCGCCAGAGCCGGGCACGCCGTCCGGTGGGCCACCGGGGCGGGCGGGCCGGAGGCACGGCGGGCTTCGGCGGGGGTGGGGCGATGTGCAGGGTGGTCCTCAGGCGTGGTCTGGCCCCATCCCTAGCACAGGCCGCCCGGCACCGCGCCGGGCCGGGCCGGGCACAATGGTATCATCTGTTTCATCATCCCGTTTCCGCCATTGGCCGATCTGCTCTAAACGCGGGGCATGACCGTGCTCGCCATCCGTGACCTGACCATCCGCATCGCCGGCCGCCCGCTGCTGGAAGGCGCGGAGCTGATGGTGGACCCTGGCCGCAAGATCGGCCTGGTAGGGCGCAACGGCGCCGGCAAGTCCACCCTGCTGCGCGCCATCACCGGCGAGATCCAGCCCGATGGCGGCGAGATCCGCCTGGCCGCCCGCGCCCGCATGACCCATGTGGCGCAGGAAGCGCCGGGAGGCCCGCGGAACCTGCTGGACACGGTGCTGGAAGCCGATACCGAGCGCGCCGCCCTGCTGGCGGAGCTGGACACGGCCACCGACCCCGCCCGCATCGGCGAGATCCATGACCGCCTGATCGCCATCCGCGCCGACAGCGCCCCCTCCCGCGCCGCGACGGTGCTGGCGGGCCTGGGCTTCGACGCGGCCGCCCAGGCGCGGCCGGTGGGCGAATATTCCGGCGGCTGGCGCATGCGCGTGGCCCTGGCCCGCGCGCTGTTCCTGGAACCCGACCTGCTGCTGCTGGACGAGCCCACCAACCACCTGGACCTGGAAGCCACCATCTGGCTGGAAGGCTGGCTGGCGCGCTTCCCGGGCGCCGCCATCGTGGTCAGCCATGACCGCGGGCTGCTGGAGCGGGGCGTGGACGGCATCGCCCACCTCGATAAGCAGAAGATCACCTTCTACCCCGGCGCCTACGACAATTTCGTCCGCATCCGCACGGAACGCGCGGCCCAGCAGCAGGCGCAGAACGAGAAGATCGCGGCGCAGCGCGCCCATATGCAGTCCTTCGTGGACCGCTTCCGCGCCAAGGCCACCAAGGCCCGGCAGGCGCAGTCCCGCCTGAAGGCGCTGGAGAAGCTGCCGGCCATCGAATCAGTGGTGGAGGATGCCCCCACCCGCTTCGCCTTCCCCCAGCCCACGGAACTGGCGCCGCCCATCATCGCCCTCTCCCGCGCCGATGTCGGGTACGACGGGCGGGCCATTCTGCACGGGCTGGACCTGCGGCTGGACCAGGAGGACCGCATCGCCCTGCTGGGCGCGAACGGCAACGGCAAGTCCACCCTGGCAAAGCTGCTGGCCGGGCGGCTGGAGCCGATGCGGGGCGAGATCCATCGCGACCGCCGCCTGAAGGTCGGCTATTTCGCCCAGCATCAGGCGGAGGAGCTGGATCTCGACGGCACCCCCCTCTCCCACATGCAGAACGCGCTGGGCGCCAAGGCGACGGAGACGCAGTGCCGCGCCCAGCTCGCCCGCTTCGGGCTGGACGAGGAACGGGCGACGACGAAGATCGGCGCCCTCTCGGGCGGCGAGAAGGCGCGGCTGCTGTTGGCCCTTTGCACCCGCGACGCCCCGCACCTGCTGATCCTCGACGAACCCACCAACCACCTCGACATCGATGCGCGCGAGGCGCTCGTAAAAGCGCTGGCGGATTTCGGCGGCGCCGTGGTGCTGATCACCCACGACCCGCATCTGGTGACGCTGGCGGCCGACCGCCTCTGGCTGGTGCATGACGGCCGGGTCACGCCCTTCGACGGCGACCTGGACGATTACCGCGCCCTGCTGGCCGAGCGCGCCCGCGCCGCCCGCGGCCCGCAGGCCGATACCAACCCCACCCGGCGGGACGAGCGGCGGGAGCGCGCGGAGAACCGCCAGGCCCTGGCCCCCCTGCGCCATCGCGTGACGAAGATCGAGGCCGAGATGGCCAAGCTGCAAAAGGAAAACGCGCTGCTGGAGAAGAAGCTGGGCGACCCCGACACCTATGCCCGCTTCAAGCCCGAGGACATCGCCTGGGCCACGCAGCGCCAGGGCGCCATCGCCAAGCAGGTGGCGGCGCTGGAAGAAGAATGGCTGGACATCCAGGAAAAGCTGGAAGCGGCGTGAGAAGCGCGGGGGAAGGAATTCCCCCGCACCCCCATCTTTTGCTCGCGAGTCCGCCAGCCGGGCAGGCCAGCGCCTAAAATCGAAGATGGGGCTCGGGGGAATTCCTTCCCCCGACCTGCCTCTTACCCCGCCAGAGCCGTCCGCCCCCGCCGCTGCTGCCGCAGCACATCCTCGATCCAACGGTCCAGCCGCGCTGTCTCCGCCTCGGCCCGGTCCGATTCCGGATAGGCCATGGGGAAGCGCAGCGCCAGCCAGCGCCAGGCGACGAGGCGCTTGTGCACCTTCTCGCCGCGCTGCAACTCCTCGCCGCTCGCCTGCTCCGGCGGCGGCAGGCGGCCGGCGGAAGGCGGCACCACCGCGCGCCCGGCGGCATGGTCCACCGCCCAGCGCGCCAACCGGGCGATACCATTGTCACGCTCATCCACCGGGCAGAGCGCATAGGTCCAGCGGTCCATCAGCGGCAGGCCGACGCCATCAATCGCGGAGGCGATGGACTGGGCCTGGGTCATATCCGCCAGCCGGTAATTGGGGTCGTCCAGCCGCAGCACCGCGCGCTTGATGCGCGCCAGCACGCCGAAGAGGCTGTCCGAGCCGATCTCGGCCGCCACGGCGGAGACGATATCGGCATCCGGCTGCACCTGCGGGCGCAGCTCCGCTGGCGGCTGCGGCGGCGCATTCAGCATGTGCCTGACGAAATCCGGGCTGCCCGCACCGGCCAGCACGGCCACTATCCCTTCCTCGTGCTTGCCGAAGCGCCCGGCGCGGCCGCCGATCTGCTTCACCTCCTGCGAGTTCAGGTCGCGCCGCTCCTCGCCGTCGAATTTCTTCAGCGTCGAGAAGATCACGCGGCGGATCGGCAGGTTCAGGCCCATGCCGATGGCATCCGTCGCCACGACGATATCGGCCTCGCCATTGCGGAAGCGCGCTGCCTCCGCGCGGCGCACCTCGGGGCTCAGCGCGCCGTAGATCACGGCCACGCGCCGGCCGCGCCGCACCAGCTCCGCCCGCAGGTCCAGCACGTCACGGCGGGAGAAGGCGATCAGCGCGTCGCCGGGGCGCAGTTCGGACAGCCCCACCGGGTTGGTCGCGGCCCGCAGCGGCCCCTTGCGTTCCAGCGAGACCTTCTCGACCTCATCGCCGCAGAGGCTGGCGATCCGCTCCACCATCGGGACGCATTCCGGGGCGCCAAGAACGAAAACCTCGCGCGCCGGCACGCCCATGATGGCGGCGGTCCAGGCGGCGCCGCGGTCGCGGTCATGCAGCAGCTGCGCCTCGTCGACGATGGCGACATCGACGGGGTTGTGCAGCGGGCACATCTCGACCGTCGCCGCCAGGTGGCGGCTGCCGGGGATGATGATGCGCTCCTCGCCCGTGACCAGGGAGGCATCGACGCCGCGCTGGGACAGCGCCTCACGGAACTCATGCGCCAGCAGGCGCAGCGGCGCCAGGGCATAGCCGTTCTCGGCCGATGCCAGCCGGTCCAGCGCGGTATGGCTCTTGCCGCTGTTGGTCGGGCCGGTGACGAGGGTGATGCGCCGCTTCAGCGCCCGCGCGGTGGCGAAATGGGCGGCATAGCGGTCCAGCGCCGCGACACGGGCGATGGCGGCATTGCCGACGCGGATGGCCGGCGTCTCCCGCCGGGCCTCCTTGCGGTCTGCGGCCTCGCGTTCCGCGCGGCGCCACTCCGGCACTTCGCGCCGGAAGGGGATGATCTCGGCCGGGTCGAATTCCCAGCGCTCCCGCCCCCCCCGCTCGCGCTGCTTGCGCGCCACCGGCAGGAGGCCGGCACCGGCCCAGCGCAGCGCCTCCTTCGGCGTGCAGCTCAGCAACTCGGGGATGCCCTCGATCCCGACGAGGCTCTTCTCCCAGGCGCGCAGCCGCGCCACTTCCTCGCGCCGGCGGGTGCGGGCGGCCTGCTCGGCGCTCCGCAGCTCGGTCCGGCGGCGATCCTGCGCGCGGATGGCCTCGGCCACGAAGGCCGCCGCGGCGCCCCGGTCCAGCCCATGCGCCCGCGCCACCTGCTGCGCCAGCGTGGCATAGCGGTCGGCGGGCAGGAGATGGCCGGTGGCCTCCAGCAATTCACCGGCGATCACCTCCAGCGCCGCTTCCGGCGTTTCGCCGGAGGCATGCAGCCGGGCGCCCACCACCTCACTCAGCTCCTGGCGCAGGCCGTCGTCATCGATTTCCGGGTCGGTCACGCGGCCGGCGGCGGCCTCGGCATCGGCGCGGCGCACCCAGCTTTCGCCGAAGCGGTTGGCCAGATCCAGCAGCCGCCCGGCCCAGGCCTTGCGGCGCACCTGGCACAGCGCCTCGGCCACCGCGTCCCGGTCGGCGGGCATGCGGCGGGCAACGAGGCGCGTCAGCTGCGGCATCTCCCGCTGCTCGACCCGAAGCCCCGCCGCCGCGATGGCCGCCTCGGCCGGGTTGGCCAGGGGTTCGGTCGTCACATCACTCAAAATCAGTCCTCCAGGCAGGGCAAAGGCTGCCGTCTCGATCTTCGTCAGAATGCAGATTCAGGGGAAAGGTGGCAGCCGGCCGCCGCGAGAGGCGCGGATCGGGCAGGCGCGGTTGGAATGCAAAATCGTGCCGATTCCCGGCCAAAACAAGTCCGGCCCAGGGAATGGCGGGGTTGCGTCTTCAGCGCCGCAGCCGTGCCAGCAGGCCGAGGGTGAAATCCACCGGAAGCGCCGCCCCTTCCCGCGCCCGCCACCACCAGCGGTCACGCCAGTCCATATCGGCCTCGGGCGGTGGGGCCGCGCGGGCGGGCAGCCCCATCAGCCGCAGCAGCATGACGCAGCGCGGCAGGTGGTAGCCGCTGCTGGCCGCCCAGACTGCCCCCTGGTGGCCGCGCAGCATGGCGGCGCAGGCGGTGGCGGAGCTGAGGGTATCGGTGGCCGTCAGTTCCTGCCGGATGGCATCCCCGGGCACGCCGAGGTCCTGCAGCAGCCGCGCCATCACCACGGCCTCGGCCGGGCCATGCCGCCCCAGGGCCCCGGTGGGGATGTAGAGCGGATCTTCCAATGTCGCGCCGAAGCTGGCGGCGGCCATGACGCGGCGGCGCAATGTCAGGCTGGGGCCGCCATCCGGCCGGACCGCGGCGCCGAAGATGATGATGACCGGACGGGGTTCCCCTGGCCCGCTCAAGCCGGTGCCGC
Source organism: Roseomonas marmotae (assembly GCF_017654485.1). Classification (NCBI taxonomy): domain Bacteria; kingdom Pseudomonadati; phylum Pseudomonadota; class Alphaproteobacteria; order Acetobacterales; family Roseomonadaceae; genus Roseomonas; species Roseomonas marmotae. The sequence goes on along the minus strand of NZ_CP061091.1, from coordinate 975,251 downwards.
CAGTAGCAGGCGGTTGAAGGGTTCCAGCGCCGCGCGGAGGGCCGCGAAGTCCCGCAGGAAGGCCTCCTGGCCGATGCCATTGGCGGCCAGGGCCTCGCCGATGGCGCCGATGCTGCGCCGCCCGTCGATGCGGGAGAGGATGGCCGAGGCCAGGCGCGGCATCGGCACGCCGATGCGGATGTCGTCGAAGGCGACGCGCAGCATGCCATCCGGCGGAATGCCCCTGGCCAGCACCGTGCCATCGATCTCCCGCAGCACAGGGACGGAGGCGAGGTCATCCCAGGCCGGGGCGGGCGGCGTCTCATCCGCGCGGGCGCAATAGGCGATGTGGATGCCCATATTGCCGGTGATGGATTCCGCCAGGGCCGCGCGCTGCACCGGCGTCATCCCGGCGGTGCGTGCCCGCAGGCGGGGGTCTGGCAGGTAGCGGTCGGGGTCGTAGCGCCCCGGCTCCATGAAGCAGCGCAGCCGCAGCCCCGCGCCCTCGATCAGCCCCGCCAGCTGCGGCACCGTGAAGGCCACGTCGCGGGGATTCAGCAGCAGGTCGTAGAGCCCGGCATCGCCGCCATTGATGTGGTCGTCGATCCAGGAATTGCGGCGCAGCCAGGCGGTTTCCGGCAGGTGCTTCCACAGGCGCTTCGCCACCTCCACCCGCTCCGGCGGCGCCTCGCTGTCCGGCGCCAGCAGGCGCAGGGCGTCCTGCAGCATATAGACGCCGGTGCGGCCATGCGGGGCATAGACCATCAGCCCGATGCCGCCGCCCGGCGCTAGCGCGCCGGCCAGGGCGCGCAGCCCCGCCGCCGGGTCCGGCAGGTGGTGCAACACGCCGCAGCAGTCGATGTAGTCGAATTCCCCGAGGCCCAGCCCGGGCAGGTCCAGCAGCGAGCCGCTGACGAAGCGGATATTGGTCAGGCCCCGCACCCTGGCCCGCTCCTCCGCCAGCTTGCGGGCGGCGGCGGAACGGTCGAGCCAGACCACCTCGCCCGGCCGGCCGGCGCTGGCCAGTTGCTGCGCCAGCATCATGGTGCCGTCGCCGCTGCCGCCGCCGGCCATCAGCGCGCGCAGCGGCGCCGAGGCCGGGCGGCGGGCACCGAAGACCCAGTGGTCGATTTCCAGCAGATGACTGGGGCTGCCGACGATCAGCCGCTTCGCCTCGTCACGCGGATTGCGGGCGGGATAGGGATAGGCCTCGTACTGCGCGGCGAGGCGGGAGTCGGTCGCGTCCTGCATGGCTTGCTGGATAAAGCAGAATGGGCCGGGGCGGAATGGCGCCCGCCCAGGCCCCGGTGGTTCAGCCCGCCGCGTCCAGCGCCGCGCCGATCTGGCCGATGCTGGCCTCCAGCGCCGCCACGCCGCCGCCGACCAGATACCAGGCCGGTGCATCCAGGTGGATGACCTGCTTCTTCTTCCAGGCGGTGGTGGATCTGATGGCCTCGCTGGCCTCCAGCCGGCCGGGCGCCACCGGGGCGCCCCCCGTGGCGGCGGCGCGGTCCAGCACCAGGATCCAGTCCGGGTCACGTCCCAGCGCCTTCTCCAGCAGCGCCTTCTGCGCCGCCGCGGCCTGCCGCCGTGCCGCCTCGGCCTCCGGCGTATCGCCGGTCACGCGCCCGGCAGGGGCCGGGGCTTCGGAGGCCGCGACCACCGGACGCAGGCCGGTGACGTCATGCACGATGCCGAAGCGGCTACCCGGCAGTTGCACGGCCATGCCGGGACCGGCGACGAAGAGCACCACCGCGCTGCCAGCCCCGCCGCTCTTGGCGCGCAGTCCTTCCACCGCCGCCAGGAACTGGCTGGCGCGGGCCTCGGCCGCTTCCTGCCTGCCGAAGATGCGGCCCAGCAGGCGCAGATGCTCCGCCACATCCGGCACGAAGCGGGCCGGACCGGTGCTGAGGTCAATGGTGGGGGCAATGGCCTGCATTGCCTCGTATCTGGCGCTGGAGCGGCCGGCGACGATGATGAGGTCCGGCCGCAGCGCCCGCAGCGCCGCCTCGTCCGGCTCGAAGAGCGTGCCGATCCTGGCATAGCCATCACCGGCATAGCGGGAGAGATAGGCAGGGAAATGCGCGCCCGGCACGCCCGCCACCTCCACCCCCAGGGCCTGCAGCATGTCGAGCGCGGCGAGGTCGTAAACCGCCACGCGCTTCGGCTTGCCCGGCAGCACCGTCTCGCCCTTGGCATGCGGGACGCGGATCTCCCGCGCCGCGGCGCCGCCGGCGATCAACAGGGCCCCCGCACCGCCCGCCAGTCCGGCGAGGGTAAGACGGCGGGAAAGGCAAGGCGGCATGCGGTGCTCCTGAAGGGTCGGTGACATTCGCCGGCAGTTAATGCGAGTAATTTTCAATGGCAAGAAGAGCCCTGCCTCTTCCTGCCCCCGGGGCGCCGCCGCCAGAGCGGGCCCCGTTCGTCCTGGCTCGCTTCCTGGCTCGCTTCGGCCGCGCCGGCCTTTTGTTGCAGAGAGTAGTTCACCCGCTCAGGTGGGCCCACCTGACAGGAATCTGCCCTAGCCTGCCAAGGCGGGCGCCCATCCGCAGCCTTCCCCGGAGGAATGACAGGCCATGCCACCCATCTCCGTCCTCTCCCGCATCGTGCTGGTGCTGCTGGTGATCAGCGCCGTGGTGCAGATTCTGATCTATGCGACAGGTTGAGGCGCGCGGGGCTCAGCCTGCGCGCTGCAGCAGCAGCCGCGCCAGCCGATCGAATTCAGCGACCGAGAGGGTTTCCGCACGCCGCGTCGGCTCGATGCCACCATCCTCCAGCAGCGCATCGGACCTGCCCAGGGACTTCAGGCTGCTCCGCAGCATCTTGCGGCGCTGGCCGAAGGCGGCGGCGGTCAGCCGCTCCATGGCGCTCATCAGCTCCGGCGCCGGGCCTTCGGCATGCGGCACGAGATGCACCACGGCGGACCAGACCTTGGGTGGCGGGCTGAAGGCGCCCGGCGGCAGGCGCATGGCCATGCGGCAGGCGCAGCGCCACTGCGCCAGCACCGAGAGCCGCCCATAGGCATCGGTATCCGGGGCGGCGCAGATCCGTTCGGCCACTTCCTGCTGGAACATCAGGGTCAGGCTCTCGAAGAGCCCGGCCTGCTTCAGCCAGCCCACCAGCAGCGGCGTGCCGACGTTGTAGGGCAGGTTGGACACCACGCGGCGCGGCGCCTCGGGCAGCAGATCCTCGGTGCGCGCCTTCAGCGCGTCGCCTTCCACCACCGCCAGCCGGCCGGGATAGGCCTGCGCCAGTTCCTCCAGCGCGGCGATGGCGCGGCGGTCCAGTTCCACCGCCACCACCCGGGTGGCGGGGCTCTCCAGCAGGGCGCGGGTCAGGCCGCCCGGGCCGGGTCCGACCTCCAGCACTGTCCGCCCCTCCAGCGGCGCGGCGATGCTGGCGATGCGGGCGCAGACCGCGGGGTCCAGCAGGAAATGCTGGCCGAGCGATTTGCGGGCCGCCAGCCCATGCCGCGCGATGGTCTCGCGCAGATCCGGCAGGACCGTCATGGCGGCGCCGTCAGCCCCGCTGCTCGATGGTGGCGCGGCGGCGCAGGTCACGCTGCATCTGGCGGGAGATCAGCTCCACCCGGTCACGCAGGATCTGGGCGCGCGCCTGGTCGGGCGTCATCTCCGCCAGGTTGCGCGTCTCCTTGCTGCAGACGGCGATGATCATCACCCCATCCGGGGTGATGATGGGCTGGCTGGCGCGGCCCTGCGGCAGGCCGGCGATCAGGTTGCGCAACTGCACGGGCTGCATCGTGTCCAGCCGCAGCGGCCCCGGGTCCACCGGGCGGTCGCCGCCCTGGGCGCGGGCGGCGGCTTCCACGGCGGCGCAGCTCCTGCCCTCCAGGGCGCGTGCCCGCTCCACGGCGTCACGCTGCTGCTGCGTCGGGTTCTGCGGGTCCAGCACGCTGGTGAAGGGGTAGAAGGCCTGGCGCAGGTTCACCAGGGTGGCGATCTCCCGCCCCGTCTCCCGCTTCTGGCGCAGCGTGACGATCTGGAAGCCGCCGGGCACGCGGATGGGGTTAGCGATGGCGCCGGGCGGCATGCGCTGCACCACATCGGCCACGGCCGGGTCGAACTCATCGGCCCGGCTCCAGCCCATGTCGCCGCCCTGCAGCGCCGACTGGCTCTGGCTGAACTGGGTGGCCGCCGCCGGGAAGGGCACGCCCCGGCGCAACTGGCCCACCACGTCATCGACGAAGCGGCGCACCTCCGGCTCCGAGCCCGGCTCGTCCACCGGGATGAAGATCTCGGAGACCAGGTATTCCGGCTCGCCCGTGCGGGCCTTATGGGCGGCGATGAACTCGTCCACCTCGCTCTGGCCGACCTCGGCCTGGGGGCCCAGCATGGCGCGCAGCAGGCGGGACCAGCCAATCTGGGCGCGGATCTGGTCGTAGAGCGAGCGCGGCTCGACGCCGGAGCCGCGCAGCTGCGCCGCCAGGCCGCCGGGGGGCAGGCCATTGCGGGCCTCGATATCCTGCACCGCCTCGCCCACGTCGCCATCGGTCACCAGCACGCGGCGGCGCTGCACCTCCTGCATCCGCAGCCGCTCATCGATCAGCAGCCGCGTCACCTGCGGCGTCAGCCGGGCCAGCACCTCATTGTTCGGCCCCATCCCGCTGTTCAGCGCGAAGAGGCGGGCGCGGCTCGCGATCTCATTGGCGGTGACCACGTCGCCATTCACCACCGCGACGATGCGGTTGGTCTGCGCCATGGCCTGCCCGGCCCCTGATGGGAGCGGCGCCAGCGGGACCAGCGAGAGCGGTGCGGCCAGCATCACCGCGAGCGGCAGGATACGGCAGGAGGTCCGGAGGAAGCGCCGCGGGAGGGCCCGGGGGGAGGTCGTAGCAGGCATATCCAATTCCTAGAGCAGATCGCGCGGCGACGAAATCGTCTTGCGGCCGGTTGGCAGGGTTGCCCCTGCCGCTCAGATGGCCCGCAGGCCGAAATCCCCGATCGTCTTGAAGCCGATCCGGAACAGCAGCGTCTCGCCCGAGGGATAGTAGTTGTTGATGTTTTCCTGCTGCGCCCAGTCACGGTGGTAGCTGGTCGTGAAGACCAGGCACTCATCCTCATAGGTCAGGTTGATCCCGGCCGAGACCGGCCTGTCCTGCTGGATGTCGTAGCGGCCATAGACGCCGGCCTGCCAGTAGGTGCCCAGCCGCGCCGATACCCCGCCCGAGACCTCGTTGCGGTCGGTGCGTGGGGAAAGGGTCAGGGCCGGGTTGGGATCGGTGAAGAGGTAGCCGGCGGAGACGCTGACCGGGCCGAGCGAGACGCGGGCGCTGGTCTCGGTCAGGCGGCGGGAGAGGTTCTTGCCGTCAAGCCGCGTGCGGGCCAGCAGGTCCAGCCAGGGCACCGGCGAGAGCCGCAGCCGCCCCACCCAGTCCGAGGCCCGGTCCTCGACGCCCGAGCCCTGGTAGAAGACATCCTCGGTGCTGGCGCGGAAGGAGCGGCCGACCAGCGCCTCGGCCTGCCCGCCATTGGGGAAGAGCCAGACGCCGCGCAGCGCGGCATCGACGCGGGAGCCGCCTTCCTCCCGGTCGCGCCCGGGGAAGCGGTTCAGGGCGAAGAGGTTGGCATCGGTGAACTCGAAGTCGATGCTGTCCTCGTTCGGGATGTCCAGCTGCCGGCCGGTGGAAGGGCCGGTGACGAGCTGCACGCGCGGCTCCAGGATCTGGCTGCCATATTCCCCGGCGCTGCGGATGAAGGGCATGCGCCAGTCCAGCGCCACCCGGACATTGCCACGGCCGGCGGTGATGCTCCGCTCGTCGAAGAAGTTCGGCGCCAGGTCCATCCCGTCGGCCGAGATGCCGTAGAGGTCGGCCTGGCCGCGCAGCGTCCAGATGCTGCCCCAGCGGTCCCGCTTCGGCAGGGTATAGGTGGTGCGGGAGGTCAGCCGGCGCGAATCCGTCCCCTCATCGCGGAAGATGACGAGGGCGCCGGCATCCACCGTCAGGTACCCGCCCAGCGAATCGCGGGGATAGGCGTATTCGGCGAAGGCGTTCGGCAGCACCAGCGGGGTCAGCGGCCCGCGGTCCACCTCGTTCAGCCCCTGATAGGCACGGGCGTCGATGCGGGCGAAGCCCTGCGCGCCCCAGAAGCCTTCCAGATAGACATCCGAGGTCAGCACGCGTGGCGCGCTGTAGCGCCAGGCACGCAGATAGGCCTGGCTGCTGGCGCGGTTCAGGTTGAAGCCGGTGCGCCAGTGCTCATCCAGCGCGAACTGGCCGCTGCTGTAGATATGCCCGCCCCAGCCCTCGTCCTCATCGGTGATATTGCCGCCCTTGAGGTTGCCGACGGAGCCGCTGAAGTTGATCGTGCCGCTGTTGAAGCGGCGGCGGTAGTCGATGCCGAGCCCGGGGTCCTGATCCACCGAGAAGGTCGGCCGCAGGATCATGTCCTGGCTGCCGTCGATGGCCCAGTAATAGGGCACCTGGATGAAGGGGCCGAGGAAGGTGCTGTTGCCCAGGGCCGGCGCGAGGAAGCCGGACTGCCGCGGCACCGAGGGATCGGGATGCGACAGGTAGGGCGTGTAGAAGACCGGCCAGCCGCCGAAATCCAGCGTCGCGTCACGGTAGCGCAGGATCTGCTCGGCCCTGTCATGCGTGGCGATGCGGGCGCGCACCTGCCAGAGCGGCGGCGCGGTGGGGTCATCGGCGCAGAGGTCGCAGGAGGAATAGACCACCCGCGACATGTCCACGATATTGCCGTCCGTGCGGCGGGCGCCGGTGGCCGCCAGCTTGCCATTCTGCGCCAGCCGGGCCCTCAGCCCCTCCACCACGCCATCCCGCATGTCGCCGGTCAGTTCGGCGCGGTCGGCGAAGGTCACCTGCCCGTCCGGCTCCAGCAGCTGCACATTGCCTTCGGCGGTGGCGATGCCGGTCTCGCGGTTATAGGTGAAGGTATCGGCGCGCAGGATGCGCTCGTTCTGCCAGGCCTCCACTGCGCCGCGGGCGATCACCAGGTTGTTGTCCTGCTGATACTCCACCTCGTTGGCGGTGAAGGTGACGGGCGCGTCGCGGTCGTTCCGGGCGGCGGGGGCCGGCGCGGGTGTGGGCGCCGTGTCGGCGCCGGATTGCGGCGGGGCGGGGATGGCGGGGATGGACAGGTCGCCCCCAGCCGGCGGCATGCCGGTGGCCGATCCTGGGGAGGCGACGCCCAGCCCGCCCGGCGCATTGCCCGCCGTGCCGCTGGTGACGCCGGCCCCGGTGCCGGAGCCGATCAGCGACTGGGCCAGCGCCCAGCTTCCCGGCAACATCGCCGGCATGAGCGCGGCGCCCCCCAGCAGGACAGCGCGCCAACATGGCCCGCGCCCGTCGCGGCGCCGCTTGGTGATCCTGGCCGGAACATCCCCGGCGCCGTGCGTGGCTCGGTGCATGGCACCTGCATACCCCGTCCCGCCGACGCCGACGAGAGGGCGCGAGAGCTCCGCCGTGTTTCAGCTCTCCACCGGGACGGAGCAGGATAAGCGCGGCCCGATCAATTTCCGGTCATTCCGGCGGCCAGTGGAGCTCAGCCGTCCTCCAGATGCAGCAGCAGGGTCAGGGCCAGCATCAGTCCCGCCGCGGAGGGTGCCCAGGCCGCCAGCTCCACCGGCAGGTTGCCGGCCTGGCCGAATTCCTCGGCCACCTTGTCCAGCAGGAACAGGGAGAAGCCGGCGCCGACGCCCAGGCCCAGCATGCGCGCCACATCCCCCCGCCGCGACTGCCGCATGGAGAAGCCGGCGGCCAGCAGCGCCATGGCGACCGAGAGCAGCGGCAGGGAGAGCAGGGAATGGAAGTGCAGCCGGTGCCGGGTGCCGGAGAAGCCGGAGCTTTCCAGAATCCGGATGAAGTCCGGCAGCGCCCAGAAGGAGAGGGTATCGGGGCTGGCGAAGCTTTCCTCGATCCGGTCCGGGGTGAGCTGGGTGGGCAGCACCAGGGTCTGCGGCGGGCCCGGCTGCCGGTTGGCGCCGAAGCTCACCGCGTTCCGCAGCATCCATTCGCCGTCGCCCAGCTGTGCCTCCGGCGCCTCCACCCGCACCAGCGGCCAGCCGGTGGGCGAGAGGCGCCAGAGCGAGACGTCCCGCAGCATGAAATGGCCCTGCCCCAGCTCCGGCCGACCGGAGAGGATGATGCTGCCCGCGGGGTCCAGCTCGGCATCTGCCTGGCGCAGCCAGAGCCGCCCGCCCGCCAGCGTGGCGGGGCCGGCGGCGTTCCGCAGATAGCTGGCGTCCAGGCGCTCGGCCCTGGAGAACATGGCGGCGGAGAGCGGCGAGATGACGGTGACGGCCAGCACGCCCAGGCAGGCCGCCACCAGCAGCGGCCCGGCCAGGAAGCCCCAGGCGGAAATCCCGGCGGCCCGCGCCACCACCAGCTCTGAGGAACGGGAGAGGCGCCAGAAGGCGATGATGCCGCCCAGCAGGATGCCGAAGGGCAGGATCTGCAGCATGACATAGGGCAGACGCAGCCCGGCGATGCTCAGCACCAGGGCGAAGCTGGCATCGGTCCGGGTGGCGGCGCGGCGCAGCAGTTCGATGAAGTCGAACAGCGCCACCAGCCCCGTCAGGGCCAGGATCATGATGATGGTCATGACCGCGAAACGCCGCGCCACATAGGCGGAAAGTGTCAGGGCAAAGGGCATGCGGCGCTCAGGAGGTATGGGGGCCGGAGGCGGCGCCCTGGGGGGCGGCTTCCAGCTCCGGCGGCAGGCGCGGCTGGCGCCGCGGCAGGCCCGGCGAGCCCAGCAGCACCCAGATGGAGGCCAGCATGGGCAGGACCACCTGGACCCAGATCAGCGGGATGAAGGCATTGTTGCGCGCCGCCGCATTGCCGGCGGCCAGGCCCAGCGCCAGCAGCCCCACCACCAGCGTCACGCCCACCACCGCCGGCCGCGAATCGCCATGGCGGCGGAAGGAGGTGCTCAAGGCCGTCGCCAGCGCCACCAGCGCATAGGCCAGCGCGGTGAAGGGCGAGGCCAGGCGCTGATGCGCCTCCGCGCGGAACTTGCGGATATCGCGCTCCGGCAGGTTCTCGGCCGGGTCGGGGCTCAGCAGCTCGCCCACGAAACGCTCGCGCGAGTCGCGGTTGCGCGTGGCGTCCTGCTGGCTGCGGGAGGAGGTGGCGAGATCCAGGCTGTTTTCCTTGAAGGTCAGCACGGAGAGCCGCGGGGTGCCGTCCGGGGCCCGCTCCAGCGTCTGCCGCACGCCGTTCTGAAGCGTCACGCGCGGGCCGCGCGGCGTGCCGACCAGCCGCCCCTCCTCGGCCATGATGGTCACGGGCATGGCCGGGTCGCGCGTGTCATGCACCATGATGCCATAGAGATTGCCGTCGCGGTCGCGGCGGCGGGCATAGACGGTCAGGTCGTCGCCCACCGCGCTGAAGACGCCCTCCTGCACCAGGATGGCGGCCATCTGGTTACGGATCTCGAACTGCCATGCACGGAAGGCGGCGTGGCTGACCGGCACCAGCCAGAGCTGGAGGAACAGGCAGAGCCCGGTGGCCAGCCCCGCCACCATCAGCGCCGGCCGCGCCAGCCGCCAGTCCGACAGCCCCGCCGCGCGCATCACCACCAGCTCCCGGTCCCCCGAGAGCCGCACATAGGTGAACAGCGTGACGACGAAGGTGGTGATGGGCAGGATGACCGCCACGAAGCTGGGCAGCAGCAGCCCCGTCAGCTCCACGAAAACGGCGGGCGAGAGGCCGCGGTCCAGCACCAGCTCGATGAAGCGGAGGCTCTGGGTCAGCCAGACCAGGGCGGCGAGGCCCACCGTGACGGCCACCAGCGCGACGGCGAGCTGGCGGAAAAGATAGCGGTCGAGGCGTTTCATGTGGTGGCAGGATACCCCTGGCGGACGGCCAAGGGAAATGACCGCCGCGTGCCACCGCTGAATTGCCTAGGGGGCGCCGGCTGTGAAGCGCGGTTTCACGCCGGCAACACGGCCACGCCGCGCTGCCCCAGGACCAGCCCCACTTCCTCCCCCACCCCGCGCTGGCGGTCGGTCCGAGGGTCGGTGACGAAGACCTCCCCCGCCTCGGTGGCCAGGGTATATTCCACGATCCCGCCGAGATAGGCGGCCTTGGACACCGTGCCGCGCAGCATGGCGGCGGGGTCGCCGGGGTCGAGCAGGGAGACGGCCTCGGGCCGCACCGCCAGCTGCACCTTGCCCTCGGCCGCGCCGCGATGCGGCAGGGAGAGGATGGCGGAGCCGATCCGCACCTGCGCCATCTCCCCCTGCCGGTGGGACAGGGTGGCGGGCAGCCGGTTGGCCTCGCCCACGAAGCTCGCGACGAAGTCACTGGCCGGCGCTTCATAGAGATCGCGCGGCGTGCCCTCCTGCGCGATCACGGCCTGGTTCATCACGATGACCTTGTCGGAGATCGCCAGCGCCTCCGCCTGGTCATGCGTGACATAGGCGACAGTGACGCCCAGGCGCTGCTGCAGGTCGCGGATCTCGTCCCGCATCCTGCGGCGCAGGCGGGCATCGAGATTGGACAGCGGCTCGTCGAAGAGCAGCACGGCCGGCTCCAGCACCAGGGCGCGGGCCACCGCCACGCGCTGCTGCTGGCCACCCGAGAGTTCCGAGGGCAGCCGCTCCTCGAAGCCGGACAGGCCGACCGAGGCGAGCGCCGCGCGCGCCGCCTCCCGCACCCGCGCCTTCGGCTGGCGGGAGACGGTCAGGCCATAGCCCACATTCTCCAGCACGTTCATGTGCGGGAACAGGGCATAGGACTGGAAGACCATGGAGACGTCGCGCTCGGCCGGCGGCACGGCGGAGACATCCCTGCCGCCGATCAGCACGCGCCCCTCGGTCGGGTATTCCAGACCGGCGATCATCCGCAGCGTCGTGGTCTTGCCGCAGCCGGAGGGGCCGAGCAGCGTGCAGAGCGTGCCGGCCGGGATGGTGAAGGAGACGTTGTTCACCGCCACGGCGCTGCCACCATAGCGCTTGGTGACATTCTCGAAGCGGACTTCGGCGGCACGGCTCATGCGATGGCTCCGGGAACGGGCGCGGCGGCGGCGGGGGTGGCGGCGGCCGCGGCGCGGCGGCCGATGCGGCGGCGGCCGACGATCAGGTTCATCACCCCCAGCACCGCCAGCATCAGCACGATCAGCGCCAGCGAGGTGGAGATGGCGAGGCCGTAGTCGCCGTTGATGATGCGGTTGACGATGAAGACGGTCGCCAGTTCGGTATCGGCCGTGACCAGGAAGATGACGGCGGAGACGGTGGTCATGGCGCGGACGAAGGAATAGGTCAGCCCCGCCACGATGGCGGGACGCAGCAGCGGCAGCACCACCCGGCGGAAGGCATCCATCCCGCCGCCACCCAGAGTATGGGAGGCCTCGTCCAGTGAGCGGTCAATCTGCGCCATGGCCGCCATGCCGGAGCGCAGGCCGACCGGCAGGTTCCGGAAGACGAAGCAGGCGACGATGATGGCCCCCGTCCCCGCCAACTCCAGCGGCGGCAGGTTGAAGGCGGCGAGATAGGCCACGCCGATGACGGTGCCCGGTACCGCGAAGGAGAGCAGGGTCGCGAATTCCAGCGCGCCCTTCCCCGCGAAGCGGGTGCGGGAGAAGAGCCAGGCCGCCAGGATGCCCAGCGCCGCGGTGATGGGGGCGGAGATGGCGGAGAGTTCCAGCGTCGTCAGCACGCTGTTCCAGGCGAGGCCGGTCAGCTGCCCGCCCTCGATGGTGAAGGCCTTGGCGAAATGGCGCAGGGTGGGCGTGTAGTCGCGGCCCCAGACCTCGACGAAGCCGCCCAGCATGGCCAGCAGGTAGAGGCCGATGGTCAGCGCCGCCCAGGTGCTGGCGACGATGAGGCAGAGCCGGCGCACGCCGCGCGGCAGCGGCGGCGGCAGGCCGGAATCGCCCTTGCCGGAGATGGAGACATAGGATTTCCGCGCCGTCAGCCGCTGCTGCAGGAAGAAGACGATCAGCGTCAGCACCAGCAGGATCAGCGAGAGGGAGGCCGCGCGACCGGCATCCGCCTGGGCGCCCACCACGGCGAAGAAGATCTCGGTGGCCAGCACGTTGAAGCTGCCGCCAAGCACCACGGCATTGCCGAAATCGGCGATGCTTTCCACGAAGCCGAGCAGGAAGGCATTCGCGAGGCCGGGCAGCAGCAGCGGCAGCGTCACGGTGCGGAAGGTGACCTTCTCATCCGCCCGGAGCGTCTGGGAGGCTTCCTCCAGCGTGGGGGAGAGGCCCTCGACCACGCCGATCAGCACCAGGAAGGCGATGGGCGTGAAGGCGAAGAGCTGCGCAAGGAGCAGGCCGGTCAGGCCATAGATCCAACGGCCCAGCTCGATGCCGAACCAGGCCTCGGCGGCCTGGGAGAGCAGGCCGGAGCGGCCGAAGATCAGGATCAGGCCGAGGCCGAGGATGAAGGGCGGGGTGACGATGGGCAGCACCGTCAGCCAGCGCAGCGGCCTGGCCAGCCGCAGACGCCCGCGCGTGACCAGCAGCGCGAAGGCCAGGCCCAGCGCCGTGGTGCCGGTGGCCGTCAGCAGCGCCAGCAGCAGCGTGTTCCAGACCACGCCGCAGCGCGGCGCGCCGGCCAGGCAGCCCAGGCCCCAGAGCCGGTCGTCCATCAGCCGCGTCACGGCGGCGGAGGGCACGAAGGCCCCTCCGGCATCGCGGAAGGCGCCGGCCATCATCTGGGCGATGGGCAGGGCGGTGAAGACGACGATGGAGACGGTCAGCACCACCGCCACGGTGGAGGTGAAGGCATCGCCCCGGAAGGCGCCCCGCCCCGCCAGCCCCGCCGCCAGCAGCACGCAAAGGCCGGAGGAAACGACGGCGCCACCCCAGCCGATGCCGTATTGCCGGGCCTCGGTCTCGCCGAAGAGGGCCTGCAGCCAGGGAGCCATCCAGCCGCGCGGGCCGATGCTCCAGCCCTGCGCCGCCAGCAGCGCCAGGCCGAGCCCGCCCGCCGCCAGGAACAGCCAGGCCCGGCTGGGGCGGGAGAGCGGCAGCAGCGCCGCCGCCAGCCCTGCCAGCGGCGCCAGCACCGCCGGCCAGAGCCACCACCGGCCTTCCGACAGCGCCATTCCCAGCGCGGGGGCGCCATCGGGGTCGGTCAGCCAGGCACCATCGGCATAAGAGAGGATGCCGATGCCGTCCTGCACCAGATACCAGGGCAGGAGCAGGGCAGCGATCAGCGCGACGGCGCTGGACCAGAGGCCGGCGGAGCGCATGGGTTATTCCTTAGCGGGGAAGGTTGTTGACCTCGCGGTCCCAGCGCTCGATCAGCCGGCGACGCTCGTCGGAACGGCCATACTTGGCGAAGTCGTAGTCGATCAGGCGGATCTGATCCATCTGCGGCGCCTCGGCCGGCACCGGCGTGGCGCGGTTGGACGGCGTCTGGAAGGATTTCGCCTCGGCGCCGATCTGCTGCGCGGCCGGGGTCAGGGCCCAGTCGTAGAAGCGCTTGGCGTTCCGCTCGTTGCGGGCACCGGCGATGATGGACATCGAGCCGATCTCATAGCCCGTGCCCTCGCAGGGGACGACATACTGCACGGGGAAGCCGCCCAGCCGCTCCGTCACCGCATCATGCACGAAGGAGATGGACAGGCCCGTCTCGCCACGCGCCACCGCCTTGATCGGGCCGGTGCCGGAGCGGGGATAGGCGTTGACGTTGCGATGCAGGTCCTTGAGGTACTGGAAGGCCTGGTCCTCGCCCATCAGCTGCACGATGGTGGCGATCATCACATAGGCAGTGCCGCTGGACTGCGGATTGGCCATCTGGATCTCGCCCTTGAAGCGGGGGTCCAGCAGGTCCTTCCAGCAGGCGGGCGCGGCGATGTTGCGCTTGGCCAGCAGCTCCGGATTGTAGCCGAAGCCCATGGCGCCGGCATAGATGCCGACGGTGCGGTAGCCGCTCTGCTCGGCCTGCTTGCGGGCCCAGTCATGCAGCTGGTCCAGCATGGGCGAGCGGTATTCGGCGGAGAGCTTGTCCTCGGCCGCCTGCAGATGCGGGTCGCCGGTGCCGCCGAACCAGATGTCGCCGCGCGGGTTCTGCGCCTCGGCGCGGATCTGCGCCAGCACCTCGCCGCTGCCCTTCTGGGAGACGCTGACGCGGATATTCGTCTCTTTCTGGAAGGCATTGGCGGCCGCCTGGCACCACTCGACCTGGGCCGAGCAATACATGTTCAGCGAGCCCTGCGCGGCCGCCGGCAAGGCGCCGAGCGTGAGCGTGGCCGCCGTGACGGCGGCCAGGGTGAAGACATGGCGCGAAGACATCAGGCATCCCTCCTGAGCGCCCCCGATGGGGGCGTTCCCGGCGCCTGAATGCAATAAAACTGTCACATAATCAACGCTTCCATCAAGGGAGCGTGATAATGACCTTCCCCGGAGCGCCGCCGGCTTCCACCACCTCATGCGCCTCGGCGATCCGCTCCAGCGGGAAGCGGGCGCCCAGCCGGTGGCGCAGCGTGCCGCCCTCCAGCCCCTCCGTGATGGCGGCGGCCGCCGCGCGGTGCGCCTCATCCCCCATCGTATAGACCAGCACGAAGTGCAGCCGGGCATTGAGGTTCATCAGCAAGCGGAACGGGATGGAGGGTTCCAGCCCCGCATCCGAAGCATAGGTGGCGATGGAGCCGCCCCGCCGCAGCAGCCCCGTCAGCATCGGCAGGTTGGCGGCGAAATTGACATCGACCACATGGTCCAGCCCCCGCCCCTCGGCATCGCCGCAGAACCCCGCCACGCGGGCCACCGCATCCTCCCGCCTGCGGTTGACGACCAGCGCCGCGCCGGCGGCCTGGACAAGCTCCACATGCTCGTCCCGCCCCACCGTGGCGATGACGCGGGCGCCGGCCTGAGCGGCGAATTGCACGGCATAATAGCCCACCGCGCCAGCCCCGCCCGTGACCAGCACGGTGCGGCCCCGCACCGGCCCATCGGCGAAGACGCAGCGGTGCGCCGTCATGGCCGGCACGCCGAGGGCCGCGCCTTCCTCGAAGCTCACGCCCGGAGGCAGCGGCACGGCCTGACCGGCCGGCAGCGCCACATATTCGGCGGCGGTGCCGAAGGCGCGGCCCAGCTGCGCCTCATACAGCCAGACGCGCTGGCCGATGCGGGCCTCGCTCACCTCCGGCCCCACCCCTTCGACCACGCCGGCGCCATCCTGATGCGGCACCACGCGCGGCCAGGCATTCGCGCGCGCGCCATTGCCGATGCGGGACTTGGTATCGGAAGGGTTCACGCCACTGGCATGGAGGCGCACAAGCACCTCGCCGGCTCCAGGCTCGGGCACCGGCATCTCGCCTAGCCGCAGCACCTCCCGCGCCGGACCCGTCCGCTCATACCAGGCTGCCTTCATGGTCGATCCTCCTCCCGCCCCTCCAGGGGCGGAGCATGGTGCCGCCCCCGCGCGGCAGGGGCCAGGGCGGGAGCGGGGCTGCGGCAGTGCTGTGCGGCGCCGGCACAGATGGCATCCGCTTGACGCCTTGGGGCCAGCTTCATCATAGTCCAAGAATGGAATTCTATTCTGCTGGACAGAACGGCATGGATGCCGAGGAGAGCGGCGGAGTGGCGGCGGTGGACCGGGCCCTCTCCCTGCTCGGCGCCTTCCGCTCCGGCGACCATGCGCTGGAACTGGCGGAGCTGTCGGCCCGCACGGGGCTGTACAAGAGCACGATCCTCCGCCTGGCCCAGTCCCTGCTGCGGCACCGCCTGCTGACGCGGCGGGAGGATGGGCGCTACGCCATCGGCCCGGCGGCGCTGCGGCTCGGTGCGCTCTATCAGGCCAGCCATGACACGGCGGAGGTTCTGCTGCCGCTGATGCGCGCCCTCTCCGCCGCCACCGGGGAAAGCGCCGTATTCTATGTACGCGCGGGCGAGGCCCGGCTCTGCATGCACCGGGTCGAGGCTCCGCGCGCCCTGCGCTACACGGTGCGGGAGGGAGAGACGCTGCCGCTGAATGCCGGCGCCCCAGGCCATGTTCTGCTGGCCTTCGGCGGTGCCCCCGGCGAAGCCTATGACCGTATCCGCGCCCGCTTCTGGCACGCCGCCTTCGGCGAGCGCGATCCGGAGATCGCCAGCATCGCCGCCCCCGTCTTCACGACAGGCGGCAGGCTGGCGGGCGCGCTGGCGGTGGCTGGCCCCCTCACCCGCCTGGATGGCGGCGCCATGGCGCGCATCCGCCGCCCGCTGCTGGAAGCGGCGGCCGAGGCCACGCTCGGCTTCGGCGGCGAATCCGGTCCGCTGCTGCGCGCCGCCGAATACCCGGAGGAGATTCCCGAATGACCCCGCTGCTCGATGGCATCCGTGTGCTGGACCTGAGCAATGTGCTGGCCGGCCCCTTCTGCACCTACCAGCTGGCCCTGCTGGGGGCGGAGGTCGTCAAGATCGAGCAGCCCGGGCGCGGTGATCTGGCCCGGCGCCTAGGCGCCGACCCGGAGGCGGCCGAGCGCGGCATGGGTGCCTCCTTCGTCGCGGTGAACGGCAACAAGCAGTCCGTCACGCTGGACCTGAAGAAGCCGGAGGGCAAAGCCATCTTCCTGGAGATGGTGGCCCGCGCCCATGTGGTGGTGGAGAATTTCCGCCCAGGGGTGATGCGGCGGCTGGGCCTGGATCATGCGGAACTGGCACGGATCAAGCCCTCCCTCGTCTATTGCGCCATCTCCGGCTTCGGGGCCGATGGCCCGCTCTCCCAGCGCCCGGCCTATGACCAGATCATCCAGGGCGCGGCGGGGGTGATGAGCATCACCGGGGACGCGCAGTCGGCGCCGCTACGGGTAGGCTACCCGGTCAGCGACACCATGGGCGGCATGACCGCCGCCTTCGCCGTGGTTTCCGCCCTGTTGCGGGCGCTGCGGACGGGGGAAGGCGCCTTCCTCGATGTCTCCATGCTGGAGGCGACCCTAGCCTCCATGGGCTGGGTGGTCTCCAACCACCTGAATGCCGGCATCGACCCCCAGCCCATGGGCAATGCCAATTTCACGGCTGCCCCCAGCGGCACCTTCCGCACCGGGCAGGGCCTGCTGAACATCTCCGCCAATGAGGACAAGCAATATACCGCCCTCTGCGCGCTGCTGGAGCGGCCGGACCTGCTGAGCGACCCGCGCTTCGCCACCCGCCAGGCCCGCAAGCAGAACCGGGACGCGCTGACGGCGGAGGTGGAGGCCGGCCTCGCCAGCCGTGGCGCGGCGGAATGGGAGGAATTGCTGGTGCGGGCCGGCGTACCGGCGGGACGGGTGCTGAGCGTGCCGGAGGTGCTGGCGCATCCGCATCTGGCCGGGCGCGGCTTCGTCGCGGAGCTGAAGGGCGAGGCCGGGCCGCAGCGGGTGACGCGCGGCGGCTTCCGGGTGGATGGGGAGAGCGCGCTGCCGCGGCAGCCGGCCCCGGGCCTTTCCGCCGATACCCGGCGCTGGCTGGTGGATGAACTGGGCCATGATGAGGCCGATCTGGCTCGTCTGGCCAAGGAGGGGGTGATATGAGCGACCTGCCCGCAGCCGTCGATATCCTGGAGGAAGGCCCGCGCGAGGGCTTCCAGATCGAGCCCGGCCCCATCTCCACCGCTGACAAGATCGCGCTGATCGACGCGCTCTCCGCCACCGGGCTGAAGCGCATCCAGGTCGCCTCCTTCGTCAGCCCCAGGCTGGTGCCGGGCTGGGCGGATGCGGAGGGGGCGGTGGCCGGCTTCACGCCGCGCCCCGGCGTCGAATATGTCGCGCTCTGGCTGAACCCGAAGGGCATGCAGCGCGCCCTGGCCTTCCGCGACCGGCTGGCCATCACCGGCAGCATCAGCCTCAGCGCCTCCGAGGCCTTCTCGAAGCGCAACCTCAACCGCGACCGCGCCGGGCAGATGGAGGCCATGCGCCAGAGCATCGCCGCCCATGCAGAGGCCGGCGTAGCGGTGACGCGTATCAGCCTGATGGCCGCCTTCGGCTGCAATTTCGAGGGCGACGTGCCCGTCAGCCGCGCCATCGCCACCCTGGCAGACGGCATGGCGCTGGCGGCGGAGAGCGGCAGCCGGATCGACCGCGTGGTGCTGGCGGACACCATGGGCTGGGCCAACCCGGCGCATGTCGAGCGGCTGGTGGGTGCGGTGCGGGAGCGCTGGCCGGAGCCACGGCTGACCCTGCACCTGCACGACACGCGGGGCCTGGGCATCGCCAATGCCCATGCCGGGTTGCGGATGGGCGTGACCGCCTTCGACGCGGCGGTGGGCGGGATGGGCGGTTGCCCCTTCGCCGCCCATCCTGGTGCCCCCGGCAATATCGCGACGGAGGAGCTGGTCTTCCTCTGCGAGGAACTGGGCATCCGCACCGGCGTGGACCTGCGGGCGCTGCTGGAGACCGGGGCCCTGGCCGAGCGGATCGTCGGCCGCCGGCTGCCCAGCGCCCTGCTGCGCGGCGGCGCCCTGCCCCGGCCGCGTCAGCCCGTCAGCGCCGGGGCCTGATCCGGCTGCGGCTGCGGCTCCGGCCGGGGACTCTGCCGGGTCTCCGGCATGGCGAAGAGCACCAGCAGGAAGGTCAGCACGCCCACGCCGCCCAGGCCGATGAAGGCGATGCTCGGTCCGGCCCAGCTGGCCACCGCCCCCGCGGCGGTGGTGCTGATGCTGCCGCCGATTCCGACCGCCAGTCCGAAGAGGCCCATGCAAAGGTTGAAGCGGTTGGTGCCGCGCGTCAGGTCCGCCGCCACCAGGGGCACCAGCACGGCGAAGACGCCCGCCGTCAGCCCATCCAGCGCCTGCGCGGCCATCAGGGCCCAGGGCCCGCCCCAGAAGGCCAGCAGCGCGCCCCGGATCGGCAGCACCGACAACCCGGCCAGCAGCAGCACGCGACGCCCCCGCGTCTCCGCCACCTCGCCGATGCGCGGCGAGATGGCGGCGACCACGATCTGCGAGACCACCAGCCCCGCGCCGACGATCAGGTTGGCCTTGCCGCCCGAGGCATGCGTGGCCTCGGCGCCCGCCAGCGGCAGCATGGCGGCGTTGGAGAGGGTGAAGAGGGCGCAGCAGGCCGCGAAGATCAGCACGCCCCGGTCCAGCAGCAGGTCCCGCAGCTTGCGCTTGCGGCGGCGGCGGCTGCGGATGCTGCGCACCTTGGCCTGCAGGTCCTGTGAGCGGATGCTGCGCAGCGCCAGGATGGCCGGGATCGTCAGCAGCGCCGTCAGCCAGAAGACCGAGGCCGCCGAGATATAGGCGCCCGCCAGCCCGAGGCCCGCCGCCGCCGCCGCATTGCCCAGCGAGGCATAGCGGCCATTGCGCCCGAGCCGCGTGCTGAGTTCCGCGCGCCCGACCATGGACAGGCTGATCGCCGCCAGCGCCGGCACCAGCACCGCGCTGGCGATGCCGTGCAGCACCTCGGAGGCCATGACCGGGATGGTGCTGGGCCAGAGCGCCAGCAGCAGGGCACTGCCGGCGATGGCGATAAGGGCCAGGAGAGCGGCCATGCGCTTGTGCCTGGTGGCATCCACCAGCATGCCGGCCGGCACCTGGGCGACCATGGCGGTCAGTGTGCCGACGCTCAGCGCCAGCCCTACCTGCGCCGCCGACCAATGATGGGCGGTCAGATAGACGGCAATGAAGGGGCCGAAGCCCGTCTGCACATCGGCCGCGAAAAAAGTCAGCCAGTCCAAGCCGCGCTGGCTGCGTGCGCTGGGCATGCCCGTGGTCCCCTTTTGGGATCCCTGACGTCCTGAACGGGGCCGGGCACGGGCTTTTTCTTGGCCAAACCAAGGCAGGCCCGCCCACCGATACGGAACGGCGGGCGGGGAAGTGGGTCAGACGTCCAGGTTGGCGACCTTCAGCGCATTGCCGACGATGAATTCACGCCGTGGCTCGACGACGTCGCCCATGAGGGTGGAGAAGACTTCCTCGGCATCCGCCACGTCGTCCACCCTGACCTGCAGCAGGGTGCGCGCCGCCGGGTCCAGCGTGGTCTTCCAGAGCTGGTCCGGGTTCATCTCGCCCAGGCCCTTGAAGCGCTGGATCGCCAGGCCCTTGCGGCCCTGGGCCAGGATGCGCTCGAAGGCGGCCAGCGGACCGCCGACCTCGGTGGTCGTGCTTTCCAGCATCAGGGTGGCGGGCTGGCTCCAGGAGGCGGCCAGCGGCTCGCGCCGGTCCTCCAGCCAGCGGGCATCGGCGCTGCGCAGCGCCGTGGCGTCCATCGTGTAGCGCTCCGCCACGCCGCGTACGGTGCGGCCCATGCTGAGCGTCGTGCCGGCCGAGACCTTCCAGCCACGCTCGCTCGGCAGGGCGATGGCATCCAGCCGTTGCGCCAGTACCTGCGCCGCAGCATCGGCCTTCACGGAGTCCAGCGTCAGCGCGCCGGCGATCGCCGCCTGCTCCACCAGCTCCGCCGGGACATTGCTGGCCAGGCGGCGGATCCGGCCGGCGGCCTGGCGCAGGCGCTCCACCAGTTCCGACAGCGCCTCGCCTTCCACGACGCGGCCATCGGCGAAGGTCAGCTTCGCGTTGTGCAGCGCCTTCTCCAGCAGGAATTCCTCCAGCGCGCGGTCGTCCTTCAGGTACCGCTCCTCATTGCCGCGCTTGGCGCGGTAGAGCGGCGGCTGGGCGATATAGAGGTGGCCGCGCGCCAGCAGTTCCGGCATCTGCCGGAAGAAGAAGGTCAGCAGCAGCGTGCGGATATGGGAGCCGTCCACATCGGCGTCCGTCATGATGACGATGCGGTGGTAGCGCAGCTTGTCGGCCGAGAAGCCGCCGCGGTCCACCGGCCCGGTGCCGATGCCCGTGCCCAGCGCCGTGATCAGCGTGCCGATCTCGGCCGAGGAGAGCATCTTGTCGAGCCGCGCGCGCTCCACGTTCAGGATCTTGCCCTTGAGCGGCAGGATGGCCTGGAAGCGGCGGTCGCGGCCCTGCTTGGCGGAACCACCGGCCGAGTCACCCTCGACCAGGAAGATCTCGCACAGCGCGGGGTTCTTCTCCTGGCAGTCCGCCAGCTTGCCGGGCAGCGTGCTGATATCCAGCGCGTTCTTGCGGCCCACCTTGTCGCGCGCCAGCTGCGCCGCCTTGCGGGCGGCGGCGGCCAGCACGACCTGGTCGAGGACGAGCTTCGCTTCCTTCGGATGCGTCTCGAACCAATGGCTGACAGCGTCCGCGACCGCCGCCTGCACCACCGGCTGCACCTCGGAGGAGACCAGCTTGTCCTTGGTCTGGCTGCTGAACTTCGGGTCCGGCACCTTGACCGAGAGCACCGCCGTCAGCCCCTCGCGCATATCCTCGCCCGAAAGCTCGACCTTCTCCTTCTTCGCCATGTCCTCGGCGTATTTGGAGACGATGCGTGTCAGCGCCTGACGGAAGCCGGCCTGATGGGTGCCGCCATCGCGCTGCGGGATGTTGTTGGTGAAGCAGAGCACCTGCTCATGCGGCGTGTTGTTCCACCACAAGGCCAGCTCGACCTTGATACCGACCTGGTCGTCCTTGGCCACCAGGCTGAGCGGCGGCTTGAAGATCGGCTCCTTGCTGCGGTCCAGCCATTCCACGAAGGCGACGAGGCCGCCATGGAACAGGAAGTTCACTTCCGGCGCCTTGGTCTCCCCGTCCGCCATGCGGTCGTCGCGCAGGTTGATGGACAGCCCGGAATTCAGGAAGGCCAGTTCCCGCAGGCGGCGTTCCAGGATGGCGAAGTCGTATTCCGTGCGGGTGAAGGTATCGCCGCTGGGCTTGAAGGTGACCTCGGTGCCATTGGGCTGGTCGGAAGGGCCGACGACTTCCAGCGGCGTCACGGTGTCGCCGTGCTCGAAGCGGATGAAATGCTCCTTGCCGTCGCGCCAGATGCGGACGTTCATCCATTCGGAGAGCGCGTTCACCACCGCGGCGCCGACGCCGTGCAGCCCGCCGGAGACCTTGTAGGAGTTCTGGTTGAACTTGCCGCCGGCATGCAGGCGCGTCAGCACCACCTCGGCGGCGGAGACGCCTTCCTCGGCATGCAGGTCGGTCGGGATGCCGCGGCCGTTGTCGCGCACCGTCACGCTGCCGTCGGGGTTCAGCACCACGTCGCAGCGGTCCGCGTAGCCGGCCTGGGCCTCGTCCACAGCGTTGTCGATGATCTCGAAGGCCATGTGGTGCAGGCCCGAGCCATCATCGGTATCGCCGATATACATGCCCGGCCGTTTCCGGACCGCTTCCAGACCGCGCAACACGGTGATGGAGGCGCTGTCATAGGCGTCCGCCTGTTGGGAGGACGGCGCGCTCACGGGCTCACTCATGCCGGCGGGAAACTCCTGGTTCGGGGAAGGATGGAAAACGCCATTTTATAGCAGGTTATGCCGGGTTCGGCACGGGTAAATCGGCAGGCGCCAACCCGCCTGGCCGGGCCAGGAAGGCTTCCGCCACGCCATGCAGCGGCTGGAAGGGCGCAAATTCGGTGCCGGTCAGGAAACACTGCGCCGGCAGCCCGGCCAGGACGGCGAACAGGGCCTCCCGCCGCCCGGGGTCCAGATGGGCCGCGACCTCGTCCAGCAGCAGCAGGGGGGCGAAACCCCGATGCGCCGCCACCAGCGCCGCCTGGGCCAGCACCACCACCACCAGCAGCGCCTTCTGCTCGCCCGTCGAGCACAACTCGGCCGGAATCTCCTTGGGCAGCAGCACCATCCGCAGGTCCGTGCGGTGGGCGCCCTGCCGCGCGCCGCCGGCCGCCGCGTCCCGCGCCCGGTCCCCGGCCAGACCGGCGCGCAGGGCCTCCTCCACGGCCAGGGCGGGCTCTTCGTCCAGCGCGGCGGCGATGGGGTCGAGCAGGTCCAGCCGCGCCGCCGGGAAGGCCCCGGCCAGCCCCGCCGCGAGCGCCCCGTTCAGCCGCAGCGCCAGGGAGCGGCGCGCCGCCACCGCCGCCACCGCGTGGCGGGCCATCGTATCCTCCAGCGCCGCCAGCCAGCGGGCATCGCGCGCCCCCTCGGCCAGCAGGCGGTTGCGCTGGGTCATGGCGGCATCATGGGCCGCGACATCCCGCGCATGGCTGGGCTCCAGCGACCAGACCAGCCGGTCCAGGAAGCGGCGGCGGCCGGAGGCCCCTTCCTGGAAAAGCCGGTCCATCTGCGGCGTCAGCCAGAGGGCCGCGGCATGGCGGGCGATCTCGGCCTGGTTGCGGACGGGGCCGCCATCGAGGCGGAAGGAGCGGCGGTCCTGCCCCGCCTCGGCGCCGGTGCCGATCACCACGGCGCCTTCCGGTCCGTCAAAATGTCCGGCCACGACCCAGGTGAGGCCCTCGGCCCCTTCCCGGCGGCCCAGTTCCGCGCCCCTGGCGCCGCGCAACCCGCGGCCCGGGCCCAGCAGGCTGATGGCTTCCAGCAGGTTGGTCTTGCCCACGCCATTGGCGCCCGCCACCACAACGACACGGCCGGAAATGGGCTGGTCCAGCTCGGCATAGCTACGGAAATCCCGCAGCATCAGGCGGGTGAGGCGAAGCGCGGGGGGGATCACCCGGATGCTTTAGCACCGGGGAGGACGGAGCGGGAGGGCAAGGCAGCCTTGCCATTCAGTTGACGCGCCACACGTAACGATCTGGCCTTTTGTATGGACCCTGCCGCCATGCGCCCTGTCGTCCTGCCCGCCATCGCCCTCCTCGCCGCCCTCACCGCCTGCGGCGAGGAGGCGCAACTGCCACCGGAAGCCGGCTACGGCCCCAATCCGGAATTGCCGGCGCCGCGCGCCACCATGATCCCCACCGTCAACATCGCCCCCGCCAAGGGCTGGCCGGAAGGCGCCATGCCCAGCCCCGCCGCCGGGCTGGAGGTGGTGACCTTCGCCGAGGGGCTGGACCACCCGCGCTGGCTCTACGTGCTGCCGAATGGCGACGTGCTGGTGGCCGAGAGCAATGCCCCGCCCAAGCCGGATGACAGCAAGGGCATCCGGGGCTGGATCATGGGGCTGGTGATGGACCGTGCCGGCGCCGGGGTGCCCAGCGCCAACCGCATCACGCTGCTGCGCGACGCCGACGGGGATGGCGTGGCGGAAACCCGCTCGGTCTTCCTGGAAGGGCTGAACTCCCCCTTCGGGATGGCGCTGGTGGGCGATGACTTCTACGTCGCCGATACCGATGCCGTGCTGCGCTTTCCCTACAAGCCGGGCGATACGCGCATCACCGAGCCCGGCACAAAGCTGGTGGACCTGCCCGCCGGGCGCATCAACCACCACTGGACCAAGAACGTGATCGCCAGCCCGGACGGGGCGCGGCTCTATGTCACCACCGGCTCCAACAGCAATGTGGGCGAGAATGGCATGGAGGCCGAGGAAGGCCGCGCCGCCATCTGGGAAGTGGACCGCGCCACCGGGGCGCATCGCATCTTCGCCTCCGGCCTTCGTAACCCCAATGGCCTCGGCTGGGCTCCTGGAACCGGCGTGCTCTGGACCGCCGTGAACGAGCGGGACGAGATCGGCAGCGACCTGGTGCCGGACTACATGACTTCGGTCAGGGATGGGGGCTTCTATGGCTGGCCCTACAGCTACTATGGCCAGCATGTGGATGCGCGGGTCGCGCCGCAACGGCCTGATCTGGTGGCCAGGGCGATCGCGCCGGATTACGCGCTGGGGGCCCATACGGCCTCGCTGGGATTGGCCTTCGCCAATGGCCAGGGCCTGCCGCCCGCCTTCGCCAACGGCGCCTTCATCGGCCAGCATGGGTCGTGGAACCGCCGCCCCGCCAGCGGCTACAAGGTGATCTTCGTCCCCTTCGCCGACGGCAAGCCCAGTGGCGAGCCTGTGGAGGTGCTGACCGGCTTCCTGGACGAATCCGGCAATGCGCGGGGTCGCCCCGTCGGCGTGGCGGTGGACCAGGCCGGCGCGCTGCTGGTGGCGGATGATGTGGGCAACCGCGTCTTCCGCGTCAGCGCCGCCGCGCCGTGAAAAGGCCCGGCGGCGGGGACATGACTCCCCGCCGCCGGATGAAGCCTCAGCGCGACTTCTGGTAGAGCTTGCTCGCGATCTCGAACATCTCCTCCGGCGCATAATCGGGCGCGAAGGCGGAGGCGACGCCGGTCAGGTCATGGATCTTGCCACCTTCCGGCATGCCATCGATCACTTCCAGCTCGCCCGGCGGGTCGCCCGGCAGGGCCTGCTCGCCATTGCCCCAGATCCCCGCCATCTCGGCATAGTCATTGGGGCTGAAGCGGTACAGTCGGCGGTGCGAGCCTTCCTGCAGGTATTTCTGGCACTCCGGGATCTTGTCCAGCGGGATGTTCGGCGTCGGCAGGAACTTCTCCAGCTCCACGCCGGTGATCTTCTTCAGCGCCAGCGCATAGGCATGGGCATGGACGGAGCCGCGCACCAGCAGGTAGCCGCAGACCTCGCGGCCCGTGGGGTCGGTCAGCGTCTCATAGACCCGCAGCTTGTGCAGGCGGGCGCCGCATTCGAGGTGGAAGTTGTGCAGCAGGTCCACGACGATATTGCCCGTCGTGGTCACCATATCCGCGTTCCAGGACATGGAATTGCTGTTCACGGGCAGCGCGCCGCCGCCGGCCGAGGCGAAGGAGGCGAAGGAGCGGATGTCCTTCATCATCTCGAAGGGCGCGCCCGAGATGTCGCCGCCATCGGTGTCGTCATTCTCGGCATCCGGCCCATTGGCCAGCATGGCGACGCCGTTGCTCACCAGCTCGACATGGCCCAGCTCCTCCGCCGTGATGGCGGCGACCAGGCTGTAGAAGGGGCGAAGCTTGGATTTGCTGCGGAAGTTGAAGCTCTGGAACATGTAGTTCCCAAGCGTGGACATCTCGCCGTATTTGCCGCCCAGCAACTCCTGCAAGGCAGCGGCCGCGTTGGGGTCCTTGCGCTTGGGGACCGGAAGCTCGGCCTGGAGCTTATCGACGCGCATAAACATTTCGGACGCCTCTCCGGTTGACTGCACCGGCTCAACGACGCAGCGGCACCAAAGGTTCATCACCCAGCGCCGCTTTTTCCAAAATGCCAGGCTGGAGCTGGCTTCTTGCCAGGCTCCAGCTTGCCTTCGCCGGTGCTCAGACCCGCATGGGCATCAGCACGTAGAGCGCCTCTGGCTTCGCCTTGTCCACCACCACCGTGGGGGCGGAGCCATCGGCGAAGCGGAACTCGACCTTCTCGGCGATCTGGTCGGTGATGTCCGAGAGGTAGCGGGCCTGGAAACCGATCTCGATGCCGGTGCCGACATAGGAGACGCTCTCGCTGTCCAGCTCCTCCTCCGCCTGGCCCTGGTCGGGGCTGCTGGCGGTCAGGGTCAGGCTGTCCGGCTTGAGGGAGAGCTTCACGGGCCGCGAACGCTCGGAGGAAATGGCGGCGACGCGCGCCACGGCCTCGGCGAAGGCCTTCTTGTCCACCGTCAGGATCTTGTCGTTGCCGCGCGGGATCACCCGGTCATATTCCGGGAAGGTGCCGTCGATCAGCTTGCTGGTCAGCTGCACCGAGCCGAAGGTGAAGCGGATCTTGGTGTCGGAGAGCTTGATCTCGACAGGGTCGCTGCTCTCCTCGGCCAGCTTGCGGATCTCGTTGACCGTCTTGCGGGGGATGATGACGCCCGGCATCCCCTCGGCGCCCTCCGGCAGCGGCTCCTCGACCCGCGCCAGGCGGTGGCCGTCGGTGGCCACGGCGCGCAGCACCTTCTGGCCGTCCGAGTCGGCGGCATGCAGATAGATGCCGTTGAGGTAGTAGCGGGTCTCCTCCGTGGAGATCGCGAATTTGGTGCGGTCCACCAGCTCCCGCAGGGTCAGCGCCGGCAGCTCGAAGCCATGCGGCAGCTTACCCTCGGTCATGGAGGGGAAATCCTCCACCGGCAGCACCATCAGGCTGGTGGCGAAGCGGCCGGCGCGCAGCGCCAGCGGCGCATCGCCGCCCGGATGGTCCAGCTCGACCTTGGCGCCGTCCGGCAGCTTGCGGACGATCTCGTAGAGCGTGGCGGCCGGCGCCGTGGTGCGCCCGCCGCGCGCGACGATGACGCCCGGGACCGCCTCGACGATCGCGATCTCCATATCCGTCGCCGTCAGGGTCAGCGCGCCCTCCTGGGCGGCCAGCATGACATTGGCCAGGATGGGGATGGTGTTGCGGCGCTCCACCACGCTCTGCACATGCGCCAGGGCCTTGAGCAGCACGGCCCGATCCACCGAGAACTTCATGGCTTGTGCAACCCCGTGCCGAATGGGGCGCGGCATCCGCGCCCGGATGAGCGAAAGAGCGGCCTTATCTATCAGCCTGCCAGCGGCCGGGAAAGCCGCCCCGCGCGCTTTCCAGGCCCGCGGGCCCCGCAACCGGCGCCCAGGCCGGTGGTTGGCTTCCATCATGCCCGAATCCAGCCGCTCCGCCAGCCCCGCCGACCTGCCCGTGGCCCCCTGGGCCGAGGGACACAGCTTCGTCCCCGGGGAAGGACCGCCGGGCGCGCCGCTGATGTTCGTGGGGGAGCAGCCCGGGGATGAGGAGGACCGCGCCGGCCGCCCCTTCGTCGGCCCGGCCGGGCGGCTGTTCGACCAGGCGCTGGCCGAGGCGGGGGTCACCCGCGCCCAGGCCTATGTCACCAATGCGGTGAAGCACTTCAAATTCACCCAGACCGGCAGGCGGCGGCTGCACCAGAAGCCCGACTCGGGGGATATCGCCTTCTACCGCCCCTTCCTGCTGCAGGAGGTGAAGCAGATCGGGCCACGGCTGCTGGTGGCGCTCGGGGCCACGGCGGCGCAGTCCCTGCTGGGGCGCAAGGTGCCCGTGCTGAAGGCGCGGGGCGAGGTGCTGCCGGGGCCGGCCGGGCGCGATGTCTTCCTGACCGTGCATCCCAGCTTCCTGCTCCGCATTCCCGACCCCGGGCGGAAGCGCGACGAGTATCTGGCCTTCGTCAGCGACCTGAGGGAGGCGGCGCAACGCGCCGGTGTCACCCCCTGACGGGGTTCAGCGCAGCCCCTGCCAGAGCAGGTGCAGCCCCAGCAGCAGCAGCCCCAGGAAGAAGCAGCGGCGGAAGGTGGCGTCGGAGACCCGGCCGCGCAGCCATGTGCCCAGCCCCATCCCCGCCAGCGCCGGCAGCAGCGCCAGCACCGATCCGCCCAGGGCGGCGCCGCTGAAGCCGCCACCCGAGGCCAGTCCCACCCCCATGGCCAGGGTGGAGACGGTGAAGGACAGCCCGAGCGCCTGCACCAGCCGGTCCCGCCCCAGCCCCAGCGCCTGGAGATAGGGCACCGCCGGGATGACGAAGACCCCGGTGGCCGCCGTGACCAGCCCGGTCAGCAGCCCGGTCAGAGGCCCGGCCCAGGCTTCGGCGCGGGCCGGCACCTGGGGCAGGCGCAGCGGCAGCAGGCCCAGGCCGGCATAGGCCAGCAGCGCCACGCCCAGCCCCGCCGTGGCGCCGCCGCGTCCCGGCAGCAGCCCGGCCCAGATGCCGAGAAGCGTGCCCAGCGCTGCCGCCGCCATCATCGGCCCCAGCCGCCGCAGCAGCGCCCCGAGGCCGGGCACGCCCATGATCTGCCAGAGATTCGTCACGAGGGAGGGCAGCACCAGCAGCGCCGCCGCCTGGGCCGGGGCCATGACGGTGCCCAGCAACCCCATGGCGATGGTCGGCAGCCCCATGCCGATCACCCCCTTCACCAGCCCGGCGAGCAGGAAGGTGGCGAGGGTCAGGGCCAGGGCGGCGGGGGAGAGAAGCATGTCCATGGGTCCAGCCTCGGCCTTCTTTGGCGCCGATGCTACGGTGCGGCCCGTAGCATCGCCCGCCGCCTCGCGGCAGCATCGGGCGTCCCGCCGCAGGAGCCCCCGCCATGGTCAGCACCACCGCCCTGGCCGGCACCGCCGCCGCCATCGGCGACCCCGCCCGCGCCAATATGCTCGCCGCCCTGATGGATGGCCGCGCCCTGACCGCCACCGAGCTGGCGCGGCTGGCCGGGGTCACGCCGCAGACCGCCAGCGGGCATCTGGCGCGGCTGGCGGAGGCCGGGCTGATCACGCCGGAAAAGCAGGGCCGCCACCGCTACCACCGCCTCGCCTCCCCCGCCGTGGCGGAGATGCTGGAGGGGCTGATGGCCCTGGCCAGCGCCGCCCGCCCCGCCCCCGTCACCGGCCCGCGCGACGCGGATCTGCGCCTGGCCCGCACCTGCTACGACCATCTGGCGGGCCGCCTGGCGGTGGGCCTGACCGATTCGCTCGTGGCGCGTGGCCATCTGCGACTGGAGGGCGAGGGCGCCGAGCTGACGGAATCCGGCACCGCCTTCCTGCGGGAGATGGGGGTGGCCGCCACACCGTCCCGCCGCCTGCTCTGCCGCCCCTGCCTGGACTGGAGCGAGCGGCGCCCGCATCTGGCCGGGGTCATCGGCGCCGCGCTGTGCCGGCATTGCCTGACGGCGGGCTGGGTGCGGCGGCGGCCGGGCAGCCGGGCCTTGACCATCACGCCCCTGGGGGAGCAGGGCTTCAGGAGCGGCTTCGGACTGGACCTCCGCGCCAGCTGAAACGCATCGGATACACGCCCGCTCTTGCCATCCGGGCATTGCAAGCCCTACCACGCCGCGCGTCGCGCGCTGTCGCGCCAGTGTCACAGAAGGAAGTTAAGCCATGAACTGGATCAGCGAATGGGCGCTGCCGAAGATCCAGACCTGGCTCGGCCGCAAGGAAGTGCCGGACAACCTCTGGCACCAGTGCCCCTCCTGCACCCAGATGATCTTCCATAAGGATCTGGAGCGCAGCCTGCATGTCTGCCCGCATTGCGGCCACCACATGCGCATCGCCGCCGCCAGGCGCATCGGATACACGCTGGACGAGGGCTTCCAGCGCATCGAGCTGCCGCGCGCCCCCGCCGACCCGCTGCGCTTCCGCGACCAGCGGCGCTACGCCGACCGGCTGAAGGAAGCCCAGGCCAAATCCGGCATGGATGACGCGGTGGTGGTGGCGCATGGCGCCATCGAGGGCCGCCGCGCCGTCGTCGCCGCCTTCGAGTTCTCCTTCATGGGCGGCTCCATGGGCGCGGGCGTGGGCGAGGCCATCGTCACCGCCGCCAAGCTGGCCGTGCTGCAGGACGCGCCGCTGATCGTCTTCACCGCCTCGGGCGGCGCGCGTATGCAGGAAGGCGCCGTCAGCCTGATGCAGATGCCGCGCACCGTGATCGCCACGCAGATGGTCAAGGAAGCCGGGCTGCCCTTCATCGTCGTGCTGGCCGACCCGACCACCGGCGGCGTCACTGCCAGCTTCGCCATGCTCGGCGACATCCAGATCGCCGAGCCCAACGCGCTGATCGGCTTCGCCGGCGCGCGCGTGATCGAGCAGACGGTGCGGGAGAAGCTCCCCGAGGGCTTCCAGCGCGCCGAATACCTGCTGCAGCACGGCATCCTGGACATGGTGGTCCACCGGGGCGAGATGCGCGCGACGCTGAGCCGCGTCATCTCCCTGCTGCGGGAGAAGCGCCCGGAAGCCGTGACGGAAGTGGCCGCGGAGCCGCCGGTCGAAGCCGCGGCCGCAGCCTCGGCCTGAGCGGAGCAGCGTCACCATGGGCCGTTCGGAAGCCATCATCGACCGGCTGCACGGCCTGCACCCCAAGCTGATCGATCTCAGCCTGGAGCGCCTGCAGCGCCTGCTGGCCGCGCTGGGCCATCCGGAGCGGCAGCTGCCGCCGGTGGTCCATGTCGCCGGCACCAATGGCAAAGGGTCCACCTGCGCCTTCCTCCGCGCCATCGCCGAGGCGGCGGGGCAGCGGGTGCATGTCTATACCTCCCCGCATCTCGTCCATTTCCGCGAGCGCTTCCGCCTGGCCGGCCAGCTGGTGACGGAGGACGCCCTGGCCGATGCGCTGGAGGAGGTGGAGGCCGCCAATGAAGGCCAGCCCATCACGGTCTTCGAGGTGACGACGGCGGTGGGCCTGCTGCTGTTCAGCCGCACCCCGGCCGATCTGATGGTGCTGGAAGTCGGGCTGGGCGGGCGCTTCGACGCCACCAATGTCATCGGCCACCCGGCGGCCTGCGCCATCGCCAGCATCTCGATGGACCATATGGATTTCCTGGGCGACAGCCTGGCGGCCATCGCGGGGGAGAAGGCCGGCATCATCAAGCCCGGCGTGCCGGCCGCCACCGGCCGGCAACAGCCCGAGGCGCTGCGGGTGCTGGAGGCCGAGGCCGCCCGGCTGGGTGCGCCGCTGCTCCGCCGCGACGCCGAGTGGATCGCCGAATGGGAAGAAGGCGGGCTGCGCTACGCCGATTCGCAGGGCGTGCTGCACCTGCCGCCCCCCGCCCTGCCCGGCCCGCACCAGGCCGATAACGCCGGGATCGCCATCGCCGCGCTGCGCGCCTGGAACCCGTCCTGGCTCAGCGACTCCGCCATTGCCGCCGGCCTTTCCACCGCCACCTGGCCGGCGCGGCTGCAACGCCTGCACGGCGCCCTGGCGGCGCTGCTGCCGGAGGGATGGGAGTTGTGGCTGGATGGCGGCCATAATGCCGGCGCCGGGCAGGCCCTGGCCGCGCATCTGCCCGGCTGGTCCGACCGCCCCCGGCACCTCCTGGTCGGCATGAAGCAGGGCAAGGAATCGAATGCCTTCCTGCGCCCGCTGCTGCCGCTGGCCGATTCGCTCTGGGCAGTGGCCGAGCCCGGCCAGCATCTGGCCATGCCGGTGGAGGCCATCGTCGCCGCCTCCGGCGGGCGGGCGCGGCCGGGGCCGCGGGTGGCGGATGCGCTGCGGGCCATCGCCACCACAGGCGGCCCGCCCGGGCGCGTGCTGATCTGCGGCAGCCTCTATCTGGCTGGCGAAGTCCTGAAGGCTGACGGCACCGGCGTCGAATGAGGGACCGGGGGCCTGAGGCCCCCGGCATTCCTGTCAGTTAAGCGTCCGGCGAGACGATGATGCAGGCCCCTGAGGTCCGCAGCTTCTCGCAGGCCGACTGCGCGGTCTCCCGCGACAATCCGCCAACCCGCGCGCGGTAGAGGGTGGCGCGGCCGGAAGCGACCGGCTCCACCACCGTCTTGGCGCCACGCAGGCCGATCTGGCCCCGCGCCTTGTCGGAGGCCGAGCGGGCCAGGCCTGCGCTGGCGAAGGCCCCCACCTGCACCGCCCACTGCCCGCCGGCGGAGGGCAGAGAGGCCCGAACGGGCGCGGAGATTCCGCCGCCGGTCTGGGAAGGCGCCCGCAGAACATTGGCGGAGAGCGAGCCTGCCTGGGCGCTGGATACCAGCCGGAAGCCGACCGGGCGCGGCGGGGTGGCCGCTGCCAGCTGGCTGGGTGGCGTGGTCGGCCGGGCGGCGGGGCCACGCGGCCCTTCGTCCCGCGAGGCCTGGGCGCGCAGGGCGGCGAGCCTCGTGGCGGCGGAGTCGGCGCCACGCGGCGCCGCGGCGGCCAGCGCGGATCCCACCATGGAAGGCACGGCGCGCTGCGGCGGCGGAGGCGGCGACGACTCGGCCAGGGCGCTGCCGCCATAGGTCGAGCCATCCGGGATCGGCTCCATCCGCACCACCGTGTCGCTGGGGCTGGAGACCGCCGCGCTGGCATAGGTCGAGCCGTCCGGGATCGGCTCCATCCGCACGACCGTGCCGGACAGGCTGGCCACCTGCACCGGCGCGGGCGCCGGGCTGCTGGCATAGGTGGAGCCATCCGGGATCGGCTCCATCCGCACGACCGGGCCGGGCGGCAGGCTGGTGGCGACGCGGATCACAGGATCCACGGCGTTCCGCTGCTCGCGCAGCGCCAGCATGGTGGCGGTGTCGCCACGGCGCGGGCCGGCCGGGATGTTGAGCGGGATTTCGGCAGCCGCGTAGACTTCCGGTGCCGCGCGGCGGTTCGGATGCGCGTCGACGATGCGGGGCCCGATTCGCGCTACGTAGTTGCGCGTCTCGGCCGGCAGGCCCCTGTTGGCCCAGAGGTAGTCCTCCAGCCGGCGCGGCCCTGCGTTATAGGCGGCCAGGAAGGCGGGATTGCCGTAGAGCTCGTACATCTCCCGCACATAGGCCGTGCCGGCCATGATGCTGTTCCAGGGATGATACGGGTCGTCGCCCAGGCCATAGCGGCTCCGCAACTCGGCATAGGTGCCGGGCATCACCTGCATCAGGCCCATGGCACCCACGGGGCTGCGGGCATTGGAGCGCCCGCCGCTTTCCTGGCGCATGACCTCGCGAATCCATCGCTCCGGCACATCGAAGCGGCGCGAGGCTTCCTCGATGTAAGGACCCCACGGGTCACGGCTCGAGCCGGGTGGGTCGTAGCTGCTGGGCTGCGGATAGGCCGAGGCCTGTGCCGCGGCGCTGGCCGTGACCGGCCGCCGCTGGCTCTGTTCGCTGGAGCCGCAGGCCGAAAGAAGAGCGAGAACCCCCATCGCAGCCACAGCGCGTGCATGGCTGCGGCTTGGGCGAAATCGGAACGGAGTCATCCCCTGTTCTCCGTCAGAATGATGGTCCGCCGGAATACGGCTCCATGCCCGGAAGGATCCCCCCAACCCAGGCAAGGCGGCCCCGCCGCGCCCCCACGCGACCGAACCGGGTAACCCCGGCGTCCCTGCCAGGATCGGCGGAACGTCAACCTTTTCCGGCCTACATGAGGTTTTCGCCAGGCGCAAGCCTGCAATCAGGGCAGGGCATGGCGAAGCATGAGCCTGTCCATTTACCGTGCCAGGGCATGGCAGCCCATCAAAAAGCCAAGGCCAGGGCAGGAAGCCAGCCCGTCCCGGAGCTCTGGCCTCATCCCCCGCAGGCTGGGGAGCTATCGACCTAACGGACCATGTCGCGTCCCCTCAGTCAGGGAAGTGGGGCCTGGAGAGATCTGGCTGGCCCATCTGGACATTCGGGCACCGCGTCTCTACCTGACCAGAGTCAGGACCGGCCGCGCGGCCGCTGCCATGCGGCCCCGCCTGCCGGGCAGGAGGAGCTTTGTCATGACCGCACGCCCGCCCCGCCACACCATGTCCCGCGCCGCCCGAGTCGCGGCCGGTCTCCTGCTGTTGGGCGGGGTGGTGGCCTGCGCCCCGACCAATACCGCCACCACCTACAGCCCCAATGCGATGAACCGGGCGGCCTCGGTCTCCTACGGCACCATCATCGGCCTGCGCCCGGTGACCGTGCAGAGCGGCCAGGCGGGCCTCGGCACCGCAGCCGGCGCCGTGGCCGGTGGCGTGGCCGGCAGCTTCATCGGCGGCGACTGGCGCTCCAACCTGCTGGCCGGGCTGGGTGGCGCGGTGATCGGCGGCGCCCTCGGCAATGCGGCGGAGCGCGGGATGGGCGCCGGCCATGCGGTCGAGTTCTTCGTGCGGCAGGATAACGGCGGCGATATCGCCGTGGTCCAGACCAACGAAGAGAACCTGCAATACGGTGACCGTGTCGTGATCATCCGCGGCAACACCACCCGCATCAGCCGCGCCGCCAATGCCCCGCCGGCCGGCGCCGCGGCGCCGGCCTATAACGCCCCGCAGGGCGTTCCGACCTACACGCCCTCCGGTACCGTCTATCGCTGAGGACCGCGGGAGGACTACGGCGCTGGCGAGAGCGGCAAGGCCCGTTGTATAGAGCCGCCGACATGCAGACCGCCGTCCTCCCGACCTATCGCACCGACGCCCGGAACCCCCAGCGCGGGGCCCGTGCCTTGGCCGACCTCGCCAACGGCTTCTCCTCCTGGCGCCTCGCCTGGGCCCTGGCGCGGCTGGACCTCCGCAACCGCTATCGCGGCTCGGTCATCGGGCCCTTCTGGGTGACGCTCTCCACCGCCGTCATGGTGGTGGGCCTGGGGCTGCTCTATTCGCAGCTGCTGAAACAGGACCTGGCGCTCTATCTGCCGCATCTGGCGGTGAGCCTGATCATCTGGAACACCATCGCCGCCGTGGTGCCGGATGCCACGACATGCCTCACCAGCGCCGAGGGCGTGATCCGGCAACTGCCCCTGCCGCTGACCACCCATGCGCTGCGGAGCGTCTTCCGCAATGCGTTCTCCGCCGCGCATAGCCTGCCGCTGATCCTGGTGGTCTTCCTGGCCATGGGCCATATGCCCGGGGCCGAGGCGGCGCTGGCCATCCCCGGCCTGCTGCTGCTGGCGGTCAATGCCTTCGCTGCCAGCATCTTCCTGGGCATGATCTGCGCCCGCTTCCGCGATATCGGCCAGATTGTCACCAGCGTCATGCAGCTCGCCTTCTTCATGACACCGGTCATCTGGCGGGCGGAGTTGCTGTCCAATCCGTCGCTGCTGCTGCTGAACCCCTTCTACCCGATGCTGGAAGTCATCCGCGGCCCGCTGGTGGAAGGCGGGGTCAGCCCGGCGGTCTGGGGCGCGGCGCTGCTCTATACGGCCATCCACTGCGCCATCGCCCTCACCTTCTTCGTGCGCTTCCGCGCCCGCGTTGCCTTCTGGGTCTGATCACATGGCAAGAATCATCGCGGAACGCCTGTCCATCGAATTCCCGCTCTATCACCTCGGCGCCCGCAGCCTGAAGAAGCGGCTGCTGGCCAAGGCGGCGCTGCGGGTACGGTCGGACGAATCCAACCGGGTCGTCGTCTCCGCCCTGCGGGACCTCGATTTCAACATCCAGCGCGGGGAGCGGGTGGCGCTGGTCGGCAGCAACGGCGCCGGCAAGACCACCCTGCTTCGCACCATCGCCGGCATCTATGAGCCGGTGGCCGGCGAGCTGATGGTGGAGGGCGAGATCGGCTCCCTGATCGACCCCGGCGCCGGCATGGACCCCGACAGCACGGGGCGGGAGAATATCCGCCTGCGCGGCCTCTACCGCGGCATGGACGAGGCCGGCATCGCCGCGCTGGAGGAGGATGCCGCCACCTTCTCCGGCCTCGGCGAGTTTCTGGACGTGCCGACGCGCGGCTATTCCGCCGGCATGCAGGTCCGCCTCTCCTTCGCCATGGCCACCGCCATGGCGCCGCAGATCCTGCTGATGGACGAGTGGTTCATGGCCGGCGACGCCGATTTCATCGAGAAGGCGGAACGGCGCCTGGTCTCGCTGGTGAACAACGCCGATATCCTCGTCATCGCCACCCACGACTTCGACATCGTCCGCCGCTGGTGCAGCCGCGCCATCCGGCTGGATGCCGGCCGCATCATCGCCGACGGCCCGGTGGACGAAGTGCTGGCCGGGATGCAGCATGCCCCGGCACCGGCGCCCCAGCCTGCGGCCTGAGTGTCTCCCGCCGGCCTGCCGGAACAGGCCGCTTCACCTGCCCAGACGGCCTCCAGCTGACCGGGCCCTGTCCTAGTCCTCGCCCGGCCGCCCGCGCAGGCGCTTGATGCCGGCGGCGTGCCGCTTCTCCTCCACCCGCTTGCGCTTCTGGTTGCGCGAGACCCGGGTGGCGATGCGCGGCGTGGGCGGGATGGCGGCCTCCCGCAGCATCTCCAGCAGCCGCGCCCGCGCGTCCTGCCGGTTCTGCTCCAGCGAGCGGAAACGCTGCGCCGCGATCACCAGCACGCCGTCCTGGCCCAGCCGGCGCCCGGCCAGCCGGGCCAGCCGCTGCTTCACCCCCTCCGGCAGGCTGGGGGACGCAGCCACATCGAAGGCCAGGCGCACGGCGCTGGACACCTTGTTGACGTTCTGGCCACCGGGGCCGGAGGCGCGCACGAAGCTCTCGCGCAACTCCTCCTCCGGTATGGCAAGGCGGGCATTGATCTGCAGCATGGTCTCTCCGCCCCCGGCTTAGCACGCGGATGGCGGCGGAGACATGATCGGCGCGGACAGGGTGAAAAGGCCGGTCTATGCTGCGGCCGGAAACGCCGCCCGAAGGAGCCATTCATGGCCCAGCCCGCCCCAGCCCCCAACTCCGCCCTGCGGCAGATCGTCTTCATCAATGCCGCGCATGGCATCACGCACTACAGCCTGCTGATCCTGGCGACCGCCGTACTGGGCATGGTGCAGCAGGATGGCACGCTCTTCGGCGGCGAATACGGGCCGGTGCTGGCGCTGGGGACGGCGATGTTCGTGCTCTACGGCGTCTGCGCCCTGCCGATGGGCTGGCTGGCGGATCGCCTGGGGCGGCACCGGCTGATGCTGATCTTCTTCATCGGCACCGGCGGCTGCATGGCGGCCTCGGGGCTCGTGTCCTCCCCCTTCTGGCTGGCGGTGATGCTGGGGGCGATGGGCGCCTTCGCCGCCATCTACCATCCCGTCGGCACCGCCATGCTGGTGGAGGCGGCGGGCGACAGGGTGGGGCGCGCGGTCGGGGTGAATGGTGTCTTCGGCAATCTCGGCGTCGCCGCCGCGCCGGTGGTCACCGCCTTCCTGGCGCAGGCCGCCGGGTGGCGGGCGGCCTTCATCGTGCCCGGGCTGATCTGCCTGGTGGTCGGGCTGCTCTATCTGCGGGAAAGGCCGGTGGCCGGCGCCGCCGCGGCCGCCGCCGCCCGCCCCTTCCCCGTCATCCCGCGCCCGGTGGTGCGGCGCGCCGTGATTGTGCTGCTGAGCATCGCCGCAGCCTCGGGCTTCGTCTTCAACGCCTTCACCCTGCTGCTGCCGAAGCTGATGGAGGAGCGGCTGGCCGGCGATGCGAGCCTGCTGCCGGTGATCGGCGCGCTGGCCTTCCTGGTCACGCTCTGCGGCGGGCTGACGCAGTTCACGGTGGGCCGGATGATCGACCGGCTGACGCTGCGCCGCGTCTTCATGCCGCTGGCACTGGTGCAGATGCCGCTGCTGCTGGCCCTTTCCTTCGCCCAGGGCTGGCTGGTGCTGCCGCTGGCGGCGGCGCTGGCGGCCTCGATCTTCGGGCAGGTGACGGTGAACGAGACCATGACCGCCCGCTACATCGCGCCCCCGCTGCGGGTGAGGCTCTATTCCCTGCGCTTCTTCATCGGCTTCATGGGCGCGGCCGCGGCGGCGCCGCTGGTGGGCATGCTGCATCAGGCGACCGGCAACCTGGCCGCGACGCTGCTGGTGCTCTCCGGCTTCTCCGGGGTCATCCTGGCCTGCGCCATCTTCTTCCCCGACCGGAAGGAGGAGCTGCGGCCGGAACTCTGGGCCGCCGCCCCGGCGGAATAGGCGGGGCGGCGTTGCGCCGCCCGCCCCGCTGCCCCCATCTACCGGGGGAAGCGGAGATTGAACCATGCGGATACTGCCCGGCCTGCTGATGGCCGCACTTCTCCTCCCCCTCGGCGGCGCCGGCGCGCAGACCCGGGTGGGCGAGGTCAGCACCACCTTCCGCATCGTCGGGCCGAACGACAAGGTGGTGGTGGAGCGCTATGACGACCCGCGCGTGCCCAATGTCTCCTGCTACGTCTCCCGCGCCGATACGGGCGGGCTCTCGGGCTGGGTAGGGCTGGCGGAAGATCCCTCGCGCTTCAGCCTGGCCTGCCGCGCGACGGGGCCGGTGACCATGCCCGAGGGCATCCCCAAGAACGAGTCGGTGTTCAGGCAATCCGCCTCGGCGCTGTTCAAGGCGCTGACGGTGACGCGCATCATCGACGAGGAGAAGCGGGTGCTGGTCTATCTGATCACCAGCACCAAGATCATCGACGGCTCGCCCTATAACAGCGTGACGGCGGTGCCGATCGACGCGCCGCCGCGCTGAGGCTCAGGCCGCGCCCGCCGCCACGCGGGCGCGCCAGTCGGCCAGCACCGCGTCCAGCGTCTCATCCCAGCTGATGGCGGGTGCCCAGCCCAGCGCCTGCCGCAGGCGGGTGGAATCCCCGAGCGTCCGCATCACGTCGGTCGGGCGCAGACGGGCGGCGTCCTCCTCCACCCGCACGCTGACGCGGCTGCGGGCCAGCAGCCCTTCCAGCACATCGCCGATGCGCCGCGCGGTGCCGGAGGCGACATTAAAGACCGTGCCCGGCGCCAGTTCCGGCGCGGCGCGCAGCGCCATGGCATAAGACGCGCAGACATCGCGGACATCCAGGAAGTCGCGCCAGCGGTCCAGCGCGCCGACCCGCATCACCGGCTCCTGCAGCCCGGCCTCGATCCGCGCGATCTGCCGGGCGAAGGCGGAGACGACGAAGCTGTCCCCCTGCCCCGGGCCGGTATGGTTGGAAGGGCGCATGCGGAGGCAGCGCAGGCCCCGCAGGGCCATCTCCCCCAGCGCGAGGTCGCAGGCGGCCTTGCTGGCGGCATAGGGATTGGCCGGCTGCATCGGCGCCAGCTCATCCAGTGGCGCGTCGATGTCCCGGAAGGAGAGGCCATAGACCTCGGCCGAGGAGATGAAGAGGAAGCTGGCCTGGGGCGCATGGCGCATCACGGCATCCGCCAGCGCCATCGTGCCCAGCAGGTTGATGCGCCAGGTGCGGAAGGGGTCGGCGAAGGCCGCGCCCACCGCAGCCTGCGCCGCCAGATGCACGACGGCATCCGGCACGGCTTCCTGCACCAGGGCCGCCATGCCCTCGGGCTGCTCCAGGTCCATGGACAGCACGTCATCGGCATCCGGGCAGGCGGGGCCGCCGGGGCGTTCGGCGGCCAGCAGCCGGGCCGCCGGGAAGGCCTGCCGCAGCTGAGGCAGCAGGTGCCGGCCCACGAAGCCGGCAGCCCCCGTTACCAGGATGCGCTGCGGCAGCGGCGCCATCCTCAGCCGCCCGCCATCTTGGCGCGGTGCCGCTTGAGATCGGCCTCGACCATTTCCTGCGCCATCTCCTCCAGCGAGGTTTCCGGCTTCCAGCCCAGCTTGGCCTGGGCCTTGGCGGGGTTGCCGTGCAGCACATCCACCTCGGCCGGGCGCATGAAGGCGGGGTTCACCGTCACGTATTTCTCGTAGTCCAGGCCGGCATGGGCGAAGGCGATGCGGCAGAACTCGCGCACGGTGGTGGTGCGGTTGGTGGCCACCACGTAGTCGTCCGGCTTGTCCTGCTGCATCATCAGCCACATCGCCTTCACATAGTCCCGCGCATGGCCCCAGTCGCGCTTGGCGTCCAGGTTGCCCAGCGGCAGCTCTTCGGCGAGGCCGAGCTTGATGCGCGCTACGCCGTCCGTGATCTTGCGGGTCACGAATTCCAGGCCGCGCAGCGGGCTCTCATGGTTGAAGAGGATGCCCGAGGAGGCATGCAGGCCGAAGGATTCACGGTAGTTCACCGTCATCCAGTGGCCATAGAGCTTCGCCACCGCATAGGGGCTGCGGGGGTAGAAGGGCGTGTTCTCGTCCTGGATGGGCTCCTGGATCAGCCCGTACATCTCGGAGCTGCTGGCCTGGTAGAAGCGCGCCTTGGGCGCCACCAGCCGCACGGCCTCCAGCATGTTGCCGACGCCGATCGCGGTGACCTGGCCCGTCAGCAGCGGCTGGGTCCAGGAGGTTTTCACGAAGCTCTGGGCGCCGAGGTTATAGATCTCGTCCGGCTTCGCCTCTTCCATCACCCGGATCAGGGAGGAGAGGTCGGTCAGGTTGCCATCCAGCATGGTGACCTTGTCGGCCACGCCGAGCCAGCGCAGGCGGGAATCGATCACCTCGGAGGAAGCCGAGCGGCGCAGCAGGCCGAAGACCTCGTATCCCTTTCCCAGCAGCAGCTGGGAGAGATAGGCCCCATCCTGGCCAGTGATACCGGTAATTAAAGCACGAGGCATATCGGCAGGTCTCGCCTTACAAGGTCAGGGTTCTAACGACACGATCCGGTCTGGACCGGAGGAACCGGCTCGGCTCCAATACGAAGAAACGAATGGTAGTCCGGCAGGGGAAAGGAAGCAGGAGCGGGATAGCCTTTCCTCGGCATATCCGCGAGGGCAGAGAGCAGCCGCGCTGCGGCTTCTAGGTCAGGTTCCGCCCAGACCGCACCCGGAATCTCGTAAATATTCTGTGGGTCGTGGGCCGGAATCATCCGATAGGGCACCGCGAAACTCCCTGCTCCTGTCATGAAGTCCATATTCCCCGACCAGCCGGTGGCGACGACAGGGCGCCCCAGCACCATGGCTTCCGCCATGGCGAAGCCATAGCCCTCCGCCCGGTGCAGCGAAAGCAGGCAATCCGCCGAGGCGATCAGCGCCCAGAGCGCGGCGCGGGAGAAATGGTCTCGCATGATCCGCACATTCGGATGGGCGGCGGCGGCGGCGGCCACCTCCGCCCAGCCGGGCCCGGCATCCTCCGTCGCATGGGTCTTGATGACGAGGATGCGGTCCGGCCGGTGCCCGAAGGCACGATAATGCGCCTCGATGGCCCCCAGCGGATTCTTGCGGGCCAGCGAGGATGTGGCGTCGAAGATCGTCAGGGTGACGAAGGCCTCCTCCGGCAGGCCGAAATCGGCCCGGGTCATGGCGGCGGGCGCCGGGCGCGGCAGGATGGGATACGGCACCACCCGCACCGGCGGACAGCCGGGGGCGGCGCGGCAGGCCTCGGCCACGAAGCTGCTGCCCACCCAGATCTCGTGGCAGCAGGCGAAGCCGCGATACCAGTCCCGCGGCAGCAGCGGCAGCTCCCAGTTCCAGACGGCGATGACGCGCTTGCCGCGCACCGCCCGCTTGCCCAGCACCTTCAGCGCCCAGGGCAGCATGGGGCCATTCACATGCACCAGCAGCGTGCCTGGCCCCTCCGGCACCGGCGCCAGCGGTCCGGGCCCCTCCGGCCCCGCGCGCTGCCGCAGCGGGCCGGTCAGGTCGATCTCGGTGGGGGCGAGGCCGGCCTCCCGCAGCCCGGCGGCCAGCCGGCGTGTCGCGGCGCCCAGGCCGGTGGCGGCGGTGAAATAGCCGGCCACCACCAGCGTGCCCTGCCCGTCCGGCTCCGGCCGGTCGATCCGCGGGGCCAGGGCGGCCATGGCGCCGAACAGCGCCTCCCGCCGCAGTCCGCGCGGCAGCAGCGACCAGAGACGGTGCAGGATCGCCCTGCCGCTCATGCCCGCCGCAACCATGGGCGGATGCCCTCCAGCAGGGTTCCGGCCTGGCCGCTCCAGTCCATCAGGGCCTCTCCGTCACGCCGCGCGCCTTCCGCCAGCCGGGCGCGGAGCGCCGGGTCCATCATGCGGGCCATGGCCTCGGCCAGCCCTCCAGGCGTGGCGTCGCGGGCCAGCAGGCCGTTCCCGCCATCGCGCAGCTGCTCGGCCAGCCCGCCCACGGGCATGGCCACCACCGGCACACCACAGGCCAGGGCGATCGGCAGCACGCCGGACTGGCTGGCCTCCCGATAGGGCAATACGACCGACCGGGCCGAGGCCACCAGCGCGGGGATGGCCTCATCCGCCACCCAGCGCGGCTCGACCGTCACGCCCGTCAGGGCGGAGAGGCCAGGGGCCGCCGCCTCGATATCCCCCTGCCCCACCACCCGCAGCGTGGCGCCGGGATGGGTGCGATGAAGATGGATCATGGCATCCCGCAGCAGATCCAGCCCCTTATAGGCCCGGATGCGGCCGAAGAAGAGGAAGTCATGGCCGGGCCGGGCATCGGTGGGCGGCGGGGCCGGCAGATGCGCGCCCAGCGGCAGGCGGAACAGCGGCAGCCCCGGCGCGCGGGCGCGGATCACCCGCTCCACCGTGGCGGAGAGCACCACCGCCCCCCGTGCCGCCGCGAGATCCCGCCCGAGCCGCCAGTCCCAGGCGAGGCCGGGGTCGCCGGGATGCGGCAGGGCATCGTGCAGGATGGGCACATAGGGAATGCCCGCCCGCGCCAGGGCGGGGGCGACCAGCGGCGTCCAGAGATGCGGCATGGCGGAGAGCACGAGATCCGCCCCGAATCGCCGGGCCTGCCGCACCAGCCGTCGCGCCAGCCCCGGCAGCCGGGCGAAGCCCAGCAGGAAGCCGGGCGCGCCGCGATAGGTGGGGACGAGGTCGCAGGGCAGGCCGAGGGCCTGGAATGCCGGCGCCAGATCCCCCTCCCGCGAGAGGGAGAGGGCGAGCGAGACATCCGGCCGCGCCATCAGCCCGCGCGCCAGGCAGAGGGAGAACTGCGCCCCCCCGCCCCTGCGGCCCCAGTACCAGAGCAGGACCCGCAAGACGGTCAGATGGCCACGCGCACCCCAAGCTCCACCACGCGGTCGCTCGGGATACGGAAGAACTCGGTGGCGGGCACGGCATTGCGGCTCATCACCGAGAAGAGCGCCTGCTGCCAGCGCGGCAGCTTGGGCACGGCGGCGGCCACCAGAGTCTCCCGCCCCAGGAAGTAGCTGGCCTGCATGCTGTCGAACTGGATCCCCTCCTCGCGCATCGCTTCCAGCTCCCGTGGGATGTTCGGGCTCTCCTGGAAGCCGTAGCGCAGGATGACGCGGTAGATGCCCGGCGCCATCTCCGTCACCTCCCGCCGCACGGGGGCCTGGGGAACATCCCCGTTGATGACGGTGACGAAGAACACGCGCTCATGCAGCACCTTGTTGTGCTTGAGGTTGTGCAGGAGCGCATTGGGCAGGTAGTCGGCCTGCCCGGTCATGAAGACGGCGATGCCCGGCACGCGCAGGATGCGCGACTGCGGCAGGCGCGCCAGATAGGATTTCAGCGGCAGGCTGTCCTGGCGGAAGCGGTCGAAGAGCAGGTCGCGCCCGCGCCGCCAGGTCCGCATCATGATGAAAAGGATGGTGCCCAGCACCAGCGGCACCCAGCCGCCATCCGGCACCTTCAGCACGTTGCTGATGAAGAAGGCGGCATCCAGCAGGAAGAGCGGCACCATCACCGCCGCCACCGCCAGGATGGACCAGCCGAAACGCCGCCGCAGCACCATCCCGGCCAGGGAGGAGGTGCAAAGGAAGGTGCCGGTGACCGCGATGCCATAGGCGGCGGCCAGGTTGTCGGAATCGTGGAAGGAGAGGACGAGGATCACCACGCCCGCCAGCAGGGCGTAGTTGACCTGCGGCATGTAGATCTGCCCTTCCTCCGTCTCCGAGGTATGGCGCACCACCAGCCGGGGCAGGAAACCCATCTGGACGCATTGCCGGGCGATGGAGAAGGCGCCGGAGATCATGGCCTGGCTGGCGATGATCGTGGCCAGGGTGGCCAGCACCACCAGCGGCAGCCGGAGCCAATCCGGCGCCAGCAGGTAGAAGGGGTTCTCCAGCGCCGCCGGGTTGCTCAACAGCAGCGCGCCCTGTCCCAGGTAGTTCAGCGTCAGCGAGGGCAGCACGAACCACAGCCAGCCGAAGCGGATGGGACGGGCGCCGAAATGGCCCATATCCGCATAGAGGGCCTCCGCCCCCGTCACCGCCAGCACGACGGAACCCAGCGCGATGAAGGCGGCAAGCTGGTAGCGGGCGCAGAAAGCGACGGCATGGTGGGGGCTGAGCGCCACCAGCACCTCCGGCTCCTTCACCAACTCGATCAGGCCGAGGATGCCGAGGCTGGCGAACCAGAGCGCCGTGACGGGACCGAAGATCCGCCCCATTTCATGCGTGCCGCGATACTGCACCAGAAAGAGGCCGATCAGGATCGCCAGCGAGATCGGGATCACGACATCGTCGAAGGCTGGGGAGATGGT
Organism: Roseomonas marmotae; assembly: GCF_017654485.1. NCBI lineage: Bacteria > Pseudomonadati > Pseudomonadota > Alphaproteobacteria > Acetobacterales > Roseomonadaceae > Roseomonas > Roseomonas marmotae. The sequence goes on along the minus strand of NZ_CP061091.1, from coordinate 931,143 downwards.
GTGCAGCCCCTCCACCGCCGAGAGGACGGAGATGGCGGGGGTGATGATGCCGTCGCCGAAGAAGAGGGCCGCGCCGATGGTGCCCGCCAGCACGACGAAGCTGCGGGAGCGGTCCGAGCGCGCGACACGCTGCGCCAGCGCCATCAGCGCCAGGATGCCGCCCTCCCCCCGGTTGTCTGCGCGCAACACCAGCAGGACGTATTTCACCGTCACCACCAGGATCAGCGACCAGAAGATCAGGCTGAGCACGCCCAGGATCTCCCACCGCTCCAGCCCATCGGCGGAGAAGTGCAGCAGGGAGGCGCGGAGGGCGTAGAGCGGGCTAGTGCCGATATCGCCGAAGACCACCCCGAGGACGCCGAGCAGCAAGGCCGGCGTCAGGGGGCGGGGTGGTGTGGAAGGTTCCGAATCTGACACGGCCATGCTGCGTTTTGTGCAGCCGGAACGCATAGGGGTTCGGGGGGTTGCGGCGCAAGCCCGCCCCCCCGACGGCCGGCTGGCCGCCCCCGGGGCTCAGTGCCCGCGCAGGATCTGGCTGAGGAAGGTCTGCAGCCGGTCTGTCTTGGGGTCGTTGAAGACCTGCTCGGGGGTGCCGGATTCCACCACCTCACCCCGGTCCATGAAGACCACGCGGTCCGCCACCTGGCGGGCGAAGCCCATCTCATGCGTCACGCAGATCATGGTCATGCCGGTATCGGCCAGCATCACCATGGTATCCAGCACCTCCTTGATCATCTCGGGGTCGAGCGCCGAGGTGGGCTCGTCGAAGAGCATGATCTTGGGCTTCATGCAGAGCGCGCGGGCGATGGCCACGCGCTGCTGCTGGCCGCCGGAGAGCTGGCCCGGATACTTCTTCGCCTGCTCCGGGATCTTGACCCGGGTCAGGTATTCCATCGCCAGTTCCTCCGCCTCCTTCTTCGGCATGCGGCGGACCCAGATGGGCGCCAGCGTGCAGTTCTCCAGCACCGTCAGATGCGGGAAGAGGTTGAAGGACTGGAAGACCATGCCGACCTCGCGCCGGATCGCGTCCAGGTTCCGCAGGTCGTCTGTCAGCTCCATGCCATCGACGATGATGCGGCCTTCCTGGTGCTGCTCCAGCCGGTTGATGCAGCGGATCATGGTGGACTTGCCGGAGCCCGAGGGACCGCAGACCACCACGCGCTCGCCTTCCGCGACCTGGAGCGACACGTCGCGCAGCACATGCAGGCTGCCGTACCACTTGTTCACCTTGTCCATCAGGATCGCCGGAGGGGCATCCGTCCGCGCGGCCGAGGCCACGGAGTGCTCGAAGGTGGTGCTCATCTGGAGGCTCCGTGATCAATGGTGTGGGGGCTGCGGCGCATCAGCGTGCCCGGTGGCGGTTCAGCTCCGCCTCCAGCCCCTGGCTGTAGCGGGACATGGCGAAGCAGAAGACGAAATAGATCAGGCCGACGAAGACATAGACCTCGATGCCGAAGCCCTGCCAAGCCGGCTCCACCACCGCCGTCTTGCCGGCGGTCAGCAGGTCGAAGATGCCGATGATCAGCACCAGCGACGTGTCCTTGAACAGGCCGATGAAGGTGTTCACCAGTGGTGGGATCACCAGCCGCAGCGCCTGCGGCAGGATGATGAGCCCGGTCTTCTGCCAGTAGGAGAGGCCGAGCGCTTCCGCCGCCTCATACTGCCCGCGGGAGAGGGCCTGGAGGCCGCCGCGGATCACCTCCGCCAGATAGGCGGCGGCGAAGATGATGATGGCGACCTGCGCGCGCAGCAGCTTGTCGATGTTCATGCCCTCCGGAAGGAAGAGCGGGAACATGACGCTGGCCATGAACAGCAGGCTGATCAGCGGCACGCCGCGGATCAGTTCCACATAGACGATGCAGAGCATCTTGACGGCCGGCATGCGGGAGCGGCGGCCGAGCGCCACCAGCACCGCCAGCGGGAAGGCGAAGGCGATGCCGAAGGTGGAGAGGATGAGGGTGATGACCAGCCCGCCCCAGCGCTCCTGCGGCACATAGGGCATGCCGAAGACGCCGCCCCACATCAGCAGGCCGATGAGGGCCAGCGTGGCCAGCCAGATCAGCGCCAGTGACGGGCGCCAGAACCGGCGCATGGCGGAGACGACATAGAGCCCGATGAAGAGCAGGATGCAGAGCAGCGGCCGCCAGTGCTGGTCATAGGGATAGGTGCCGAAGAGGATGAAGCGGTGCTTCTCCGTGATCACGGCCCAGCAGGCGCCGCTGCCATCCAGGGCCCGGCAGGCCTGGGTCTGCGCCTGGCCATTGGTGACGGGCACCGACCAGATGGCGTTGACGAAGGCCCAGTCCACCAGACCCATCGTCCAGCGGATGATCAGATAGGCCAGCGCCAGCGTGACGGCGGTGGACCACCAGGAGGAGAAGAGTCGGGTCCGCAGCCATGCCACAGGTCCGGCCACGCTGATCGGCGGGCGGCGCTCCTCGGCGGGGCCGATGGCGGCGGTGCGGGGTGCCGTGGATTCGGCGAGGGTCTCGGCCATGGGCTTTAACGCTCCACCAGCGCGATGCGCTCATTATACCAGTTCATGAAGAGGCTGATCGACAGGCTGATGGTCAGATAGACCGCCATGATGATGGTGATGCCCTCGATCGCCTGTCCGGTCTGGTTCAACGTCGTATTGGCGATCGAGACGATGTCCTGGTAGCCGATGGCAACCGCCAGGGAGGAATTCTTGGTCAGGTTCAGATACTGGCTGGTCATCGGCGGCACGATCACGCGCAGCGCCTGCGGCAGCACGATCAGCCGCATGATGCGCCCGCGCGGCAGGCCCAGCGCCTCTGAGGCTTCCCACTGCCCCTGCGGCACCGCCTGGACACCGGCGCGCACGATCTCCGCGATGAAGGCTGCGGTATAGGTCACGAGCCCCGCCAGCAGCGCGAAATACTCGGGCGAGATGGACATCCCGCCCTGGAAGTTGAAGCCGCGCAGGGCCGGGATATCGCCCTGCCAGGGGGCGCCCATCGCGGCCCAGATCACCACCGGCAGGCCGATGATCAGCCCCAGCGCCACCGGCCAGACCTTGCGCGGCTGGCCGTCCCGCATCTGCTTGGCGCGGGCGCTGCGGGCATAGAACCAGGTGGCCACGGCACCCAGCACCATGCCGAGCAGCGCGAAGCTATGGGCGTCTTCCCACTGAATCCAGGGCAGCTTCAGGCCGCGGTTGGAGAGGAAGACGCCGGTGACGGGGTTGAGCGACTGCCGGGGCGCCGGCAGGGTCTGCATGAGAGTGTACCAGAACAGCAGCTGCAGCAGCAGCGGCACGTCGCGGATGACCTCGATATAGACACCGGCGAGCTTGGAGAGCAGCCAGTTCTTCGACAGCCGGGCGATGCCGATCAGCGTGCCCAGGATGGTCGCCAGGACGACGCCGATCACAGCCACCTTCAGCGTGTTCAGCACGCCGACCAGCAGCGCCCGCGCATAGGTGCTGGCGGGGGTATAGGGCACCAGGGATTCCGCGATGGGCAGACCCGCCTCGCGGTTCAGGAAACCGAAGCCCGTGGCGATGCGCCGGACCTCGAGGTTGTACTGGGTATTGCGGACCAACCACCAGACGATGCCGGCCACAACGCCGACGATCAACACCTGCCAGATGATGGCGCGGAACCGCTCATCCGCCCAGGAGAGGCGCATCCCGCGTTTCGGCGGTGCTCGCAACAGCCGAGGATCGACGGCGGAATCGGACATGCAGGAAGCCTCTTTGCTTTGTCATGCGCGCCCTGGCCCTGTCTGCCGGGGGCCTTCCGGGCTGCCGGGATGGAACAAACGGCCAGGGGTTACCCCCTGGCCGTCCGCCTGTCATGTCACCGGAACGGCGGCGAGTACTGCAGACCGCCCTGGGTCCACTGCGCGTTCGGGCCGCGCTGGATGCCGATCGGCTCCAGGTTGCGGCTGAAGATCTCCCCGTAGTTGCCGATCTTCTTGATAACGTTCGCCGCCCAGGCATTGTCCAGGCCCAGCATCTTGCCGAGGTCGCCGTTCTTGCCCAGCAGGCGCTGCGCTTCGGGGCGGGTATCCTCGGAGACCGCCTTGTCGACATTGGCGCTGGTGATGCCCAGTTCCTCGGCCGAGAGCAGCGCGTTATGCGTCCAGCGCACGATATCCGCGAAGCGCGGGTCGCCCTGGCGCACGAAGGGGCCCAGCGGCTCCTTGCTGATCACTTCCGGCAGGATCTTGTGCTCGGCCGGGTTCGGCTGGGCCGAACGGGTAGCGGCCAGGCCGGAGACGTCGGTGGTATAGGCGTCGCAACGGCCGGCGGCATAGGCGCTGACCAGCTCCTCCAGCCGCTCGATCACGACCGGGGTGAAGTTGATCTTGTTGGCCCGCGCCCAGTCCGTCAGGTTCTGCTCGGTCGTGGTGCCGGGCTGGACGCAGATGGTGGCGCCATCCAGTTCCGTGGCCGAGTTCACGCCGGTGCTGGCCTTCACCATGAAGCCCTGGCCATCATAGAAGTTGATGGCCGGAAAATCGAAGCCGAGCGAGGTGTCCCGCGACAGCGTCACGGTGGTGTTGCGCGCCGCCATGTCCACTTCGCCGGATTGCAGCGCCGTGAAACGGTTCTGCGCCGTGGTCGGCACATAGCGGACCTTGCTGGGATCATTGAAGATGGCCACCGCGACGGCACGGCAGTAATCGACGTCAAACCCCTTCCAGACGCCCTGGCTGTCAGGCTGCGCGAAGCCGGCGAGGCCGGTGTTCACGCCGCAGACCAGGGTACCCCGCGCCTTGACGGCGTCCAGCGTCGCGCCATTCGGGGCGGCGGGCTGCTGGGCCACCGCCGGCAGAGCCGCAGCGGTGAGGAGGGCTGCCGCGCCAAGTGCGCGGAGAGTAGCAAGCCGTGTCGGCTTCATTCTGTTCTCCTAATCCATAGTCCACCGCCGCACGGCGTGCCGGCGGGTAGCCAGGCTGCCGTCCAGGGGCCGGTGCCGAGGCAATGATCAAGCTTTCGCAACGACCATGGCAGCCCTAGACCTGCCATGATCGCGGCGCAATGGTGCCATACCGTTTCGAAGAACGAGAAGGCTCTTTCTCGCCTGACAAGCAAGGGGCGCGCCAGCGACTTGCCGCCTATGGCGAGGCCCGTGACAATGCTCCCCGTCCCTACTGGCGGAGGCCGCAGCCACCATGCGCATCCTGAACAAGACGGAAACGGCGGACCGCCTGCCCTGGCCTCCCCTGCGCGAGGCATTGCGGCGGATCTTCGAGGAAGGCTGCGAGGCGCCGCTGCGCCACAGTCATCCGCTGCCGCAAAAGGATGCAGCCGAGGGCACACTGCTGCTGATGCCGGCCTGGCAGCCGCACCGCTTCACCGGCGTGAAGATCGTCCATGTGAATCCGTCCAATGCGCGAAGCCCCGGCATGCAGGCCGTGCATTCGGTCTATCTGCTCTCGGACGGGGAAAGCGGGCAGCCGCTCTGCATGCTGGACGGCAGCATGCTGACGGACCGCCGCACCGCCGCCGCCAGCGTGCTGGCGGCCACCTATCTCGCGCGGCCGGAGAGCAGCCGGCTGCTGCTGCTGGGCAGCGGCAAGGTGGCCCATGCCCTGGCGGAAGCCTATGCCGAGCGTTTCCCGCTGCGGGAGGTCCGTGTCTGGTCCCGCCGGCCCGAGAGCGCGGCTCGCCTGGCCAGAATCCTGGCCGAATCCGGGCTGCCCGCCCACGCGGTGGCGGAACCCGACCCCGCCGGGGCGGATATCGTTACCGCCGCCACCCTCTCCACCACGCCGCTGTTCGACGGCGCGGCGGTGGCGCCGGGCACGCATGTCGACCTCGTCGGCGCCTTCCGCCGAGATATGCGGGAGAGCGACAGCACCCTGGTCCGCCGCGCCCGGCTTTTCGTCGATACCCGCGCCGGCGCACTGGCCGAGGCAGGGGACGTGGTGCAGGCCATCGTGGAAGGCGCGATCGATGCCGGGCATATCCAGGCCGATCTCTTCGACCTCTGCCGCGGCACGCATCTCGGGCGGCGTGAGGCGGAGGAGATCACGCTGTTCAAGTCTGTAGGTTGGGCAGGGGAAGACCTGGCGGCGGCGGTTCTGGCCTATCAGGCCGCGTAAGCAGCCGCAGACTCCGTCCCCAGGCCTCCAGGCGGCTGGCGGCGGGCAAGAAAAAACGCCGGCCTCCTTGCGGAGACCGGCGTTCTTTTCAGCGCGAAGGCGCGTCGTTCAGCGACGCAGGCCGAGGCGGCCGATCAGGCTCTCATAGCGGGCCTGGCTCTTCTTCTTGGTGTAGTCCAGCAGGCCACGGCGCTGACCGACCAGCACCAGCAGGCCACGGCGGCTGTGGAAGTCCTTCGGGTGGACCTTCAGGTGCTCGGTCAGCGAGGAGATGCGCTCGGAGAGCAGGGCGACCTGCACTTCGGGGCTCCCGGTATCGCCTTCCTTCAGCGCGTATTCCTTGATGATCTCGGCGCGACGCTCAGCGGTCACAGTCGACATCGGCTTCAGCCTTTCAAATCAGGGTCGGCATCCGTGCCCACGAGCATCGGCGCGACAAATGTCGTCTCACCCGGGCCCAGCCAGCGTTCCGGCCTCAGGAGACCGGATTCGAGCCTGGCGAGGCCCTTCAGGCGCCCCCCCGCCATCGCGCGCACCAGACCCCCTTCGGGGTCGGCGTCGTCCGGGATCCGCCCCATCAGGTCGACCAGGGACATGGTCTGACCAAATGACAGGCGGGCAGCCTCTGCTTCCGTTAGGGCCAGTGCCGGGATGTCGGCCAGCGCGGTCGTTACGGGTAACAGAAGGTCCGGGGAAGGAGGCGGGGTATCCCCCGATCCGACCAGCTTGTCCAGTGGAATCGCCGCTTCCTCAAGGAAAGGCCCGACCCGCATGCGGCGCAGGGTTGCGATATGCCCCACCGTCCCCACCGCGCGCGCGATGTCGCGCGCCAGGCTCCGCATATAGACGCCCTTGCCCGACTGCACCGTGAAGATGGCCGTATCGGCATCGGGGCGCGATTCCAGCTCGAAACGGTCCACCCGCGCCGGGCGGGGGGCGAGCTCCACGGCCTGCCCCTCGCGCGCCATGTCATAGGCGCGCTCGCCATTCACCTTGATGGCCGAGAAGATCGGCGGCACCTGCATGATGTCGCCGATGAAGGCGGGCAGCGCGGCGCGGATGGCCTCGTCCGTCGGGCGGGCGTCGGAGGTCTCGATGACCTTGCCATCCGCGTCGTCGGTATCACGCAACTCGCCAAATCTCAGCGTGAAGCGATAGGTCTTGGTGCCGTCCATCACATAGGGAACGGTCTTGGTGGCGGCGCCGAAGGCGATCGGCAGCACGCCGGTCGCCAGCGGGTCCAGCGTGCCGCCATGGCCCACTTTCTGGGCATTGAAGGCGCGCTTGAGCTTGTTGACCACGTCGGTCGAGCCCATGCCGGTGGGCTTGTCGACGATCAGCCAACCATCGAGCGGAATTCCGCGCGGCTTGCGGTTCGGGCGAGGCATTCTTGCGCGTGTCCAGTCCAGTCTTTGACTCAGGCGGCGGGAACCGGGCGCGGGCGCCCGGTCTGGTCCAGCGCCACGAAGGTAAACACCGCGTCGGTCACGCGGTTCATGTGGTCGCCTTCCTGCTCCCGCCGCCAGGCTTCCACCCTGACCTTCAGGGAGGTGCGGCCGGTGGAGATGACCTCCGCGTAGCAGGAGACCTCGTCACCGACGCGGACGGGAGAGATGAAGCTCATCGCCTCCACCGCCACGGTGGCGCAGCGGCCGCGGACGCGGCGGGTGGCGGCGGAAGCGCCCGCCAGGTCCATCAACCCCATCAGCCAGCCGCCGAAGATATCGCCGGCCGGGTTGGTATTCTGTGGCATGGCCGTGATGCGGATGACCGGCGCCCCCTGCGGTGGGTCCGCCGGCTCGGTGCGGCTGCTCATGCCTTGCCGTCGCCTTCAGTCCCGGGACCTTCTGTCGCCGGGACTTCGGCAGCCGGCTTGGCAGGCGAGAGGTCCTGCAGCACCTCGGGCCGGCGCATGACGCTGTCGATGCGCGCGGCATATTCCAACGCCTCATCGGGCTGGAAATGCAGCTGGGGAGCGAATTTCAGCCGCACTGCCTGCGCCACCTGCTTCCGCAGCCATGGCTGGATACGGCGCAGTCCTTCCAGCTCCTCCGCCTTCGGCTTACGGCCGAGGGCGCTGACGAAGCAGGTCATGTGCTTGAGGTCGGGAGAGGCGCGCACCTCGGTCACGGTGATGCGCGCGTCGTAGAGCGCCTCATCATGGATCTCGCCGCGGGTGAAGACGGCGGAAAGCGCGTGCCGCACTTCTTCCGCGACGCGGAGCATGCGCTGGCTGGGGCCGCTGCCGGCCGGTTGCTTGGCCATGGTGATGGGGTCTTCCGGAAAGTGCCGCAGCCCGGCGGGATTGACCCGCCGGGCTGCGTATCGGTTGGCCTGAAGCTCTTAATCGAGCCTCAGACGGCGGCGACGGTCTCGGTCTCGTAGCACTCGATCTGGTCGCCGACGCGGATGTCGTCGTAATGGGCGAAGCTCATACCGCATTCGTAGCCGTTCGTGACTTCCTTCACGTCGTCCTTGAAGCGGCGCAGCGTCGCCAGCTCGCCCTGGTGGATCACCACGCCGTCGCGCAGCAGGCGGACGCCGCAGCCACGCTTGACCACGCCATCGGTGACGCGGCAGCCGGCGATCTTGCCCAGGCGCTTGACCTCGAAGACCTCGAGGATCTGCGCGTAGCCCAGGAACTTCTCGCGCTGGATGGGCGCCAGCTTGCCGCGCACCATCGCCTCCACGTCGTCCGCCACCTGGTAGATGATGGAGTAGTAGCGGATCTCGACGCCGTCGCGGTTGGCCATCTCCCGCGCCTGGGTGGTCGCCCGGACGTTGAAGGCCACGACGATGGCGTTGGACGCCTTCGCAAGCTGGATGTCGCTCTCGGTGATCTGGCCCACGCCGCTATGCAGCAGGCGGACCTTCACCTCGTCGCGCGACAGCTTGTTCAGCGTCACGGCCAGCGCCTCGGCGGAGCCCTGCACGTCGGCCTTGACGACGACGGCAACCTCCTTCTGCTGGCCGGCGGCGACGCGCGCCATCATGTCGGCCAGCGTGCCACGGGCGGCACCGGCGGCGGCGGCCTGCTTCTCGCGGGCCACGCGCTGACGGTATTCGGAGATCTCGCGCGCCCGGCTCTCATTCTCCACGGCCACGAAGGTCTCGCCAGCGGTCGGCACGCCGGACAGGCCCAGGATCTCGACCGGCAGGCTCGGGCCCGCCTCCTTCACCTGGCGGCCCTTGTCGTCCAGCATGGCGCGCACGCGGCCCCATTCGGTGCCCGCCACCACCAGGTCGCCCTGGCGCAGCGTGCCCTTCTGGACCAGCACGGTGGCCACGGGGCCACGGCCCTTGTCGAGCTTCGACTCGATCACGGCACCCTCTGCGGCGCGGTCCGGGTTCGCCTTAAGGTCCAGCACCTCGGCCTGCAGCAGGATGGCTTCCTGCAGCTTGTCCAGGTTGGTACCCTTCAGCGCGGAGACCGGGATCTCCATCGTGTCGCCGCCCAGGCTTTCCACCACGATCTCATGCTGCAGCAGTTCCTGCCGCACGCGGTCGAGGTTGACGCCTTCCTTGTCGATCTTGTTGACCGCCACGATGATCGGCACGCCGGCCGCCTTGGCGTGGTTGATGGCCTCGATCGTCTGCGGCATCACGCCGTCGTCGGCCGCGACCACCAGCACAACCATATCCGTCACGGAAGCGCCGCGGGCCCGCATGGCCGTGAAGGCCTCGTGGCCCGGCGTGTCCAGGAAGGTGATCTTCTGGCCGCCTTCGAGCGTCACCTGATAGGCGCCGATATGCTGCGTGATGCCACCGGCCTCGCGCGCCGCCACATCGGTCTTGCGCAGCGCGTCCAGCAGGCTGGTCTTGCCGTGGTCGACATGGCCCATGATGGTCACGACGGGCGCGCGGGGCTGCAGGTCGGCCTCGACATCGGTCAGGCCTTCCAGGCCCTGCTCGACATCGGCTTCCGACACGCGGCGCACGCGGTGGCCGAATTCGTTGACCACCAGCTCCGCCGTATCGGCATCGATGGTCTGGGTCAGCGTCGCCATCACGCCCATGCGGAACAGCGCCTTCACCACCTCGCCGCCACGTGCGGCCATGCGGTTGGCGAGTTCCTGTACCGTGATGGCTTCCGGCACCACCACGTCACGGACGACCTTCACGCCATCGGAGCGCAGGCGCTGCAGCTCCTGCTGCCGGCGCTCACGCTCACGGGCGCGGCGGACGGAAGCCATGGAGCGGCTGCGCTCGTCCTCGCCCTCGATCGCGGCGGCGACATCGATGCGGCCGTCACGACGACGGTCGGTCACCGGGGTCTTCTTGACCGGCACCGGCATCGGCTTCTTGGCGGCCAGCGGGCCACCCATCGGCCGGCGCGCGGGGGCGCGGCGCTCTTCCTCGCCACCCTCGTCGCGGCCACGCAGCGTCAGGCGCGGCGGAGCGCCGGGAGCAGCACCGGGCGCGGCGGCCGGGGCCGGCGCGCCGGGGCGGCGGAAACCACCGCCGGGGCCGGCGGCACCAGGGCCACCGGCACGGGACGGCATGCCAGCCGGGCGCGGGCCGCGGCTGTCGTCACGGCCACCGTCGCGCGGCGCGGGACGAGCGGCGGCAGGCTGGGGCGCCGACGGCGGCGCGTTGCGGCGCGCCTCCTCCTCGGCCTTGCGGCGGGCCTCGGCCTCGGCCTTCTCGCGCGCTTCCTGCTCGGCGCGGACAGCGGCTTCCTCGGCGGCGCGGCGATCTTCTTCCGCCTTGCGGGCGGCTTCCTCCGCGGCCGAGCGCAGCATCAGCGCCTGACGCTCACGCGCCTCACGCTCGCGCTGGGCTTCCTGCCGGCGATGTTCCTCCAGCACGCGCAGGCGGTTGGCCTGCTCGCCCTGGTTCAGGGGACGATTGGCGGAGGTCGCGCCGCCGCGTTGCGGGCCAGAGGCCCCACGCTGCGGGCCGCCCGCCGGGCGCGGGCCCGTGGCGGCGCCCGCCGGCTTCTGGGTGGGAGCCGGCGCGCCCGGGGCGCGCTTCTTCACCACCTCGACCTGCACAGTCTTGGAGCGCCCATGGCTGAACGATTGCCGCACGCTGCCGGCCTGCTCGGTCTTGCCGAGTTCCAACCGGCCGGTGGGCCGAAGGCTCAGGCGGCTCTTGCCGCCGTCCTGCTCGTTCTGGTCGCTCATGCGCTCGCTAATATCCGATCCGTTGTCTGCCATATATCCAAACGCGAGCCGTTGCCGGGCTCACGACCCCGCTCCGTTCGCGTTGACAGTAAATCCGGCCAATCGACCAGCCTCCTGCATAATCATCTCGGCAATCCGCCCGGACGCCACGCCCACATGCACCGCATGATCGCGTCCGAAGATCGCCCCGAGTTCCTCGGCGTAGAGAACGGCCACCACGGGGAGGTCATGCCTGCCCTGCAACCGCCGCCGCTCCGCCTCGCTGCCGTCCGCCGCTTCCACCAGAAGGCCGGCGCGGCCGTTCTGCAGCCATTCCCGCACCTGCTGGAAGCCACAGACGGCCTGCCCCGCCCTGCGTGCCAGACCCACATGGTCGCGCAAGCGAGCGCGAAGGCCATGTTCGATTCGGGCGCGAAGATCAGGGGGCGGTATCACCAGACCCTTGGCCGCCCTGGAAAAGGCGCCGCGAGTCTGCGCGCGTTCTAGCACATCGGCACGCGCGCTCAACCACATTCCCCGTCCCGGCAGCTTACCGGCCAGGTCCGGCACCAGTTCCCGCCCCGGGCTCAGCACGAAGCGGATCATCGCTTCCTTGGGCCCGGTTTCCCGCGTCACGATGCAACGGCGCAGCGGACCCTTCTCAGAGTCCGCTCCATCCGCCTTGGGCATCGGCTTCGGCGGCCGCTCGGTCGGCGCCTCCGGGGCCAGCTCAGGCGCTAACCCGGTGGCCGAGGCGTGTTCAGGATTGCTGGTCGTCGGTCTTCTCCTCGCCGCTTTCGTTGCCGACCTTGTCGCCGGCACCATTCTCCGCGGCGAACCAATGCTCACGCGCCGCCATGATGATGGCGTTCGCCGTTTCCTCGTCCACCGCCTCGGTGCCGAGGATCTCGATCAGCTCATCGGCCGCCAGGTCGCCGAGGTCGTCCAGGGTCTTGATCCCCTTCTCGCCCAGCGTGACCATCATGGCCGGGGAGAAGCCACCGGCCTCGCCCACCGCATCCTCGACGCCCAGCGCGCGGCGCTTCTCGTCCAGCTCCTGGTCGCGGCGCTCCAGGAAGGTCTGGGCGCGGCGCTTCAGCTCGGCGGCCACGTCCTCGTCAAAGCCCTCGACCTCCGCCAGCTCCTCGTCGGGAATATCGACCAGTTCCTCGACGGTGCCGAAGCCCTCGGTCACCAGCAGGCCGGCGATGACATCGTCCACGTCCAGCGCCTCGACGAAAAGGCCGGTGCGCTTGCGGAATTCCTCCTGCCGGCGCTCCGATTCCTCGGCCTCGGTGAGGATGTCGATATCCCAGCGGGTCAGCTGGCTGGCCAGGCGGACATTCTGGCCGCGGCGGCCGATCGCGAGGGAGAGTTGGTCATCCGGGACCACCACTTCAACCCGGCGGGTCTCCTCGTCCAGCACGACCTTGGTCACCTCGGCCGGCGCCAGCGCGTTCACCACGAAGGTGGCATTCTCGGGCGACCAGGGGATGATGTCGATCTTCTCGCCCTGCAGCTCGGCCACCACCGCCTGGACGCGGGAGCCGCGCATGCCGACGCAGGCGCCGACCGGGTCGATGGAGGAATCGCGGCTGACCACGGCCATCTTGGCGCGGGAGCCCGGGTCGCGGGCCACGGCCTTGATCTCGATGATGCCGTCGTAGATCTCCGGCACTTCCTGGGCAAACAGCTTGGCCAGGAAGCCGGGATGCGTGCGGCTCAGGAAGACCTGCGGGCCACGCGGCTCCTCGCGCACGTCATAGATGTAGGCACGCACGCGGTCGCCGTTGCGGAAGGCCTCGCGCGGGATGGTCTCGTCACGGCGCAGCAGGGCCTCGGCGCGGCCGAGATCGACCATGAGGTTGCCGTATTCGGTGCGCTTGACGACGCCGTTGACGACCTCGCCCACGCGGTCCTTGTACTCGTTGAACTGCTTGGACCGCTCGACCTCGCGCACGCGCTGCACGATCACCTGCTTGGCGGTCTGCGCGGCGATGCGGCCGAAATCGATCGGCGGCAGCGGATCGACGATATATTCGCCGACCTGGATGCCCGGCTGCACCTTCTGCGCGATCCGCAGCGGGATCTGCGTCGCCTCGTTCTCGACCGGCTCCTGCGCCACCACCTCAGACCAGCGGGACAGCTTCACCTCACCGGTCTTGCGGTCGATGACGGCGCGGATGTCCTTCTCGTGCCCGTACTTGGCGCGGCCGGCCTTCTGGATGGCCTGCTCCATCGCCTCGAGGACCTCGTCGCGCTCGATCATCTTCTCGCGCGCCACGGCATCGGCAACCTGCAGAAGCTCCGGGCGGGCGATGGTGATGTCCACGGCCATGATCCTAGTTCCTCTTGGGCAAGATGGGGACGCCGGGGTCATCCTCGGAGGGGTCTTCCTCCGGATCCGCACCGGCCTCGGCCGCAGTCGCGGCAATCAGTTCGTCGGTCAGCACCAGCTTGGCACGGCGCATATCGACGCGGGGCAAGGTGATCTCGCCGCCATCCTCCAGCTTCAGCCGGACGCTTTCCTCGTCAGCGCCGAGGATGAAGCCGCGGAAGCGGCGGCGCCCCTCGAAGGGGATGCTCATCTCGGCGGTGGCCAGGTGCCCCGTGAAGCGCAGCCAGTCCTTGGTGCGCGTCAGCGGACGGTCGATACCCGGGGAGGAAACCTCCAGGTGCCACTCCTTGGGGAAGGGGTCGTCCACGTCCAGCACGGCGCCGGCGGCATGGCTGATGGCCTCGCAATCGGCCACGCCGATGGGGCGGCCATCGGCGCGGTCGGCCATGATCTGCACGGTCGGGATCTGCTTGCCCTGGATCAGGACGCGCACGATCTCGTAGCCCATCGCCGCCAGTGCTGGCGTGATGGTGGTAGCGATGCGGGCTTCCAGGCTTTCCTGGGGCGCCTCATCGGGGGTGAGTGTGTCGTCGTCTTCCAAAAACAAAAAAAGGCGGCCGCAAGGCCACCCCCCTGACTGTGCAGTGAAGATGTTCTGGGGTTCATATAGGCGCCTAACCTGCCCCCCGCAAGCAGAACGACAAGAAGCCTAGCCGAGCGCCCCCGGCAGGCGGGCCAGATGCGTCACCCGGCAGAGCCCGTGGCTGCGGGTCGAGAGCACGGCGCCGGAGAGGCGGTTGTCATGCACATGCGCCCGCCCGAAGCCGCGCAGCGTCAGCAGCAGGAAGTGCCCGGTGACGCGCACGAGGTAGAGGCCGGGCTCCAGCCCGCCGCGCCGGGCAAGGGTCAGCAGGGTCGGCCCCCGCGCGCCACGCTTCTCGACCGGCACCGGCTCGGCCGGAAGGCCCGCCAGGCGGAGGGCCGCCACCACGTCGCGCCAGTAGGCGGTGATGATATCGGGCTGGGCCAGGTAGCGCTCAGGCGCCACCTTGCGCAGCATCTGGCAGGCATCGGCATAGCCACAGCCCGCCGCCAGGGCGATGGCGGCGGGGCCGCACCAGCCAGGGCTCCCTCCCCGCTCACGGGTCAGGCGGTCGGCCGAGTCGGCGATGAGGATATCCCCCACCGCAGGCATGGCGATGCGCTGCCCGTCCTCTCGCTCCAAAGCCGCTCCCCCGTATCAACGCCAGGCACTGGCTCCCGCCTGGGAGCACTTGGCGCCCACGGTGTCGTGAAGGCAGGGGGAGCGTCAACGCCAGGATGGCCGGGGGCGGGAGTTCGGCCTTTCCTTGTTGTAATCATGCCACAGGCTGTGGCCCTAGCGCCACCGTGGCCGTTACGGGTAGTCGGATCGGTCTGTAAACATTTCCGACAATCTATTCAGCCGCTTGCCGCAGCGGCGCGGCGGCGGTGCTTGCCTCCGGCTCCAGCGACACTCCCATGCGGCGATAGACATCGGACAGGCGGCGCTCATACTGCTCGGCGCTGAACAGCGCCGCGCGGCGCGGGCCGGCATGCTCCAGCCAGGCCCGCAGCTCCGGGTCCTGGTCCAGGGCGCGAATCGCCTCCACCATCGCCCGGACGTCGTAGGGGTCGACGGTGATGGCGGCATCCCCCACCACCTCGGGCAGGGACGAGGTATTCGAGGTCATCACCGGCGTGCCGAGCTTCATCGCCTCCAGAGCCGGCAGGCCGAAGCCTTCATAGAGCGAGGGGAAGAGACAGGCCTTGGCGCCGCGGATCAGCGAGACCAGCAGGCGGAAGGGCGCATAGTCCAGCAGGATGATCTTGCGCTTCACGCGCAGGATCGACCCCTCCTGCACCTGGTAGCGGATATGGTCGTCGAAGAGCAGCTTCAGCTCCTCCGCGCTCTTCCAGGCCTGCTTGCCGACGATCACCAGCGGCAGGTCGGAGCCGGAGGAGAGGAAGGCCTCGATCATCCGGCCCACATTCTTCTTCGGCTCGATGGCGCCGAAGAACATGAAGTAGCCCTTCCAATCCAGGCCGAAGCTGCCCTTGATCTCGTCGAATGCCTCGTTGATGGGCTTCTCGGCGAATTTCTTCGGGATTTCGACGGACTGGTAGGTATTCGTCACCTTCTCCGGGTCCGCGCCCAGCAGGTTGATGATGTCGCGCCGTGAGGCCTCGCTGACCGTGATGATGTGGTCGGCCTTCTGGGCGATCAGCTTGTTGAGGCGGAAATAGCGGCGCTTGTTGTCCAGCGTCGTATAGGGCAGCCGCAGCGGCACGAGGTCATGCAGCGTGTAGATGTTCTTCGCGCCCGGCACCCGCATCGCCAGCGGATAGGTCCAGTGCATCACCTGCGGCGGGCGGGGCATGCGTACCGTCAGCCGCGTGCGGTAATGGCGGAAATGGTTATGGGCGACGGTGAAGCCGTTCTCGACATTCCAGAGGTGATCGAAATGCGGCATCCGGTTCTCGAAGGTATTTGCCACCACCTTGCCGGTGATGGGCACGCCCGTCGCGTATTCGCCGAAGGGCGAGAGCAGGGTGCGCCGTGCCGAGCGCATCCAGCGCAGCAGCGAGGAAGCCTCGCCCACCCGGTTGTCGAAGAAGGCGATCTCGCGGATCAGCTCGTTGCGGCTGGGGCTGGCGCGGGTGCCGTAGAGCACGCCCACCTCCGCACCCAGCGAGCCGAGCCGGAAGCTGAGGTTGCGGGCATAGGTGGCGACGCCGGTACCCTGGTCGAGCGCGAGATTGTGGCCATCGATATAGATGCGGGGGCGCATGGACCAAAGACCCTGACTGGTTGCGGCACGGGGCGGCGCGGCCCCGCCAGGACCTGGCGGGCCGGAGCCCGGCGAAGGGTAGACCCTTGCCGCGGCCGCGACCATGGGTTGCGTTGTCCGGCGCGAGGGGGGATGACGCAAAGGTCATGATGCCGGACACCATGGTAGCGCAAGCAAGCAGCGAGGCCGCACGCCTGCGGCAACAGGCGGACCGGCTGCGGGAGGCACGCGACTGGCGGGCCGCCGCCGAGGCCTATGGCGCCCTGTCGCGCCTCCTGCCGGACGATGTTCCCACCCTGCTGCGGCAGGCGCAGTGCCTGCTGGGCGCCGGCGCCCTGGCCGATGCCCTGGACCTCTATCACGCCGCTGCCGCGCTGCGGCCGCGCGATGCCGCACTGGCGCGGCAGATCGGCCATGCCGCGCTGCTGCTGGGCCGTGGGGCGCAGGCCGAGGCCGCGCTGGCCCACGCCGTCGCCCTGGCGCCAGGAGATGAGGAGATCTGGCAGGCCTGGCTGGCCGCCCTGCCCTGTGCCGCCGGGCCACCGCCGGCCGCGGGGGTGGTGCTGGACCTGAGCGACCTCGCCACCTGGATTCGCAAGGGGCGGCGTGCGCCCTCCGGCATCCAGCGCGTGCAGCTCGAGATCGCCTCCGCCGCCCTGGCGCGGCCAGAGCCACCGGTGCTCTGCGCCATGCCGGCGGCGGGCGGCGGCTGGCGGCGCTGGCCCGCCGCGCTGTTCCACCGCATCGACCACCTGATGCGCGCGGATGCCGACCCGGTCGACCCCTCCTGGCGCGACGCCACCGCCCTGCTGGCGGATGCGCTGGAGGAGAAGCCGCTGGATTTCGCCCAGGGCGCCGTGCTGGTCCCGCTGGGCGGCAGCTGGGAGCCGGCCGATCACCTCGCCTGCCTGCGGCAGGCACGGGCCAGGTGGGGGTTGCGCCAGGTGCCGCTGCTGCATGACTGCGCGCCGCTGGTGGTGCCGGAGCATTGCACCGCCGCCACCGCGCGGGGCTATGCCCGCTGGTTCTCCAGCCTCGCCCTGCATGCCGATGGGCTGCTGACCGTCTCCCGCGCCACGCGGGAGGAGTTCCGCCGCTGGCATGCCGCCCTGCTGCCCGAACTGCCCATACCGGCCCAGGCGGTCGTACGGCTGGATGCCACGCCGCGCCCGCCGCCCGCCGGCGCGGCAGTCTCCGGCCTGCCGCGCGCACTGCGCCATGGCCGTCCCTATGTGCTCTTCGTCGCCACGCTGGAGGGGCGGAAGAACCACCTGATGGTCTTCCAGGCCTGGCTGACCCTGCTGCGGAAGCTGGGCCCGGCGGCGGTGCCGGACCTCGTCTGCGTCGGCCGTCCGGGCTGGCGGGCGGAGGCGGCGCTGGAACTGCTGGAGAATGCGGCGGAACTGCGGGGGCGGGTGCATCTGCTGCGGAACATCGGCGATCCGCTGCTGGCGGCGCTGTACCGGGGCTGCCTCTTCACCCTCTATAACAGCCATCATGAAGGCTGGGGCCTGCCGGTGACGGAAAGCCTGGCCGCCGGCCGGCCGGTGCTGGCCCCCGCCCATTCCGCGCTGCTGGAAGCCGGCCGGGATGGCGCCATCTTCTTCGAAAGCGGCTCGGAGCCCGACCTGGTGGCGAAGCTGGAGGCGCTGATCACCGATCCCGCCGCCCGCGCCGCCGCCGAGGCCGCCATCGCCGCCGCCCCGCCCCGCCCGGGCTGGGACGCCGTGGCCGGCGAGGTGCTGGGCGAGGCGGCGCGGCTGGCCCGGGAGGCCGCCCCCCTGCCCCCGCTGCCGATCCGCGCCGGAGAGAGGCTGCCGGTCCGCCTGCTGGAGACCGGCCGCCCCGAAGCCGCCATGGCGGTGGCCGAGGCGGCCCGCGCCGGCCAGGCCTGGCACCCGCTGGAGGAATGGGGCGTCTGGACCCGCCCCGGCTCCGCCCTGCTGCGGCTGCCGCTGCCCCCTGCGCTGCACGGCCCGCTGCGGCTGGAGCTGGAGCTGCGCGCCCCCGCCCGGGACCAGGTGGTGGCGCTGCGCTGCCGCCGTGGGGAAGCCGCCTTCGGTGCCGTGACCGAGATGGTGCTGCCCGCGGGCGGCCAGCAAGCCGCCGCCCTGGAGGTGCCGGCCGGGGAAGGCGCGGTGGAGGTCGTCCTGGAATCCGCCAGCACCGCCACCCTGCCGGACGGCCGCCGTATCGGCGTCGGGCTGCTCGCCCTCTCCGTCGCGCGGGCTGATTCGGTAGCGGACCGGCTGGCGGTGCTGGAAGCCCGCCACTTCCGCATCCCGCGTCCGGTGAGGGCCTGAGCCGGCGCCTCAGCGCGGCGGCGGCACCCGCACCTTGTCGCGGTAGTTGCAGAGCGCGATGGCCACGCAGCGCCAGCATTCCGGCATCCGCGCCTTGCAGACATAGCGCCCGTGCAGGATCAGCCAGTGATGCGCGTCCCGCAGCAGATCGGGCGGCACGCGCCTCATCAGGCCGTCCTCCACCTCCCGCGGTGTCTTGCCCGGCGCCAGCCCGGTACGGTTGCCCAGGCGGAAGATATGCGTGTCCACCGCCATCGCCTCCTCGCCGAAGGCCACGTTCAGCACGACATTGGCGGTCTTGCGCCCCACCCCCGGCAGCGCCTCCAGCGCCGCGCGGTCGGCCGGCACCTCGCCGCCATGCCGCTCCAGCAGCAGGCGCGACAGGGCGACCACGTTCTTCGCCTTGCCCTTCCAGAGGCCGATGCTGCGGATGTGCCGCCCCACCCCCTCTTCCCCCAGCGCCACCATGGCCTCCGGCGTATCCGCTTCCTGGAACAGGGTGGCGGTGGCCTTGTTGACGGAGACATCGGTGGCCTGGGCCGAGAGCGCCACGGCCACCAGCAGCGTATAGGGACTGGTATAGTGCAGTTCCGTCTCCGGCTCCGGATTGGCGGCGGCCAGGGCGCGGATGAAGTCGCCGGCCTGCTGCAGGCTCATGATCCGCGCCCGCCGTGGCGTTTGGGCGGAGCCGTGCTGCGGCCTAGCGGGGCCCTTCTTGCGAGGCGGCGGCCCGATCTCCGCCACGGCCTCGGGCGAGGCATCCGGCGCCAGGGCGGGGTCGGCGGGGGTGGCGGCGCGGCGGCGCGCGATGGTCCTGGGGGCGCGGGTCATGATCACCTGAGAGCTAGATGCCGCGGAAAGCGGTGCAGAGATGGCCCCGCCAGCCTATGGTGTCGCGCGATGCCGGCAAACCCCGTCCTGCCCCGGCCCGAGCCCGTGCTCTTCGAGGCCGTCAGCACCCCCGCGCACAGCTTCCACCGCGGGCTTTTCCTGCTTCTGGCCGGAATCACCCTCTGCTGGAGCCTGCTGGGCGGCATCGTCTTCACGCTGCTGGGCGCCTGGCCGGTCTTTGGCTTCCTGGGCCTGGAATCGGCCCTCGCGCTCGGCCTGGTCATGCTGCACCACCGACGCTCCGGCCGGGCGCATGAGATGATCCGGCTGGCCGATGGGAAGGTGACCGTGCGCCGCACCGATTCGCGCGGGCAGCGGATGGAAGCCGCCATGGATGCCTACTGGGCCCGGGTGGAGCTGACCGAGCGCCAGGGCCTGGCCCTGGTGCGGCGCGGCCATCGCATCCCCATCGGCACCTATCTCTCGGAGCCCGAGAAGGAAGACCTGGCCGGCGCCCTGCGCGAGGCTCTGGCGGCCTATCGGCGGCCGGTTTTCGACAATCCCCAGCTGCGGGAAAGCTAGGGCCGCAGCCTACCGCAGCGACACCAGCCCGCGCCCATCCAGCAACCCGCCCGTGGCGCTGCCGAAGCCCATGGCGCGGCGGGCGAAGGCGCGTTTCAGGGCGGGCATGCGCTGCACGGCCGCCAGCCCCAGCCGGCGCGCCAGCCGCACGGGCGGCAGGCTGTTGCCGAAGAGGCGTTCCAGCGCATGGGTGGCGCCCAGCATCAGCAGCGCATCGGGCCGGCGGGCGGCCTGGTAGCGCGCCAGCAGCCCGGCACCGCCGGGGTCCTGGTTGGCGGCGACGGCCTCCACCACCAGCTCGGCCAGGGCCGCCACGTCGCGGAAGCCCAGGTTCAGCCCCTGGCCGGCGATGGGGTGGATGCCATGGGCGGCATCGCCCACCAGGGCCAGCCGGGTATCGGCGTAACGCGTGGCATGCAGGGCGGCCAGCGGATAGGACCAGCGGCGGCCGATGGGGGTGACGCGGCCGAGATGCCCGCCCATGCGGCGTTCGATCTCCCGGCCATAGGCCTCGTCCGGCAGGGCCAGGAAGCGTTCCGCCAGATGCCGCTTCTCCGTCCAGACGATGGCGGAGACATGCGGATACTCCTCCGTCGCCGCCATCGGCAGCTGGGCGAAGGGGCCGTGTGGCAGGAACTTCTCCAGCGCCACCTCGTCATGCGGCAGCTCATGCGCGATGGCGCCGACGATGCCCATCTGGTGGTAGTCGAAGCGCGTGGCGCCGATCCCGGCCTGCCGGCGCAGCGGGCTGTTGCGCCCCTCGGCGCCGACGACGAGGCGCGCGCGGAACTCTGGCCCGGTGGAGAGGCGGATGGTGGCGCCAGCCTCGTCCCGCAGCACCTCGGCGCGGGCGGGGGCATGGAGCTGCAGATGCGCCAGCTCGGCCAGGCGGGCATTGAGGGCCACGCGCAGCCAGCGGGCCTCGACCATCCAGCCGAAGGGCTCGTCGCCGGTCTCGGCGGAGTCGAAATCCAGGCCCAGCGGGCTGGCCGGCTCGCCCGGCGCGCCATCCAGCACGCGGATGCGGCGGATGGGCCCGGGGATGGACGGCAGGTGCTGCCAGACTCCCGCGGCTTCCAGCAGGTTGCGGCTGGTGGCGGCGATGGCATAGGCGCGGCCATCGAAGGCCGGATGCTCCATGGGCGGCAGCGGCGCGGCATCCACCACCGCGACGCTCACCCCCGCGCTGGCGAGGGTGGCGGCCAGGGTGGCCCCCACCGGCCCGGCACCGACGATGCAGACCTCGATCTCTTCACTCATGCCCGCATTCTGCCCTGTCCTCCCTGGCGGCGCGAGGGCCTGTCCGCTAACGAACCGATTTCTGCACAAATTTTATGCAAACTGCCTCGTTTCCCCTGATGAGACGCCGGGCGGGCAGCGCCCCTCCCCACCGCAACCGCTGGCGATCACGGCCAAGTGGGCCGGGACGCTCACGCACACGCTTGTGGCATGGCTTTCGCATGAAGGAGGCCGAGCCAAGCGGATAAGGGGGCCGCAGCGCATGAAGCTGGTCATGGCGATCATCAAGCCGTTCAAGCTGGACGAGGTGCGCGAGGCGCTCACCCCGCTCGGCGTGCAAGGGCTGACGGTGACTGAGGTCAAGGGTTTCGGACGGCAAAAAGGCCAGACCGAGATCTACCGCGGCGCGGAATACCACGTCTCCTTCCTCCCCAAGCTGAAGATCGAGGTGGCCGTGCCATCCGACATGGTGGACGCCGTGGTGGAAGCCATCGCGAATACCGCCCGCACCGGCAAGATCGGTGACGGGAAGGTCTTCGTGCTGGACGTGGAGCGCGCCCTGCGTATCCGCACCGGCGAGACCGACGACGCGGCGCTTTGAAGCCCAACCACAACCCGATGACAACGGAACCGAAGCCGATGCGTACGGCCATGGCGAAGGCTCGTGCCTTCGCCGCCTTCCTTCCCGCCCTGCTGCTGACCGGCCCTGCCCTGGCGCAGGATGCCCCGACCGTGAGTGCCGGCGACACCGCCTGGATGCTCACCAGCACCGCCCTGGTGCTGATGATGACCATCCCCGGCCTGGCGCTGTTCTATGCCGGCATGGTGCGCAAGAAGAACATCCTTGCCACCCTGATGCAGTCCTTCTTCCTCGCCGGGCTGCTGACGCTGGTCTGGATGGTCGCCGGCTACAGCCTGGCCTTCGGTGAGGGCGGTGCCTATATCGGCGACCTCTCCAGGGTCTTCCTCTCCGGCATCGCGGAGAACTGGGACCAGCCCTTCACCCTGGGCAGCGGCGACGCGGCGGTGGCCTTCACCATCCCCGAATCCGTCTTCGTCATGTTCCAGATGACCTTCTTCATCATCACGCCCGCGCTCGCCGTCGGCGCCTGGGCTGACCGCATCAAGTTCTCGGCCCTGGTGGCCTTCGCGGTGCTGTGGTCACTGCTGGTCTACGCGCCCGTCGCGCACTGGGTCTGGCACCCGAACGGCTGGATCTTCGGCCTGGGCGCGCTGGATTTCGCCGGCGGCACCGTGGTGCATATCAATGCCGGCGTGGCGGGCCTGGTAGGCGCCATCATGCTGGGCAAGCGCACCGGCTTCGGCACCGAGAACATGTCCCCCTACAACCTGGCCTTCGCCGTGATCGGCGCCAGCCTGCTGTGGATCGGCTGGTTCGGCTTCAACGCGGGCTCCGCGGGTGGCGCCGGCGGCCGCGCGGGCATGGCCATGCTGGTGACGCAGATCGCCGCCGGTGCCGCCGTGCTGAGCTGGACCGTCATCGAGTGGATCCTGAAGGGCAAGCCCTCCGTGCTCGGCGCCATCTCCGGCGCGGTGGCGGGGCTGGTCGCCATCACCCCGGCCGCCGGCTTCGTGCTGCCGGGCTCGGCGCTGGTCATCGGCCTCGCGGCGGGCCTCGCCGGCTTCTGGGGCGCCACGGCCCTGAAGCACTGGTGCGGCTATGACGACAGCCTGGACGCCTTCGGCGTGCATGGCGTCTGCGGTATCGTCGGCGCGCTGCTGACCGGCATCTTCGCCTATGGCCCGCTCTCCGGCACAGACGCGGACCCCGCAGGCATCAGCGGCAGCTTCAGCCAGTTCCTGCTGCAGTTCTATGCGGTCGCCGCCACCTTCGTCTTCACCGCCATCGCCACCTTCATCCTGCTGAAGATCATCGACCTGGTCATCGGCCTGCGCGTGAGCGAGGAAGAGGAGCGCGAGGGCCTGGACGTCTCGCTGCACGGCGAGCGCCTGGGCTGATCCCGCCCATCCTTCCGGGACAGACGGAAAACGCCGGGGAGGATCCCTCCCCGGCGTTTTTCTTTGCCCGCGCCGCCTCTTTTGGCTCAGGCTGGGCGGCGGGCCTTCAGGGCAGCCGCCAGGGTGCCGTCATCCATCACATCCAGCGCCCCGCCCATGGGCACGCCCTGGGCCAGCCGGGTGACGATGACGCCCGAGGGCCGCAGCCGGTCATGCAGGTAATGCGCGGTGGTGGCGCCATCGACGGTCACGGGCAGCGCCAGGATCACCTCCCGCACCCCGCCATCCGCCACGCGGGCCAGCAGCGAATCCAGCCGCAGATCCTCCGGCCCCACGCCGGAGAGGGCGGAGAGCACGCCGCCCAGCACATGATAGAGGCCGCGATGCACCCGGGCGCGCTCCAGCGCCCAGAGATCGGCCACCCCCTCCACCACGCAGAGCACCTCATGGTCCCGCGCGGGATCGGTGCAGATGCGGCAGGGGTCGGTGGTGTCGAGGTTGCCGCAGAGGCGGCAGGGGCGCACGGCCTCGGCCGTGCTGCGCATGGCATCGGCCAGCGGCAGCATCAGCCCGGCCGGGTCGCGCAGCAGGCGCAGCGCGGCCCTGCGGGCGCTTCGGCGCCCCATGCCCGGGAGTTTGGCGAGAAGGGCAATCAGCCGCTCCACCTGATCGGTGGCGTTGCCCCCCGATTCAGGTGGGATCATGCGCCGCTCAGAAAGGCAGCTTGAAGCCGCCCGGCAGGCCGCCACCCATGCCCGGGATATTCAGGCCGGCGGTGGCCTTCTGCATTTCCTCGGCCATCATCGCCTCCACCTTCGTCCGGGCATCGGCATGGGCGGCGACGATCAGGTCCTCCAGCACCTCCTTCTCCTCGGCGTCCACCAGGGAAGGATCGATGGTGAGCTTCTTCATGTCGCCCTTGCCGGAGAGGGTGAGCTTCACCATCCCCGCACCGGCCGAGCCTTCGACCAGTGTGGCTTCCAGCCGGGCCTGCATCTCCTGCATCTTGGCCTGCATCTGCTGGGCCTGCTTCATCATGCCGGCAAGGTTCTTCATGGGCTCTCCAGATCGTCGAGTTCGACGGATTCAGCGTCAGGCGGGGCGAATTCCTGCCCCATCTCGTCCTCCATATCGGAGGTCACTTCAGGCAGGTCCAGGGCCGGCAGGCCATAATCATCCAGGCTCTCGTCCCGCACCTGCTCCACCCTGGCGCCGGGGAAGGCCAGCAGGATGGCCTGCACCATCGGATGCGCCTGGGCCACGGCCAGCCGCTCGCCGGCGGCGTGGCGGCTCTGCTCCGCCAGCGTCGGCTCGCCGGGCGCGTTGGAGAGGGTGATGGTCCAGCGGTTGCCCGTGGCCTCCTGCAGGAAGGCTGAGAGCTGGCCGGCCAGGTCGCGCGGCGCCTCGGGCGTCGGGCGCAGCTCCAGCCGGCCGGGGGCGAAGCTGACGAGGTGCACGCTGTGCAGCAGATGCGCGTGCAGCATGGGCGCGCGGCCGGAGGCGAGCGCCACCAGTTCGCGGAAGGCGCGGGGCTGCGGCAGGGGCGCGGGCGCCTCGGCCACCATCATGGGGGCGCCATTGGCCACGGCGCGCACGCCGCCGCCGCTTCCGCCGCCGCCCTGGGGCGGCATGGCGGGCGCGGCCTGTGGCAGGCTGGCGCCGCCCTCGGTCAGGCGGCGCACCAGGTCGCCGGGGGTGGGCATCTCGGCCAGATGCGCCAGGCGGATCAGCACCATCTCGGCCGCCGCGCGGCGGTCGGGCGCCTCGGCCACCTCGGAAATGCCCTTCAGCAGCACCTGCCAGGCGCGGCCCAGCACGGGGATGGAAAGCTTCTCCGCCAGCGCCACGCCACGCACGCGCTCGGCCTCTGGCAGCGAGGGATCCTGGCGCAGCGCCGGCACGGCGCGCAGGCGCGTCAGGGTATGCGTCAGCTCCAGCAGGTCGGCCAGGATGACACCGGGGTCGGCGCCGCGCTCATGCCCATGGTCCATGGTGGCCAGCACCGCCGGGACATCGCCGCGGAAGACGCCTTCCAGCAGGTCCAGCAGCAGGCTGCGGTCGGCCAGACCCAGCATGTCCCGCACCATCTCCGCCTGCACGCCGCCCTCGGCGCCAGCGGCCTGGGCCATGGCCTGGTCCAGCAGCGAGAGTCCGTCGCGCACCGAGCCGTCGGCGGCCCGGGCGATCATGGCGATCGCCTCCTCCTCCGCCGGCACCCGCTCCTGTTCCGCGATGCGGGCGAAATGGGCGCGCAGCACCTCCTGCGGCACGCGGCGCAGGTCGAAGCGCTGGCAGCGGGAGAGGATGGTGGCCGGGACCTTGCGGATCTCGGTGGTCGCGAAGAGGAATTTGACCTGCGGCGGCGGCTCTTCCAGCGTCTTCAGCAGCGCGTTGAAGGCCGCCGTCGAGAGCATGTGCACTTCGTCGAGGATATAGACCTTGAAGCGCGCGCGGGCCGGGCGGTAGCGCACGGCCTCCCGCAGCTCGCGGATATTGTCCACGCCGTTGTTGGAGGCGGCGTCCAGCTCCAGCACATCCGGGTGGCGGTCGGCCAGGATGGCCTGGCATTCCGGGCAGACGCCGCAGGGATCGGCGGTGGGGCCGCCATGGCCGTCAGGCCCCACGCAGTTCAGCGCGCGGGCGATGATGCGGGCGGTGGTGGTCTTGCCCACTCCGCGCACGCCCGTGAGCATGAAGGCATGCGCCACGCGGTTCTGCGCGAAGGCGTTCCTCAGGGTGCGGACCAGGGCTTCCTGGCCGATCAGGTCGGCGAAGGTCTGGGGCCGGTATTTGCGGGCCAGCACGCGGTATGGGGTATTCGGCGCTTCGGCCGGGACGGGCGCGGCGGCGGGGGCCTCTTCCCCGAACAGCCCGGGCCCCTCGGGCGCCGGCGGCGGCGCATCGCCGAACAGGCCGGGGCCATCCGGCGGGGGCGGCGCATCGTCGTCAGGCAGGAGGTCGCTGGGCATGGCGCGCGGCTGGGTCCGAAGTCAGGCCGCGACGGGCCAGGGATGCCGCCAATTCAGGCTATGGCGTGCGGAAGGTGGAAGGCCGATGGATCGACCCAGGCGAGAACTCGTTACGGCTGCTTCCTTCCGGACCTGACCGGGTTGGCGAGACGCCCGTCCGCCACCAACCTTCCGGTGGCAGGATATCATGCGCCCGGGGGGGCAGGGCAAGGGGGTGCCTGCCATGCTTCGCCGTTTCCCTGCCCGGTTGCCCCGCCCGCGGCCGCGTGGCAGGGTCGGGGCGCATGCTGTCCTTTCCCGCTTCCCGACCCAATGTCTACACCGGCAGCCCGATCGACCGCGTCTCCGGTCAGCGGGACGACGAGGCTTTCGTAGCCCGTGCCATGGCCTCCCCCGATGCGCTCTTCATCCCGGTCTGGCGCGGCCAGAGCCTGATGAAGGGCCTGGCCGAGGGCGCCCCCGAGGCCGTGCTGCTGAGCGCCCCGGCCGTCGAGGCGGTCCGCATGGCCGGCGGCCCCTGGGCCCTGCTGGGGCTCTGGGAGGGGCGGCCGGTCTTCGCCGTCGACTGCTCCTCGGCCGAGGACCCGCTGCCGCTGCTGCCCGAGGGCTTCGGCGGCTTCGCGGAGCTGCGCAGCGTGGCGGGGCTGCTGCCTGCCGGCGAGGCCAGCATGCTGGCCCATGCGCGCGGGCTGCTGCACTGGCGCATCCGCCATCGCTTCTGTGGCGTCTGCGGCGGGGAATGCGCGCCGCGCAGCGCCGGCAACGCCATGGCCTGCACGCAATGCGGCACCCAGCACTTTCCCCGCACCGACCCGGCCGTGATCATGCTGGTGGTGCGGGACGACAAGGCGCTGCTGGGCCATTCCACCCGCTTCCCCAATACCACCATGTATTCGACCCTGGCCGGCTTCGTGGAACCGGGCGAGAGCCTGGAGGAAGCCGTGCGACGGGAGGTGATGGAGGAGACGGGCATCCAGGTCGGGCGGGCCTGGTACCATTCCTCCCAGCCCTGGCCCTTCCCCTCCAGCATCATGCTGGGCTTCCATGCCGAGGGGCTGTCGGAGCAGATCACCATCGACCCCGCGGAGCTGCGGGACGCCCGGTGGTTCAGCCGGAACGAGCTGCGGAACCCGGAGGCGGGCGGCTTCAGCCTGCCGCGGCCGGATTCCATCGCCCGGCGATTGATCGAGGACTGGCTGGGAGCGGCATGATGCGCGGAATGTTCTGGATGCTCCTGGCCCTGCTGCCCGCCGCCTGCGCCACCGCCCCGGCGGCGCCCGAACGGCGGCCGGAAACCCCCGTCGAATCCGCCTGCCGCGCCGAGGCGCAGCGCGACCCTGCCGTCCTCGCGGTGCAGCGCCAGAGCAATCCCGGGAACTGGGTGAACGAGCAGCGCATCGGGCACGAGATGCGCGTGGCAGAACTGCGCGCCTTCCGCGACTGCATGCGCCGCAACGGCGCGCCCCTGCGCGGCGGGGTCGAGGCCGTGCGGCCGCTCTGAACAGGAGCCTGCCCGGTCCGGGCGAGCCTCAGGCGGGTTCCGCCTTCAGCTCGACGACGGGCGGCGCCGGCCGCTGCCTGTCCCAGGCGATCCGCACAGCCGGGGCGCCGTATTCGCGCTCCAGCCGCCGCACCGCGAAATGGGCCCGGCCAAGGGCGCGGAAATGCTCCAGGAAGGCCAGGTTCACCGCCGCCCCGGCCGCGGCGCCGACCACCGGCGCCGCCTGGGCGCCGAGCTTCAGCATCAGCGGCCCGGTGAAACGCGCCGCCACCGCGCCGATGAAGCCCGGCAGCAGCGAGGCGCCCATGGTCGGCAGGAACTGCGCCAGCGCCAGCCGGGTGGCGAAATAGCCGGTTTCCGTGGCGTCATCGGCCTCGCCCGGACCGCCCAGCGCGAAGACCTTCAGGCATTCGGCGCCGGTCTCCAGGTTGGTGGGGTCCTCCCCCGCCGCCGCGGCCTCGGCGGCGATCTGCCGCAGCAGCAGGGTAGTGGAAACCGGCAGTTCCACCAGCGTGCCGGGCAGGCCGAAGGCACCGCCCACCGCGCCGCTGGCCGCCGCCATCCCCCGGTGCATCCAGGTGGTGGAGACGCCCGGC
The DNA here is from genome assembly GCF_017654485.1 of Roseomonas marmotae. NCBI lineage: Bacteria > Pseudomonadati > Pseudomonadota > Alphaproteobacteria > Acetobacterales > Roseomonadaceae > Roseomonas > Roseomonas marmotae. Next base: position 902,814 of record NZ_CP061091.1, on the reverse strand, counting down.
GGCGTCCAGCCCGGGGCGCTGCGCGTGGCGGCCGAGAGCGCCTGGGCGAGTGCCTTGCGCACCGCCGTATCCACCATGCCCTGGGCGAAGGAAGGCAGGCGCCGGCGCAGCGCCTCGATCGGCGTGCCCGCCATGGCGGCGAGGCGCGAGGCGAGCGAACTCTCCTCCAGAACCCGCCGCGCCGCGTCCAGTTCCGCCTGCGCGTCAGGGGGGAGAGGAAGCGGTGCGGGCAGGTTCTCGGTCATGCTGGTTCCCTTACAGGATGAAGCGGCTGAGGTCGGCGCTGGCGGCCAGCGGTGCCACCCTCTCCCGCACGTAACCCGCATCAACGGTCAGGTTTTCGCCGCGCTTGTCGCTGGCATTGAAGGAAATCTCCTCCAGCAGCTTCTCCAGCACGGTGGAGAGGCGGCGGGCGCCGATATTCTCCACCCGCGCATTGATGTCGGCAGCAAGGTCGGCCACCGCGTCGATGGCGTCATCCGTCAGGTCGAGCGTTACGCCCTCGGTGCCCAGCAGCGCCACGTATTGCTTGGCGAGGCTGTGCTCCGGTTCCGTCAGGATGCGGCGGAAGTCGTCGCGCGACAGCGCGGAGAGCTCCACGCGGATCGGCAGGCGGCCCTGCAGCTCCGGCATCAGGTCGGCGGGCTTGGCGATATGGAAGGCGCCGGAGGCGATGAAGAGGATGTGGTCCGTCTTCACCGGCCCATGCTTGGTGGTGACGGTGGTGCCCTCGATCAGCGGCAGCAGGTCGCGCTGCACGCCCTCGCGGGAGACGTCGCCGCCACGGAAGCCGTTCTCGCTGCGGGCGCAGACCTTGTCGATCTCGTCCACGAAGACGATGCCGTTGTTCTCGGCATTCGCCACCGCGTCGCGGGTCAGCTTCTCATTGTCCAGCAGCCGGTCGGCCTCGTCCCGGATCAGGGCTTGGCGCGCCTCGGCGATCTGCATCTTCCGCGGCCGGGCCTGGCGCCCGAACATCTTGCCCATCATCTCCTGGATATTGGCCATCTGGCCCGGCGGCATGCCCGGCATGTCCATCATGCCGATGGGCGTGCCGGAGGACTGCTCGGAGACCTGGACCTCGACCTCCTTGTCCTCCAGCTGGCCCTCGCGCAGCATGCGGCGGAACTTCATCCGGGTCTCGCCCGAAGCCCCCTCGCCCACCAGCGCGGTCACCAGCCGCTCCTCGGCCGCCAGTTCGGCCTTGGCCTGGACTTCCTTGCGCGCGGCTTCCCGCGTGCGGGTGATGGAGACCTCCACCAGGTCGCGGATGATGCTCTCCACGTCGCGGCCGACATAGCCGACCTCGGTGAACTTGGTGGCCTCCACCTTGATGAAGGGCGCGTCAGCCAACTTGGCCAGGCGGCGGGCGATCTCGGTCTTGCCGCAGCCGGTCGGGCCGATCATCAGGATGTTCTTCGGCACCACCTCGTCGCGCATGCCTTCCGGCAGCTGCTGACGGCGCCAGCGGTTGCGCAGCGCGATGGCGACGGCGCGCTTGGCGTCATGCTGGCCGACAATGAAGCGGTCGAGCTCCGAGACGATCTCGCGCGGAGACAGATTCACGGCATCAGTCATGGTTCAGAGGGTCTCCAGCACGGTGCGCCCGTTGGTGTAGACGCAGATATCGGCCGCGATCTTCATGGACTTGCGCGCGACATCCTCGGCCGTGAGGCCCTCAATATCGATCAGCGCCCGCGCCGCCGCCAGGGCGTAGTTGCCGCCGGAGCCGATGCCGATGATCTGGTCCTCGGGCTCCAGCACGTCGCCATTGCCGGTGATCAGCAGGGAGCGGTCCTTGTCCGCCACCGCCAGCAGCGCTTCCAGCCGGCGCAGGTAGCGGTCGGTGCGCCAGTCCTTGGCCAGTTCCACCGCCGCGCGCTCCAGCTGGTCCGGGAAGCGCTCCAGCTTGGCCTCCAGCCGTTCCAGGAGCGTGAAGGCGTCAGCGGTGGCGCCGGCGAAGCCGGTCAGCACCTTGCCGCCCGCGATGGTGCGGACCTTGCGGGCGTTGTTCTTCACCACGGTCTGGCCCATGGAGACCTGGCCGTCGCCGGCCATGGTCACCTGACCGTTCTTGCGGACGCACAGGATGGTCGTGCCGTGCCAGCCGAGGGGATCGTGAGAGGTCGTCGTATTCATGACGCCGAGATGGCGTCGGCCCGGCCTTCGCACAAGGACAGTTGGGCATGCGAAACCAGCCCCGGCGCCACAGGGCGGCCATCCGCGGGCCTCATGGGTCGCGCGGGCCCGTCATGAGGGCCTGAGGCGCCCGTCCACCGCCACTGCCAGGCCGGGCCGGTCCGCCAGGTAGCCGGCCAGCATGTCCTCCAGCGCGGGGCCGTTGTCATAGGCCTCCAGCGCCTGGTCGCGCAGCTCGGCATATCCGTCGCCACCCTGGCGCAGGAAGTTGCTGGTGACGACCCGGTAGGCGCGATCGGGGTCCAGCGGCACGAAGCGGCCGTCCTGCTGGACCTCCACCTCCCGCACCCGCTGCCCGACGGGCGCGGCCGGGTCGAAGCGCAGGCGCAGCCCCGCCACCTGCGGGAAGCGTCCGCCATTCCTGCCCAGCAGCGACAGCCCGTTCTCCAGCGCCGCGCGCAGGGCACCGCCGCGGATGGTCAGGGTGGCCAGGGTGCTGGAGAAGGGCAGCAGCCCCAGCACATCGCCCCAGGTGACGGTGCCGCCCGGCAGGTTGGCGCGTAGCCCGCCGCCATTGGTGAGCGCGATCTCGGCCTGCGGCTCGGCGGCGAGCATGGCATCGGCCAGCAGGTTGCCGAGGGCGCATTCCCCATCCCGGCAGCCCGCGTTGGTCAAGGGCTGCGCCAGGCTGCCGATGGGGCGGGCGCGCCATTCCGCCAGCGGCGCGGCATGGCGGGCGACGATCTCCGCCACCTGCGGGTCGGGCTCCAGCTCCGGTGTGATCTCGCGCACCGCGCCGGCATGGGCGGCGATGCGGCCTCCGGCGGCCAGGTCCAGGTCCAGCCGGCCCAGCCAGCGGCCATGGCAGCCGGATTGCAGGATCCGCACGTCGCGGTCCCGCCCCCCGACCATGGTGGGATGCGGCCCGGCGGCGCCGGCCAGGCCATCGGCCAGAAGGCTATGGCTATGCCCGCCGGCGATCAGGTCGATCCCCGCCACCGAGGCGGCCAGCCTGCGGTCCGCCTCCAGCCCGAGATGGGAGAGGATGATGATGGTGATCGGCCCCTGCGCCCGCAGTTCCGCGATGGCGCGCTCCGCCGCCTCGGCGGCATTGGTGAAACGCAGCGTCGGGCCGGGGGAGGAGCCCTGGGGCGTGGTTTCCGTGGTCAGGCCGATGATGCCGATGCGCGCGCCGCCCTTGTTCAGCACCACATGCGGGCGGATGCGCCCGGCCAGCAGCGGCTCCCGGCTGGTGTCCAGGTTGGCGGAGAGCAGCGGGAAGGGCACGGCCGCCGCGTAGCCGGCCAGCACCGCCGGGCCATGGTCGAATTCATGATTGCCCAGCGCCATCACCTCGGTGCCGGTGGCGCGCTGCACGGCGGCTTCCGTCATGCCCTTATGCGCCGTGTAGAAGAGGCTGCCCATAAACTGGTCGCCCGCATCCAGTTGCAGCACCGTCCGCCCGGCGGCGGCGGCGTCGCGCCGCCCCAGGGACAGCGCCGTGGCCAGCCGCGCGCTGCCGCCCAGGCAGGGGCGGTCGGCGCGGCAGGCGGCGGCGCCGGCATCCACGCCCTCATGCTTCGAATGGAAGTCGTTGAGGTGCAGCAGGGCCAGGCGGGCGGAAGGCTCGGCCGCTGCGGGGCGCAGCGCCGGCAAGGGCAGCGCGGCGGAGAGGCCGGTGGCGAGCAGGGCGCGGCGCGTGGCGTTCATGGTGGCATTTCCATAACGGTGCCAGGAAATCGACACGGCGGCACCGGACGCACTGCCTTTAACCCAAGACTTGCCGTATTTCGATTGTCCCCTGCGCGACGGTGCGCAGGGATCTTGCGTGAACCTTCCAGCGGGTCCGATTCCCGCTTTCCTCGGCCCGAACTGCGACTGGAATGCGCGATGCAGGTCTACCTGCCCATCGCTGAGATGTCGGTGGATGCTTTTGTCTTGCTCGGGATCGGCTTCGGCGTTGGCTGGCTCTCCGGAATGTTCGGCGTGGGCGGCGGCTTCCTGCTCACGCCCCTGCTGATTCTGATCGGCATCCCCTCCCCCGTCGCGGTCGCCTCGGGCGCCAACCAGACGCTCGGCGCCTCGGTCTCCGGCCTCATCGCGCAGTGGCGGCGGGGGAATGTGGATCTGCGGATGGGCGGCGTGCTGCTGGCGGGCGGCTTCGCCGGCTCCTTCCTCGGCGTGCAGGTCTTCGCCTGGCTGCGGCGGCAGGGGCAGGTCGACCTCGCGGTCGCCATCTTCTACGTGGTCGTGCTGGGCAGCGTCGGCGCGCTGATGGTGCGGGAGAGCCTGCGCGCCATCCTGCACCGGCGCCAGGGCAAGCCTTCACGCCGGCTGCACACGCATTTCTGGATGCACGGCCTGCCCTTCAAGATGCGCTTCCGCAAGTCGCGCCTCTATATCTCCGTCATCCCGCCGCTGCTGGTGGGCTTCGGCATCGGCATCCTCTCCGCCATCATGGGCGTGGGCGGCGGCTTCATGCTGGTGCCGGCGATGATCTACCTGCTGGGCATGCCGACCTCGGTGGTGATCGGCACCTCGCTCTTCCAGGTGCTCTTCGTCGCCGCGAATGTGACGCTGCTGCAGGCCATCGCCACCGGCAGCGTCGATATCGTGCTGACGCTGCTGCTGCTGATCGGCGGCGTGGCCGGCGCGCAGTTCGGCGCCGCCATGGGCACCCGGCTGCGCGGCGAGGAAACCCGCGCCCTGCTCGGCCTGCTGGTGCTCTCCGTCGCGGGCAGCCTGCTCTGGGGGCTGCTGCGCCGGCCGGACAGCCTCTTCACCATCGGCCCGCTGGTATGAGGCGCGTGCCGTGAGACAGGCCGCCCGCGCCCTGATGCTGGCGCTGCCGCTGGCTCTGCCCGGGCTGCCCGCGCTGGCGCAAGCGCTGCCGCCTGCGCCGCCGGGCGGCGAGGCACCGCTGCCGCCGCCGCCCGCGCTGCCGCCCGTCCCCCCGGTACCGCCGCCTACGCCCTCTGGCCTGGCGCCTTCCGCCGATCCCATGACCCGCATCGCCCGCCCGGCACTGGTGGCGGAGCTGTCTCAGCGGACGGTCGAGATCACCACTGGCTTCACCGGCACCCAGCTGCTGGTCTTCGGCGCCACCGACCGGCTGCTGGGCCCGCAGCCCGATGGCTCGCCGGGGGATGATGTGCTGGTGATCGCACAGAACGCGCCGGAGCCGATGATCGTCCGCCGCAAGATCCAGGTGCTCGGCCTCTGGATCAACGGTCCCTCCGCCCGCTTCCGCAGTGTGCCCGGCTTCTATGCCGTCACCGGCACCCGTCCGCTGCGGGAGATGCTGTCCTTGCAGGAACGGGCAACCAAGCACCTCGGCCTGGACCAGCTGCCGCTGCAATCCACCGGCGTCCAGGACGCCGATTATCGGGAGGCGCTGCTGCGGCTGAAGCAGGATTCCCGCCAGTGGCAGGAGCAGGAGACGCCGATGCATATCGCTGGCTCCCGCCTCTTTCGCGCCCGGCTGGACCTGCCGGCCACCGTGCAGACCGGGGATTATCAGGTGCAGGTACTGCTGATCCGCGAGGGCCGCGTGGTGGCGCGGCAGGAACTGGGCTTCGAGGTGGACCGGGTGGGCGTCGCCGCGCGAATTGCTGATGTCGCGGAGGAGCAGCCGCTGGTGTATGGCTTGCTCTGCATCCTGCTGGCCGCCTTCGCCGGCTGGATGGGCAGCGTCTTGTTCCGGAGGAGTTGATGCCCGAGGCCACGCGACGCGACCGTGTCTTCCTGGTGGTGGTGGATGACAGCCCAGAGCGCCACATCGCCCTGCGCTATGCCTGCCTGCGCGTGCGTGCCAGTGGCGGCCGCGTCGCCCTGCTGCGGGTGGTGGAGCCACCGGAGATGACCGAATGGGCCGGTGTCGGCGCCCTGCTGGAGGAAGAGCGGCGCGAGGAAGCGGAGAAGCTGCTCTCCGGCCTCGCCGCCGAGGTGCAGGAGATCACCGGCGGCATGCCGATCCTGCTGATCCGTGAGGGCGATCCGCGCGACGAATTGCTGGCGCTGCTGGAGGAGGACCCGCGCATCTCCATCCTGGTGCTGGCGGCCTCCGCCAGCGGCAGCGCGCCGGGGCCGCTGATCACGGCGCTGACCGGCCGCTACGGCGCCCGGCTGCGGGTGCCCATGACCATCATCCCCGCCGGGCTGGGCGAGGAGGATATGCAGCGGGTGACGCTCTAGGCCCGGGTGGGACCGTGCCGGGAGGTCCGGCCACAGGCACGAAAGCTTCGGCGGCCGGCGCTTGACGCGCCCGCACCGCCGATTTCGTCATCCTGCCCTGACGGTTTAGCCAGGGCCTCGCTAAGGCTCAGCGGAACGGAATGAGCGGCTGCGAGCCGACATTCACGCCACGCTCGGCATCGCTTTCGCTCATGCGATTCAGGTTGGACGTCGTGTCTGGCTGGTTGGTCAGGGCGTTTTGCCCCTGCTGCGCACGACGAAGGCTCTCCTCATTGAGGCGTGCCGTCATGTCGTTGTCCCAGCCGGGGGAGTTCGGATTCTGCAAGTTCCTGTTACGCCGGCTTCTCTGCTGTACATACTCGATGTCTGAGGGGCCTTGGGATGAAATACCCGGAACGCTTTGAGCGGCTTGCGCCGCAGGTGTACCAAAGGCAAGTCCAGCTGCCATAAAGGTCAGGCCAGACATCAGAATTCGAAGCCGCATCTTAGATGCTCCTTCTTGCGCATACGGCCTGATAAGGTTCGCGCGCCTCAATGGTTTCCGCATAGGAATTAATTTAATCTGCGGCGCGATATATTTGCTCACAAAATATTAACTTCAACTTGGGTCTATATTTTCAAGAAAGTAAGTATTGGGTTGCGGAACATGACTGCCCGCGAGCCGTACTTGTTCGGCGCACCCGACGAGAAGGGCCCGGCAGCGGGCCGCGCAATGAGGGAGGCGGCAAGGCCTCCTTCCGCCTCCACCACCCGCCGCCGGATCGAGCGGCCGTCCGCGACCCAGCCTCCGGGTGCCCGCATGGCCTTTCCGGTTGCAACCTGGGCCGTGATCAACCACATGGCACATGAAATCCGACTTCTGCGCATGGGACTGGAAAGAATGTTCATCGAGACGGAAGCCACGCCCAATCCCGCCACCCTGAAATTCCTGCCGGGCCAGGACGTGATGGGCGACCGCGGCACCGCCGACTTCACCAGCCCCGAGGCCGCTACCCGCAGCCCGCTGGCCCAGGCGCTGTTCGAGCTGGAGGGTGTCGCCCGCGTGTTCCTGGGTGCCGATTTCATCACGGTCACCAAGACCGAGGCGGCCGACTGGCAGGGCCTGCGCCCGGTGGTGCTGGGCACCATCATGGAACATGCCATGGCCGGCCGCCCGGTGATGCTGGGCGAGGACAGTGAGGCCGAGGATATCGAGGACACGGACCCCGCCGATGCGGAGGTGGTGGCCCAGATCAAGGAGCTGCTGGATACCCGTGTGCGCCCGGCGGTGGCCGGCGATGGCGGCGATATCGTCTTCCGCGGCTTCCGCGACGGCGTGGTGAAGCTGCGGATGCAGGGCGCCTGCTCGGGCTGCCCCTCCTCCCGTGCCACGCTGAAGCACGGCGTGGAGAACATGCTGCGCCATTACGTGCCCGAGGTGGTGGCGGTGGAGCAGGTGGAGGCCTGACCTCCACACCCATGGCGCCGGCGATCCCGGCGCCATGGATTTCGGGAATGATGCCGATCAGCCCGGCTGATTGGCTTCCCCGGCATTCAGCCTTATCCCTACCGTGACGTATATTGGGATGAGGCACTTGGATGTCTGAGACGATCGATAGCACCGCGCTGGACCAGCTGTTCCTTTCCGCCCGCAGCATGAACAAGTGGCAGGACAGGCCTGTCGCGGATGCCAAGCTGCATGAGCTTTACGACCTGCTGAAGATGGGCCCCACCAGCGCCAATGCGAGCGCCGGGCGCTTCCTCTTCATCCGCTCGCAGGAAGCCAAGGAGAAGCTGCGCCCCGCCCTCTCCTCCGGCAACCTGGAGAAAACCATGACGGCGCCGGTCACGGTGGTCGTGGCGCATGATACCGCCTTCTACGACAAGCTGCCCTTCCTCTTCCCGCATGCCGATGCGAAGTCCTGGTTCACCAGCAGCCCGGCCTTCGCCGAGCAGACGGCCTTCCGGAACGGCACGCTGCAGGGCGCCTATCTGATCCTGGCGGCGCGCGCCGTGGGCCTGGATGCCGGTCCGATGAGCGGCTTTGACAATGCCAAAGTGGATGCCGCCTTCTTCGAGGGTACGACCTGGAAGTCCAATTTCCTGGTCAATCTCGGCTATGGCGACCCTTCCGGCACCTTCGAACGCCTGCCGCGCCTGCCCTTCGATGAGGCCGCCCGGATCGTCTGAGCCGTTCCGGGTCCAGACAAATCCATACAGAAAAGGCCGGCCCGGAGGACTCCGGGCCGGCCTTTCGCTGTTCCTCTCGCCCCTCAGGCGGCCACGCGGCCGGCCTGGGGATCGAGCCGGTAGCCGCCGCCCTCGGTCAGCAGCAGGCAGGCGCTGGTCGGGTCAGGCTCGATCTTCTGCCGCAGACGATAGATATGCGTCTCCAGCGTATGCGTGGTCACGGCGGCGTTGTAGCCCCAGACCTCGTTCAGCAGCACCTGCCGCGCCACGGCCCGGCCGCCCGCGCGGTAGAGGAACTTCAGGATCGCGGCTTCCTTCTCGGTCAGCCGGATCTTGCGGTTCTTCGCCGTCTCCAGCAGCAGCTTGGCCGAGGGGCGGAACGTATAGGGCCCGATGACGAAGACGGCGTCCTCGGAATTGTCGAAGACGCGCAGCTGGGCACGCAATCGCGCCAGCAGCTCGGCCACCCGGAAGGGCTTGGCGATATAGTCGTTGGCGCCGGCATCGAGGCCACGCACAACATCCTGCTCCGCATCAGCGCCTGTCAGCATGATGATCGGAATCTTGACGCCCTCACGCCGCAGGCGCGCACAGAGGTCGCGGCCGTCGCCATCGGGCAGGCCAATGTCCAGCAATACAGCATCGCAGCGGGATTCCGCGCCCAGAAGCTGCTCGGCAGCTTCCGCCGAGTTCTCGGCTTCCAGAGGAGCGAATTCCCCGTCCAATGCCAGTTGTTCCGACAAGGTGGCGCGCAGCGCCGCGTCGTCGTCCACGATCAGGATCGGCCGCGGGCCCGTCATGAAATCTCCCGACAAAGCCAGTGATTCAACATCCTACCCCCAATGTGCCGGCAAATCAAAGCGGTAACGATGCCATTCGCAGGCGTCGGTATGGTGCCGCCGCCGCAAAAAACCGGCAACCCCAGATGGCGCGGGTTCTCGCAAAATATCACTTTGGCGCGCTTCGGAGGGGATGGCAACCGCCAGGGTGATGCCACATTCCTCTCCGACCCTGGCCCTGCCCAGGCCGATGGCCTATCCCGAGGATTACCTTCCAGGGCCACCTGCCCATTTCATGGACTAAAAAGCGCTGCCGCCAGCACCAGATGGAAATGACTCCATGACCAGTACAGGCTCCGCCGTCTCCCCGGGCAACAAGGTGGAGACCCAGGGGACTGCCCATCCTCATGACCCCGAGCCCGGCGCGTTGGTGCCCGATGCCGTCAGCCTGGCGCAGCGCCGCGTGCACCGCGCCGCCAGCGACCTCCGGCGCGGCACGCCGGTCCTGCTGCGCGGCACGCGCGAGGCAGCGGGCTGCGCCCTGTTGGTGGCGGCGGCCGAGACGGTCGGCGCGCGCGGATTGGCGGAGCTGGCGGCGCTGGGTGCCGCGCCGCCGCTGCTGCTGCTGGCCCCTTCCCGGGCCGCGGCGGTGCTGCACCGCCCTATCCCCTCCGTCCCCTCCCACGAGAATCGGCGCGCCGATGAGGTGCCGGTCGCCCTGACCCTGCCGCCCGGCCTGCTGGACCCGGAGCGGCTCCGCGGCCTGGCCGACCCGGTGGCCGAGCAGCTGCTGCCGGAGACGCCGGAACTGGCCACGGCGCCGCCGCTCTCCTTCGCCGCGCTGGCGCTGGCCAAGCTGGGCCGGCTGCTGCCCGCCCTGGTGGCGGTGCCGGTGGCCGAGAAGCGGGTGCCGGAAGCCGCGCCGCTGGGCCTGTTCAGCCTGCCGGCTTCCGAGATCCTGGCCTATCCCACCAGCGCCGCCACCAGCCTGACCCGCGTGGCCGAGGCGCGCGTGCCGCTGGAGGACGCGCCAGAGGCCCGCATCGTCGCCTTCCGTGCCGCCGATGGCGGAATCGAGCATCTGGCGATCCTGGTGGGAGACCCTGAGGGACTGGCGGCGGCCGGCGGCGCGCCGCTGGTCCGAATCCATTCCGAATGCTTCACCGGCGACCTGCTGGGCAGCCTGCGCTGCGACTGCGGCCCGCAGCTGCGTGGCGCCATCGCCCGCATGGGCAAGGACGGGGCGGGGGTGCTGCTCTATCTGGCGCAGGAGGGGCGCGGCATCGGGCTGGTGAACAAACTGCGTGCCTATACCCTGCAGGATCAGGGGCTGGACACGCTGGATGCCAACCGCGCCCTCGGCTACGGCGCGGATGAACGGGGCTTCATGGTGGCGGCCACCATGCTGCGGCAACTCGGCATCACGCGGCTGCGGCTGCTGACCAACAACCCGGACAAGCTGGCGGGCCTTGCCGCCTGCGGCATCGATGTCGTGGGGCGGGAGCCGCATCAGTTCGCCGCCAACGGCATCAACGACCATTACCTCGAGACCAAGGCCACCCGCTTCGGGCATCTGCTGCGATGAGCACCGCCGAGGTCCATGCCACCGGGGAGACCACGGGGCTGCTGCGGCTGCGGGGCTATGCCTTCCGCTGCGCCCTGGGCCGCGGCGGCATCCGCCGGCACAAGGAGGAGGGCGATGGCGCCACCCCCGCCGGGCTGCTGCCGCTGCGCCGCGTGCTCTACCGCGCCGACCGCCTGCCCGCCCCCGCCTGCGCCGTGCCGGTGGAGCCGATCGGCCCGCAGGATGGCTGGTGCGACGACCCGGCCGATCCCGCCTACAACCGCCCGGTGCGCCTACCCTATGCCGGACGGCACGAGGAGCTGTGGCGCGGCGATTCGGTCTACGACATTATCGGCGTGCTGGGATGGAATGATCAGCCGGTGGTGAGGGAGCGTGGCAGCGCCATCTTCCTGCACCTGGCGCGGCCGGGCTTTCCGCCCACCGAGGGCTGCATCGCCCTGGAACTGGCGGATCTCCGGGCGCTGCTGGCCATGGGGCTCAGCGGCATCGAAGTGGCGGCATCTCGGCCGTAATGGGGCGGCAGCACCGGGCGGGGGAACGTCCGGCGCTGCCTTGGGACTCTCCGGGGGATGGAGAGCCGAAGCCAAGTCGATCGGGGGAGATCGTGGCCGAGGCCGAGCTTATGCGCTTCACGGCTGCTGCCCAGGGGCTTTGCGACAGCAAAGTACTCTCCAAGGCACACCGTTGCACCAAAGCCACACAACTTCAAGTTATTGTGATCATAAATTATTCTAGTGCCTGAAGCATCGACTCGGCCGTCCTGACCCAGGGCACATGCTGGAAACCCTTTTGCAACCGCGCTTCCATGATCTCCAGCTCGGCCGGGTGGCCGATCAGGCGGCGCAGGATGGCCACGGCCTCCGGCACATCCTCGGGGTCGTGGTAAAGGCAGAAGGGGCCACCTGCCTCCGGTATGGATGTCGCGGAGGAGGCGACGCAGATCTTGCCGAAGCCCAGGCTCTCCGTGACCGGCAGGCCCCAGCCCTCGTAATGGGAGGGGAAGAGGGTGAACTGGCAGCCGGCATAGAGGGCGGCCAGTTCCTCGTCGCTGGGGTCCTCGATCAGCACGACCTTGCCGCCCAGCCAGCCGCAGTTCTCCAGCTGCTGCATCAGGTCCATCACCATCCAGCCGACCCGCCCGGCGAAGACCAGGGTCGGCATCTGCTCGGCCGGCAGCTGGTCCACCAGGCGGCGCCAGGCACGGAAGGCCAGCAGGTGATTCTTGCGGGCCTCGATGGTGGAGACGAGCAGCACGTAGTGCGGCGGCAGAGCCGCTACGCGCGGGGAGGCCACGGGCGCCACGGAGGCCGCCTCGCCGAAGCCGGTGCCGATCGGCAGCACGGCCACGGGATGCGCCAGGGTGATCCCGGCCGCCTGGGCATAGCGTTCCAGGTCGCGGGCCGTGGCGCGGGAGATGGCCATGAAGCGGTCCACCTGCGGCATGGTGCTGGTGAACCAGGCGCGGAAGGTGCGTACCAGCCCGGCATCGCAGAATTCGGGGCGGATCAGCGGGATCAGGTCATAGACCAGCATGGCCACGCCCAGGCCGGTGCGCTGGCGCATCCGCTGCAGCAGGTCGGCATAGTCGGTGCGGAACCAGGGGGAGCCGAGGACGAGCAGCATGTCGCCCGGCCTCGCCGCCTCCACGAGGTCCTGCCCCGCCACCGCTGCCCCGGCCTGCGGGTGCGCCTGCGGCGGGGGCCGCCGCAGCCTCCGCCCCGCCTGCCAGACGCCGCGGCCGGCGCGCAGCCCGGCGCGCAGCGCGCACATCTGCGCCCGCACCGCCTCGCCCAGGGGCACGCGGATATCGGCCGGCAGGCGGGAGGCGATTCGCCGCACCCGCCCGGCCTGCCCGACAGGTCTCGGGGCCTCGCGCACCGATGCGCCACTGGCCTGCCCATGGCCGGTCAGCCCGGCGAAGAGGGATTCCACTTCTGCCCAGGACACGGTCCGCAGCGTGTCGCGCAGGCGGTCATGCCGGCAGAAGGCGATCTCCTGCGGCCGCAGCGCCACCAGGGCCCGGTACAGCTCGAAGGACAGGCGCTGGATGCCGCTGGGGCGGCGGTTGACCAGCGCGTATTCGAAGAGATCCTCGACATCGATCCAATAGGTCATGCCATGCCCCCATTACGGCTGGAGCCTGACAGGATGGCGGCAGGGCGGCAAAGATGCCTGCCAGGAACAACCGGGCGGGCCAGGGGGCGGAAATTCATGCCTAGCGCGATACGCGATGCCAGGATGGGTGCCAAGCGTGGGCCAGGCCATTGCTGATGCGCCTGCTGCTGATCGGCGCCGGTGGCCATGGCCGGGCGGTGCTGGAGACGCTGCGCGACGCCGGCTGGCCTGAGCCGGCGGGCGTGCTGGACGACAATCCCGCCTCCGCCGGCCTGCCGGGCCTGCCGCTGCTGGGCCCGCTGGCCCTGGCCGGGACGCTGCGGCAACAGGGGTTCGATGCCGCCCATGTGGCGCTGGGAGACAATGCCCGCCGGCAGGCCCTGGGCGAATGGCTGCTGGGGCTGGGCTATGCGCTGCCGGTGCTCCGCCATCCCTCCGCCGTGGTGGCGGGCACGGCGCGCATCGGTGAGGGCTGCGTGCTCCTGCCGCGCGTGGTGCTGGGCGCCGCCGCCAGGGTCGGGCGGCATGTCATCCTGAACACCGGCTGCATCGTCGAGCATGACGCGTGGCTGGAAGATGCGGTGCATGTGGCCCCTGGCGCGGTGCTGGGCGGCGCGGTGCGGGTCGGCGCGGCGGCGCTGGTGGGGCTGGGCGCGGCGCTGCGGCCGGGGGTGGCCATCGGTGCGGGCGCCGTGGTGGGCGTGGGCGCCGCCGTGGTGGCGGATGTGGCGCCGGGCCTGCGCGTCGGCGGCACCCCGGCGGTACCGCTGCGCTGAAGCCGCCCGCGACTTGCTGCCGCCCGGCTTGGAGGCAGCTCCCTGGCAACCTAGGTTCCTGGCCAGAGGACGTAACAGGAAAGGACCCGCCATGCCCGAAACCAAGGACAACCCCGTCACCGCCCTGGCGGCCGCGCGCTCCTTCCTCTTCGTGCCGGGAGACCGGCCGGAGCGCTTCGGCAAGGCCCTGGCCTCCGGCGCCGATCAGGTGATCATCGACCTGGAGGACGCCGTCGGCCCGGCCCGCAAGGCGGAGGCACGCGCGGCCATCGCCGCCTGGCTGCCGACCGCGCCGCGCCCGGTGGTGCTGCGCATCAACGCGGCCGATTCGCCGCATTTCGCCGCTGACCTGGCGCTGGGCGAGCATCCCGCCATCGCCGGCATCGTGCTGCCCAAGGCCGAGCTGGCTTCCGCCCTGGCCCAGGTGCGGGAGGCCGCGCCCCGTGCCGCGCTGCTGCCGCTGGTGGAAAGCGCGCGCGGCCTCGCCCAGGCGGCCTCGCTGGCGGCTGAGCCGGGGGTGGTGCGGCTGATGTTCGGCTCGGTCGATTTCCAGATCGACCTCGGCATCCCCGACGAAGGCGCGCCGCTGGCCGCCTTCCGCTCGCAGCTGGTGCTGGCCTCCCGCCTCGGCGGCGCGGCGTCGCCGGTCGATGGCGTGACTCCGGCGCTGGACGATGCGGAGGCGCTGCGCGCCGACGTGGCGCGCGCCCGCGCCTTCGGCTTCACCGGCAAGCTCTGCATCCACCCGCGCCAGGTGGAGGCGGTGAATGCCGGCTTCATGCCGTCGGAGCGGGAGATCGCCTGGGCCCGCAGGATCCTCTCCGCCGCCGTGGCGGGGGTGGATACCGCCGCCATCGCCGTGGATGGGGAGATGGTGGACCGGCCGGTGATCCTGAAGGCGCAGTCGATCCTGCGCCGCGCGGGCGAGACGGTCTGACGGCAGCCCGTCAGGCGGCGGGCGCGGCGCCCTCCAGGCGCCGCAGCAGCAGGGCGTTCACCGCCTCCGCCGCCTCGAACTGCACCCAGTGGCCGGCGCGGGGGATGACATGGAACCCCGCCTCCGGCCGCAGCGCCGCCAGCAGCGTCCGCCGCTGGTCCATGAAGGGATAGGCGATGGCGTCACGCTCCCCATAGGCCATGGCGAGCGGGGCATGGATCTTCGGAAGCACGTCCCGCAGGGCGCCATCGAGCACGAGGTTGCGGCTGCGCAGCCGGGCATGGTCACTGTTCCAGGCCTGGATACGCAGCGCCAGCGCGTCGATCCGCGCGGGGTCGGCGATCATCAGCATGGCGAGGTTGGCGCGATGCGCGGCGGCGCGCTCTTCCCCCTGCTTGTTACGCACGCTGGCCAGCCTGGTCGGCACCCGCGCCAGCCCCAGCCCGCCCGCGCCCAGCAGCGTCACCGAGCGCAGCCGGGCATCGGCACGGGAGGCCATATGCCCGGCCAGGATGCCGCCGAAGGAAAAGCCGACGAGGTCGTAGCGCGCCGCGC
Source organism: Roseomonas marmotae (assembly GCF_017654485.1). NCBI lineage: Bacteria > Pseudomonadati > Pseudomonadota > Alphaproteobacteria > Acetobacterales > Roseomonadaceae > Roseomonas > Roseomonas marmotae. The sequence continues at coordinate 887,565 of NZ_CP061091.1, read as the reverse complement.
GGCTTTCCAGCGCCAGTTGCGCGAAGCCCGATTCGATCAGCCCGACATAGCCCCAGAGGTCGATGCCCGCCGGCGGCTGGGCGGATTCGCCGAGGCCCGGCATATCCGGCGCCAGCACCCGCCGGTGCCGCGCCAGGGCCTCGATGTTCCGTATCCAGTGGCGCCAGGAGCCGGCGCCGCCATGCAGCAGCAGCAGCGGCGGCGCCTCGGGCGGACCCCATTCATGCCAGACCATGCCGCCCTGGCCGCAGGAGGTCTCATGGCGCCGGGCCATACCCTCCAGGCGGCCGGGCAGGTCGGGCGCATCCAGCGGCATGATCCGTTGCTCCATCAACCCGCGATCAGGGCCGCCTGCGCGCGGATTTCCGGCACCGCCGTGATCTCCCACAACGCGCCACGGGTCAGCGCGCCGATCACCTGCAGGCCTGGCACGGGCTGGCCCTGGGCGTCCAGCAGCGTGCCATCCGGCCCCGCCACCTCCAGCCCCAGACCAAGCGGATCCAGCCGCGCCAGCCCCTGCTCCAGCAGGGCCGGCACGGGCGGGGCCTCACGCCAGCCGCTGCCGCTGTCCGGGCCGACGCAGAGGATGACGCGGGCGACCGGAAGCACCCGCTCCCCACCGCCCCGCATCCGCAGGGTGGCGTCCACGCCGCCATCCGCCCGCGCCTGCCACTCGCCCAGCCGGGCGGCCAGGGTCTCCAGCCCGCCGGAGGCGCGTTCCTCCGCCACGAAGCGGGCAACCTCCGGCGCCAGGCGGTGCCGGTGCAGGTTCCAGAGGCTGCGGCCATGGCGCAGGAAGCTGGCGCGCTGCGCCTGGTTCCAGCCGCGCCAGATGCGTTGCAGATGCGGGCGGGCGCCATCGGCCACGGCCTGCCAGGGCTGCCCGGCTTCGGCGGCGCGCGCCGCCTCCCGCCGCAGGATGCGGCTGACACTGACGGGGCCGGCGCCTTCCGGCAGCTCCACCGGCCAGGGCGATGGCAGCGGACCGGTCACATGCGGCAATGGCAGCCAGCCATGGCGGGAGATGGCCGTCACCTTCCGCCGGTGCCCGCGCCGCCGCAGCGAGAGCAGCATATCCACCATGGTCAGCCCCATCCCCACCAGCAGGACGGGCGAATCGGGATCGATGCCCTCCAGCGTCCCGGGATCCCAGGGATCGCCGGCCAGATGCGGCGGGGAACCGGCCCTGGCCGCGAAGCCGCCAATGGCCAGCACGACCCGCGCCGCCCGCCAGGATTCGCCGCCGCCCCGCAGGCGGAAGCCACCTCCCGGCAGGGGCTCGACCGCCTCGACACGCCGGGGCAGCGCCTCGATTCCTTCGGTCCCGGCCAGCTGCTCCTGGAGATAGGCGCCGTAGAGCTGGCGCGGCGCGAAGACCGGCCCGCCTTCCGGTGGCGCCGGCGGGCCGTCGGGCCGCCGGCCCAGCCATTCCGCGAAATGGGCGGGCCGGTCGGGGAAGAGGCTCATCCCGCCGGCCGGCACATTCAGCAGATGGCCAGGGTCCGGCGTGGAATAGGCCAGGCCGGGTCCGGGGCGCGGCGCCGGCTCGAAGAGCAGGATGCGCCCGCCTTCCGGCAGCCCGGCGCGCAGTTGCAGCGCCAGCGCGGTGCCGGCAAAGCCGCCGCCGATGATGGCGGCGTCGAAGAAAGGTTCATTCATGCAGGCCGCCGGGGAGGATCGCGGGAGAGGCCGCGGGCCGCCAGTTCCGCCTCATAGGCGGCCCAGCGTTCCGCCTGTTCCTCGCCCAGTTGGCGCAGATAGGCCCAGCTGTAGATGCCGCTGTCGTGCAGGTCGTCGAAGACCAGCCGCACGGCGTAATGCCCGACCGGCTCGACCCTGATGATGCCGACATGGCGGCGGCCGGAGACCCATTTTCGCTGGCCGGGCCCATGCCCCTGGACTTCAGCCGAGGGGCTTTCCACCCGGAGATACTCGGCCGGCAGGCTGAAACGGGCACCATCCGCGAAGGCGATCTCCAGCAGCTTCTCAGCCCGGCGCAGGCGGATTTCCGTCGGCGCGGCGGCCACCTCAATCCTCCAGCCGGCGTGCCTCGTCCGGCAGCATGATGGGGATGCCATCGCGGATCGGATAGGCGAGGCCCGCCTTCTCGCTGATCAGCTCGCCCTTCTGGCGGTCATAGATCAGGGGCCCCTTGGTCAGCGGGCAGACCAGGATCTCCAGCAGGCGGGGATCCACGGGGCCGCCAGCGGGCGGCGCGGAGGCGGAGGTGTCGGTCGGGTTGCTCATGGCGCTCGACTCCTGCGCCAAGGCGGGCAGGCCGTCAACTCGCATCTCCCGCGCCACGCCCCCGGCAGGCGTCACACCGGCCGCGCGTCATCCCCCGGCGGGCCAGCGCCGTCGATCCGCAGCAGGGTGGTCAGAAGCTCTGCCCGGCGGGATGGATCTGGCGCCATCAGCAGGGCCTGCTGCTCCCGGCCATCGAATGGGCAGGCCATGCAGAGGGTGGTGACCAGTTCAGCATCCGGGATGCGCTCGAGCGCAGCCCGGTCCGCCTCGATGCCGCGGGCGGCGAAATAGGGCCAGAGGGCGCCGAGCAGGGCCGCCCGGTCCATCTCGCCCGGCGCCGGTTCCAGATCGTCCAGATAGGGTGAGAAATCCGCCCGAACGCGGCGATAGCCGGCGGGATGGTCCGGCAGTTCCTGCACCACGTCGTAGCGCAGCAGGCCCAGCAGAGTGATGAGGTAGCGCCCATCCCCCGTCTCGCTGAAAGAGGCGATGCGGCCGAGGCAGCCGGTGCGGTAGATGGTGGAACGCCCGCCCGGCCGCGGGCCGGACGGGTCGGGCAGCACCATGCCGAGCAGCCGGCCGGCGCCCAGCGCATCCTCCACCATCGCCAGGTAGCGCGGCTCGAAGATGTTCAGCGGCAGGCGGCCGCCGGGCAGCAGCAGCGCGCTCGCCAGCGGGAAGATCGGGATCTCGGCCGGCAGCGCGGCGGGGTTGGGGCGCCGGCTGCTCATGGCCGCCGGGCCGGGCTTTCGCCCGCGCCCTCCCGTCCCGGCCGCGCGCCCGCCATCCCGCTCAGCGGAACAGGAGGGTGGAGAGCCCGCGCCGCGCCTTCACGGTGGCCGGGTCCATCGGGCCCCAGGCCTCGAAGAACTTCAGCAGCTGCTTGCGCGCCGCCTCCTCGTTCCAGGCGCGGTCCCGCTTGATGGAGGCCAGCAGCGCCTCGGCGGCCTCGGCCCGGCGGTCCATGGCGTTCAGCGCGACGGCCAGGTCGATCCGTGCCTCGTGGTCATCCTCATCGGCGGCCAGGCGCGACTCGAATTCCGACAGGCGCTCCCGCGCGCGGCGGCCCTCGGCGGCCAGTTCCAGGGCGCTGCGCACGCCGCTGATCTCGGCATGGTCGCGCAGCTTCTCCGGCACCTGCTCCAGCACCGCCAGCGCCTGCTCCTCCTGCCCCAGCGCCATCAGGCTGCGGGCGGCGCCGGCGAAGGCTTCCGGATTCTCGGGCTCCTGCTGCACCAGGCCGGCGAAAAGCTCCAGCGCGGTCTGGTGGTCCCCCTGCTCGGCGGCGGCCTTGGCCTCGGCCAGCAGGTCAGCGCCGGGCATCTGGCCACCGGCCACCTTCAGCAGCCCCTCGATGAACTTCTTCACTTCCGATTCCGGCAGTGCGCCCTGGAAGAGATCGGCGATCTGTCCCTGCCAGAAGGCCACGACGGTCGGCACCGACTGCAACGGCAGGCCCATCTGGGAGAGCTGCTGCACCAGGGCGCGGTTCTGGTCGATATCGATCTTCACCAGCCGCACGCGGCCGCCGGCGGCGCGCACCACCTTCTCCAGCGTCGGTGTCAGCTGCTTGCAGGGGCCGCACCAGGTCGCCCAGAAATCGACCAGGACCGGCACCTCGCGGCTCGCGGCCACGACGTCCTGCATGAAGCTCTTCTGGTCGCTGTCCTTGATGATCTCGGCGGCAGCGGTGGGGTTGGGGGTCAGGGTCGCATCCATGGGAACACCGGCTTCCAGCTGTCTCTCTCCCGCATAGATGCGTGCCGCCGGGGCGGAAGCAAGCCCGGGGCCGGGCTTTGACGGCCTGGGCGGGGCGGATAGGGTCGCGCGCAGCCGACATAGGAGCCTGCCGCATGAGCCTTGAGAGCGTCCGCACCTTCCTGGCCGAGAGAGCGCCCGACATCGAGATCCTGGAGACCGAGGCGCGTACCGCGACCGTGGCGGAGGCCGCCGCCGCGCATGGCGTCGAGCCCGCGCGGATCGCCAAGACGCTGTCGCTGCGGGTGGGGGAGCGGGTGGTGCTGGTGGTGGCACGCGGCGATGCGCGGCTGGATAACAAGAAGGCCAAGGCCGCCTTCGGCGCCAAGCCGCGGATGCTGGACGCGGCGGAGGTGGCGGCGCTGACGGGCCACCCGGTGGGCGGGGTCTGCCCCTTCGGGCTGGCGCAGCCGCTGCCGGTCTATTGCGACCTCTCCCTCCAGGATTTCGACGAGGTGCTGCCGGCGGCGGGTTCCATCAACAGCGCCCTCCGAATCCCGCCCGCCCGGCTGGCCGAACTGGTGGCGGCGGAGTGGGTGGATGTCTGTCAGGCGGCGGCCTGACGGGCCCGACTGAAAATTTTAATCGGGAAGCGCGTCAGGGGGGTTGCGCGCCCCCCGGCCGCATGGCAAATGCCCGCCCACGCCGAACGGAGCGCGGGCGTAGCTCAGGGGTAGAGCACAACCTTGCCAAGGTTGGGGTCGAGGGTTCGAATCCCTTCGCCCGCTCCATCTTCCGAAAGGAAGTCAGGTGATTAGCAAGGGCTCGCTTCGGCGGGCCCTTTCTGCTTCCGGCGCCGGGAAGCCGCCCTTCCACGTCGGGCGACCGCTGCCGCAGCCTCAGTGATCACGCCTCCCTCCCCCTTACGCGGGAATGCCTGCCGGCAGGGGTCAGGTGTCCGTCGATCCTCATCTCCTGCCCTCCTCCAGCGCCGCGCCGCCCTGGCGTGTCAGATCGCTTTCCCGTCAGAAGCGGCATAACGGTGAATGGCCCGGCTTGGGGTCGCGCGGCTGTTCGGCTAGGGTCCGCAACCATCGGCCCCGGCCAGTCCGCCGGCGCGATGTCCTGTCGACTTCACCCCTGGGAACGAGGGCGGCATCAGCCTGCGCCTCCGGGAGTATCCGCTTTGAGCCGCCGCGCACAGCCGAAAGCCGCCAAGAGCGGCCACCGCCGCATCACTCAGCTGGAAGCCGAGAACGCTCAGCTCCGCCAGGAGCTTGCCGATGCGCGGGCGATGCTGCGCCAGATCGAGGAAAAGGGCGCGGATGCCTTCCTGGCACGCCGGCTGGCGGAGTTGGAGGAAGGCCGCATGGTCGCCCGCGGGCAGCTGGTCGAGGCCACGGTCGCGCGCTCCAGGGCCGAGGCAGCCTTGCAGGCGCTCCAGGATGCCATCGGCAAGGCTCCAGGCCTCTATGGCTGGCTGCTTCGCCGCGCCCAGGAGCGGTTGACGCGGACATGATGTCGGCGCGCCTCTGGTCCCTGGGCGTCTTCCTGGTGGCCCTTGGAATCGCCGCGCATGTGGTGGGCTGGGACAGGCTGCTGTGGATTCCCAGGGTGGCGATGGAATGGCTCGCCTGGGTGCCTGCGGCCATTATCGAAGCCGTCACCGCATCGCCTGCCACCACCGGCATCATCGCCGTCGGCGTGGCGCTGATGGTGGTGGCGCGGCTGCTGGCGCGCCACAGGGACTGAACGGCGGCGGCTGCGCGAAGCCGGGCCGGAAGCATCCCGCCCCGCCGCATGCATGGATAACGCCGCATGGCCATGCGGCGGAGCCGCGCCAACGTCACAGCCAGTCGGGGACCGCGCGGGCGACGGCCGCCGGACCTGCAAGGGGTGGATTCACCCCGCGCCGTTCACGGCTGCGCCTCGGGCCTCGCGGGCAGTTCCGCCACAAGCCTGGGGGCGGCCTGCAGGCCATAGGCGCGGAAGATGAGATCCAGGACCGTCTCGTAATACCGTTCCAGCCCGGCGAAGCCACCGGCATCCCTGGCGATCAGCGAGGCATAAGTGAAGGCGCTGGCCAATATGCGCGCCACCTCGGCACGCGGCGCATCCGGCACCAGCTCGCCAGAGGCGGTGGCCATGCCCAGGGCATCGAAGACCTGGGTATTGATGCTGCGCCGGAAGGTCGAGAGACGCTGTCGCATGGCATCATCCAGCGCATCCACATCCGACGCGAAACGCGTCAGCAGGCTCCAGGCATTTCCCTCATCGCCCGCCGGATTGTAGTTCTGGTAGAGCTGACGATTGAATTCGAGCGTGTCCTGCACCTTTTGGGCAAGGCTGGTCTGTGGGTCTGCCCAGATGCTCCGGAAGCGGCTGCCGACGGATTCGGAGTAATGCTCGAGCACCGCATTGGCCAGACCCATCTTGTTACCAAAATGGTAATGAATATTGGTGGTGGTGATGCCCAGCACGACCGCAATATCGGCGAAGCTGACGCCTCGGAAGCCGCGTAGCGTGAAAAGCTCAGTCGCCACGCGCATGATCTCATCCCGCATTGCCATCAGCGCTGACCCCGCTCCAACCTTCAGCTTTTAATTTCATAGCTTGACCAGAAAGAACTCATCAAATACCGAATGTTAAAATTGAAGATTGCTTTCTGGTAAGTATACAGATGCCAATCACTTATATACACAGAGGGTAAGACGTCCGCCCAGCCGAACACAAGATCAATAAAGCGCAAAAGCTAATTGGGACGATCCGAGCAGGCGGCCGGGGGCTGAGAGTAGCCGGTTGTCGGCGCGAAAACGACATATTGAATCGACACGGTAACGATCATGTCACTGCATAGCTAACGAGGCCGATAAGAAGTCATTATCGCGCCGCATCAATAATTTTCCTGAGGTGAAACAGGCTCTGACGGAGCCCGCTGGTGCTTCCTGGCGCCGCTCCCGCTCTTTGAAAAGCGCCGGTGGCGCAGGAGTGCTTCGGCCCGGCTGCTGCCGGAGAGCCCCCTCCCCCTTACCGATCATTCCGTCGCCGCGGACAGGTCAGCCCTGGCCGAGCCAGGCAGCCACTACCGCGCATCCCGGCGCGCTCCGTTCCCCGGGTGGTGTCGCCTCAGTCGGATACCGGTCCCGATGACAGCCGGGCCGATCGGCGCAGCACCGGCTCCCCCGGCAGCAGGATGGTTGCCGCGCCGCCCGCTGTCGCGGCGGATGCCAGTAGTTCCAGTCCCCGCCGCACCATGGCCTCCACCGGCTGGCGGATGGTGGTGAGGCCATAGGGCGGCCGCGCGCCCTCTGGGATACCATCGAAACCGACCACCGAGAGATGGCCCGGCACCGAAAGGCCTCGCTCCCGCAAGGCGTCGATGGCGCCGATGGCCATGATGTCGCTGATGGCCAGGACCGCATCGGGCCGCTCCCGCGCCGGCAGGTCGGCCAGGGCCAGGCCGGCCTCATAGCCGCCGGCATAGGTCGTCACCTGCGGCTCACCCGGCCCCGCGACGATTCGTGTGGAGAGGCCCTGCCCGTGCTCCGCCAGACGCAGGGCAAAGCCCCGTTCCCGGTCCCGCGCCGTCGAGGATTCGCCGGGTCCGGTCAGCACGCCGAAGCGGCGGTGCCCGGCCCGGACCAGCAGATCCGCCAGGTATTCCCCGCCCGCCAGATTGTCGCAGGTGACGGCCAGGGCGTGGTGCTCGGCCACGCGGTTCAGCATCACCATCGGCACGCCGCTGGCGGCACAGAGCTGCGCCGCAGTCGATGAGAGTGTGGCGGAGGAGATCAGGCAGCCATCGAGCTTGTATTGCAGGATGGCCTCGGCCGTCCGTTCCTCCAGGGCGCCGGCCCCTGCATGCAGGATGAGCACGCGCAGGCCCTGCTGCGCCGCCTGCTCCACCACCTCCTGCAGCAGCATGCCGTAGAAGGGATTCTCCACCGAGCCCAGCACCAGTCCGATCAGCCCGCTGCGCCCGCTTTGCAGCGTGCGGGCCAGGGCATTGGGGGTGTAGCCCAGCGACCGGGCGATGCTCAGCACCTTCCGCCGCGTGGCGGGCGTGATGCGCGGGTCGCCCTTCAGGGCGCGGGAGACGGTGGCGGTGGAGACCTCCGCCGCCTGCGCGACCGTGATGATGGTGGCGCGGAGGCGAGGCGGTGGCGGGGCGTTGGACTCAGTCACGGGGCTCCTTCAGCTCGGCGTCATGCCGCGCGGAGAGGGCAGCGGCCGTGCAAACGAATACGCCGGGCGCTCCTGGCATCGGCAGATTACCGCAGAGATAGAGAAGTACCCCAGCGAAAATCTGTTGGAGGAGCTAATGTAAACGTGTGCATGAATTTGCTGGACGCTCTGCCCACGCTCTGCCTAGGCTGCATCCGCCGGCGGCCGAACGCCGCGGCGAGTTTGGAGGAACGCAAGATGGTGAAGAAGGTCGTCTCGGCCGCGGATTGGCGCGCTGCGGACATCGCGGCATCCGACCGCTGGGTGCGCCACGTCACGCCCGGCGAGGTGAAGGACCTGATGCAGGGCTTCGCGGCCCTGAAGGCCAGCGGCAAATCCCTGTTCGAGATCACGCGCGAGGATGTCTCCATCGGCAGCTTCGCCGGCGCGCTGCGCGAGGCCGAGCAGGAGATGGAAGAGGGCATCGGCTTCAAGGTGCTGCGCGGCCTGCCCGTCCAGTCCATGAGCGTCGAGGACAACCGGCTGCTCTTCTGGGCCATCGGCACGCATCTCGGCGTGGCGCGGCCGCAGGGTAAGGCGAGCCAGGTCATCTCCGACGTGCGGGATGCCGGCGGCGTCTACCGCAGCACCAGCGGCCGTGGCTACAACACCAATGCCGAGCTGGACTACCACACCGATGGCTCCGACGTCGTCGCGCTGCTCTGCCGCAACACCGCCCGCAATGGCGGGCTGAGCCGCCTGGCCAGTTCCGTGGCCATCCATAACGCGCTGGTGGAAACCCGGCCCGATCTGGCCGAGACGCTCTACGGCCTCTTTCCGCACAGCCGCCAGAATGAGGAAGCGCCGGACGAGGCGCCGACCTACATGGCCCCCGTCTACAGCCTGCGCGACGGGCATTTCGCCAGCCGCTACATCCGCAACCACATCCGCTCCACGCAGATGATCGAGGGCCAGCCCAAGCTGACCCCGCTGCAGCACGAGGCGCTGGACGCGCTGCAGGAGATGGCCAGCAGCGCCGAATTCTCCTTCGACATGTGGCTGGAGCCGGGTGACCTGCAGCTGGTCAACAACCACGTGCTCTACCACTCCCGCACGCATTACGAGGATTTCGAGGAGGAGGACCGCAAGCGGCATCTCTTCCGCCTCTGGCTGGCGGTGCCGAATGGCCGTCCGCTGACGCAGGGCCTCGAGGATATCTACAAAAGCGTGGAGCGCGGCACGGTGCGCGGCGGCATCAAGGGCCGTGGCGTGACGCCCGAGCTGCTGGCCTATCAGGCGCGCGCGGCGCAATCCCTGGGGATGCGTGACATCGCCTATTAGGCTAACCAGGAAGAAGACCCAGAGCCCGCGAAGGGCCCTTCTCCGGAGGAAAGTCAAGTTATGACCAGCACACGCCGCAGCGTGTTGCGGGGGGCGGCCGCCATCGCGGCCGCCGCGTCCGCACTCCCGGCCCCGCGCATCGCCCGCGCCGCCGGCCCGGCATGGCCGCCGCGCCCCATCACCATCGTGGTTCCCTATTCCCCAGGCGGCGGCACGGATATCTTCGCCCGCGCCCTGGCGGAGGGGATGCGGTCAGCCCTCGGCCAGACCGTGGTGGTGGAGAACAAGGCCGGCGCCAATGGCATCATCGGCGCCGAATACGTGTCCCGCTCCACGCCGGATGGCTGCATGCTGGCGGTCTGCACCGGCGCGCATGTCATCAACCGCTATTCGATGGCACAGATCCCCTTCGACCCCGTGAAGGATTTCACGCCCATCTCCAAGCTCTCCAGCTTCCCGCTGGTGGTGGCGGCGACGGAGAAGGCGCCCTTCAACGACGTGGCCGGGCTGCTGGCGGCGGCGCGGGAGAAGCCCGGCAGCATCAGCTTCGGCACCACCGAGGCCGCCACCAGCTATGCCGGCAATTCCTTCGCCCGGCAGGCCGGCATCAGGCTGGTGGAAGTGCCCTATCGCGGCAGCGGGCCGCAGCTCAACGACCTGATCGCCGGGCATATCAGTCTGGCCGTGACCAGCACGGTGGCGGTGCTGCCCTATCTGAACGGCGGCGGCATCAAGGCGCTGGGCGTGACCTCCACCACCCGCAGCCCGCTGATCCCGAATGTGCCGACGCTGACCGAGGCCGGCATCCGCGATTACGAGTTCACGGGCTGGTACGGCATGTATGGCCCCAAGGGCATACCGCCCGAGATCGCCGCCAAGCTCTATGCCGCCATTCAGGCCACGCTCGCCAATCCCACCATCGGCAAGAAGCTGAAGGACCTGGGGGCCGACCTGGATTCGCTCGGCCCCGACGGCTTCCCGGCCTTCCTGGAACAGGATGACAAGCGCTGGGCCGCCGCCGCCAGGGAAGGGCTGATCACGGCGGCGCCGTGATGCCCCGGGGTGGCGCGGATCAGCCCACGGGCACCGCGCCGCCCCGCCCGCCGCGCCGGCCGAAGGGCGCGAAGGCCCAGGCCAGCGCCAGCAGCAGGCCGGCGACCACCGCCATCATGCCCGCCGCGCTCAGCCCATGGCCCAGGCCCAGGGCGCCCGGCACGGCCGCCGCCGCCAGGTAACCGCCCGCCCCCATCGCCACCGCCACCAGGGCGGAAAGCGCGAACTGCGTGGCATAGTCGTTGGTCATCAGCCGCGCGATGGCCGGCGGCGCCACCAGCGCCGCGATCACCAGCACCGAGCCCACCGCCCAGAAGGAGGCGACGCAGGCCACCGACACCATCACCAGCACCGCGCCCGAGAGCAGCCGGGGCGAGAAGCCGATGGCCTGCGCGAAATCCGGGTCGAAGGCGGCCAGACGCAATTCCTTCCACATCACCAGCAGAACCAGCAGCACCAGCGCCAGCGCGCCCAGCAGCGTCAGCACCTCCGTCGGGAATTCGGCCAGGGCGGCGGGGTCGAGCAGCGATGCCGCCCCCGTGGCGGCAGGCCAGATCAGCGCCTCCAACTGGCCGTAGAGCACGCAGTCCACATCCAGATCCACCGCATGCGCGCCGCTGACCTCGATCAGCACCAGCCCCAGCGCGAACATGCCGGAAAAGACCACGCCCATGGCCGCGCCCGGCTCCAGCCGCGTCAGCCGCCGCAGCAGGCCGATCAGCAGCGAGGCAATGATGGCCGCCACCAGCGCCCCCAGCACCAGCGGCAGCGTGGCGCGCGTGCCGGTGACCCAGAAGCCCGCGACGATGCCCGGCAGCACGGAATGGCTGATGGCATCGCCCATCAGGCTTTGCCGCGTCAGCAGCAGCAGGTTGCCGATCAGCCCGCAGACCAGGCAGGCCAGGGTCGCCGCCAGCAGCGGCGCCAGGTCGAGCTGCAGGAACTCGGTCATCGGGCCTCTCCGGGCACAAGGGTCAGCCAGGGTTCCTCCTGCTGGCGCTGGATGTCGCGCGCCAGGGCGAGGCCCTGGGGCGAGAGCGCCAGCGCGCCATCCGCACGCCCGCGCACCCAGCCCGCGCGGCGGCACCAGAGCGGCAACAGCGCGCGCTGCAGGAAGGACCAGCCGGCCTCCTGCCCCAGCCCCGCCCAGCGTGGCGGCGCGGCGCCCCGCGTCTCGGCCTCCGCCAGGGCCCGCAGCGCCTGGTCCCGCGCCACCATCAGCGACAGCAGGGCCTGGCGCCAGGCGAAGCCCAGCGCGCCGCGCCGGGGCGCCAGCAACAGGGCCAGCAGGAAGAAGACGCAGGCCGTGAGGGCGATGGTCGCCCCGGTCGGCAATTGCGGCTGGCTGGCCGAGATGGCCGTGCCCAGCCAGGCCGAGACGGCACCCAGCAGCGCGGCCAGCGGCACCATCGCCTCCAGCCGTTCCGTCAGCAGGCGCGCGGTGACGGCCGGGATCACCATCAGCCCGACCACCAGGATCAGCCCCACGGCGCGCAGCCCGGCGATGGCCACGGCCAGCATCAGCGCCAGCAGCAGCCCGTCCAGCAGCCGCACCGGCAGGCCGGTGCTGGCGGCGAATTCACGGTCGAAGCAGAGCGCCGCCAGCGGCCGGAAGAGGATGAGCAGCATCAGCGCGCTGAACAGCGCCAGACCGGCGATCAGCAGCGCATCGGCCGCGCTCATCCCCGCCGCCTGCCCGAGGATGAAACTGGTCAGCCCCGCCTGCCCGCCGGTGGGCAGGGACTGCACCACCGAGACCAGCACGACGCCGATGCCGTAGCCGATGGAAAGCACCAGGGCCATGGCGGCATCGTCGCGGATGCGCCCGCCCCGGCCCAGCGCCGACACCGCCGCCACCGCCACCGCCGCCGTCAGCCCCGCGCCCGCCAGCAGCAGCGGCAGGCTGCGGGCGTTCCAGCCCATCACAGCCGCCAGGATGAAGGCACCGGCGACACCGGGCAGGGTGGCATGGGCCGCGGCGTCGCTGATCAGCGCGCGGCCGCGCAGCAGCACGAAGCAGCCGATGGCCCCCGCCGCCAGCCCGAAGCCGGCACAGCCCAGGGCCACCACCGTCGCGTTGTAGCCGGCGCCGAGGAAGAGCGCCTCGAGGAAGCCGGCCATCGTCACGCCACCTCCCGCGTCACGGCCTCGCGCCCCGCCGCCGCCACGGCCTGCTCCAGCAGCGAGAGCCGGCCGCCATAGGTGCGCGCCAGGTTTTCGGGCGTGAAGGTGGTCGCCATCGTCCCGGCGGCGATGGCGCGCGTGTTCAGCAGCAGCACCTCCTGGAAATACTGCGGGGCGGTGGCGAGGTCGTGATGCACCGCCACCACCGTCCGCCCCTCCCGCACCAGGCGCTGCAGCACCTCGACGATGGCGCGCTCCGTCGCGGCGTCGACGCCGGCGAAGGGTTCGTCCATCAGGTAGAGATCGGCTTCCAGGGCCAGGGCGCGGGCGAGGAAGACGCGCTGCTGCTGGCCGCCCGAGAGCTGGCCGATCTGGCGCGAGGCGAAATCGGCCATGCCGACCTCGGCCAGGGCGGCGCGGGCGCGCTCCTTCTCCCCGCGCGGCAGCGGCCGCAGCCAGCCGGCACGGGGGTAGCGCCCCATGGTGACGACCTGCAGCGCCGTCACCGGGAAGTCCCAGTCCACGCTGGCGCGCTGCGGCAGATAGCCGATGCGCCGCCGCGCCGCCGCCAGCGGCTGGCCGAAGACGCGGATATCGCCCGTGAGCTTCGGCACCAGCCCCAGCGAGGCCTTGATGAGCGTCGATTTGCCCGCGCCATTCGGCCCGACGATGGCGACCAGGGCACCCGGCGGGCAACTCCAGCTCAGATCCCGCAGCACAGGCTTGTCGTGATAGGCGACAGTCAGATGCCGGACCGCCAGCGGTGGCGCGGATTCGGTCATTTCGCCGCGCTCAGCCGGTTCTGGAAGCCGCGCTCCGGCGCCTGCCCGCCCAGGGACCGCACGACAGCCGTCACATTATGGTCGATCATACCGATATAGGTGCCCTCATATGTGCCCGGCTCGCCCATGGCGTCGGAGAAGAGCGATCCGCCGATGCGGACCTGATGGCCCTTCGCCCGCGAGCCCTCCACCAGCGCCTGCACGTTGCGGTCGGAGACGGAGGTCTCGACGAAGACGGCGGGAACGCGGCGCTCGGCCAGGATGCCCACCAGCTCCTGGATGCGGCGCACCCCGGCCTCGCCCTCCGTCGAGAGGCCCTGGATGCCCAGCACCTCGATGCCGTAGCGGCGGGCGAAGTAGTTGAAGGCGTCATGCGCCGTGACCAGCACGCGCTGGCGCTCGGGGATGGAGGCGATGGCACGCTCGGCATAGGTATCCAGCGCCTGCATCCGCGCCCGCAGGGCGGCGAGATTCTCGCGGAAGGCCGCCGCGTTGCCGGGGTCGTGCTGGATCAGCCGCTCTGCGATCAGCGCCGCCGCCTCCGACCAGGCGCGCGGGTCCATCCAGACATGCGGATCATAAAGCCCCTCGGTGCCCTCGGGCTCGATCAGCTGGTCTTCCGGCAGCAGTTCCGTCACGGCATAGACGGGGCGGCCCGCACGCGCGACGCGGATGATGGCGTCGGTCATTTTCCCTTCCAGCACAAGGCCGTTGTAGAAGATGACATCGGCGCGGAGCATGCGCGCCGCATCCTCCCGCGTCGCCTTATAGAGATGCGGGTCCACCCCCGCGCCCATCAGCGTCTCGACCTGGATGCGGTCGCCGCCGATCTCCTTCACGACATCGCCGACCATGCCGATAGTGGCCAGCACCTTCAGCGGCCCACGCCGCGCGGCGTCCTGCGCCAGGGCGGCGCCGGGCAGCCCACCCAACAAGGCCCCGCCACCCAGCAAAGCCATGCCCAACGCCAGGCGGCGGCGCTGGATTCCAGGGGTCTTGCCCGAATTCTCGCTCATTCCGGAGGCTCCCACTCAACAGCCTGATGAATCATCCACTGAAGCTTAGGTATCAGACCTTATTTTGCACCTCAACACAGTTAATGAAGCACAGGCTACATTTGGCAGGGCCACGAGCGGCGGAGTGCAGACGCCCAGCCCCCTCGGAGTTGAGGCTCCCGGCGCGGCCTTGACCGTATCGGAGTCGCAGCGAAACGTTTCTCCCGGCCCGAAAGCTCCGCCGTGCCCGCCATCCGGCTGCCATCGGGATTCATCGTTATTGCTCCGCAGCAACACGCGAGCGGCCGGGAAGTGCTGCGCTAGGATGGCGTTATTTCACTGAAAGCAGAGCTTTTTACATTTTCAGCAGAGTTACCGGGCCGCCGAGCCCATGCTGCGTCGCCACATCACGGTTTTGTGTTGACAAATATCTGTTACCATGCAAGGTTGCGTGAAGTTCACGGATAGACGGGTCCGGCCGGTGACACTGGCCCGTCCTGATCGTTCGAGAACACAGGCAATGGCTTTTTGGGCTGGTTCCGAAACATGACCGATCCCGCGCCTCTCATCGAAATTGCCGGAGCTGCTCTGCCGCTCCTCAAGGCATGGCTGGTCCTGTCAGTGCTCACGACCGGGCTCTTCTGCTGGGCCTGCCACAATGCCGATCCGCAGCACGAAGCCGGCATGGCCGGGCTGGGCCACCCCACGGCCTGAGACAGGCCATGATGCCCCGCTGACACGGGGCCTTCCGGGCACATGCGGGCACCGGCACGATCCGCAGCCCTGCCCAGCCGGATATCGCACGGCCTCTTCTCCTATCCCTCGCCGCCGCATCAGAACCCATCATCCCCCTTGCCGGTGGCGCTAGGGGCCAGTGGGCAAGCGGGCCGGATTCATGAATACAGAGAAGGGCGGGCGCGCCGCACAGCACGGCGCGCCCGCCCTTTCGCCCGGCTCCGCCGCGCGGGATCTGGCCATGAAGACAATGGGAGAGAGCGTCGTGAAAATCGGCTTTATCGGACTTGGCATCATGGGCCGGCCCATGGCCCGGCACCTGCTGGATGCCGGCCATAGCCTGGCTGTGCCCGAGCGAGGCTCGCTGCCCGCCGAGTTCCGTGCGGTGGCCCAGGTGCTGCCGACGCCCCGTGCCGTCGCGGAGCAATCGGAGGTCGTCATCCTCATGCTGCCCGACACGCCAGATGTGGAGGGCGTGCTGCTGGGCGCGGATGGTGTGCTGGCCGGGCTGCGGAAGGGCACGCTGGTCATCGACATGTCCTCCATCAGCCCCACCGCCACGCAGGGCTTCGCGCGCCAGGTGGAAGCCGCCGGCTGCGAATGGCTGGATGCCCCGGTCTCCGGCGGCGAGGTGGGCGCCAAGGCGGCCTCGCTGACCATCATGGTGGGCGGCAGCGAAGCTGCCTTCGCGCGCGGCCTGCCGCTTTTCCAGCTGATGGGCAAGAACATCACCCATGTCGGCGAAGCCGGCGCGGGCCAGACCTGCAAGGTCGCCAATCAGATGATCGTCGCCGCCAATATCCAGGCGGTGGCGGAGGCCCTGACCTTCGCCCGCAAGGCCGGCGCCGATCCCGGCCGGGTGCGGCAGGCGCTGCTGGGGGGCTTCGCGGCCTCCCGCGTGCTGGAGGTGCATGGACAGCGGATGGTCGACCGGACCTTCCAGCCGGGCTTCCGCATCCGCCTGCACCAGAAGGATCTGAAGCTGGCGCTGACGGCGGCGCAGGAGATGGCGCTGCCATTGCCGGGCACGGCGGTGACGCAGCAGCTCTTCTCCGCCTGCGCCGCGCAGGGGAATGCCGAGCTGGACCACTCCGCCCTGGTGACGGCCATCGAGGCCCTGGGCGGCATGGAGAGCGAGAAGACCTAAGCCAGGGCGCGCAGCTCGTCCCGCTGGCGGCAGAAGCAATCGGCGGCATGGTCATTGACCACGCCGACCGCCTGCATCCAGGCATAGACGATGGTGGGGCCGACGAATTTGAAGCCCCGCCGCTTCAGCTCGCGCGAGATCTCCTCAGAGAGCGGGGTCTTCGCCGGCAGGTGCCGGCCATCGCCGACCAGTGGCTG
This sequence comes from Roseomonas marmotae, assembly GCF_017654485.1. Classification (NCBI taxonomy): domain Bacteria; kingdom Pseudomonadati; phylum Pseudomonadota; class Alphaproteobacteria; order Acetobacterales; family Roseomonadaceae; genus Roseomonas; species Roseomonas marmotae. Next base: position 871,082 of record NZ_CP061091.1, on the reverse strand, counting down.
CCCTCCGGTGAAGGACCAGGCAAACCCGGAAAAATCCTCGCCCCGCTCCAGCATCGCCTGATAGATCCGGGCGCCGGCGATCACCGCCCCGATCTTGGCGCGGGAGCGGACGATGCCGGGATCGGCCATCAGCCGCTCGGTCTCGGCCGCGCCGAAGCGCGCCACCCGCGCGGGGTCGAAGCCGGCGAAACCCGCCCGGAAGGCCTCGCGCTTCCGCAGGATGGTGATCCAGGCGAGGCCTGCCTGGAAACCCTCCAGCATCAGCATCTCCCAGAGCATGCGCCCGTCGCGCTGCGGGATGCCCCACTCCTCGTCGTGATAGGCCCGCATCAGCGGGTCCTTCACCGCCCAGGCGCAGCGCCGCGTATCTTCCGCGGCCTCCAGGCCATTCCGCTCAGGCGGCATCAGCATCTCCTCCCCGTTCCGCTCAGGCCAGTATGCCCACCACGGCGCGACTGCGCCGCATCGGCATGCCTCCCGAGTGGTTGACTCAACGCAACCTGCAAAAACTCCGTTAGCGCGTGCAGAGGCCGTGACAGCCATGGAGCGGACCAGGGCGGCCCTACCTGCAAGCGGGAGTTCCATCTCATCATGCAAGCGATAAGGCGAAGCCGGGTACTGGCCGTGCTGGCCATCATTCTGGTCCTGCTGGGCCTGGCGCTGGCCATTGGCGGCGGCTGGCTCGTAGCCCTGCAGGGATCCTGGTACTATTTCTGCGCGGGCCTCGCGATGCTGGTCACGGCATGGCTGCTCTGGCGCCGCAGCCCGGCCGCGCTCTGGGTCTATGCGCTGCTGACCGCCGCCACCCTGCTCTGGGCCATCTGGGAATCCGGGCTGAGCTGGTGGCCGCTGACCGCGCGCGGCGACCTCATCTTCCTGCTGGGTCTGGTCCTGCTGACCCCCTGGGTCACGCGCGGCCTGGGCGACCCGGCCTCCCCCCGCCGCGTCACCGCCTTCCGCGGCGGCGGGCTGGCGCTGTCCGTCGTGCTGCTGGCGTCGGTGGTGGCCGCCGGCATGGCGCTGACGAACGACCCGGGCCGCATCGACGGCCGCCTGCCCGGCCCCCGCACCACGAATGTGGCGGAGGAGGCGATTCCGGAAGGTGAATGGCATGCCTATGGCCGCACCGGCCATGGCCAGCGCTACTCCCCTCTGGCGCAGATCACGCCGGAGAATATCAGCCGGCTGGAGGTGGCCTGGACCTACAACACCGGGGATCAGCGCGGCCGCCCCGGCGACCCGGAGGAGACGACCTTCCAGGTCACGCCGCTGAAGATCGGCGACCGCCTCTTCCTCTGCACGCCGCACCAGAACGTCATCGCCCTGGATGCGGATACGGGGCAGGAGGTCTGGCGCTACAGCCCACGCATCCAGAACGAGCTGGCCTTGCAGCACCTGACCTGCCGGGGCCTCTCCTACCACGAGGCCTCCGGCGATGCGCCGGCCCCGGCGGCCGCGCCCTCCGGCACGCCGCAGGCCCCGGGCGGTGCCCAGGTCGATGCCGCCCCGCAGCAGGCCGCGCCGCCCCTGCGCCTGCCCGCCGCGGCGGATGGCGCCCGCACCGTGGCCGATTGCCCGCGCAGGCTCTTCATGCCGACGGCCGACGGGCGGCTGATCGCGCTGGACCCGGAGAGCGGTGGCGTCTGCACCAGCTTCGGCGACGGTGGGCAAATCAACCTCTGGACCAACATGCCGAATGTGAAGCCGGGCGGCTATTACTCCACCTCGCCCGTCGTGGTGACGCGGAACCTGGTGATCGTCGGCGGCACGGTGCTGGATAATGTCTCCACCAACGAGACCTCCGGCGTCATCCGCGCCTTCGACGTCAATACGGGCGCGCTGGTCTGGAACTGGGATTCCGGCAACCCGGAGCAGACCGCGCCGCTGCCGCCCGGCCAGACCTATACTCCAAATTCCCCCAATAGCTGGTCCATCTCCGCCGTCGATGAAGATCTGGGCATGGTCTATGTGCCGCTGGGCAACCAGCCGCCGGACCAGTGGGGCGCCGACCGCAGCGAGGAGGTCGAGCGCTTCTCCTCCTCCGTCGTGGCGCTGGATCTCGCCACCGGGCAGGTGCGCTGGGTCTTCCAGACCGTGCATCACGATCTCTGGGACTATGACGTCCCATCCCAGCCCAGCCTGATCGACCTCACACTCGATGGGCAGCGCGTGCCGGCGCTGGTCCAGCCCACCAAGCAGGGCGAGATCTACGTGCTGAACCGTGAGACCGGGCAGCCGGTGCTGCCGGTCACGGAGACGCCGGTGCCGCAGGGCGCCGTGGAGGGCGACCGCACGGCGCCGACGCAGCCGGTCTCCAGGCTCTCCTACGAGCCGCCGCCGCTGACGGAGGCGGATATGTGGGGTGCCACGCTCCTCGACCAGATGGCCTGCCGCATCGCCCTGAAGCGTCTGCGCTACGAAGGGCGCTACACGCCCCCCTCGCTGCAGGGCACGCTGGTCTATCCCGGCAATTTCGGCGTCTTCAACTGGGGCTCGGTGGCCGTGGACCCGCGGCGGGAGGTGGCCTTCACCACCCCCACCTATCTCGCCTTCGTCTCCCGCCTGGTGCCGCGCCCGGATGCCACCAGCCTGATGGTGCAGGGGGGCGAGCGGCCCGAGGGCAGCCTGCCGGCGCTGAACGAGAATTTCGGCGCGCCCTACGCCGTGCAGCTCTATCCCTTCACCTCGGTGCTGGGCCTGCCCTGCCAGCAGCCGCCCTGGGGCTATGTGGCCGGGGCCGACCTGCGCACGGGCGAGATCCTGTGGCGGCGCAAGAACGGCACCACGCGCGATGCCGCGCCCGTGCCGCTGCCCTTCCCGATGGGCGTGCCCAATCTGGGCGGCCCGATCATGACGGCGGGGGGCGTCGCCTTCCTCTCCGGCACCATCGACAACTATGTGCGCGGCTATGACGTGACGGATGGACGGGAGTTATGGCGGGCCCGCCTGCCGGCCGGCGGGCAGGCCACGCCCATGACCTATGCCGGCCGTGACGGACGGCAATACCTGCTGGTCGTGGCCGGCGGCCATGGCTCGCTGGGCACCAAGGCCGGCGATGCCGTCATCGCCTATGCCCTGCCGTCCGGTGGATGACGGGCGTCAGCCGATGCGGGCCTCGGCCCGCATCGCCAGCCCGCCCGCCGGGTTGGTGGCCCAGAGCATGATGCGCCCTTCCGCATCCGGCGGCGTGCCGTGCAGCGTCACGGGCGCGCCGTCAAACAAGGGCGAGAGCGCGCGGAAGGAGAAGTGGGAGACGCCGGCCTCCGGCATCCGCCGGCGCAGCAGGTCCAGCAGCAGGGTCGCCACCAGGGGCCCATGCACGATAAGCCCGGGATAGCCTTCCTCCCGCGTCACATAGTCCCGGTCGTAATGGATGCGGTGGCCGTTGAAGGTCAGCGCCGAATAGCGGAAGAGCATCACCGCATCAGGCACCAGGCTGCGCTGCCAGGCGCCGGGCGGCGGGGCCTCCGGCGCGGCTTTCACGGCCGCGGCCTCGCCCGAGCGGTAGACGATGTCATGCTCCTCCGCCAGCAGCACGGCATCCTGGCCATCCTCGCGGATCTCATGCCGCACCGTCACGAAGACCAGCTCTCCCGATGCGCCCGCGCGGCGGGAGACATCGGCGATGGTGGAGCTGCGCGTGACGGCCATGCCGACGCGCAGCGGCGCGTGGAAGGACAGGCGCCCGCCGGCCCACATGCGGCGCGGCAGGTGATGCACCGGCGGCAGGAAGCCGCCGCGCGCCGGATGCCCGTCCAGCCCCAGGCTGGATTGCCGCGCATCCGGCAGGAACATGATCCAGTGGGAGAGAGGCGGCGCCGCGTCGCCCGCCGTGGCGGGCGGGTCCTCGCGGTCCAGGGTGGCGGCGAGGCGGTCCAGGGGGCCGGCGGCGACGATGTCCCGCTGCTGCTCCCGCCGGCCGATCCAGGCGGCGTAATCGCCTTCGGTCTGCTGGCTCATGCCGCCGCCCTCAATAGGAACGCGGCATGCCCAGGACATGCTCGCCGAGATAGGAGAGGATGAGGTTGGTGCTGATCGGCGCCACCTGATAGAGCCGCGTCTCGCGGAACTTGCGCTCGATATCGTATTCCTCGGCGAAGCCGAAGCCGCCATGGGTCTGGATGCATGCCTCGCCGGCGGCCCAACTGGCCTCGGCGGCCAGCATCTTGCCCATATTGGCTTCCTCGCCGCAGTTCTCGCCGCGCTCGAATTTCTGCAGGCCCTTCTGCACGATGGCCTCCGCCGCGCGCATCTGGGCATAGGCGCGGGCGATGGGGAACTGCACGCCCTGGTTCTGGCCGATCGGACGGCCGAAGAGCACGCGCTCCTTCGCGTAGTCCACCGCCTTCCGGATGAACCACTTGGCATCGCCGATGCATTCGCTGGCGATCAGCAGCCGCTCGGCATTCATGCCGTCGAGCACATAGCGGAAGCCCCTGCCCTCCTCGCCCACCAGATTCGCGGCCGGCACCTCCATGTTGTCGAAGAAGACCTCGCAGGAATTGTGGTTCATCATGGTGCGGATGGGCCTGATGGTCAGGCCCTTGCCCAGCACGCTCCGCATGTCGACGATGAAGGTCGAGAGGCCCTCGGTCTTCTTCGCCACCTGGTCGCGCGGCGTGGTGCGGGCCAGCAGCAGCATCAGGTCCGAATGCTCGGCCCGGCTGGTCCAGATCTTCTGGCCATTGACGATGTATTTGTCGCCCTCGCGCCGCGCGGTGGTGCGGAGCGCGGTGGTATCGGTGCCGCTGGTCGGCTCGGTCACGCCGAAGGCCTGGAGGCGCAGCTCGCCGCTGGCGATCTTCGGCAGGTATTCCTGCTTCTGCGCCGCGCTGCCATGCCGGAGGATGGTGCCCATGATGTACATCTGCGCGTGGCAGGCGGCGCCGTTGCAGCCCTGGCGCTGCACTTCCTCCAGGATCGCCGCCGCCGCCGAGAGGCCGAGGCCGGCACCGCCATATTCCTCGGGGATCAGCGCGCCGAGATAGCCGGCCTCCGTCAGTGCCCGCACGAAATCGGTCGGATAGCCGCGCACCTCATCCAGCCTGCGCCAGTATTCGCCAGGAAAACGGGCACAGAGCTTGGCGACCTCCGCGCGCAGGTCGGCATAGGGATCGGCGGCGGCCGTGGTCTCGTCCATCTTCGTCTTCCTGTTCAGGCTGCGGCGCGCCCGGCGCCACCGGGCACCGCGCGGCGGAGCAGCGTGGCGGCCTCGTTCAGATGATCGAGCCGCAGCACCTCCTCGGCCAGCGCGGCGGCGGGGCCGGCGCCCAGCACGGCATCGGCCAGGCCGGCGAACTTGGCGCGCAGCTCGGCGTCGGTCGGGAAATTGGAGGGCTCGCCCTTCGGCACCACCACCTTGCGGGTGAAGCTCTGCCCGCGCGCGCGCAGCGTCAGCTTGCCGGACATGTTGGCAGGGAACTCGGCCTCGATCTCCTCGTCATGCACGCAGGCTATGCGCGGCAGCAGGGCGCGGATGCCGGGGTCCCGCAACAGGGCGTAGCTGTCCCAGTCCATCCGCCCCGTGGCCAGGGCGGCCGCGATGACGAAGGGGCCGCTGAACTGCCCGTCCACGACATTCTGCGGGTCGGCCTTGCGCGCCGCCGGCTCCCCCACCAGCAGCAGCGCGGCGCGGGAGAGGCCGAGCGTCGCGCCCTCGATCTCCTCCGGCTTCAGATCCAGCTCGGCCCGCAGCGCCAGGGCGGCATCGATGCCGGCATGGCCCCAGCGGCAGGAGGGATAGGGCTTCACGCCCGTCGCCATCAGCTCGTAGAACTGGCCGAGATCCCGCAACACGCGCCCTGGCTGAGGCGCGGGGGCATAGGCGTTGAGGAAGCCGTGCTTGCCCTCGATGGCATCGGAAGCGCCCTTGAAGCCCTCCCGCGCCAGGGTGGCGGCGGTGAGCCCGGCCATGCCGGCCCAGCCCACCTGGAAGCGCTTGGTCCAGGCGCCATTGGCCAGGAACTGAAGGCTGCCCGCGCTCTGGCTGAGCGCGATGCCCAGCGCCGAGGCGATGCCGGCGCCATCCAGCCCGAAGACCCGCCCCGCCGCCGCCGCCGCGCCGAAGACACCGCAGGTGGCGGAAGGATGGAAGCCCCGGTCGTAATGCGCCCCCGCCGGCAGGGCCAGCGCCAGCCGCAGCGCCACCTCATACCCCGCGACGATGCCGGCCAGCGCCTCGGCGCCCGAGGCCCCGGCCATTTCGGCGGCGGCCAGGGCGGCGGGAATGACGGGGGCGCCGGGATGCAGCACCGCCTCGGCATGGGTGTCGTCGAAGTCCAGCGAATGGCCGAGCGTGGCATTGACCAGCGCGGCCCCGGCGGGGGCGTAGCCGGCCTCGTCGCCGAAGACGCGGGCTTCGCCCTGGGCCAGCCCCAGGGCCCGCACCGCGGCCAGCAGGGCGGGCGTGCTCTCCGCGTCCCGCCGGGCCCGCAGGGCGTTGCCGACGAGGTCCAGCACCAGCAGCCGGGCGCGGTCCAGGACCTCCGGCGGCAGGGCCTCGGTCCGCAATCCCGCGACGAAGGCGGAGAGATCCGTGGTGATGCTCATGGGGGCGTCTCCTCAGGCGGCCTGCGGAACGGCGAATTCGGCGCGGATCAGCGCGTCATGCTCGCCGATCCCGGGCACCGGGCCCAGCACCGGCGCGGCGCCGTCATGGATGGCGGGTGGCGCGACGATGGAGGCCAGGCCGCCGGGCGTGGCGACCTCCACCCGCCGCAGCGCCGGATGGTTCACCAGGTCAGCCACCTCGTTGACGAAGCCATAGGCGGTGCCGGCGGCATCCAGCCGCGCGGCCGCCTGCTGCCGCGTGAGCGTGGCGAAGAGGCGTGCGACGCGCGCATCCACCTCCGCCCGGTTGGCGACGCGGGCCGTGTTGCTCTCGTAGCCGGGCGCGCGCGGCAGCTCGGGCGCCTCCAGCACGGAGGCGCAGAACCTCGCCCATTCCCGCTCGTTCTGGATGGAGAGCAGGACCAGCGCGCCGTCCGAAGTCTCGAAGGCCCCGTAAGGGCAGATGGAAGGATGCGCGAGGCCGACGCGCTGCGGCGCCTTGCCCGTGCCCTCGAAATAGAGCAGCGGCACATTCATCCAGTCGGCCATGCCGTCGAAGAGGCTGACCTCCAGCCGGCGTCCCTCGCCGTTGATGGAGCGGGCGATCAGCGCCTCCAGCACCGCCGCGTAGGCGGACATGCCGCAGGCGATGTCGCAGACCGAGACACCGACGCGCCCCGGACCCGCCGGATGCCCGGTGATGGCGGCCAGCCCGCTTTCCGCCTGCACCAGCAGGTCATAGGCCTTCATGCCCGCATAGGCATGGCCCGACCCATAGCCCGACACATCGACGGTGATGAGGCGGGGATAGCGCCGCCGCAATTCCTCCGCGCCGAAGCCCGCTCGCGCGGCGGCACCGGGGGCGAGGTTCTGGATGAAGACATCCGCCTTCTCCAGCATCCGGTGCAGCAGCGCCGCGTCATCGGGGCTCTTGATATCGGCCACCAGGCTCTGCTTGCCGCGGTTGAGCCAGACGAAATAGCTGGAGAGGCCGTGCACTGCGGCGTCGTAACCGCGCGCGAAATCGCCTTCCGGTCGCTCGATCTTGATAACGCGCGCACCGGCATCGGCCAGCCGGCTGCTGCAATAGGGCGCCGCCACCGCCTGTTCCAGCGACACCACCAACAGGCCTTCCAGCGGCCTCCGGGCGTCGCGGCTCCGGCTGGCGGTGGACTCCGCTGGGCTGGATGGCGTCATGCGCGAGATCCTCCGAACATCGTGCCGCTTCAGCGGCTTTGCCGGAAGTCTGGCACCGATCGGGCCGCCGGTCCAATCGGTGCCGGGCCGTTCATGCCAGGGGCGGCAGGTGCAGGCAGGCGACCTCGCCTCCGCTGCCGGGCAGTTTCGGAAAGCGGCGCAGCACCTCCGGGTCATGGCCCGGGATGATCAGGCTCTCATCCCCCTCCGCCAGCCGCCGCGCGCGGCGCCAGCCCTGCGTCATCTCGCCGAGATCGAAGACGATGGGAAAGGGGTTCCCCCGCTGCATATTGGCATAGTAATGCGCGGCGTCGCTGGCCAGCACCAGCGGCCCGCGCTCCGTCCGCACCCGCACCATCTGCAGGCCCGGCGTATGGCCGCCGACGCGGTGCACCGTCACGCCCGGCGCCACCTCTCCATCGCCCTCATGGAACTCCACGCGGTCGGCATAGAGCGCGCGCACCATGGCGACGACATCCTCCACCTCGAAGGTCGCGCGGAGGCAGCCGGCGCACATATGGCGGCCGGTGGCGAAGCCCATCTCCTGCTCTTGCAGATGGAAGCGCGCTTTGGGAAAGAGCCCGATATTGCCGGCATGGTCGTAATGCAGATGAGTCAGGATGATATCGCCGACCGTAGCGGGGTCGGTGCCCATCGCGTTCAGCACCTCCGGCACCGTGCGGGTCAACCCGCGCTGCCGCGCGGCGCTCACCTCGGGCGAGAAGCCGGTATCCACCACGATCTCCCGCCCCGCCGCGTCGCGCAGCAGCCAGACGAAGTAATCCATCGGCATCGGTGCGTCATGCGGGTCGGTTGGCTGCAGGAAATTCATCCGCGCCGGCCGGTCCTCGTGATGCGCGTAGCGGAGCGCGAAAACCTCCCACATCACCGTCACTCCGCCCCGCCCTGATTGCCGCCGCCCAGCGCCTGCCCGCCGAGCTGCTCCACCAGCTGCGCCACCGCCGTATGGTCCTGGCCCGGTCCCAGCAGCACGCCCGCGCTGCTCCAGAGTTCCCGGCAGAGCGCGGCGAAGGGCGTGGGCGTGCCGGTCTCCCGTCCCACTTCCATTGCAATGGAAAGGTCCTTGATCATGAGATCGAGGCCGAAGCCGGAATCGAAGCGGCGCGACAGCACGAACTGTTTGAACTTCTTCTGCGTGCTGTTGTTCATGCCGGTCGAGGCATTCAGCACATCGACCATCAGCGCCGGGTCCAGGCCGAATTTCTGGCCGATCAGCAGTGCCTCGACGCCGATCAGGAAGCCGCCTGCGGAGACGAGGTTGTTCAGTGCCTTCATGGCCTGGGCATTGCCGATGCCGCCGCAGCGGTGGATGGCATTGCCCATCGCCCGCAGCACCGGATCGACGCGCGCCAGCGCGGCATCCTCGCCGCCCACCATGATCGACAGCTCGCCGGTCCTGGCACGCGGCACGCCGCCGGAGACCGGGCAATCCACCATGGCGCAGCCCAGCTTCGCCAGATCCTCCGCCAGCTGCCGCGTGACGCCGGGCACGCCAGAGGACATCTCGACGACGACGGCGCCCGCCGTCAGGGCGGGGGCGATCTCCGCCACCACCTCGGCGACATGCCTGCTGGTGGGCAGGATGGTGATGACGGCATCGGCCCCGCGCGCGGCATCGCCGGCATCCGCGGCGGCACCTCCGCCCACCTCCCTCGCGAACCGGCCGGCGCGGCCGGGCGCCGCATCGGCCACCACCACTTCGAAGCCGGCCTTCAACAGATTGGCCGCCATGGGCCAGCCCATATTGCCGATGCCGATGAAGCCGATGCGCCGGATGACCCCGCCGCTCATTCGGCGGGTTTCTCCGCCAGCGCGCCCTCGGCCTGCAGCACCTCATGCGCGGCCTTGAAGGCATCGAGCCCGGCGGGGATGCCGCAATAGACGGTGGCGTGCAGCAGGATCTCCTTGATCTCCTCCACCGTCAGGCCGTTGTTCAGCGCGCCCTTCACGTGCAATTTGATTTCCGGCGTGCGGCCCAGCGCCGTCAGCATCGCCAGGTTCAGCATGCTGCGCGTCCTCGGGTCGAGTCCCGGGCGGTTCCAGGCATAGCCCCAGCACCATTCCGTGGTGATGCGCTGGAAGGCCATCATGAAGTCATCGGCCCTGGCGAGGCTGCCATCGACATAGTCACTGCCGAGCACCTTGCGGCGCATCTCCAGGCCTTTCTGGAACATCTCGCTCTCGGCCATGGCCCGCTTCCCCTTTTGATCTTATGGCCGGCAGCTTGCGGCACTCCGCCGGCGCCGGTCAATCGAGCAGGCTTGCGTTCCTCGCTGGGAGGACCATGATCTTCCTGCACGGCCAGGCCGGGCACGTCGGGAATGAAAAGAACAGAAGGGAGGCAACAGGCATGCGTCTCGCAGGCAAATCCGCGCTCGTCACGGGCGGCGCCTCGGGTTTCGGGGCCGGCATCGCCCGCCTTTTCGCGGAGCAGGGCGCCAAGGTGACCATCATGGACCTGAATGGCCCGGGCGCCGGGGAGGTGGCGGAATCCATCGGCCCCGCCGTCACCGCCATCCAGGGCGACATCACCTCCCGCGCCGCGACGGATGCGGCGGTCCAGCGCGCCATCGCGCATGGCGGCAGGCTGGATATCGTCGTTAACAATGCCGGCTGGACGCATCGCAACAAGCCGATGCTGGAGGTGACGGAGGAGGAATTCGACCGCGTCTATGCCATCAATGTGAAGTCGCTCTTCCACATGACGAATGCGGTGGTGCCGGTGATGCGCGGACAGGGCGGCGGCGTCATCATCAATATCGGCTCCACCGCCGGCATCCGCCCACGCCCGGGCCTGACCTGGTACAACGGCACCAAGGGCGCGGTGAACCTGCTCTCCCGCTCCATGGCGGTGGAACTGGCGCCCGACAGGATCCGCGTCAATTGCGTGGCGCCGGTGATGGGTGCGACCGGGCTTCTGGAATCCTTCATGGGCCTGCCGGATACGCCGGAGAACCGTGCGAAATTCCTGGCCACCATTCCGCTCGGCCGCCTCTCCAGGGCGGAGGATATCGCCGGGGCCTGCCTCTACCTCGCTTCGGACGAGGCCAATTTCGTCACGGGCGTGGTGCTGGAGGTGGATGGCGGCAGGACGATCTGACGCCGGCACCGCACCCCGGGACAGGGCGGCGGGATTGTCGACAATCCTGTCGAAAATCCCTGGACAGGCATGGACGAGGGCTGGATGCTGGTTCCCGAGGGACAGGACCCGCCATGCCCAAGCCCGCGCGAGCGGCCAGCACCGAGAGCCCAGAGAGCGGCGGAAGGCTTGCGGAGGACAGTCCGGCCTCCGTCGCCGCCATGGTCGCGGCGCTGGAGGAGGATATCGTCCTCGGCCGCCTGCACCCGCGTGAGCGGCTGATCGAGGAAGAGCTGATCCTGCGCTTCCGCGCCTCGCGCCACGCCATCCGGCAGGCGCTGGCGGAGCTGGACCGCATGGGCATCGTCGCGCGGATTCCCAATCGCGGCGCCCTGGTCCGCAGCTATACCCGCGCGGAAGTCGAGCAGCTCTATGCCTTGCGGGAGCTTCTGGAGACCGAGGCCGCCCGGCTGATCCCCCTGCCCCCGCCTGCCCAGGCCCTGGCCGAGCTGAAGGCCGTGCAGACCCGGCACGACGCGGCCGTGGCGGCAGAGGACATGGCCGCCATCTTCCGCGCCAACCTGGCCTTCCACCGCGGGCTCTTCGGCCTCTGCGGCAATGCTTTCCTGGCCGATGCCATCGAGGCGGCGGCGCAGCGCGCGCATGGCATCCGCTTCCTGGCCCTCGGCGGCGCGGAGGAACGGGAGAAGGCCCGCCGCGAGCACCACGCGATCATCGAGGCGATCGGGCGTCGCGACCGCGACGGACTGATCCGGCTCTGCCGGGACCACCTGCCCGCCTCGAAGGCCGCCTATCTGCGCGCCTTCGGGCATCGATAACCAAGACAGCACCGGCACACGGCAGCGGAGGAACACCATGAGCGACGCAGATCAACCAGTCGGCCTCTCCCGCGGACTGACCAATTACGGCGACCCCGATTTCGCGCGCTATCTGCGCCTCTCCATGGCACGGGCCATGGGCTATTCCACCGATCTGCTGCGCAAGCCGGTGGTGGGCATCGCCAGCACCTACAGCGAATTCAACAACTGCCATCGCGGCGTGCCGGAACTGGTGACCGCCGTGAAGCGCGGCGTGCTGGCCGCCGGGGGCCTGCCCCTGGAATTCCCGACCATCTCGCTGGGCGAGGTCTTCCTCAACCCCACCAGCCTCTTCTTCCGCAACCTCATGTCCATGGACACGGAGGAGATGATCCGTGGCCAGCCGATGGATGCCGTCGTGCTGGTGGGCGGCTGCGACAAGACCGTGCCGGCGCAGCTGATGGGCGCCGTCTCCGCCGGGCTGCCGGCAGTGCAGGTGGTGACGGGGCCGATGATGACCAGCCGCTGGCGTGGCGAGCGGCTGGGCGCCTGCACGGATTGCCGCCGCTTCTGGGCCAAGTACCGGGCGGGCGAGATCGATGACGGGACCGTCGAGGAGGTGGAGGGCAACCTGGCCACCACCGCCGGCACCTGCGCCGTGATGGGCACCGCCAGCACCATGGCCTCGATCGCCGAGGCGCTGGGCATGATGCTGCCCGGCACCGCCGCCATCCCCGCCGTGCATGCCGACCGCATCCGCGCCGCCGAGGCCTCGGGCGCCGCCGCGCTGGCGCTGGCGCGGGCGGGCACCACCATCCGCGACATCGTCACGCCGGAATCGGTCGAGAATGCGATGCGCGTGTTGCTGGCCATCGGCGGCTCCACCAATGCCATCATCCACCTGACGGCCATCGCCGGCCGCGCGGGGATCGAGATCGACCTGAAGCGGCTGAACGAGCTGTCGGACACCACGCCCGTGCTGGTGGACCTGAAGCCGACCGGCCCCTTCTACATGGAGGACCTGCACGCCGCCGGCGGCATCGGCGCCGTGCTGCGGGAGCTGAAGCCGCTGCTGCACCTGGACTGCAAGACCGTGGCCGGCCAGACCCTGGGCGAGCGGCTGGACGCCGAGCCCGGCTATGTCGACCGCAGCGTGGTGCGGCCGCTGAACGAGCCGCTGCAGCCGCAGGGCGGGCTGGTGGCGCTGTTCGGCAGCCTGGCGCCGCGCGGCGCCATCCTCAAGCGTGCCGCCGCCGACCCCAAGCTCTTCGAGCAGGAAGGGCGCGCGGTGGTCTTCAATTCGCTGGAGGACCTGTCCAGCCGGATCGATGATCCGGACCTGGATGTGCGGCCCGAGGATTTCCTGGTGCTGCAGAATTCCGGCCCGCTCAGCCCCTCCGGCATGCCGGAGTCCGGCTATCTGCCGATTCCGCAGAAGCTGGCGCGGGCGGGGGTGAAGGACATGGTCCGCATTTCCGACGCGCGGATGAGCGGCACGGCCTATGGCACCATCATCCTGCATGTCAGCCCCGACGCGGCCTCCGGCGGCCCGCTGGGCCTGGTGCGGAATGGCGACCGCATCCGCCTTTCCGTGCGGGATCGCCGCATCGACCTGCTGGTGGATGAGGCGGAGCTGGAAAAGCGCCGGGCGGGGCAGCCCTCGACGGCGGTGAAACCGGCGCGCGGCTATGCCCGGCTCTACAGCCGCGAGGTGCTGCAGGCCGACCAGGGCTGCGATTTCGACTTCCTGCGCGCCAATCCGCAGAAGGAATAGCCCTGTGCGGCGCGGGGCGGCCTTCCCCGCGCCGCCGGCTGGCAGGCGTCACGCCGCCGTCGCCCCGGTGCCGGGCGCAGGATGGCGGGGATCATCCCGCCCGCGCGGATCAGCGAGACCTCCCGCGCCGTCTCCAGCAGCGCATCCGCCGTGCCCCTACCGGCAGGCGCGCGAGCATCTGGCCATGCTCGACCTGCTGCAGGCCGGGCGGAATGCCGAGGCGGCCGAGGCGATGCGGGCGCATCTGGGCGCGGTGGTGATGAGCCTGCGGCGGGTGCGCGGCCTGCTGGAATCAGGGGAAGGCAGGAACGGCGGGTAACGACTCCGGATTATCTTCTTCCAGGCCGTTACCGCCATCTTTAAGCTTTCCTCCGGCATCGCCGGAGGCCGTGACGCATGGGGCGATGGCCTCTTCTCCTCGCCATCGCGCTCATGCTGCCCGGCGGCAGGCTACAGGCGCAGCCGGCGGGGGGAGAGGATCGGGCCGCCTGCCGCCAGGCCATCGAGGCGGCGGAACCGGCATCGGGCCTTCCCCCCGGCCTGCTCCGTGCCATCGCCCTGGTGGAGAGCGGCCGGCGGGACAGCAGCAGCGGCCGCACGGAACCCTGGCCCTGGTCCTACAACGCCGCCGGCGAAGGCCGCGCCGCCCCCAGCAAACAGGCCGCCATCGCCGAGGTCTCGGCCCTGCTGGCGCGCGGCCTGCGTTCCGTCGATATCGGCTGCATGCAGGTCAATCTGCTGCACCACCCGGGGGCCTTCGCGAGTCTCGACGAAGCCTTCGATCCCCGGGCCAATCTTCGCTATGCCATCCGCTTCCTGAAAGAATTGCGGGAGCGCCACGGGGACTGGGGGCAGGCCATCGCCCATTACCACTCCGGCGAGCCGGAACGCGGGCGCGCCTATGCCCGCCGCGTCGCCACCATCGGGGCCGGGGGCGCCGGCATGACACGGGCGGCGCCCCCGGCGCCGGCGCCACCCGCGCCCGACAGGGTCGAACGGGTGCCGGGGCTGACGGCGGCGGAGCAGCGGATGCTGGAGCGTTACGCCCGGGGCCAGGACGAATGGACCGCCCTCCGCGCCCTGGCCGCCACCGACCCCGCCGCCGCCCTGCGGGCCCTGTCGGACCCGCGCCTCTACCGCAACCTCATGACGGAGCAGCGGGAGGCCATCACCGGCCTCGCCCGGCTGCGGGTGGAGATGCAGGAGATGCGCCTCCAGGCGCGGTCCAGGCTGGCGCGGCCTTCCGCCGGTGGCCGCACGGCCCTGCCGGAATAAGCACCGTTCCGGAGCGTCACTCCGAACGCAGCAGGCCATCCGCCATGGGTACCCGCGCGGCCAGCATGACGCTGCGGTCGCCCAGCGTCATTTCCACGCCCTCCGCGCTGATCCGCCCGACTCGCCATCCATCCACCTCGTCGCCGGTGGCGGCGCGCACGGACTGGCCATTCGCCAAGCGCAGCAGCGCCAGGGCATGGCCGTTCCGCAGCACCACGCCGGAGGCCGCCACCGGCGGCAGCGGCTCCGGCGCGGCGGCGGCGGCGGTTTCCGTCACCTCCTCCTCCGGCGGGCGGCGCGTGACGGCGAAGAGCGGGCGCCCCGTCTGTTCCACCCAGGGCCCGGAAGGCGGCGCGGGCGGCGGCTGGATGGCGGCGGCCGGCTTCGGCCCGGTCTGCGCGTCGCGCGTCAGCGGGCCCGGTACCATCACCTCCGCCTCCCGCAGCGAGGCATAGGCCAGCACGGCGCAGGCGGCCAGCAGCAGCGGCAGGCGGATCATCATCGCGCGGCCTCCTCCCGCCGGGGGCCGCGCAGGTCGAGCTGCACATCCAGCAGCCGGCTTCGGCTGATGCCCACCGATGCCAGTGACAGGGAATGCACCTGCAGCAGCGCCTTGCCGGTCTCCAGTTCCGCCAGCAGCCGCTGCAAACCCTCGGCATCCGTCTGCAGCCGGGCGCGGACGCCGACCATGCCATCGCCGGCCCGGCCCTCCGGCATGGTCTCGATGCTGCTGAGGCTGCCGCGCGCGCGCCCGGCGGCCTCCCGCAGCCGGCGCTGCAATTCCGCGCCGGCCAGGGCATAGCTGCCCGAGGCCGGCAGGTCGGCCACGCCCGAGAGCGCCTGCCGCAGCGCCCCCCCCTCCTGCCGGAACTCCAGCTCGCGCCCCGCGAGGGACAGCGCGCGCATCTCCACGGCCAGGGCGCGCTCCATGCGCTCGGAAAGCCGGGCATGCTCATCCATCCAGGGCTCGGCCAGGAACATCCAGAGCAGGGCAGGCGGCAGGGCCAGGAGCACGAGTGCCAGCAGGCGCCGCACTGGCCGCGAGAGCGTGTTCATGGCCGCGCCACATGCGCGGAGGCCTGCTGCGGCTTTCCGGCCGGGGCGACGCGCAGCGCGATCTGGAAACGGTCCGCCGGGTCGCGCGCCCCGCGCGTCACCGGCGCCGTGAAGCGCGCCTGATGGAAGTTTCCGGCGCCGTCGAGCATTTCCAGAAGGCGGTCGGACCGGACGGCGAAGCCCGACAGCAGCAGCTGGTCCTCCGACAGGCGCAACTCCGTCAGCCAGACATCGTCCGGCAGCCGCTGGGCGAGTTCCTCCAGGATGGCCACGGCGGGCGGGCGGGCACCGCGCAACTCGGTCGCCGCGGCCAGCCGCGCGCGCAGGCCCGCCGTCTCGCTCTCCAGTGCCAGGACACGCTCGGCGGCGTCCCGCGCCCGCGCCGCCCGGGCCTCGACCGCCGCCACCGCCTCCTCCTGCCGCCGCAGCTCGGCCTGCCCGAGTTGCAGGCCCAGCAGCAGCGCGGCCAGCGCGAGGCCCAGTTCGATGCGCCGGCGCCAGCGGGTTCGGGGGGGTGCCAGGAGATCAACCGGCACTTCCGGCCATTCCGCGTCCAGATCCGCCCGCGCGACGAGATGCGCCGTACCCGCCACCCGCCGGAGCTGCGCCGCCAGCGGCGCGACCACCGCGCGCGGCAGCACCGCGACTTCCACCTCGATCCGCTGCGCCTCCGGCAGGCGGCGCAGCAGGCGCGTGCTCCAGACCATCTCCTCGGCCGGGAAGGGCAGATGCTGCTCCAGCTCGAAGCCCAGCACCGCGGCCAGGCGCGGCTCGGCGGCGGCGGGCAGTTGCAGCACCCGGCGCAGGATCCAGGAAGACGGGACCAGCAGCACGATCTCGCGCTGCGCCGCCAGCGCCCGCAGCGCCCGCCCCTGCCCCGCCAGGTCCCGCACCGCGAAGGTTACGATATCCTGAAGGCCGGAGCGGGAAGGTTTCGCGATGCTCGCCGTCTGCCCATCCAGGCGGAGGACGCTGCGCGGGCGGCGGCGCAGGCGCCGGGGCAGCAGGCCGCGCAGCTCCTCCCGCCACCAGTGCAGAAAGCCGGTGGCGTGCAGGCCCAGGGCCGGCAGGCTTGGCAGGGCCGTCATTCCGCAGATCCTTCCCTGGAGGCGGCGAGCCGGGGCGCGACCACCAGAGGCGGCCAGCGGCGCGGATCGCCCTCATGGAACAGCACGGTCATCTCGATGGCGGCGGGCAGCGCCGCCGCATCGGACCAGTTATCGCGCCAGCCTACGACATCGGCCGAGCGGGGCGCGCCGAAATAGCGCAGGCGCAGGGCGGCGACGCGGTCGAGCAGCAGGCGCCCCGCCCCGCCCTCGCCCCCCGCGGCCCCGAAGAGCGGGCGCCAGAGCAGCCGCAGCCCCTCCTCCTGCCGCCGCAGTTCCACCAGCGCGGGGCCCGGGACGCCGAAGCGCGCCGGCAGTTCCGCCACGAAGACCATCCGCTCCCCCTGCCCCTCGAAGACGACGGCGGGGCGGCCGGCCTGGCCTTCCATCACCACGGGCATGGTGCCGAGCAGCCGCAGTCGTATCAGGTCCTGGACCGTGACCATCGCCGCCGGGTCGCCCGCCGCCGCCGTGCCCGCGCGGGTGACGAGATGCAGGGAGGACAGGCCGATGGTCATGACGAGGCCCGTCACCACCAGCGCCAGCAGCGTCTCCACCAGGGTCATGCCGGGGCGGCTCATCGCGCCGGCTCCTCGGCCGGGCCGGGGCGCAGCGCCTCCAGCGTCACGGCGCGCAGCACCACGCGCACGGGGCGCAGCGCCACGCCCGGCGCGCCGGCCTCACCGGGGCCGATCTCGATGCTCCAGGGGCCAGCGGGCGAGTTGCCCTGCCAGCGCCCCGGCCGCGCCGCGCCGGGCGGCGCATAGGCTTCCAGCAGCGACTGCGCCATCAGCACGCCGGCGAGGTTCGCCTCCCGCTCTGCCTTGGCGCGCAACATGGTTCCGAGCAGGGGCGTCACCGCGCTGGCGGCGCCTGCGACGACGACCAGCGCGACCAGCGCCTCGACCAGCGTGAAGCCGGGGGCCTGGGCGCTACCGGGCCGTGCGGACATGGCCGGTCATCCAGTCCACTTCCACCAGATAGACGCTGCGCCCCTGTGCCACGCGCAGCCGCCCGCCGGTGGAACCGCCCTCGCCATCGAAGCGGATGGCCACCCGCCCCGCCTCATCGGCCTCGGTCGCCACGCCCTCCACCGCCAGCACGGCGCCGGAGGGCAACCGCCCCGTGCGGCCGCCCCGGGCGGCGCGATAGGTGCCGAGCGCGGTATCGAAGACCACCCGCGTATCGCGCCCCGTGCGCCGCGCCTCGGCCCGGGCCTCGCGCAGCATGGCGGCGGCGTCATTGGCGGCGGCGCGCAGCAGCCCGGACTGCCCCGCCCCCCAGAGGCGCGGCACCGCCATGGCGGCGAGGCCGAGGATCAGCAGCACCACCAGCACCTCCATCAGGGTGAAGCCGGGGCGGTGCATGGCGCTACCAGCTCGTCACGTCGCGATCCTCCCCCGCGCCGCCGGAACGGTCGTCGGCGCCGAGGGTGAAGAGATCGAAGGCGCTGTGCTCGCCGGGCGCGCGGTAGCGGTAGGAGCGGCCCCAGGGATCGACCAGCTGCTCCGCCTTGCGGACGTAAGGGCCGTTCCAGCGCTCCAGCCCGCCCGGCGCCTGCAGCAGCGCGCCCAGCCCCTCGTCGCGCGAGGGATAGCGGCCGACATCCAGGCGGAAGAGATCGACGGCCGTGATGAGCCCCTGCAGTTGCAGCTTGGCCGCGTCATGCTTGGCGCTGCCGAGATAGCGCATGGCCTGCGGCGCGGCGATGGAGGCGATCAGCCCCAGGATCACCAGCACCACCAGCAGTTCCACCAGCGTAAACCCCGGCCGGCTGCCGCGCCGGGTCCGGCCTCCTTTTTGAAGTCGCACGGCGTCCTCCATCCTACTCGGCAGTCGCTGTCCCGGCCGCGCGCGTGACGGTGCCGGCGCCATCCATCCGCAGGATGGCGATCCGGCCCGCATCGGCCCGCGCTGCCCCGGACAGGCGTTGCTGCGGCAGGGATCCCGTTTCGAAAGCCTCCGGCCCCTCCAGCACGGAGGCCAGCCGTTCACGCGTCAGGCGGCGGCCGCTGCGGCGCATCGCCTCGACGAAAACCTCGCCCGCCGCATGGCCCAGGCGGCCCGGCAGGCCCAAGCGGGCGGCGCCGCTGGCAGCGAAGCGCCGCGCGGCCATGCCTTCCCCCGCCTCCAGCGGCACGCCGAGCGCGACCACGACGGGCTGGCCCGCCGCTGCGGCGGCGGCCTGGATGCCGGCGCCCCCCACCGCCCCCGGCACGAAGAGGCTGATCTGGCCCTGCCGCAGCGTGGCCGCGATCTCGCCCAGGCGGGACGGCGGCAGCAGGAGCAGGATGCCCGTGCTGCCGGCCATGGCGCCCGGCAGCACGGCGGGCGTGACGATGCGCGGATCGGCCTCGGCCGTCTGGCCGACACGCCCGGCGATGGCCTCGGCCAGCCGCTGCTCCGCCGCCGCGCCGGAGACGAGGATCAGCGTGCGGCCGGGCTCGGGCGCCAGCCGCAGCGCCGCCACGCCTTCCTCCACCGCGCCGGGCAGCAGGGCGAAGGAGAGCGGCGAGGAGGCCAGCCCCGCCCGCGCCGAAAGGATGGGCACCCGCGCCCCGGCCGCGACGGCCAGCGCACCCTCATTCGCCTCCCCCGGCAGGGCGGAGGCCAGGGCCAGCACGCCGTCATCCAGCAGCCGGCGCGTGGCGGCGGGCGCCTCGCGCCAATCCGCCACTTCCATCTGGCGCAGCGTGATGCGGCGGCCGAAGACACCCTCCGGCGCGGCGGCGGAAAGTGCCTGCCCGAAGGCGGCGGCGAAGCCCTGCCCCAGCGGCCCGGCGGGGACCAGCAGGCCCAGGCTGACGAGGTCCTCCTCCACCCCCGGCACGCCGCGCGCATCCAGGGCGCGGAGATAAGCCAGCAGCGCCTGCCCGTCCTGCATAGTCAGCGCGTAGCGGGGCATGACGGGGTCCAGGCCCCGCCCGTCCGGCGCCAGCCCCTGCGAGACGGCCCGCAGCACCGAGGGCGCGTCATAGGCCGGGCGCCCCGGCGCGGGCCGGGAGAGGCTGGACCAGAGGACGGGCGGCGGCGTCACCCCGGCCTCAATCCGCCCGCCGCCGCCATCCGCCCCATGGCAGCCGGAGCATGGCAGGGCCGTGGCCGGCATGGTGGCGCCGCGGGATGCCGTGGCCCGCGGGGCCGGGGCGCCGGGGCGCGCGCCGGCGGTGAACAGCGCCTCCCCTTCCTCCGCCGGTCCGGCCTGCACAGGCCCGGCGAGAGGCAGCAGAAGCAACGGGAGAGCCGTCAGCCTGTGCATGCCCGGGCATCCGACACCACCGGCGCGGCCGCCAGATCCGCCAGCTGCAGCCCGGCCGCCTCCGCCTGCATGTCCGGGCGCAGCTTGACCCAGCGGCGCGCCGGGACATTGCCGGCCAGCATCAGCGTGGTGTGGCGGTCCGGGCGCGCCTCATCCACCGTCTGGCCCAGCCGCTGCGCGACATGCCGCAGATCGCCGGGCGTGCCGGTCAGCAGCACCCAGTCGGCGTAATCCCCGAACTTCGCCGCCCAGCTCTTCAGCTTCGCCGGCTGGTCGCGGTTCGGGTCGGTGGTGAGATGCACGATGCGCGGCGATCCGCCGGCCTGCGCCGCCTGTTCCGCGATCGCCAGGCTGCGCGCCGCCAGCAGCGGGCAGGCATCCGGGCAACTGGTGAAGATCCAGCCGATCAGCACGGAATGGCCACGCAGCACATCGTCGTAGAAGCGGCGCTTCGCGCCCTCCTGGTCCGTCAGCACGCGGTTGCTGAAGTATTCCCGCTCCCGGTCGTCGCAATCCAGCGCGGCGGCGGGCGCCGCGCGCAGGCCGAGCAACAGGGCCGGCGCGGCCAGCAGCAGGGCACGTCTCGCGGGAAGGATGCTGTTCATGGCTCAGGCTTTCCGGGCCGCCAGCGCGGCCTCCATGGTGCTGACGATGGCTTCCGGCGCGGGCATGCCGAAGAGGCGGCGGATCTCGCCGCCACGGGAATCCAGCACCACGACCATGGGCGCGTGGTCGCTGCCGGCCACTGGCCCGCCCAGCCCCCGCAGAACCTGTTCCAGGGGCTCCTGCGGCATGCTGAGGAAGCTCCAGTCCGGGCGGGCGCCGAAGCGGGCGGCATAGTCGCGGAGCTGCTCCGGCGTGCCGCCGACCGGGTCCAGCGCCAGGCTGACCAGCCCGGCCTGCTCCCGCAGGCGCGGGCCCATCAGCTCCTGCGCCCCGGCCATGGCGGCGGAGATGACGGCGCAGAAGGTCGTGCAGTCCGTGAGCACGAAGTCGATGGCGACCACCCGGCCCGCCAGTACCTCCGAGACGAGGCGGCGGCGGCGGCGCTGCGCATCCGTCACCCGCACATCCGGCAGCGGCGACTTCAGGCGCGTGACGGCATCCGCCTGCGGCACCCTGGGGGGATGAGCATGGCCATCATGCGCCATGCCCCGGCGCGGCATGAAAGCGGCGGCGGCGGCCAGCCCGAGAAGGCCGCGCCGGCCCGGCGGCGGGAGGATGCGGCTCATGGCGCGACGGCCCTCAGCGTGATGTGGGGAAGCGTGCCGGGCTCCAGCCCGAGCGAGCGGGATTCGACATAGAGTTGCAGGATGCCGTCGCGGGGCGGCGTAACCTGCTCGGTTTCATAGAGGCCATTGCCGAGGGGCTTCAGCGGCACCATCGCCTGCCAATGCCCGACAAACTGCACGAGCCGGGCCGAGAGGTCGCCCGCCGCGCGCCAGGCCCCGACATCCTCCGGCCCGTGCAGCTGCACCCGCAGCGCGGTGGGCTGGCCGGCGGGCAGGCTGCGCGTCGCGGAGGCCGGCCATTCCAGGCTGAGGCGGCTGCTCAGCAGCACCGGCCCGTCGCCGCCGACATCGACCTCGAAGCAATGCAGGAAGCCGGCACCCTGCAACATGACCGGGAAGACATAGCGCCCCGCGCCCGGGAAGGTGACCTGGGTCTGGTAGACGCCCGGCTCCGTCTCGCGCAGGCCGTTATCGACGGCGGTGATGGCCAGCGGCCGGCCTCGCGGCGCGCGCAGCACGCCGGAGGGCGCGGCCATGCCCTCCATGTAGACATGCACCATCCGCTCGGACGGGGAGGCGATCAGCATGGCCTCGTCACCCGGCGCGGCGGCCACCATCGGGCCCAGCGCCTCGCCCGGGGTCAGCCCGCCCTCGCCGACGGCGATGCCCGTCACCGCCGGCGTGGCGCCCTCGGCCAGGCTGCCCAGCGCGATCAGTGAGACGGTGGAACCCGCGGCCGACTGCACATAGGCCTGGGTGCCGCTGAAGCCGACGCGCAGCGGCGCGCCGCCCAGGGTGACGCGATGCGCCACCACCCCGCGCCCGAGGTCGATGACGGTGACGCGGCCTTCCGCCGGCTCCGGCACGAAGAGAAGCCTGCCGCCGGGACCGGGGAACAGCCCCGCGGCGCCCGGCGCCACCGGCCATTGCCCGACCACCCGGCCATCCGCGGCCCGGGCGAGCACGCGGCCTCCGGCGGCATCCAGCAGCAGCGCCACATCGGCCAGCGCGGAATACGCGACATCCGTGAAGCCGCCGCCCAGGGCGGGCAGCGGCCACGCTTCATCCGCCGTCAGGGCCACCGCCCCCCGTGACGTCGCGGCGACGACCTTGCCGGCGCCGACCGGCGCCAGCGCATGCGGCCCCGGCCCGGCCGGCAGCCGCGCCTGGACCTCGCCCGTCGCGCGCCCGACCAGGGTGATCTCCTGGGTCGCGCCCTCCGTGCCATCCTGGCCGACCCAGAGGTTTCCACCGGCATCGAGCACGATCCGCGCGGGGCGGCCACCGACCTGCAGCCGGCGGCGCTCGGCCCAGCGCGCCGTATCGATCTCCACCACCTCGCCCTTGTCGGAGACGGAGATGAAGAGCGCGTGGCGGGCGGGATCCTCGGCCCAGCCGCCCGGATGGCCCGCGAGGTTGAGGGCGGCCAGCAGGCGGGTGCGCGAAGTGCCGCCCACGGGGTCCAGCACCTGCACCGCGCCATTGTCCCCGACATAGGCGACATGCCAGGCATTGAGATCGACCTCCGCCTTACGGCCGAGGCGGTTCTCCAACAGGCTGCGGACGCGGTCCCGGCAGGACATGGCCTGCCCGCCACCGCGCTCGGCCCAGGCGGCGGGCTTCAGCCCGCGCACCGGCGCGCCATCCTCCCCGTTGAAGCGCAGCCGGATTCCGGCGGTCTGGCCGGCGAGGAGCGCCCCGGCGGACCGGGGCCGGATTTCCAGCAGCGCTTCCACGCCGGCGGCGGCATGCCGGCCGGTGAAGGCCGGTGCTTCCGCCCGCGCGCCCTGCCAACTGGCCGCGAGGGCGAGCAGCGAGGCGGAGAGAAGCCCGGCCCGGCCGCGCGGCGGGCGGCGGGAAGGCACCGGCATCGCTGCCGGCATCCCCCGCCCGATGCCCGTCACGGTCATGGCGTCACCCGCAGGATGCCCCAGACCCCGCTGTCGAAGGCGTCCGGCATCTGGTTGCGGAAGAGGTAGTCCCCGACGACCTTGGCAGGGCCGCCGGCCTGCTCGACCACGATGTTGTAGTGCATGCCAGGGCCGATGGCGTCGCGCGTGCCGGTCGCCGGCGAAGGCCGGTAGGCGGCATCGGCGCGCCGTCCCTCAATCCGCTGCGACGGCACGGTGCCGGAGGTGTAAGGCAGGATCGACCAGTTATGCCCATGCAGGTTGAACACGCCGGAGCGTCCATGCCCGCCGGCCTGGAGCAGCCGGAAGCGGATCTCCTGGCCGGCCTTGGTGGTGAAGACCGGCGTCTGCGGGTCACGCCCCACCTGGGTGTTGGAGAGCACATTCGCGAAGTTCAGGCGGCGGGTGATCTCCGGGTTCTCGCCGGGGGGATGGCCAAGGCGGAACCAGAAGGGCTCCGCCCGGTAGTTCACCGCCATGTTGCCGGCATCGATGGAATCCTGGATGCCCTTGCAGCCGGTCTCGGTGATGCTGCGCGGGGTCCCGCCTTCCTCCTCCGGCGTCGCGGCCTCACCGGCGCCCACGGGGCAGACCGGCTTGCCGCTGGCCCGCAGGTTCAGGTCGTCCTGGAACATCAGGGTGAAGTCGCGGAACTGGCGGCCGCCCGGCAGGGTCACGGTCGCCGCCATGCGGGTCGCCGTATCGGTGACCCAGGTCGCGCCCTGCGGCAGCACCACCATGCCGGCGATCAGCCCCTTGCTGCTGTGCCGCAGCTTGTCGGACGGCATCAGGTTGAGGGCACCGAATTCCACCGGCGTCGCCACCAGGTCATTGGCGGAGGTGAGCGTCAGCAGGCCGGCATACCAGCGATAGGTCGTGCTCTGCCCGGGCGGCACAGTCTGCTTCACCGGGCGCACCGCATTCGGCGGCACGCGATTGAGGCCGACATTCAGCCCGTCGTTGCGCGTGACATCCGTGGCGAGCAGCTGCGGGTTGAGCCCGACCTCCATCGAGGGCTTCAGCTGGTTGGCATTGAAGCGCTGCACCACCATCGGCAGCATGTAGAAGCCCTGGTTGGCCGGGGCCACCACCTGGTCGGCCCAGTTGGCCGGCAGGCGGTTGGTCAGTGTGACCTCGATGCAGTCGCCGGCCGCGGCCCGCAGCATCAACGGCTCCACCGGCACGCCGGCCTTCAGCTTGCCGGCGGTCAGGTCGCTGTCCAGCACATACATGGCGCCGCTTGGGTCTGTGATCGGGCCGCGCTGGGCAGCGTAGTTGCCGGTTTCCTTGTTGTAGACGATGCCCTGCGCGCCGATGGCCTGGCTGGCCGCGACCGCCGAGACGGCGTAGCGCCGCATGGGCGCGCCCACCGGGCAGACGCCGTTGAAGTTCGGCAGGTTCTTCACATTCCCCGTCACACCCAGCTGCACCACCTGCCCGTCGCTGAGCTGCTGATTGCGGGGATTGGTGGGCGGGGTGTTGTTGGGCAGGGCCTTCAGGTCGTTGCGCGCATATTCATAGGCGCGCAGCAGGCCCCAGACGCCGTGCCAATAGCCTTCGGCGCTGGCGGAGACGGAGTAGAGATGATCCGTATGCGGGCCGATATCGCCCTCCGGCGCCACGACCGGCACCTCGAACTCGAAATGCTCGGAGATCGCCTGCATATGCGACGACCGCCAGCCCGAGTTCGGGTCGGTGTTGTTCATCAGCCAGCGCATGCCGCTCATATGGACGGGATGCGGCTCCTCATGCGCGCCGACCATCATGCGGACCTGCACGCGGTCACGCCGGTAGGTCCGCAGCATCGGTGTCCAGGGATCGCCCGCCTGCAGGCCCTTGGTGAGATCGGGAAGATCGGTGGGCTGCGCGTTGAACTCCGGCATCGCGCGGGTCACGTCGGAGCGGAAGGCATAAGCCGGGTCGCCCGCTTTGCCAGTGGCCTGCGCGCCCTTGCCGCTGCCATCCGCCCGCGGCGCGTTCGGATCGTAGAGGCGGAGTGCCAGCGGTTCATTGCGGTAGTTCACGACGAAGGTGCCGGTATCCGCGGCCGAGACAGCCTCCGGGCAGGGCGGCGCGCCGCCACCGGGGCAGGTATTCGGCAGTTCCTGCAGGTACGGAAGGCCGATGCGCTTGCGATACGGCGGGTTGATGACGCGCGACGGGTCCGGGATCATCGCCCCGCCCGTATCCATGCCACCGCCGGCCTGATAGGCGCTGGCGAAATCAGCGACCTGCATCACGAATTCCCGGTAGGATTCCGCGGGATTGGGCGTGATCACACTCGCCATCCAGCTGGTGGGGCCGCCATCGCCCCGGGCAGCGTTGTTGATGGCCCTGCCGGTCTCGGGATGCGCCCAGGTCGTGCCCTTCGGCGCGATCACCAGCGCCCCATAGAGGCCGTTCTGCTGATGCGTCGATGGCCCGAAATGGTCATGGGTGAAGACGGTGCGGAGGGTATTGTCCTTGCCGGACTGCGTGGTGACGGGGTCGGCGTACCAGCGCTGGACCGTCGCCTGCGCGCCGACCCAAGCGCCATTGGGCCCTTCCCCGAAAAAGGGATGCGCACGCGCCACCGGGCAGTTGCCGCCTTCGGCCGCCTCGGCGCAGGCATAGCGCTTGCGGATGGCATGCACGCGCTCCCGCACCTCGGTCGGCCCCATGGTGCCGTCCTCGTAGTTCCAGCCATTGGAGGAGCCGTCGGCGCTGGTGACGTCGAACTTCACGAGGTGAATATGCTGGCCGACAATATCGGTGGGCGTCCGCACCTGGTAGTCGTCCAGCGAGCTGACGGATTCGATCAGGTTCGCATGGTGATACTCGATGCATTCACCCGAGTTCGCGCGCATCACCAGTGGCTCCGGCGCGCGCGTGCCGCCGATCGTGGCCTGCACGTCATTCCAGAGGGCAAGCAGGCGTCCCTGCGGATAATGCCAGCCCGCGCGGTTCAACTTCAGGCGCATCTGGAAGGCGGCGCCCTTGTAGACGCGCGGCGTATCGGCCCCCGGCACGGCCTGGCCGTCATCCAGCACGCAGGGGTCAGCGAAAGGCGCACCGCGCACTGGCGGCCGGCCATTCGTGATGAAGCTGCGCGTCTTGCCTTCCGGCGTCACGCTCGTATGGGTGCGAAGCGAATGATAGGCCATGGCGGCCAACTCGGACGGCACGCCATCCTCGGCCAGCCAGCGGATCTCCAGCTGATCGCTGACCTTATCCAGGTCATGGCGGGTCAGCTGCGCCACCCCCTCGCCCCCCGTCACGACATGGCGGCGCAGGCCGCCGTTGAAGATCGTATCCAATGGCGGCCGCGGCGGACGGTGCCCGGCCTGACCCGGGATGAAGAAGGGGAAGCCGGGATTATCTGCCGCCGTGCTGCCGGCCGCCATCTCCACCTTGCCGGTCGCGGCATCGACATGCACGGGCGCCGGCAGCGGCGCCAGGGCCATGGTCGGCATCGGCACGATGGCGGGAATGGCCGTGCCGGCCTTGATCTCGCCATCCGGGAGCGCGCGGTTGCCCTCGGCCTGGCTGAAGTTCTGATCCACCCGCCCGGAGGCGTCGAGCTTCGTGCCCTGCTCGAAGACGTCGTGCACCCGCCACAGGCCCCACATCCCCTGCGCGAAATGCGGATAGAGGTGACAGTGAAAGATGCTGTCGCCCACCGTCTGGTTGCGGTTGCCCGAACCATTGAAGGCGATCTCATAGGTATAGCCGGAACCTGGCGCGATCAGCTGGCTGTCCAGATAGGCAGAGCCTTCCTGTTCCGGATTGTAGAGCCACTGATGCGCGTGCAGGTGGAAGATATGCGCTTCCTTGCCGAAAGACAGGTTACGCAGCATCACCCGGTCACCCAGGTAGCTGCCAAAGGTATTCGAGGGGTCGTCCGGGTAGAGTGCCCGGGTCGAGATGGGCGCATCCGGCGCGCGGCTCTGGTTGTCGGAGCCAAGCTGCGCATTGGCGGGCACATCCACCACCAGCGCCGGATCGCCGCCGGCCCAGGCGGTCAGGAAGAATTCCTCGTATTTGCACTCCGCGCATTGCGCGGTGGGGCCCAGGCCGAAGCGATTGGCCAGGATCTGCGAGCCCGCGCCCGTGATGCCGTAATTGATGCCGAAGCCATCGCGCACGCTGTGCAATGTGTGGCCGAGCGCCGCTTCCTCGAACTGAGGAAAGGCCTGGATCGACTTCACCTCGTCATGGAAGGCGAGGACGAATTCACGATAGGGGTCCCGCCGGTCGCGCGTACCGGCCTCCGGCCCCTGCTCCGTATTGCGGTTCGGCTCCAGCACCGGGTTCGGCACGAAGCTGCCCTCGGCGAAGCGGCCGCGATTGGGATCGTTAACAGGGGCGCTCAAATAAGGGCCGGTGATGATGGCGCGGGTATCGCCATGCATGATCCGGTTGCCCTGCAGAATCGCCAGGATCGGCCGCCCCGCCCGCGGATGCCCCGACGGATAGACCGCGCCGTAGTTGATCCTGGGATGACCGGTGGGCAGGGTGCCTTCCGTCGCGAGGTCCAGATCGGCCCGGCTGACCTGGCTGCGATACCATTCCGCGCCCTTCGGCTGCACCGCGACGGCACCGAACATGCCGAAGGCCAGGGAGCCGATATTGCTCTCGCCCCCGGACTGCGAGGCCGGATTGTACATGCCGAAGATACCCTCACGCGGGGCATGCAGCCGATAGGTCGTCTTGCCGCCGGAAGGGACGGTGCTGGCGGCATTGGCGCCGACGGCGGCGCCGTCATCCGCGATCGAGCCGACATAATTCAGCCCGGCGACATGCAGGCCTGCGGCACGCGTGGCCGGCTGGTCAACCGAGATTCCGGGAACCGAAATGGGCCTGCTGTTCAGCAGGTTCTCGAAATTGACCGTCAGGCAGTCGCCGGCATTCATCCGCAGCACGAGCGGCCGCGGGCGCTTGTCGTCCCTTAGCCTGACCTGACCGGCGGAAAGCGCGGCACCGCCATTCATGCCGACCACGTCGTCCCGCAGGGCATAGATCATGTAGCCGGGATGATGCGAGCCATAGCGGTTGAACTGCACCGCCTGATCCAGCGCGACCACATCGGCGGTCAGTTCGCGGGCACAGGACAACCCCTGCGCTTCCACAGGTCCAGACATGGCGAAACTCGCCAGCATGCCCAGGGAGAGCAGCGCGCCTAGTCCACCTGCTTTGGGACGCAAGCCACCAGGATTTGACACCGTCTCGCTCATCTTTCCCTCCGGCTCTACTGGTGAATAACCAATCCATATCCCGGAATAATAACTTTACTTTCTGATCAGAAAACAACGCAGGCGCGTTCAATCACACCGTTGAATTCATTGATCTTTTTTCATGATCGTTTGTATTCAAAAACGTTTGAACGTTTTCTTTGGTTTGGTAAACCTGCACGAAGGCTTACAGGAATCCAAGCCGTAAAATCAGGTTAAACTGTTGATTGACCGATATGTATTCGGCGTTTCTATTAGTAAGTATTCGCGCTGCCCAGGCAGCACAGTTGTTTCTTTCATGTGTTTAGACCCGGGAGGAGCCGGAACCATGGTTCCGTCACAAGAGGCTGATCACGAAAAACTGAACTTCAGGACCCGCAACCATCCACGCATTACCGTCGAGGGGGAGATCTGAGTCATGGCGACACCAAGCGCATGGGGCCGTATGCCTTACGAGGTAACGAACGGCTTCAAGATTCACGCCAATACCGCTGACATTCTGGAAAGTGCCCCGGCGGTCGCCGATAACTCGGGCGAGAATTTCGGGATCGCCTATCGCTCCACCACCGTGCCGGTGGCGGGGCAGCCAGCGGTGCAGAGCATCCGCTTCCAGGCCTTCGACCATGTCCTTGGCCCTCTCGACGAAATTCTTCCTGGCCCTGTCACCATGGATGACGGGCGAGGGAATATTCTAAGCGGTCCCTCCATCACCGGCTGGGGCGATGGCTTTGCAGCGGTCTGGCAGGAACAGGCAGCCGCGGGCGAACCCATTCTGCTGAAGGCGCGCGTCACTGGCCCGGTTGGGCTGGTGGGTGGCGAATTCGCGCTTTCAATTCCGGCAGGCAGCCTGCCGAATTTCCGGCAGCACAGCGTCACCCTGACGCCCCATGAGAAGATCCTCGGCCCCGATCCCGCGGACCCGGACCGTGACCTCACGGCGATCGGCTTCACGGCCGTCTGGGTCGAGGAGGCGGACGGCCTGCCTCCCACGATCCGGATGCAGCGCTTCGAACTGGTGCCGAACGCCCTGGGGGAGCCCACGGCCGTCGCCGCGGCCGGCGCGGATGCCGAGGCGGGCACCACCAATGATAACGGTACCACCACCATTGGGCAGGGCATCAATCCTTCCGCTGTGATGCTCCATGACGGCGAGATGGCGATCATCTGGACCAGCGCGGATGGCCAGAGGCTGCACGGCCAGGTCCGCAGCGCGACCGATGGCCAGCCCATGCCCCCGCCTGCCCTGCAACTGGACGCAGCCCTTGCCGGGCATCAGATCGTCCCCGGCCATGCGCCGCATCTGGTGTCGCTGGGCGCCGGCAATTTCGGCGTTTTCTGGGTGGCGGTGAAGGATGGTGCAGCCGCGCCGACGGACCTCGTCATCAAAGGCCAGACCTACGTCCTCGCCGATGGCGCGGCCACATGGGTGCCCGGCGTCATCCGCACCATCGTGGACCTGCCTGAAGGCAGCTACAATGGCCAGTTCAATGTCACCGGCCTCGGTGAGGCCAATGAGGGTGGCGTGGTGTCCTTCGGCACCACCGACGGCCGCATCCTCATGCAGAGCTTCGACGGCAATGGCGTCCCGCCGGCCACCCCGGCCTATGAATCGGTACTGGACGCCGCCGGCGGCAACGGGCAGCACAGCCTCGCCACGCTGGTCAGCGACCGCGCCGTGGTCGTCACGCAGAATGAGTTCGGCGACCTTGTCGCGCAGATGGTCGATACGCGAACGCCTGGCCAGAAGATCGTCGGCGACCGCGTCAGGCCGGACGGGAGGGTGGATGAACGCCCTGACCTGATCGTCGGCACGATCGGCGATGACACGGTCGTCGCGGACCGCGGTGACACGCGCAACGGCAGAAGCGACACGGACACTGTCCATGCCGGCATGGGCAATGACATCCTCTATGGCGGCGGCGACAACGACCTGTTGGATGGCGGCGATGGGGCGGATGTCGCAGCCTATCGCACCTCCCGGGAACGCTACTCCGTCACCCTCAATGGCGATGGCAGCTATACCGTCAGGGACATGCGCCTGACGAATGGCGGCCGCGATCCCGGCCCCGATGGCGAGGACAGGATCAACGCCGTCGAGCAGCTGGCTTTCGGCGCCACCATCGGCACCGCCCCCGCGGGCGATGCGCTGAGCCTCCAGAACACCGTCCGGGTCTCCATGGACCTGTTCTATCAGGCCCTTCCCCTCCCGACCCCTTCGGTACCCGAGGGCACTCCGCAACCCTGGGGCCTCGATTCAACCGGGGGCTTCACGGTCAATGTCGGGCCTGGCCTGGGCGATCCCACGGTGGGCGCGCAGACCTCGCCCATCGCCGTGGCCATGGAGGAAAGCTTCGGTTTCGTCTGGCAGAGCGGGAACAACGTCTACCTGAAGGCCTATAATCCGCTTGGGCGGCATGACCCTGAATTCGGCGACGCGCAGCAGATCTTCAAGCTGGATATCGACCCGCAGGACGTCGTGGAGAAGCAGATCTCCGGCGTGGCGGCCAGCATGGCTGGCGATCTCGGGGTCGTCGCCGTCTGGCAGCAGACAGATGCCGACGGTACAGCCGTCATCAAAGGACGGCATACCGCCGCCGTCGGCGGCCTGAGCAATTCCGGGGCCGAGTTCCAGGTGGAGCTGACGCCCGGCCTGTTGCAGCGCGATGCCGCGGTGGTGGGCTACGAGATCGTGGATGCCGCCAACGACACGGTCGAGTTCGGCTTCAACGTCGTCTATACTGCGGTATCCGGAAGCGGTGCGTCCGGGCAGATCCTGCTGGACCGCTTCGTCATCCCCGTGGATGCCAACGGGCTTGAGCAGGCCCCCGTCTCCCGCCCCGTCAATGATGACGACACCGGCCATTTCGTCATCGCCGAGGACGGGCGGGACGCGGCCGTGACCTCGCTGCATGATGGCGAACTCATCATCAGCTATGTCAGCGGCAATCAGGTCAAGGCGGCCGTTCTGAACCCCGTCACCACAGGCAACGTGACCACCTTCGAGGACATGGTGACGGTGGATCTGGCCAACCCGATCAAGGCCGGGACGAAGGTGCAGGTGGCCGGGCTGACCACGGGCTTCCTGGTCGCCTATCAGGGCGAGGACGGGCGCGTCCAGGCCCATGTCATGACGCCCGGCGGCGAGAACGGCTGGACCGCCACGGCCAGCATCGCGCAGCTCACGCTGCCGGCCAATGCGACCGGCGTCTTCCATGTCAGCCCGACGGCGGAGGACGACCTCGGCACCGGCTTCGTCATCTACTACGAGGTCCCGGCCGGCGCGGGCACCAGCACCGTGCGCGGCCAAGTCTATGGCCATGATGGTCAGCCGATCGGCGGTGACTTCAACGTCTTCATGGAGGACGGCTCGGCACTCTCCGGCGCCGGCTTCTCCGCCGCCGGCCTCGGCGACGGGCGGCTGGTGATCGCCGGCGCCGGCCAGAGCACCGATGGCCTGGATACCGATGGCGCGATCGTCGCCCGCGTGCTCGATACGCGCATCCCCGGCGAGCAGATCATCGGCCCGCGCGACGGCGCGCCACGCGACCTTCTCGTCGGCACGGCGGGGGCGGATGCCCTGGATGGCCGCGAGAATGACGACGAGGTGCATGGCGGGCTCGGGAACGACTTCGTCATCGGCGGCAGCGGCAACGACGCCCTTTTCGGTGAGGACGGCAGCGACACGCTGATCGGCGGCAGCGAGAATGACACGCTGGACGGCGGTGCCGGCGACGACGTGCTGATGGGCGGCTTCGGGGTCGATATCATGGCAGGCGGCGAGGACACCGATACCGTGTCCTATCAGGGCGAGTTCGCCAGCTTCAGCATCAACCTGCTGGAGGGCAATACCCGCAGCAACCGCAACCCAGCCAACGGCCTGACCACCGCGACCCTGGCCATTGAGGATACCTTCACCGGCATTGAGAATGTCATCGGCGGCGAGGTCAATGACACCATCACCGGCGATGCCGCCAGCAACAGCCTGTCCGGCCGGGGGGGCAACGACACGATCGATGGCGGCAATGGCGACGACGCGCTGGACGGGGGCGATGGCAACGACACGCTGAACGGCGGCGGCGGAACCGACACCATCAGCGGCGGCGGTGGCAACGACACGATCGATGGTGGCGAAGGCACGGCTGACAGGGTGCAGTTCAGCGGCACCCGCGCGGCCTACAACGTGACCTACAATGCGCAGACCACCGTCTTCACCATCGCCCATCTCGGTGGTGGCGAGGATGGCACGGATCTGGTCAGGGGCGTCGAGTTCTTCGACTTCGCCGATGGCCCGGTCACGGCGGCGGCGCTACGGAACAATACCAACCCGACGCCGGGGACCCCCCAGACGATCGTCGGCACCGCCGGCGCCGACAACCTGCGTGGCACCGCGGGAAACGACAAGATCATCGGCCTCGGCGGCAATGATATCCTGTCTGGCCTTGGCGGCGACGACATCATTGATGGTGGCGCCGGCGCCGACACTCTGGATGGCGGTGCGGGCGATGATTTCCTGAATGGCGGCAGCGGCCAGGATACGCTGCTCGGCGGTGGCGGCAACGACACGCTGAATGGCGGCCTGGCCGTCGATACCCTCTTCGGTGGTGCCGGGGTGGATATCCTGAATGGTGAGGACGGCAACGACAGGATGTTCGGCGAGGCCGGCAACGACACCCTCGACGGCGGGCTGGGCGCCGATACCATGTCGGGCGGACTCGGCAATGACATCTATATCGTCGACCGCGCGGCCGATATCGTCAGCGAGTTCCCTGACGAGGGCACGGATACGGTCCGCAGCACCGTCACCTACACGCTGTCTGCCAATGTGGAGAATCTGCAACTCCAGGGCGACCTGAACCTGAATGGAACGGGCAATGCCCTCGCCAACAGCATCACCGGCAATGCCGGCGATAACGTGCTGAACGGCGGCGCCGGCAACGATACGCTGACGGGCGACGCGGGCAACGATACGCTGAATGGCGGCGCCGGCGCCGACCGGATGGTGGGCGGCACCGGCGACGACCTCTATGTCGTGGACAATATCGGTGACACGGTCGTGGAGGCGCTGGGCGAGGGCACCGATACCATCCGGGTCTCGGTCACCGTGGCCGGCACCACCTTCGCCCTGGCCAATACGGTGGAGAACCTGACACTGGTCGGCAGCGCCGCGCTGAATGGCACGGGCAATGCCTCCGCCAATGTCATGATCGGAAATGCCGGGGCCAACACGCTGCTCGGCCTGGGCGGCAACGACGAGATCCATGGCGGCGGCGGCGCCGACCGGCTGGAAGGCGGCGCCGGCAATGACGTGCTGGGCGGCGACAATGGCAATGACGTCATCTTCGGTGATGCCGGAAGCGACATCATCATCGGCGGCCAGGGCGCCGATACGCTGACCGGCGGCGATGGCGCGGATTTCTTCACCTATACCGCCTTCGTGGCGGGGCGCGACACCATCGCTGACTTCATTATCGGGACGGACAAGATCGACCTCTCGGCGATCGATGCCACGCTGGATGGCTTCAATCCGGTCCTGGACGGAACCGACGGCGCCTTCCGCTTCATGGGAACCCAGGGCTTCGCCGGCAATGGCCAGGGTTCGGTTCGTTATGTGGCCAATACAGGCATTGTCCAGATCGATGCCGGCGATGGCGGGCCGGCGGAGATGAGCATTCAGGTCGCGGCCGGGACTGCGCTCGGCCTCACCGACTTCATACTTTAACGGCGCCTGAGGCGGCCGCCCGGATCTCCGCCGGACGGTCGCTTACTATCTGGACAATACAGCCATGATCTCAGCTTTTTTCGCCGCAGCCCAGGATTTGCGGCGCGTGGAAGCCTTCCCCCGGCCGCTCCGATTTACTTTGCCTTCGGTGAGGCGGCCCCCCACTCTTGCGGGGCGATTCAATGGTCAGGCACTGCTCCATGCATATGGCCGGGCATCATGTTCCTGTCTTTTCCTGCGGCGCCACCCAGGCAGGGGTGATGGCTTCATGTTGAGCATTTCCCGCCAGAATGCCGGGCGCCGGGCCATCCCCCTGCTCTGCGCGATGCTCCTCGCCCCCCTGGCGGCGCTGCTGCCGCCGGCCGCCTGGCCGGCCGCTGCCGTCTTCGGCGCGCTGCTGCTGGCCCTCGGCTGGATCGACCTGCGCTCCGGCCTGGTCCATGCCGCGCTGGTCCTGCCCCTCGTGCTGGCGGGCCTCGCCAGCGCCGCCCTGCTGGGCCCGGAGCGGCTGCTGGCCGCCACCGCCGGCGCGGCGCTGGGCTACCTGGCCTTCCGGCTGATCGAAAGCGTCTTCCGGCGGCTGCGCGGCCATGACGGACTCGGGCGCGGCGATGCCTGGATGCTGGGCGCGGCCGGGGCCTGGGTGGGGCCGGGCGGGCTCGCCCCCCTGGTCACGGCCGCGGCCGCGCTGGCCCTGCTGCTGGTCTGGTTGCGGGACCGGCGTCTGGCTCAGGACGCCGAAATCCCCTTCGTGCCCGCGCTGTCCGCTGCCGCCTGGGTCAGCTGGATCCTGGCCGGAGGTGCGCCATCGTGGATGCCGCTCTGACCACCGGGATTTCACAGGCGGAACAGCGCCTGACGCAGCGGCTGCTGGAGCGCAACCTCCTCACCCCACCCGCCCTGGCACGGGCCGAGGAAGCGCGGCGCTCGGCCGATGAATCCCTCATCCCCGCCCTGCTTGCCCTCGGGCTGGTCGGCGAGGAAGCCCTCGCGGCCACGGCGGCCGAGGCGCTGGACCTGCCCCTTCTATCGCGCGATGAATTGCCGCTGGAGGCGCCGCTGCTGGACCGCCTGCCGCTGCGCTTCCTGCGCCGCAGCCACGCCTTCCCGGCCCGGTTGCAGGGCGAGGAGCTGCTGCTGGCCCTGGCTGACCCCCTGGACCCCTTCGTTGTGCAGGCGGCGGCCCTGGCCACGGGCCTGACCATCGCCGTCGCGGTCGCCACCCCGGCCTCCATCGAGGCGGCGCTGGCACGGCTGGAGGAGGCCGCGGCGCCCGCGCCCGCCGTAGCGCTGGACGCCACCGCCGGCACGCCCGAGGACACCGCGCGCCTGCGCGACCAGGCCAGCGAGGCGCCGGTCGTCAGGCATGTGAACGCGATGATCCTGGGTGCCGTGGAGAGCGGCGCCTCCGACATCCATCTGGAGCCCACCGAGAGCGGGCTGCGCACCCGCTTCCGGGTGGATGGCGTGCTGCGGGAGACCGGCATCGTGGCGCCGGCGCTGGGCACGGGCGTCATCTCCCGCATCAAGATCATGGCGCGGCTCGACGTGGCGGAGCGCCGGCTGCCGCAGGACGGGCGGATGCGGCTGGCCGTGCGCGGGCGGGATGTCGATCTGCGCGTCTCCGTCATCCCGGCCCTGGATGGCGAGGGCGTGGTGCTGCGCATCCTCGACCGCGGCGCCGTCGCGCTGGATTTCGAGGCGCTGGGCTTCGCGCCGGAGGAAATCGGGGCGCTGCGCGAACTGCTGGCGCAGACCAGCCGCATGGTGCTGGTCACCGGTCCCACCGGCAGCGGCAAGACCACCACGCTCTATGCCGCGCTGGGCTCGCTCGATCGCGGCCGGATGAAGGTCTGCACCATCGAGGACCCGGTGGAGTACCGGCTCGATGGCGTCAGCCAGGTGCAGGTGCGGCCGCAGATCGGCCTGACCTTCCCTCATGCGCTGCGCGCCATGCTGCGCCACGACCCCGATGTGATGCTGGTGGGCGAGATCCGCGACCCCGAGACGGCGGAAGTGGCGGTGCAGGCGGCGCTGACCGGCCACCTGGTGCTGGCGACGCTGCATACCAATGACGGCCCCTCGGCGGTGACGCGGCTGATGGACCTGGGGGTGCCGGATTACCTGATCGCCTCCGTGCTGCGCGGCGTGCTGGCGCAGCGGCTGGTCCGCACCCTCTGCCCGCATTGCCGGGAGGGCTTCGAGGCACCGCTTCCGCTGGTGGAGAGCCTCGGCCTCGCCCGGCTGTCCCCGGGGCCGCGCCCCATCCTGCTCTACCGCCCCCAGGGCTGCGGCAGCTGCGGCGGGACGGGATACCGGGGCCGCACCACGGTCATGCAGGTCATGAATCTCAGCCCCGCCCTGCGCGGGCTGGTGCTGCGCCGGGCCGATGCCGGCACCCTGGCCGAGGCGGCGGCGGCCGAGGGCATGCCGAGCCTGCAGGAAGCCGGGCTTCGCAAGGCCCTGGCCGGCATCACCTCGGTCGAGGAGGTCATGCGCGTGGTGGGTGGTGCCTGACGGATGGCTGCCCTGCACTCCTTCGACTATGTCGCCATCGCCCCGGACGGCCGCACCCTGCGCGGCCGGGTGGAGGCCGAGGACCAGCGTGCCGCCGCCCGGCGCCTGCAGGAGAGCGGCCACCTGCCCATGGAGGTGCGCCCGGCCGGCGAGGGTTCCGCCATCGCCGGCTTCCGCATGGCCGGCGACCTGCGGCTGCGCCCGCGGGAGCTGGCGCGGCTGACACGCGGGCTCAGCCTGCTGCTCTCGGCGGGCCTGCAGCTCGATCTGGCGCTGGAGGCCCTGGCGGGGTCGGAAGCCGCCACGGCGCCCCGGCGCATCCTGCAGGGGCTGCATGACACCATCCGCACGGGCACCCCGCTCTCGGTGGCCGTGGCGGCGCGGCCGCAGGCCTTTCCGGGCTGGTACGGCGCCGCCGTCGCCACCGCCGAGGGCACCGGCAAGCTGCCGGCGGTGCTCGACCGGCTGGCGACCGAGACCCTGCGGCTGGAACGCATCGCCGAGCGCATCCGCGCCAGCCTGGTCTATCCGGCGGTGGTGCTGGCGCTCTCCCTGGCGGTGATGGCGGTGCTGGTCACGGTGGTGCTGCCGGCGCTGGAGCCGCTGTTCTCGGCGGCGGGCGGGCAGTTGCCGGCCTCCACGCGCTTCATGCTGGACGCCTCGGCCTGGCTGCGGGAATGGGGCGCCCTCGGCTTTGCCATCCTGCTCGGCCTCGGGCTGCTGGCGCTGCGCGCCCTCTCCTCCAGCGAGGGGCGGCACTGGCGGGACACGCGGCTGCTGCGCCTGCCGCTGATCGGCCCCCTCGCCTGGCGCGCCGCCACCGCCCGCTTCACGCGGCTGCTGGGCGTCCTGCTCAGCGCCGGCGTGCCGCTGACGGAGGCGCTGCAACACGCGGGCGCCGCCGCCGGCAATGCCGCCATGGCCGCCGGGCTGAAGCGCGCGGGCCAGCACCTCTCCGCCGGTGCCGGCTTCGCCGCCGCCCTGGCGCGGGAGGCGGTGCTGCCGCGCCTGGCCATCACCCTCATCGGCATCGGCGAGGAAGGCGGACGCCTGCGCGAGATGCTGGAGGAGGTCGCCGTCATCCATGAGGAGGAGGCCGAGCGCGCGACGGAGCGCCTCCTCGTCCTGCTCGTCCCCGGCATTACCCTGATCCTCGGAGGTCTTGTTGCAGGCATGGTGCTCACCACGCTGAATGCCATTCTCGGCGCGAATTCCGCCGCCCTCGGTGGCCCGTGAAGAAGCTGATCCTGACACTGGCGACCACCCTGGCACTGGGGGCCTGCAAGGAACCCGAACTGCGGGGTGGCACCGCCTTCGACGATGCCATGCGCCGCCTGCAGCAGGCAGGGCAGCGCCCGCCCGCCTACCAGTCCGCCGCGACCGGCGCCACCATGACAGCCGCGACGGCTGCGGGACCGACCTTCGCCCGGCCGACGGTGATCGACTCCGGCACGCAGCCGCGCGGCCCGGCGCAGCTGACAGCGCCTTCAGGCGCCGTCTCCTCCGGCACCGGGACAGTCACGCTGAACTTCGTGGATGCCGGGCTGGCGCAGGCCGTGCAGGCGGTGCTGGGTGACCTGCTGCGGCTGGACTATACCATCGACCCGCGCGTGACAGGCAGCATCACCTTGCAGACGCAGCGCCCGGTGCCGGAGGCCGCGGCGCTTTCCCTGCTGGAAGCGGCGCTGGAGGCGAATGGCGCCGCGCTGCTGCGTGGCCCCACGGGCTACCGGGTCGTGCCGCTGGAAGCTGCCCTGCAATCCGGCCCACCGGTCAGCCTGGGCATGTCGGGTGTCCGCGCCGGGCCTGGCTTCGGCATCGTGGCGCTGCCCCTCACCCATGCCCGCGCAGCCGACCTGCAACGGGTGCTGCAACCCCTGGCGCCGCGCGGCGGCTCCATCACCGCGGATGAGGCGCGCAACATCCTGCTGCTGGCAGGCACCGGCCCGCAGCTGGCGACGCTGCTGGAAACCGCGCAGAGCTTCGATGTCGGCTGGATCCGGAACCAGTCCATCGCGCTGCTGCCGCTCGATTCCGCGCCCGCCGCGACGGTGGCGCAGGAACTGACCGCCCTTTTCGGCGGCGAGAGCAATGGGCGGGAGGCGCTGCGCGTCATGCCGGTGGCGCGGATGAATGCGGTGCTGATCATGGCATCCCAGCCGCAGCAGCTGGAACGCGTGCGCCGCTGGGTCCGCAACCTGGACGCGGCCGGCCTGGGCAATACGCCGCAGCTTTTCGTCCACCATGTGCAGTATGTGCGCGCGACGGACCTGGCGACGACCTTGCGGCAATTGCTGCAGGGGGGCGGCCGTGGCGCGGAAGGCGGCTCCCTGCTCGCGCCGGGGCAGCCCGGCGTGCAGATGGCGGCGGGTGCCATTTCGCCCATCATGGATGCGCCGGTGGGCGGCACAGGCAGCGCCACGATCCAGGCTGCCCAGGGCGGCGGCGGCGCGGGCGCGGCAGGTGGGGCTGGCAGCGGCGGTATGCCGGCAGGGGCTCCGGCCATCCCCGGCCTCTCCTCGCCTTTTCCGCCGGAAGGCGGTGGTGGTGGGGCCGCCGCCGGGCTGCCGGTCGCGCCGATCCGCATCGTGGCCGATGAGACGCAGAACGCGCTGATCGTCTATGCCAGCCAGTCCGACTGGCGGTTGGTGGAGCGCGCCGTGCTGGTGCTGGACCGCCCGCCCAGCCAGGTCGCCATCGACGCGGTGATCGCAGAAGTGACGCTGAACCAGGGACTGGAATACGGCCTTTCCTGGTTCTTCCGCTCCGGCCGCTTCAGCTTCAACCTCGCGAACAATGCCGCCGGCACGCCGGCACCGCTCTTTCCCGGCTTCAACATCCTCTATTCCGGCGGCGCCGACGCGGGCACGGTGCTGCAGGCGCTGGCGAGCCTGACGGATGTGCGCGTCATCTCCTCTCCACAGGTCATGGTGCTGTCCAACCAGACGGCGCGGCTGCGCGTCGGTGATTCCGTGCCGATCGTGACGCAGCAGGCCACCGGCACCGAAGGCGACGACCGCATCGTCAATTCCGTGACCATGCGCGATACCGGCGTGGCGCTGGACGTGACCCCACGGGTGAATTCCGTCGGCGGCGTGCTGCTCGATGTCGACCAGGATGTCTCCGACGCCGTGCAGACAACGACAAGTGGCATCGACAGCCCCACCATCCAGCAGCGCCGCCTGCGGACCGTGGTATCGGTCCCCTCGGGGGAGACGGTGGCCCTGGGCGGGCTGATCCGGGAAGCGGATTCCGAGACGCGCTCGGGCATTCCCTTCCTCGTCAATATCCCCGTGCTGCGCGAGCTGACGGGTGTCAGGAGCCGTGACCGGCGCCGGACCGAGTTGCTGGTGCTGCTCACGCCCCGCGTCGTGCAGAATACCGAGGAACTGCGCCGCTCGACGGAGGAACTGCGGCTGCGCATGCTCAACATGGCGCCTCGTGAGGAGAGGCGCGCGGTCCGCCACAATGCGACGCCCCCTCTCCGTTAGTCGCAGAGGGTCGGCGCTCGTCTTCGCGCTCTGGATCGCGCTGCTGATCGGCGTGCTGGGAACGGTCGCTTTGCGGCTGGCCGCCCATGGCGCGGGCGCGGCGCAGATCGAGGCCGATCTGGCACAGGCCCGCAGCGCGGCCGAAAGCGGCGTCTGGTTCGCCGCGCATCGAATGGCGACGCTCGACCCTGGCCTGCGCCCGCCGCAGGCCAGCTTCCGCCTGGAACTTGGCGGTAGCCAGGTTGCAGTCCAGGCCACGGACGAGGATGGCCGCCTGGATATCAATGCGGCGCCGGAGCCTCTTCTGACCGCCATGTTCCGTGTCGCCGGCGTGGCGGAGCAGGATGCGGCGGCGCTGGCGGCAAGGGTGGTGGAGTGGCGCGACCCGAATACCGGGCTTCGTATCCGCCAAGTCGGTTCCATGAATGATTCGCAGAACCGCGCCCGCTTCCGCACCGCCGGCGATATCGGTTCCGTCCCGGGCGTAGGCATGGCGCTGGCGGAACGGTTGCGGGACGGCATGACCGTGCATACCGGCAACCCCTGGCCCGCCCGCCTCTCGGCGCCGCCTCTGACCCAGACCATCCTGGCGCAGTTCATGCAGGATCAGGGGCTGGCGCCTTTGCGGCAGGACGGCTTCCGCACCCCTGCCCCGGCACAATCCGGCGCAGGGCGGCGCATGATCCTGCGGATCACGGCCCATGCGCGCCGAGGCATGGTGGACGCCTATGTGACGGCCGTCATCCACGCCACCGCCTGGAAGGGCATGCCCGGCCGCGTACTGGAATGGGATGCCGCATCCCGCCCATCACAATAGCCAAGCTGTCTCAAGGCGGCTTTGAGGATCGATACTGTCCTGATCCGACAGTCCATCTGTCATGGACCTTCCACTCAATACAGAAATTCCCACAAAATCCTTACAAAATCAGCCGCAAAGCCAATTCTACTCGTTGATAAGTCGATATGATGCATGCTCTTCTGTTCTTGCCATTCCGTATCAGGAGCGATTCCGATGCATTGGAAAGCATCAGCTCTGCTCGCTGGAATTCTGATCAGCAGCACAGCCCCATTATCATCAACACAGGCCGCCCTGGCCCTGACATCCTGCCCGGCCAGCTGGGTCGTCAATGGAGCGGCTCTGGTCTATGACGGTCCGGCCAAGCCCGGCGTGATCACCGCCGCCAGCGCCTGCCAGACCCTGACCTCCACCAACGCCACGGAACTGAAGGCGAATATCCCCCGCATCAATTCCACCGCCTTCTTCGGCTTCGATGACTGGGAGACCAATACCCAGATGATGCTGACGAACGACAATTCCACGGGCGTTGACGGCACATGGAGGATCAGGAGCCCCGAATTCGGCCTGTTCGACTACGTCATGGTGTTCAAGTCAAAGGCAGACAATGCCCTGACAGCCTTCCTGATGAATGAGATGTTCGAGAACGGCCGCTGGAACTCGCCGTTCTTCGACAACCACGGCAGGCCTGACGATGTCGAGCACCTGACCATCGCCCGGCGCCCAAGCGGGCCGTATGAGGTGCCTGAGCCCATGAGCCTCGCGCTCTTCGGCGCGGGGCTGGCCGGCCTGGTAGCGATGCGGCGGCGCAGGCGGCATCCGGCGGATTGAGGGCTGGAGCGCC
Organism: Roseomonas marmotae; assembly: GCF_017654485.1. NCBI lineage: Bacteria > Pseudomonadati > Pseudomonadota > Alphaproteobacteria > Acetobacterales > Roseomonadaceae > Roseomonas > Roseomonas marmotae. Next base: position 829,229 of record NZ_CP061091.1, on the reverse strand, counting down.
CGCTTCAGCGCCGGCGCTCCTCCTCCCGCGGGCGGTTCTGGGCCCCCGCCGGGAAATGGTCGCATCCAGCCGGGCGGTGCGGCTTCAGCCAAAGCCATGGAGGCCAACCGCGCGTCGCGCGCCGGCCAGGAAAAGCCGGCCGGAGCCGAAAGAACCCCAGCCAGATCAGGCCAGCATCCGCATGTCGCCATCGATGGAGATGGCCTGGCCGGAGATGGTGCGGCCACGCGGGCTGCAGAGGAACAGGATCTGATCCGCCAGTTGCTGCGGCGTCACGTAATCCTTGATGGAGGTATAGGAGAAGGCAGCACTTTCCACCTCGGCGAAGGAAAGGCCGCGCTGCTGCGCCTTGGCTTCCAGCACCCGCCGCTGCCGGTCGCCGGCCACCAGCCCCGGCAGGATGGCGTTGACGCGGATGCCGGCGTCGCCCAGCTCGATCGCCAGGGACTTGGTAAAGCCGATCACGCCCCATTTGGCGGCGGAATAGGGGCTGCGCAGCGCGAAGCCGAATTTCCCGGCGGCAGAAGAAAGATTGACGATCGAGGGATTGCCGCTGGCGCGCAGATGCGGCACCGCCAGCCGGGCGCAGTTGAACTGGCTGGTCAGGCAGACCTCCAGGCAGCGGTCCCAGTCCTCGGGCGCGATCTCCTCCACCTTGCCGGTCGGGCCGGCGATGCCGGCATTGTTCACCAACACGTCCAGACCGCCGAGATGCGCGACCGCATCCTCGAACAGCGCACCTACCTGGGCGCGGTCGGCCACATCCGCCACGCGGTGGCCCACTTCCGGTGGCAACGTCTTCAGTCCGGCGGCGTCCAGGTCGCAGGTGAAGACCCGCGCGCCCTCTGCATGGAAGGCCTCGACAATGCCACGGCCGATGCCCGCGGCGCCGGCGGTGACCAGGACACGAAGTCCCGCAATATCCAGATCCATCTTTATGTTTCCTCCATTTTTTGATCTCACGCCGAGGCAGGCAGCACGCCGCGGGCGATGATGAACCGCGCCGCCTCATCGATATCCCCGGCGATCGCCGCCTCGGCCGCCGCCGCGTCACCGGCGATGATCGCCGCTAGCGCCTCCGCATGGCAGCGGCGGGCATGGCCCAGCTTCAACCGGTCGGGGCCGGCGCGCAGATCCAGGTTGATCACAGGCCCGGCCTTCAGCCAGAGGCCGACGATCACGTTGCGAAGGGTCGGCAGGCCGCAGGCGTCGTAGATGGAAAAATGCAGGTCGCGGTTCAGCGCTACCGAAAGGCCGGGATCGGGACTGTCCTGATCGATCAGCGCGCGGAAGGCGGCCTCAGCCCGACGGATCGCGGCCATCTGCCGCGGCGTGCGGCAGCGCGCCGCGCGCGCGGCGGCCAGCCCTTCGATCGCCATGCGCGTATCCGCCAGCTCACGGAAGCCCTCCGTCGTCATCACCGGTACACGCACAGCGCGGTTCGGCGCCACTTCCAGCGCGCCATCCGCCACCAGCCGGCTGACCGCCTCCCGCACGGGCATCACGGAGACGCCGAGCGCGGCGGCGCTGTCCCGCAGCGAAAGTCGCTCACCCGGCGCCAGGCGGCCTGAGGTCAGCAGGCCTGAGAGATGGCCGTAGATGCTGTCGCCGAGCGTGCGGCGTTCCAGCGGTGCGAGATCGGCAACGGCGGGGTTCATATTGCGATGACTATAGACAGGCGCGCCGGGCTTTGCGATGGTATCTGTGATCTCAGATCGCACTAAAAAAAGTCCTGTCAACGGGACCAAAGGGAACGCCGAATGATCAAGAAACTGAACACGACCCGTCGTGCGCTGCTCGCTGGCGGCGCCGCGCTGCTGGCCGCGCCCTCCATCTCCTACGGCCAGTCCGATGTACTGCGGATCGGCCACCTGACGCCGCGCACCGGCTTCCTCGGCCCCTTGGGCGAATTCGCCGTGCAGGCGGCGCAGCTGGCGATGGAGGAGATCAATGCCTCCGGCGGCATCGCCGGCCGCAAGGTGGAGATCATGTTCGAGGACAGCGTGAATCCGCAGACCGCCTCGGCCAAGGCCGAGCGCTATACGCAGCGCGACAAGGTCGCCTGCATCGTCGGTGAGATCAATTCTGCCTCGGCGCTCGCCATCGGCCAGGTGGTGCAGCGGGAGAAGGTGCTGTTCATCAATACCGGCGCCAATTCCGACGCGCTGCGCGGCTCCGACTGCCGCCGCTACATGTTCCATACCGAGTCGCAGAACTCGATGATGGTGAAGACCGCCGGCCGCGCCATCCTCGACCAGGGGCTGGTGAAGGGGAAGAAATACTACGCCCTGACCGCCGACTATGCCTTCGGCCACGACCTGCTGAAGGTCGCCAAGAAGTATCTGGGCGAGCATGGCGCGACGGTGGCCGGCGAGGACCTGGTGCCGACCGAGCTGACCGATTTCTCGCCCTTCCTGCTGAAGATCCGCCAGGCGCGGCCGGATATCGTCATCGGCAACCTGGCCGGCGCGCAGGTGACGAACTTCCTCAAGCAGTACAGTGAATTCGGCCTGCGCTTCCCGGTGGCGGGCTTCGGCTTCGACATCGCCCTGGCCTGGGGCGCCGGCCCCGGCAACTTCCTCGGCACCTGGCCGGTGGTCTGGCACCACATGCTGGAGGCGCCCTCCGCCAAGAAGTTCACCGAGGCCTTCCGCGGTAAGTTCGGCCGCCCGCCGGAGAACCAGGGCTGGAGCGACTACACGGCCGTGAAGGTCATCGGTCAGGCCATGAACGAATTGAAGAGCGTTGACCCCACCAAGGTGGTCGAGCATCTGGAGAAGGGCGCGAAATTCGATATCTCGAAGTCGCGCGAAGGCTACTTCCGGGCACGCGACCACCAGCTGATGATGGAGATGTACGCCATCACCGCACTGCCGCCCGGCCAGGCCAAGAACCAGTACGACATCTTCAGCTCGTCCGCCCCCATCCCCGCCCCGGGAGAGGATCTGGAGCTGGTCGCCTCCACGCCTGAGGAGAACAGCTGCACCTTCCCGAGCTGAACCGCCATCCGCGCCCGTCCTGACCGGGACGGGCGCCCGCGATTTCGGGAGTGTCCGACTTGGAACTCGTCTTCATCCTGGAGCAGGTGCTGAACGGCCTGCTCATCGGGGCCAATTACCTGCTCATCGCGCTGGGTCTGTCGCTGATCTTCAGCCTGGGCGGCGTGGTCAATCTGGCGCATGGGGCCTTCTACGCCATCGGCGCCTATCTCACCGTCGCACTCTCCCCCACCATCGGCTTCGGTGGCGCGATGATCGCCTCGCCGGTCGCGGTGGCGCTGCTGGGCCTGGTGATCGAGCGCTTCCTGCTCAGCCGCTTCTATCGCGGTGACCCCATCCTCAGCCTGCTGCTGACCTTCGGCCTGGCGATGGTGGCGGAACAGACGCTGCGGATGACCTTCGGCGCCGCGCCGGTGCCTTTCTCCATCCCGCTCTGGCTGCGCGGGCAGGTCTTCGTGGGCGACTTCATCTATTCCAAATACCGGCTGCTGATCCTGCTGGTAGCCGTGCTCTGCGTCGGCGGGCTCTGGCTGCTGCTGAAGCGCACGGCCTTCGGCCGCGTGGTGCGCGCCGGCGTGCAGAACCCGGACATGGTGGCCGCGCTCGGCATCTCGCTGAAGCCCTATATGACGGCCGTGGTGATGATCGCCGTGGGCCTCGCCGCGCTGGCCGGCACCATGATGGCACCCGTCACTGGCGTCACCCCCACCATGGGGGCGGAGATCCTGACCTTCGCCTTCGTCGTCGTCGTCATCGGCGGGCTCGGCTCCTTCTGGGGCGTGGTGCTGGCGGCGCTGATCGTGGGCGTGGTGCGCGGCCTGGCCGCCTATGCCTTTCCCCCGGCCACCGAGGCCGCCGTCTATCTGCTGATGGTGCTCGTCCTGCTGCTGCGTCCGCGCGGCCTGTTCGGCGAACGCATCCAGCGCTTCGAATAGGGCACCCGCCGCAATGACGCGTGACTCCCTGACGCATGAACTGCGCCCGCTGCTGATCGGGCTGGCGGCCCTGGTGGTGCTGCCCTTCGCGCTGGACGCGCTGGGCCTGACCATGACCACCGCCACCGATGTGGTGGTCTTCGCCGTGGCGGTGATGGGGCTGAACATCCTGGTGGGCTGGACCGGCCTTGTCTCCTTCGGCCATGGCGCCTGGTTCGGCATCGGTGCCTATGCCGCGGCGCTGCTGCAACGCCACTACCTGCCCGGCGACATGGTGCTGCCCGCCATTGGCGCGCTGATCATCGTCGCCGCCTTCTCCGCCGTCGCGGGCGCGCTGATCCTGCGCCGGCGCGGGGTCTATTTCTCGCTGCTGACCCTGGCCTTCACGGCCATGCTCTTCTCCATCGCCTTCCGCTGGACAAGCCTGACGGGCGGCGAGGATGGCCTGGGCAATGTCACGCGCTGGGAATCCCTGCAGAACTCCAATAACTACTACATGGTGGTCTGCGCGGTGGCGCTGGTGGTGCTCTGGGCGCTCTGGCGCCTGCGCCGCTCCCCCGTCGGCACCGTGCTGGTGGCGATCCGGGAGAATGAGGGCCGCACCGGCTTCCTGGGCTATGACAGCAACCGCTACAAGCTGCTGGCCTTCACCATCTCCGCCACCATTACCGGCCTGGCGGGCGTGCTGAGCGTCTTCAACCACCGCTTCGCCTCGGCCGACCCGATCAATATCGCCTTCTCCGGCGAGCTGCTGGCCATGGTCGTCATCGGCGGCATGCGCAGCTTCATGGGCCCGGCGCTGGGCGCGCTCTTCTACATCCTCTTCCGCGAATTCCTCTCGATGTACACAGCCAACTGGCTGCTGATCTTCGGGTTGCTCTTCGTCGGCTTCATCGTCTTCTCGCCGGATGGACTGGTGGGCATCGGCCGGCGCGTGCTGGGCCTGGTGCGGCCCAAGCCGCCGGCCGAGGGCGCCGCCATGGCCGCCCGCAAGGCCGGGGCCAGCGGCCGCATCCCCGCCCGCTTCATCCGTGAGGGCAGCGCCAGGGGCCCCGTCCTGGTCGCCGAGGACATGAAGAAATCCTTCGGCAGCGTGCGGGCGGTGCGCGGCGTCTCCTTCGCCGTGGAGGACAAGCGCCTGCATGCGCTGATCGGCCCCAACGGCGCCGGCAAGACCACGGCCTTCAACCTGCTCTCCGGCATGTTCCCGCTGGATGAGGGCCATGTGATGCTGGACGGACAGCGGGTGGACGGCATGGCGCCGCATGCCATCACCCGTGCCGGGCTGGGGCGCTCCTTCCAGATCACCAATCTCTTCCCCGGCCTTTCGGTGGAGGAGAATATCCGGCTGGCCGTGCAGGCCCGGCATCCCGCGCGCTTCAGCCTCCTGCGCGATGCCCGCGGCTTCGATGACCTGAATGCCGACACGACCGAACTGCTGCGCTGGACCGGCATGGCCGGCGTCGAGCAGGCCGAGGCCGGCAGCCTGTCCTATGGCGGGCAGCGGCTGCTGGACATGGGCCTGGCGCTGGCCACACGCCCGCGCATCCTGCTGCTGGACGAGCCGCTCGCCGGCCTCGCCGCCGCCGAGCGCGAGCGGGTGGGCGACCTGATCAAAACGCTCTCCGCCGATATCCCGGTGCTGCTGGTGGAGCACGACATCGACCGCGTCTTCCGCATGGCCGACCGCGTGACGGTCATGGCGGATGGCGAGGTGCTGGTGGATGGCAGCGTGGCCGATGCGCGCGACGACGCGCGGGTGCAGGCCGTCTATCTCGGCTCCGGCTCCCATGCCCTGGCCGAGAAGCCGCGCCCCAGCGCGGCGCGGGAAGCGCCGCTGCTGGAGCTGGAGAAGGTGAACACCTTCTACGGCAAGTCCCACATCCTCAGCGACATCACGCTGACCGTGCGGCAGAACGAGGTGGTGGCGCTGCTCGGCCGCAACGGCGCCGGCAAATCCACCCTGCTGAAGACGCTGATCGGCACGGCCCGTCCGGCCTCCGGCAGCATCAGGCTGGCGGGGGACGAGATCGCCGGCCTTGCGCCGGACAAGGTGGCGCGTCGTGGCGTCGGCTTCGTGCCGCAGGGCCGCGCGCTCTTCGCCGGCATGACGGTGGGCGAGAATCTGGGCCTCGGCCGCCTGAAGCGCCTGACCGGCGCCGGCACGCATTGGGAAGAGGAGCGCGTGCTGGAATTCTTCCCCCGGCTGCGCGAACGCTGGAACGTGGCGGCGGACCGCCTCTCCGGCGGCGAGCAGCAGATGGTGGCCGTGGCGCGCGCCCTCTCCGGCGATACCCGGCTGCTGCTGCTGGACGAGCCTTTCGAGGGCCTCTCCCCCGCCGTGACCGAGGAACTCTTCGAGACCTTCGACAAGCTGCGGCAGGAGGTATCGATCATCATCGTGGACCATCACCTCGACCTGGCGCTGGCCATCTCCGACCGCACCGTGGCGCTGGAGCGCGGCACGGTGCAGTGGATGGGCGAGTCCCGGCTGCTGCGTGAGGATGAAGAACTTCGCAGGAAGGTGCTGTGGCTGTGAGCGAAACTGTCGCCATCATCGGTAGCGGCCTGATCGGCCGCGCCTGGGCCATGATCTTCGCCAGAGCCGGATGGGATGTCCGGCTCTGGGACCCGGCGGAGGGCGTGGCGCAGGCGGCGGTCGGCCTCTGCGCCCAGGGGCTGCGGGACCTGGAGGCCCACGGGCTCTGCCAGGACCCCGCCGGCGCCGCCGCCCGCATCTCGGCCTCCGCGACGCTGGAGGAAGCGGCGGCCGGGGCCGATTTCGTGCAGGAGAACGGGCCGGAGACGCTGGAGGTCAAGCGCGACCTCTTCGCCCGGCTGGACCGGGCGGCGCCGCCTAAGGCGATCATCGCCTCCTCCTCCTCCGCCATCCGCTGCTCCCTCTTCACCCAGGATCTGCCGGGGCGGGCGCGCTGCCTGATCGGCCATCCCGTCAACCCGCCGCACCTCATCCCGCTGGTCGAGCTGAGTGGCGCGGAATGGACGGCGCCCGAGATCCTCACCCGCGCGCGCGGCATCTATGAGGCCATCGGCCAGGTGCCCATCACCGTGCTGAAGGAGATCGAGGGTTTCATCCTCAACCGCCTCCAGGGCGCCCTGCTGGCGGAGGCCTTCCGGCTGACATCGGAAGGCTACGTGACCCCCGGCGACCTCGACCTCACGATGTCCGACGGGCTGGGCCTGCGCTGGAGCTTCCTCGGCCCCTTCGGCACCATCGAGATGAACGCCCCCGGCGGTATCCCCGATTACTGCGCGCGCTACACGGGCTTCTATCGCCGTCTGGCGGCCGACCCGCCATCGCCCGAGGTCTATGGCGAGGAAGCCGTCTCCACCATCATGGCGCAATGGCGCGCCGCGACAGATCTGCCGGCGAAGATGCGCTGGCGTGACCGCCGCCTGGCGGCATTGTGGGCGCATAAGGCGTCCGCCGAGAAGGAAGGCTGAGGCAGATGGCCAGCAAGCGGAAAGTCATCATCACCTGTGCCGTGACGGGCGCGATCCATACCCCCTCCATGTCGCCGCATCTGCCGGTGACACCGGAGGAGATCGCGGATGCGGCGCTGGGCGCGGCCGAGGCCGGCGCGGCCATCGTGCACCTGCATGCCCGCAACCCCGAGACCGGCCAGCCCGACCAGTCGCCGGAGGCCTTCGCCAAGTTCCTGCCGGTGATCAAGCAGCGTTCCAACGTGGTGGTGAACCTGACCACCGGCGGCGCCCCCACCATGAGCATCCAGGAGCGCGTGCGCCCCGCCGCCACCTTCAAGCCGGAAGTGGCCTCGCTGAACCTGGGCTCAATGAATTTCGGCCTCTTCGGCATGCTGGACCGCTTCAAGGACCTGAAGCACCAGTGGGAACGTGACTACCTCGGCAACAAGGACATCATCTTCCGCAATACCTTCGGCGATATCGAGCATATCCTGACGACCTGCGCCGGCAACGACACGCGCTTCGAATTCGAGTGCTACGACACCGCGCATCTGCACAACCTGAAATACTTCTACGACCGCGGGCTGGTGAAGGCGCCGCTTTTCATCCAGACGGTCTTCGGGCTGCAGGGCGGCATCGGCGCCCATCCGGAAGAGGTGCAGCACATGAAGCGCACCGCCGACCGGCTCTTCGGCGACAACTACCGCTGGTCCGTGCTCGGCGCCGGGCGCAACCAGCTGCCCATCGCCGCCATGGCCGCCGCCATGGGCGGCAATGTCCGCGTGGGGCTGGAGGACAGCCTCTGGGCCGGCCCCGGCCGCCTGGCCCAGACCAATGCCGAGCAGGTGCGCGCCGTGCGCCAGATCATCGAGGGCCTGGGCATGGAAGTCGCGACGCCGGATGAGGCGCGCGAGATGCTGTCCCTCAAGGGCGGCGACAAGGTCGGCTTCTGACCGCCGGGCGGGGCCAGCGCGCCCCGCCCCTACCGGCCGGCGGCCTGGCCATGACGCGGCGGTGGCGCCACGCCCGCCGCGCGCAGATGCGGCTCCAGCCGCCCGCCGAGCCAGAGGAAGAGCATGCGAAAGTCGCTGCGGAGCGACCAGAAGGGATGCCCGAAGGTCTCGGGACGATTGCCCTCGATCACCAGATGCGCCACCCAGGCGAAGCCATAGCCGATGACGGGCGCGGCGATCAGCCAGCGCCAGTCCAGCAGCACCACCGCCAGCAGCAGCGCGAGAAGCGCCAGCAGGCTGCCGGCGAAATGCGTCAGCCGCGTCGCCGGCTGCGCATGGGCCCTGAGGTAGCGGTGCCAGAACTCCGCATAGGTCATGCCACGATCCTCCCTCGGCGGCAGGGCAGCACGGAACGGCCTTCCGCCGCAACGCGGGCGGCGCGGGGCGCGCGACATTGTTCCCGCTGCCCGCCGCGGAGATGCTTCCGCCTGGAAGAATGTCCCGGCCGGGCCGCCATGGCTGGAGGCGGGATTCTTTCCACATTCCTGAAACGGCCATGGCCCAGTTGCGTTGGCAGCCATTGCCACAATGGAGAAGGGCCAGTGATGGCTGGGGGGAACCTGCGACCGTGAGCGCCACCGCCGAAACCCGCACCATGCGGGCCGCCATTCTGACCGGACCGGGGCAGATCCGCCTGGAGGAGGCCGCACTGCCGCAGCCAGGCCCGGGACAATTGCGTATCCGCCTGGAAGGCTGTGGCGTCTGCGCCTCCAACCTCACGCCCTGGGCGGGCCCGGAATGGATGCGCTTCCCGACCGAGCCCGGCGCCCTCGGCCATGAAGGCTGGGGCGTGGTGGATGCGGTAGGGGAAGGGGTGACCGGCTTTTCCGTCGGCGAGCGCGTCGCCGCCCTCACTTACAAGAGCTATGCCGAGTACGACCTGGCCGAAGCGGATGCCGTGCTGCGCCTGCCGGATTCGCTGGCCGGCCAGCCCTTCCCTGGCGAGCCGCTGGGCTGCGCCATGAACATCTTCCGCCGCAGCGGGATCGAGGCCGGGCAGACCGTCGCCATCATCGGCATCGGCTTCCTCGGCGCCATCCTGACCAGGCTGGCCAGCGATGCGGGGGCGAGGGTGATCGCCATCTCCCGCCGTCCCTTCTCCCTCGATCTCGCCCGGCGCATGGGCGCGGCTGAGGTGATCCCGATGGAGGATCACCATGCCATCATCGGGCAGATGAAGGACCTGACCGGCGGCCGCTTCTGCGACCGTGTCATCGAGGCCGTGGGCAAGCAATGGCCGCTGGACCTGGCAGGGGAACTGACCAGGGAACGCGGCAGGCTGATCGTCGCCGGCTATCACCAGGACGGCCCGCGTCAGGTGAATATGTGGCTCTGGAACTGGCGCGGGATCGACGTGATCAACGCGCATGAGCGCGATCCCAAGGTCTATCTGGAGGGGATGCGCGAGGCGATCGAGGCCGTGGCCTCCGGCCGGCTGGACCCCGGCCCGCTCTATACCCACCGCTACCCGCTGGAGCGGCTGGGCGAGGCGCTGAATGCCACGCGCGACCGCCCCGATGGCTTCCTCAAGGCGCTGGTGACCTACCGATGAGCGGGAGCTTGGCGGACGAGGCACGGCGGGCCCGCCCGCGCCTCGGTTTCCTGGGTGTCGGCTGGATCGGCCGCCACCGCATGCAGGCCATCCTGGAATCCGGCGCGGCGGAGGCCGCGGTCATCGCCGATGCCTCGCCGGAGATGGCGGCGGAGGCGCTGAAGCTGGCGCCGGATGCGCGGCAGGTGGCCTCGCTCGATGAGATGCTGGATGCGGGCGTGGAAGGGGTGGTGATCGCCACCCCCAGCGCCCTCCATGCCGAACAGTCCATCCGCGCGCTGGAACGCGGCGTGGCCGTCTTCTGCCAGAAGCCGCTGGGCCGCACGGCCGCCGAGGCGCGGGCGGTGGTGGCGGCGGCCCGCGAGGCAGACCGGCTGCTGGCGGTCGACCTCTCCTACCGCTTCACCGAAGGAATGCGCCGCATCCGCGACGTGGTGCGGTCGGGCGGGCTGGGCCGCGTCTATGCGGTCGATCTGGTCTTCCATAATGCCTATGGGCCGGACAAGTCCTGGTTCTACGACCCCGCCCTTTCCGGCGGCGGCTGCGTCATGGATCTCGGCGTGCATCTGGTGGACCTCGCCCTCTGGACGCTGGATTTCCCCGCCGTCGCCAGCGTCGACGGCACACTCCTCGCGGCCGGGGAGCCGCTGGGCGGGCGGCAGGACCGGGTCGAGGATTACGCCATCGCCACCCTGGGGCTGGAGGGCGGGGCGGCGGTGCGGCTGGCCTGTTCCTGGCGGCTGCAGGCGGGATGCGACGCCATCATCTCCGCGGCCTTCTACGGCACCGGGGGCGGCGCCGCGCTGCGGAACGTCAACGGCTCCTTCTACGACTTCACCGCCGAACGCTTCCGCGGCACCGCGCGCGAGACCCTGGCGGCGGCGCCGGATGCCTGGGGCGGGCGTGCCGCCGCGGACTGGGCCAGGCGGCTGGCAGGCGGGGCGCGCTTCGATCCCGCGGCGGAGCGGCTGGTAGAGGTTTCGGCGGTGCTGGACCGCATCTACGGCCGCTGAGTCACCACGAACGGGGCGCAGCGCAGCTGTCGGAAAACCCGACACCATGCCTGCGCATGGCCAGCAGGCGGTCCGGCGGCCTGCAACTCCTGACCACCATGAACCCGTGACAACCTTTATTTTTGCCTGAAAGGCACGGCGCGCCCCTCCCTTTGCCATCGCCGGACCAAGTTCCTCGCCCTGACGGGGATGCCAACGCAGGCGTCAAATATTCCAACACAAATTAAACCGCTGATTTTGAAATCAAATCTGATCTTCTGCGGCTTCAAAGGCCGCTCGTAATGCGGCATGAATATTGCTTCTTTCCGGAGAACGGCCCAGCCCGGGCCACAATTTCCGGAGGACTCCGTGATGACGACGCATCTGCCCTTGAAGGCTCTGCTGGCAGCCGTGCTGCTCAGCATGGGGGCGCTGGCCTCGACCGCCGCATCGGCTGCCGTGCTCGACTTCGACACCCTCTCCGGCGCGAATAACCCGCCCTTCACAAGCTATTCCCAGGACGGTTTCACGCTCGTGAACACGGCGGGCCAGTTCTATGTCGGCGGCGTCTTCGGCAACCCCGCCCCAAGCATCTTCTCCGGCCGTCTCTACGGATCCCCCTCGGCGGCCGTTACCCTGACCGCGGCCGGAGGCGCCGACTTCATCTTCTCCGCCTTCGACTTCGCCTCGAATAACGGAGCGACCTCCTATGTCCTGACCGGCTTCCAGGACGGGGCAGAGATCTTCAACATTTCCGCCACAAGCAGCGTGACCAGCGGCTTCATCACGCTCACGCCCGGCACGGCCAGCAGCGTCGTGGACCTCGTCACGCTCTCCTTCACCGGCTCGGGCACGTCCTTCAACCTCGATAATATCGTGGTCAATGCCGCCACCGTGCCGGTGCCCGAGCCCGCTTCCCTGGCCCTGTTCAGCATGGGTCTGCTCGGCCTCGGCCTGACGCGGGCTCGGCGGGCCTGATCCTGCGGGCTGGCCGGGGAGCATCCCCGGCCGGGCCTCTCAGGCCACGCCGGCGCGCAACAGGTCGTGCACATGCACGACACCGAGCAGCCGGTCCTGCTCCACCACGAAAAGGCTGGTGATGCGCGCCTTGTGCATCACCGCCAGCGCCTCCTGCGCCAGCAGGTCGGGCTCGATGCAGCGGGGGTTGCGCGTCATCACCGCCTCCACCGGCCGGTCCACGAAGCCGCCTTCCATGGCCACGCGCACATCGCCATCGGTGATGACGCCGCGCAGCCGCCCAGCCTCATCCACCACCGCCGTCACGCCCAGCCGCTTGCTGCTGATCTCCACCACGGCCTGGGAGAGCATGGCGGTATCCGGCACGGCTGGCACCTCGGCGCCCGCATGCATCAGCTCCCGCACCTTCAGCAGCTGGGAACCGAGCTTGCCGCCGGGGTGGAACTGCCGGAAATCCTGCGCCGAGAAACCCTTCAGGGACAGCAAGGCCACCGCCAGCATATCGCCCATCACCAACTGCATGGTGGTGGAGGTGGTGGGGGCCAGGCCATTCGGGCAGGCTTCCGGCATGGCCGGCAGCAGCAGCGGAATATCGGCCGCGCTGCCCAGCGCGCCCCGGGGGCGGGAGGTAATGGCCACCAGCCGCACGCCGAAGCGGCGGGTATAGGCGATGATATCCGCCAGTTCCGGCGCTTCCCCGGACCAGGAGAGCGCCAGCACCACGTCGGTGGCATGGATCATGCCGAGATCGCCGTGGCTGGCCTCGGCCGGATGCACGAAATAGGCGGGGGTGCCGGTGGAGGCCAGGGTGGCGGCGATCTTGCGCCCCACATGCCCCGACTTGCCCATGCCCGTGACGATGACCCGACCACCGCAGTCGCGGATGCAGGTCACGGCCTCGACCAACCGGTCCCCCAGGGGCCCGTCCAGCGCGGCGTGGAGCGCGCGGATGCCCTCGGCCTCGGCAAGGCCCGTACGGCGGGCCGAGGTCAGGATATCTCCTCGGATGGTCTGCGGCAGATCCATGGCGGGGCCTCTCAGAACTCTCGGATACCGGAAGCAGTCAGGCAGCTTAGACGCCGGTGGTTTTTGGGCTACGCAACATCGCGCGCGCGCGCTCCAGATCCTCCGGCGTATCCACGCCCAGCGGCACCTCGCCCACTTCCATCGCGTCGATCCGCATGCCCGCCTCCAGCGCCCGCAGCTGCTCCAGCTTCTCCCGCTGCTCCAGCGGAGAGGGCGGCAGGCCGACGAAACGCGCCAGGGCCTCGCGCCGCCAGGCATAGAGGCCGATATGATGGTGCAGCGGCCCCTCGCCCCAGGGCGCGGTGGCGCGGGTGAAATAGAGCGCGCGGTAACGGCCGCCGCCCAGCGGCGTGCCCACCATCTTCACCACGCTGGGGGCGCTCCGCTCCTCCTCCCGCCGGATGACGGCGACGGGGGTGCCGATCGCCACCTCAGGGTCTTCCAGCGGCAGCGCGGCGGCGCGGATGGTGTGGGGGGAGACGGTGGGAAGGTCGCCCTGCACATTGATCACGGCGTCATAATGCCCGTCCGGGTCGATGCGCGTCACCGCCTCGAAAACCCGGTCGGAGCCGGAGGGGTGGTGCGTGCCGGTCATCACCGCCTGCCCGCCCACGGCGCGCACGGCCTCCGCGATCTCCTCGGCATCGGTGGCGATCCAGACCGGCGCGACGTCAGCCTCCATGGCGCGGCGCCAGACGGCCACGATCATCGGCTCCCCGGCGATATCGGCCATGGGCTTGCCGGGCAGGCGGGAGGCGGCCAGGCGGGCGGGGATCAGGATGACGGGGTTCTTCATGCCGGCACCCTCACGCTTCCGCGGCGTGGCGGGCGGCCTGCGCCTTGGCCAGGCGGTCCAGCTCCAGCAGATCCCGCAGCAGCGGCTCGAATTCCCGCAGCGGCACCATGTTGGGGCCATCGGACGGCGCGTGGTCGGGGTCCGGATGCGTCTCGATGAAAAGCCCCGCGACGCCCACGGCCACCGCCGCACGCGACAGCACCGGCACGAATTCCCGCTGCCCGCCCGAGCTGCCGCCCAGCGCCCCGGGCTGCTGCACGGAATGGGTGGCATCGAAGATCACCGGCGCGCCGGTCTGCGCCATGATCGGCAGGCCCCGGAAGTCGGAGACCAGCGTATTATAGCCGAAGCTGGTGCCACGGTCGGTCAGCAGGATGTCGCGGGCGCCGCCGCTCATCAGCTTCTCGACGATATTGCCCATCTCCCAGGGCGCCAGGAACTGGCCCTTCTTGACATTGACCGCGCGGCCGGTGGCGGCGGCGGCCAGCAGCAGGTCGGTCTGCCGGCAGAGGAAGGCCGGGATCTGCAGCACATCGACCGCCTCGGCCACGGGCGCGCATTGCTCGGCATTATGCACATCCGTCAGCACCGGCAGGCCGAGCCTCTCCCGGATCTCGGCGAAGATCGGCAGGGCGGCGGCCAGGCCGATGCCCCGTGCCGCCCTGGCGCTGCTGCGGTTGGCCTTGTCGAAGGAGGTCTTGAAAACCAGCCCGAAGCCCAGGCGGGCCGCGATCTCCTTCAGCGCCGAGGCGACCTCCAGCGCGTGCTCCCGGCTTTCCAGCTGACAGGGGCCGGCGATGATGGAGAGGGGCAGTGCGTTTCCGAACTGGACCCGGCCGACAGTCACGGCTGGATGAGGGGCGGCCATCTAGATTTCCACGTCTTTTCAACGGCGGCGCCATTGGGCGCCGGAGGGCGGAGGCGAAAGGCTGGGGCGGAGGGCCGTCAGGCCCTCGGCCCTTGCCGGCTCGCGGCAGGGGATATCACGGATGGCACACCGGGGGCAAAGCCCGCCCGGCATGGCTGACGCGCCAGCCGTCCGTGGTGGCCGCCCGTGCCGAAACCGCCGCCCGGCGCGGGGGTTGAGAGGATATCCACAGCCCCAGCCCATGGAGTGGGTGCCGATGCCCAGCACGCAGGCCAAGTCGCAGAAAGAAACCGTCGACCGTGTCATGCATGAATTCAAACATGGCGAGCTGAAGCGCGGCCGCGCCGGCAAGGTGAAGAATCCGAAACAGGCGATCGCTATCGCGCTGAGCGAGGCTGGCGCCTCCAACCAGCAATCGCCGCAGGAGAACCGGAGCAAGCTGCGCCAGACCAAGGCCAAGGAGCGGCAGGCCGGGGCCGCCCGGGACGGAAGCAGGACCGGCGGGGGCGGTACCACGCGTGCCGAACTCTATGAGCGCGCGAAGAAGGCGGGGATCCCCGGCCGTTCCAGGATGGATAAGGCCGGGCTGGAACAGGCGCTACGCCGGCACCGGAGTTAGGGTCCGGCAGGAAACCGGTTCGACATAGTCGAGATACATCTTGAATGGCGATATATCTTGACCATATCGGCGGCATGAGAAACCACCATATCAGCGGCATGGACCGCTTCTTCACCGCCCCCGACGGAGCTGACGGACGCTGCCACGGGGGCCCGCATCATCATCATCGCGGCCGCCACGGCGGGCGTCATGGCGGCCGGCTTTTCGATCATGGGGAGCTGCGCCTGCTGGTGCTGGCGATGATGGCCGAGCAGCCACGCTACGGTTACGAGCTCATCAAGGCGATCGAGGAACGCATGGGCGGCTCCTACAGCCCAAGCCCCGGCGTCATCTATCCCCTGCTCTCCTGGCTTGAGGAGGTGGGCTATGCCGCGCAGGAGGCGGAGGAGGGTGGCCGCAAGCGCTACCGCCTGACGCCTGAGGGGGAGGCCTTCGTCGCCGCCAACCGCCCTGCCCTGGAAAGCCTCTTCGCCCGCATCGGCGGCTATGGCTCGCAGCGCGCCGCCGTGCCGGACACCGTGATTCGCGCGATGGAGAACCTGAAGCTCGCCCTGCGCCTGCGGCTCCGGCAGGGCGCGCTGGAACCGGCGGCGGCCGAGAGCATCGCTGCGGCCCTCGATACGGCAGCCAGTGCGGTGGAGCGCAGCTGAGCTCCGGCATACCTCGGGATGCGGGAATGGCCGCCCCGCATCCCTGGGGCACCCTTCCCTATCCTTCCGGAGCCCGCAGCATCTCGACTGTCCGCGGGTCCGGTGTGCCCCCGAAATACCGCGCCAGCGCCTCGCGGAAGACAGACTCCTCCGGCGCCACGGCGGCGAAGAGGCTCATGCAGGAATGGAATTTCAGGTCGTCCGGGCTGCCCAGCATCTGCCGCAGCGGGCGGCCGGCGGCCAGCACCAGCGCCGTGCACTCCCGCAGCCTCGGCCCCAGCAGCGGGTGCTCCAGATAGACCCGCGCCTCCTCCCGCGACGCGATGCCGTAGCGCCAGGCCATCTCACTCTGCCCGAGGCCACGAAGTTGCGGGAAGATGAACCACATCCAATGGCTGCGCTTCTGTCCTTCCCGCAGCTCACGCCGCACCTGCTCCAGCACCGGCTCCTGCGCCCGCAGGAAACGGCCGAGATCGAAGGCTTCGCTCATGGCATGCCGCTCCAGGCCGCCGGCGGCGCGGGTTCAGTGAGAGGGGGCATCCATTTCCGCCAGCCACACTTCCGCTGCATCGGCCGCGGCTTCGTTGGGGGCAGTGATCGTTACCTGGCCCGGCTGCTCAGGGGACATCACGATCCGTACGCCCTTAACCGCACAATCTTGGAGGATTCCGGGGCTGGCAGCGATGGCGACCGGGCAACGGACGGCACGGGTGATCATGGCGACGTCTTCCTCCTGTCGCCGGAAGAATGCCGGGGCTTCCTCCTGGTTTCGTGACAGGCAAGCGCCGATGCTTGCCTGATTTTCGCCCCGCGCGATGTTCACATTCCCAGGGTTCATCAGGAGGCAGCCATGCTGATCCGCGATTTCCTGAGTATTCTGCTCGATGACACGCTGGAGGATGCACGCCTGCGTCACTGCTGGCCCAGCGGGGCCTTGGCTTTCCTTGGTGCCGAGCAGGCCGTGGCGGATTGCCGTCAGGCCATGACAGGAAGCCAGATCACCGACAATCTGCGCGCGCTTCTGGCAGAGGCCCGCGTCACCTCCACCCAGGCCAGCGGCGAGCCGGACGAAGCCTTCTGGTTCTCTCGCGAGCTTTATATCGAGTGGATCGCCAAGGTCGTCAGCGTGGTGCTGCTGACCGTGCGGGCGGAGGCGATCCTGCCGCCCTCCCGCGAAGCCGCGATGGAGGCCGCGCGGTTGATCGGCCTCTCCGGCAACTGAGCCACGCTCCACGGACTGGCCGCGGCGGCAGCCGGAACAGCGTGGCAGCGACGAGGATCACGGAGCGCCACCCCCACCCGCCATCATCCACGAGGCCATCCAGCCAAAGACATCCTCCGCACCGGGCGAGCAGCCGGCGATGCTGCCCCATGGACCGCATCGTCACGCGTGCTTCCGGCCAGCGCGGCCCGGCCGTCGCGGCACAGGGCACTCACGCGGCGCGGCGCTTCTGCCTGCCGCGGCCGGCAGCTGCCGCCAGTTCCGCATCAGGCACGCGCGGGGCCCGCATGGCCGGCCTCCGGCGCCGCTTCCCTGAGCGTGGACCATGACGCCAAAGGCAAGGACGCAGGGCCCGCCATTCCGGGCGCGGGCAGGACGCCCGGAATCCGGCACGCGGGGCGGGGCAGGGCCATATGCTTGAAGCCTCTGCCCAAAGGTGCTGAAACGGCGCCTTAGCCGAAGGTCAGGCCCTTCAATCCTGGTGGTGAAATGAACAAATCCGCTTCGATGGGCGCCACCAATGCCTATGAACTGCTGGTCCAGGCGGTGGTGGATTATGCCATCTTCATGCTGGACCCGGACGGGCGGGTGGTGAGCTGGAATCCAGGCGCCCACCGAATCAAGGGTTATTCGGCCGGGGAGATTATCGGGGAACATTTCTCGCGATTCTACACGCCCGAGGATCGGGAGGCCGGCCTGCCGGCCAGGGCGCTGAAGGCCGCCACCGAAGATGGGCGCGCCAGCGCCGAGGCCTGGCGCGTCCGCAAGGATGGCACCCGCTTCTGGGCCAGCGTGGTGATCGACGCCATCCATGAGAATGGCAGGCTGATCGGCTTCGCGAAAGTCACCCGCGACATGACCGAGCAGCGCAACGCCCAGATCGCGGCACTGGAGAGCGAGCGCCGCTTCCGCCTGCTGGTGCAGGGCGTGACGGACTACGCCATCTTCATGCTCAACCCCGACGGCCGCGTGACCAATTGGAACACCGGGGCCGAGCGCATCAAGGGCTATACGGCCGAGGAGATCATCGGCCACCACTTCTCCCGCTTCTACACGCCGGAGGATGTCGCTGACGGCCTGCCCTTCCGGGCGCTGGAGACCGCGCGCCGCGAGGGACGCTACGAGGCCGAAGGCTGGCGCATGCGTAAGGAAGGCACGCGCTTCTGGGCCGGCGTGGTGATCGACGCCATCTATGAGCATGGCACGCTGATCGGCTTCGCCAAGATCACCCGCGACCTGACCGAGCGGCGCAATGCCGAACTGGAGCTGGAAGCATCGCGCGAGCAGTTGCTGCAGGCCCAGAAGATGGAGGCGATCGGCCAGCTCACCGGCGGCCTCGCGCATGACTTCAACAATATGCTGACGGGTATCACCGGCAGCCTGGAACTGCTGAAGACGCGGGTGATGCAGGGCCGGACGGAGGATCTGGAACGCTATATCGGCGCCGCCCAGGGTGCCGCCAGCCGCGCGGCGGCGCTGACGCACCGGCTGCTGGCCTTCGCCCGCCGCCAGACGCTGGACCCCAAGCCGACCGACCCGAACCGGCTGATCCTGGGGATGAAGGAGCTGGTCGAACGTACGGTGGGGCCGGCGATCATGCTGGAGACGGAATTGGCGCCCGACCTCTGGGCGATCCTCTGTGACCCGAGCCAGCTTGAGAATGCACTGCTGAACCTCTGCATCAATGCCCGCGATGCCATGCCGGATGGCGGGCGGCTGACCATCGCGACCTCCAATCTCCTGCTGGATGGCGCGTCCGTGCGGGACCAGGATATGGGCCCCGGCTACTACGTGGCCATCGACGTGGCGGATACCGGCACGGGCATGGAGCCGGAAGTCGTGGCCCGTGCCTTCGACCCCTTCTTCACGACGAAGCCCTTCGGCATGGGCACCGGGCTCGGCCTCTCCATGATCTATGGCTTCGCGCGCCAGTCCGGCGGGCAGGTGAAGATCCGGACGGAGCCGGGCCGCGGCACCACCATGCGTCTCTATCTGCCCCGCCACTGGGGCCCGGCGGAGGCGAAGGAAGACACGGTTGGCCTGCTGGACGTGCCGCGTGCCGAGGCCAATGAGACGGTGGCCATCATCGACGACGAGCCGACGGTGCGCATGCTTGTGATGGAAGTGCTGGAGGAGCTTGGCTACTCGGCCATCGAGGCGCCGGACGGCGCCTCCGGGCTGAAGATGCTGCAATCGGACCAGCGGATAGACCTGCTGATCACCGATGTCGGCCTGCCGGGCGGCATGAACGGGCGGCAGCTGGCCGATGCGGCGCGACAGATGCGGCCGGGCCTGAAGGTGCTTTTCATCACCGGCTATGCCGAGAATGTGGTGGCCAGCCAGGGCCAGATGGAGCCGGGCATGCAGGTGCTGACCAAGCCCTTCGCCATGCAAACCCTGGCCAACCGCATCAAGTCCATGATCACCGCGAGCTGAGCCCCTCCCCTCAGGCCGCGCCGTCTTTCTCGGCGTCCTCGCGCTGCATGCTGGCCAGCAGGTTCTCCTTGGCGGCATGGCAATGTTTCTGGACCAGGCTTGCGGCCAGCGCCGGGTTCCGCGCCCGGATCGCCGCGACCAGCTCCCGGTGCTGCCGGATGATCTCGGCGATCTGCGCCTCGGCGAAGCCGAAGCGGTTGCGGATGGCGATCACCAGTTCCCAGCCGCGGTCTAAGATGGACGCCGCCTCGGGGTTGTCGGCGATGCGGGCCATGAAGCGATGGAAGCGCAGATTGGCCTCCACCATATCCGGCGCCGCCCGCCGGGCCGCTGCCGCCTCATAGGCATGGGCCAGCCGGTCCAGCTCCCTCAGCTGGGGTTCCCTGGCATTGATGGCGGCGTTATGCACCAGCAGGGCTTCGATGGCCGCGCGGGTATCATGCATATCCGCCACGAATTTCCGGCTCACGCTCCGCAGCACCGCTCCCTTATGGGACTCGATGATGACGAGGCGGTCCCCTTCCAGCTGCCGCAATGCATCCCGCACGGGAATATGGCTGACGCCATAGCGCGTGCTGAGATCAGCCACGCGCAGCCTCTCCCCCGGCAGAAGCGCGCCGCTCAGGATGTCCTTGCGGATGGCACGTTCGATCCGCGCGGACATGGTGCCCGCGATCTCATCCACCGATGTGAATCTCATGATCAGACCCCCGCTGCCTTGCCGGATTCCAGCGGCGCAGACACCGTGCTCGCAGTCGCCTTCATTCCGCCAATGCAAATAAACAGTAATTTTTACCAGTAAATAAGTTTGAGTTCTTCAGGCACGAACCAACGACACCATCCCGATCAATTGCGACAAAAAAATGCCGCGGCAGAAACCTTCACCTCAACAAAGCGAAACATCCTGGGGAACGCAACCCGCCGCGGCTCTGCATGCCGGCACCGGGCGGGCGGCTACCGCTTCCATGCCGCCTGCGGGAGCGCCGCTGCCCACGCCCTCACTCTGCGTCGTAGAGCGCGCGCTCGAACCTCTCCAGCAGGGCCAGGGCGGCTGGATCGGCGAAGGGATGGAACTGCATCATGATCAGCCCGGACAGGCCGCTGGCCGGGTCCACCCAGCCATAACAGTTGCTCAATCCCGCCCAGCCGAAGCTTCCGGCACGGCGCCGGCCCGGTAGATCCGCCAGCGCCAGCGGAAGGCCGAGCCCTGTCCTGATAGATCCTCCGACACGTCAGGGAGAACCGCATCGCCGTCAGGTTGCGCCGCGACCGCCTGCCCCGGCACCCCGGCTTGTGGCCGGGGTGCCGGGGCGCGGGTGCCTTATGCCCGGACCTCGAAGCGCGGGGCCGTCGCGCGGGCGGTGACGGAACCGCTGGCGCGGATGCTGGCCTGTCCCACGGTCAGCATCTTGCCCGCCGCATCCTCGCACCAGACATCCAGGCTGTAGCGCAGGATGCCACCAGCCTCTTCCGCCACCGCCGTGACGCGGGCAGCGGCGGTGACCATCACATCCTCATAGACCGGCGCGATATAGCGGGTTCGCAGCCCGCCGGGGCTCAGGGCATCCTCGCCGAAGGCATCCATCAGCAGACTGAGCAGCCAGTTGGTGGAGAGCATGCCATCGGCGATGATGCCCGGCAGGCCCTGAGAGCGGGCGAATTCGTCATCGTCATGGATGGTCGGCTCGGCCTGATGGACGCGGCCGTCATCGGCCTCCACCGTCGGCAGCAGGTCGACGTACCAGCGCATCCGCTCCCGCGTCATGCGGCGGGGATGGGCGCGCAACTCGGTGCCGGGGGCCAGGCGCTCAGGGGCGGGTATCGCGCTCATGCTCAGGCCTCCGCCTCGCCGGGCTTGTAGGAGATGATGACGGTATCGCGGTAGGTGATCAGCGGGCGGCCATCCTCCACCGCGCGCAGGTCGATCTCGATCTGCACATAGGTCCGGCCGCGCTTGACGTAGCGCTGCGCCACGCGGCCGGTGGCGCGCAGCATCTCGCCGGCATAGGCGGGCGCGTGGCAATCGGCATCGTATTCCACATGCACACGCGCCGTCGGGCCGGTGCCGGCCGGGCAGGCACGGGTATAGAGGCGCAGCTTCTGCAGATGCACCATGGTGGGCGGCACCATCGGCCGGTCGGTATCCTGGAACCAGGGATGGTGCATCTCGTTGCCGTGGCAGTATTCGCGCACGACGAAGGGGCTCAGCACGAATTCCACGGGGCCCAGCACATCGCCGGCCTCCAGATCGGTGGTGTATCGGCCGGTGGCCATGGCGTTCCTCCTGTTGCGTCAGCAGCCGCGGAAGACGGGCGCGCGCTTCTCGACGAAGGCGCGCTGCGCCTCCCGCGCATCCTCGGTCCGCGAGAGTTCGACGGTCACGCCCTGCTCGTAGCGATAGCCATCGCGGAAGGGCATGGTCTCCACCGTGCCGAAGGCGTGCTTGGCCTTGCTGACAGCGACAGGGCTTTTGGCCGCGATTTCCCGCGCCATCTCCAGCGCCGCCGGCAGCAGCTGATCGCCCGGAAGGCAGGCCTCGATGATGCCGCGGCGATAGAGTTCCCGGGCCGGCACGCGGCGTCCGGTGAAGAACATCATCCGCGCCGTGGAGGGCGAGAAATGCCGCAGCAGGAAGGCGGCGCCGCCGGCCAGGCCCACATCCAGCTCCGGCATCTGCACGAAGGCGTCCTCGGCCATCAGCAGGATGTCGCAGCAGCTCATCAGCGCGAAGCCGGCACCGATGGCCGCGCCATTGACGGCGCAGATCACGGGCTTGGCGCAATCGGCCACGCAATGGAAGAATTCCCGCGTCAGCCGGTTGTGCCGGAGGTAGTCGCCGGGCTCCTGCACCAGGCCGACGCGCTCCTTGATGTCGGCGCCGGCCGAAAAATTCTTGCCGGCGCCGGTCAGTACGATGGCGCGCACATCCTCCCGGTCGCTCAGCGTGTCGAAGAGCCAGAGCAGCTCCTCCCGCAGCCGGCGGTTCTGGGCATTCACCGGCGGCCGGTTCAGCGTCACGGCGGCCACGCCTTCCGCGACCTCCAGCTGGATTGTCGTCAGTTCCATCCTGCTCACTCCACGCGCGCGCCCGAGATCTCGATCACCCGCTTCCATTTCCTCGTCTGTGTGACGATGATGTCCTGCAATTCCTCCGGCCTGCCGCCGGTCGGCACCATGCCCAGCTCGCGGAAACGGTCGCGGATGCGCTGGATCTTCAGGGCCTCGTTGAAGGCGGCATTCAGCCGCTGCACCACCGGCGCGGGCATCCCGGCAGGCCCGGCGATATAGAGCAGGGTGGAGGCCTCATAGCCCGGCAGGGCCTCGGCGATGGCGGGGACATCCGGCGCTTCCGGCCGCCGCGCCTCGGTGGAGATGCCGAGCGCGCGCAACTGCCCCGCGCGCGCCACCGGCATCATGGCGGAGAAGCTGTCCACCGCCATCTGCACGCGGCCCGCCACCAGGTCGATCAGCGCGGGGCCGGAGCCGCGATAGGGAACATGCGTGATCTCCACCTGCGCCATGGATTTGAAAAGCTCGGCGGCCAGATGGGAGGAGGAGCCGGGGCCGCTGGAGGCGAAATTCACCTTGCCCGGGTTCTTCTTCAGGTAGGCGATCAGCTCCGCCGTGCTCCGCGCGGGCACGGAGGGATGCACCACCAGCAGGTTCGGCAGCTCCGCCAGATGGATGATGGGCGTGAAATCCTTCTCCGCATCATAGGGCAGAGCGGGATAGAGGAAGGGATTGGTCATCTGCACGCCGGGGGTGCAGATGACGATGCTGGTGCCGTCCGGCGGCGACTTCGCCACGCTGTCGGCGCCGAGGGAGCCCGCCATGCCCGGCCGGTTGTCGATCACGACCGGCGCGCCGAGCGCCCTGGACAGATCCTCGGTGAAGAGCCGGGCCACCACATCCGAGCCACCACCCGCCGCGAAGGGCACGACGAAGCGGATGGCGCGGCCGCCAGTCTGCGCCCGGGCGGTCCCCAGGCCAAGCGCGGGTGCGGCGAGAGCGGCGGCCTGCAACAGCCGGCGGCGAGTGGTCATGGACGTTGTCCTCGCATCCCGGGGCGTCGCGATGCGCCCCTTCCGGGAACTGACTGCTAACATCCGCCATTCCCCGGGCGGAATGCACGGGAAGCGAGCGGCATCCTTCCGCCAGACGTAAAGATCGAGGGGAAAAGCGCCTGGAACCGCCGTGGTTTGCTGATTACCACCCTGCGGCTGGTGGCTCGTCCCGGCAGACCGCCGCATAATTTCCGCCACACGGCGCGAAGCCGGCAAAAAGGAGGGAAGCGTGGAATCGCTGCGGGCCATGCGCGTCTTCGTCAGCGTCGTGCAGAGCGGCAGCCTCTCCGCGGCCGGGCGGCTTCTGGGGCTTTCGCCCGCCTCCGTCTCCCGCCAGTTGCAAAGCCTGGAGGAAGGGCTGGGGGCGCGGCTGATCCATCGCACCAGCCGCCGCCTGACGCTGACCGAGGCCGGCGAGCTCTATGCCCGCCAGGCCGAGCAGATCCTGCATCAGGTGGAGGAGGCGAATGCCAGCGTCTCCAGCCTGGAGCTGAAGCCGCGCGGCATGCTCAGGGTGCATTCGCGCATGCTGGTGGGGCAGCATTATATCGTCCCGGCCCTGCCGCGCTTTCTGGCCGAGTATCCCGATGTGGAGCTGGACATCTCCCTTTCGAACGAGCTGGTGGACCTGATCGAGCGGAATGTCGATATCGACATCCGCATCGGCAAGCTGGAGGATTCGGCGCTGATGGTGCGCAAGCTGGCCAGCAGCGAGCGGATCGTCTGCGCCACGCCGGACTACCTGGCCCGCCACCCGGCGCCGCGCGAGCCGATGGAGCTGATGCGGCATAATTGCCTGATCTACCGGGTGAACATGGCGCGCACCATCTGGCGCTTCCTGGACCGGGACGGTGCGCTGACCGAGGTTCCGGTGCATGGCAGCATCCGTAGCGACAATGGCCCGGCCGTGGTGGCGGCAGCCAAGGCCGGGATCGGCATCGCCCTGCTGCCGGACTGGTCGATCCACCGGGAACTGGCGGATGGCCGGCTGGTGCGGCTTTTCGCCTCCCATACCGTCAGCCATACGGAATTCGAGAACGGCATCTATGCCGTCTATCTTCGCACGCCGCATATGCCGGCCCGGCTGCGCGCCTTCCTGGACTTCCTGGTGGCGCAGTTCCGCGAGGCCCTGCCGGAGCGCCCAACCTGAACGCCGATCTTTACGCCTGCCGTAAGGATGGCATGCAGGACGCGCGGTTTCCGGAAGACCGGCGGGATCGCTAGCCTGTGCGGGTCGCGCTGTTACGCCGGCGGAGAACAGAACAAGCCGTCGGCGAGAGAGGAAGGAACGATCCATGCGGATGACGCGCCGCGCGCTCTCGCGCGCGCTGTTGCTGGCCCCGGCCGCTTCGCTGCTCCCCGCCCCGGCCATCGCCGCGGGCTTTCCCGACCGGCCCATCAAGCTGGTCGTGCCCTATCCCCCCGGCGGCTCGACCGATCCCGTGGCACGGCTGCTGGCGGCGCAGATGCAAAGCCTGCTTGGCCAGCCGATGATCGTCGAGAACCGTTCGGGCGCCGCCGGCGCCATCGGCACGGAAAGCGTCGCCCGCGCGGAGCCGGATGGCTACACGCTGCTGCTGCACACCACCGCCATCGCCACCGAGCCCTCGCTGAAGAGCAACCTGCCCTACCGCGCGGAGACGGACCTCCTGCCGCTGACCGAGGCCGTGCGCGGCCCCTATCTGCTGGTGGCCAATCCCAGGCTGCCCGCGCAGGACCTGGACGGGCTGATCGCCCATGCCCGTGCCCATCCGGGCAAGCTGCTCTACGGCTCGGCCGGCATCGGCTCCTCCGGCCATCTGATCGGCGCGCTCTTCGCCCAGCAGGCCGGGATCGAGGTGACGCATGTGCCCTATCGTGGCGGCGGCCCTTCCATCACGGGACTGCTCGCCAACGAGATCCAGTATGTCTTCGACACGATCCAGGGCTCCCGCTCCCTGGTACAGGACGGGCAGCTGCGCGGGCTGGCCGTCACGGGCAGCGGGCGCTCCCCCCTGCTGCCGCAGGTGCCGACGGCGGTGGAGAGCGGGATGAAGGATTTCGATATCGGCTACTGGCTCGGCATCTTCGCGCCCGCCCGCATCCCGGCACCGGTCGCGGAGCGGCTGAACGCCGCCTTCCGCCAGGCGCTGGGGCAGGAGAATGTGCGGACGCGCCTGACGGAGCTGGGGCTGACGCCGGTCGGCAGCTCGCTGGAGGAATTCGGCCAGACGGTGCGGGGAGACATGGCCTCCTGGCACGAGGTGATCCGGAAGGCGGATATCAGGCTGGAGTAGCGCGCCGGGCGCCGCCTCAGTCCCTGGGCGGCCATTTCGCCACGCGCACCAGCACGGCGGTGGAGAGCAGGATCGCCGAGACCAGCCCCCCGATGGCGAGCAGGCCAGCCGGCGTGGCGCGGGCCGTGGCGTTCAGCGTGACGCCATGGCCCAGGCGCAGATCCACCGTGGCATTCATCTCGCTGGATCGCGCCAGGGTGGCGAGGGGCTGTTCCATCATTCCGCGGCTGTCCTCCTTGCATCAGGCCGCCATGCGCGGCGGCCCTGGTCCAACCTCGCAGGCGCCGCCAGGTTGCCGCCGCCCAGGCCCGCCTTCAGGCGAGGGCCACGAGGTCGCGCCTCATGCCCTTGCTCCTAACGCCCTCCGTCCACCGAAAGGACCTGCCCCGTCACGTATTCCGCCAGCGGCGAGGCGAAGAAGAGGCATGCCGAGGCGATATCCTCGGCGCGCCCCAACCGCCGCAGCGCGATGCGTCCGACCATTGCCGCCTGCCCGTCTTCCCCATAACCCTGCCACTGCTGTTCCGATGCGGGATTGGTACGGAAGAAGCCGGGCGCGATGCAGTTCACGGTGATGCCGGAGGGGCCGAATTCCATCGCCAGCTGCCGGGTGAGCCCGGTCAGGGCGTGTTTCGCCGCCGTATAGGCCTGGATGCCCGTCAGCGATGGACGCAGCCCGGCATTGGAGCCGATATTGACAATGCAGCCGCGCTGCTGCCGCTTCATGCCCGGCGCCACGGCGCGGCAGAGCGCGAAGCAGGCATGGATGTTGATGTCGAAGACCGCGTCCCACTCGGCATCCGACACATCCTCCAGCGGATGATGCACCTGCCCGGCCACGCCACCGGCATTGTTCACCAGGATGTCCACGGCATGGCCGGTCTCGGCCTCGATATCCGCCACCCAGGCGGCGGCGGCGGCGCGGTCGGCCAGGTTCACCGGCTGGAAGCGGATCGGCAGCTCCGTCGCCGGTGCGGCCTGTCCCGGCATCAAAGTGCCGAAGACGCGCGCGCCATCGCGGGCGAAAGCCTCGGCGATGGCCAGGCCGAAGCCATGGCCGGCGCCGCTGACTGCGACCAGCTGGTCGTCGAACCGGATTTCCATGCTGCCGTTCCGCTCCTTCTCCAGGCACGCCACCCCGGCCGGGGCGACCGCGGCAGTCTGGCCCCGGACGGCGTGCCTGGGAAGTGCCCGCTCAGCCCACGCTGCGCTGCTGGTTCCGCAGCCGCTGGGCATAGACATTGATGACCAGCGCCAGCAGCAGCACCAGCCCGCGGATCAGGATCTTCAGGAAGCTGTCCATGCGGACATGGTCAAGGCCATTGTTCAGCACCCCCAGCACCAGCACGCCAACGATGGTATTGCCGATGCCGCCCTGCCCGCCGAAGAGGCTGGTGCCGCCGACCACCACGGCGGAAATGGCATCCAGCAGGTAGTTGTCGAACTGGTTCTGCTGCGCGCTGCCGAAATAGGCGACGCCCAGCATGCCGGCGATGCCCGAGCAGAGCGCCGAGATCATCATCACCGCCGCCACCACGGCCTTGACGTTGACGCCGGAATGCTCGGCCGCCTCGCGGTTGCCGCCGACCATGTAGACGTAGCGGCCGAAGCGCGTATAGGTCAGCACCAGGTGCCCCACCAGCAGCACCAGCGCCGCCACCAGCACGATCCAGGGCACGGGCCCGATTGAGCCGCTGCCGAGCTTCGTGATCAGCTCTGGCACCGTGTAGGCGATCTGCCCGCGCACCAGCAGCGCGCCGATGCCATTGCCGATCTGCAGCATGGCCAGCGTCATGATGAAGGAAGGGATGCCGATCCAGGTCACGCCGACGGCGGTGATGGCCCCCAGCGCCATGCAGCCCGCCAGCGCCAGCAGGATCGCCAGCGGCCCCGGCAGCGGGATATTGGCGATATTGACGCTGGCATCCTGCAACGTGAAGAAGGCCAGCAGGATGCCCGCGGCATTGGCGATGCTGGCGACGCTGAGGTCGATCTCGGCGCAGAGGATCACATAGGTCAGGCCCACCGCGATGATGGCGGTGATGGAGACCTGCTGCAGGATATTGCCGAGATTGCCCAGCGTCGCGAAGGAGGGGCTGAGCAGGCTGAACAGCGCCACCAGCAGGATCAGGGTAACGAAGGGCGCGAGGTTGCGGAGCTGCCCGCCGAGGCGGTGCCACAGGGGCTCGCGCATCGGCACGGGATCGGTCAGGGGTGCGGACATCGGGCTTCCTTCAAGCGGCGGCCAGCAGGCGGTCCTTGCCCACCGCTTCGCCGGCGAATTCCTGCGCGAGACTGCCGCGCCGCATCACCAGGATGCGGTCGGCGAGGGAAAGGACGGTCTCCGGCTCGGAGGAGACCACGACGATGCCGATGCCCTCCGCGCGCAGCGCGCGCACGATCCGCACCACATCGTCCTTGGCGCCGACATCCATGCCGCGCGTCGGCTCGCTCAGCAGCAGGATGCGCGGCAGATGCGTCAGCCAGCGGGCCAGCGCCACCTTCTGCTGGTTGCCGCCGGAGAGCTGGCCTACCGGCAGATCCACCCGCGCGGGACGCACGCCCAGGCGCCGGACATGTCCCTCGGCGATGCCGCGCTCGACGCGCGGATGCAGCAGGATGCGGCCGATCCGCTCCAGCACGGAGATGCTGATATTGCGATAGACAGGCTCCGGCGCGAAGAGCATGGCGCGGCGGCTTTCGGGCACGAAGGCGATGCCCGCGCGCTTGGCGGCCGGCGTGCCGCCGCGCAGCCGGGCCGGGCGGCCATCCACGCGCACCATGCCGTGGTCCAGCCGCAGCTTGCCGGACAGGGCGCGCGCCAGTTCCAGCTGGCCTGAGCCCATGAAGCCATAGATGCCCAGCACCTCCCCCGCATGCACCTGCAGGGACGCGCCTTCGAACAGCCCGGACACGCCGAGATCCTCCGCCTCCAGCACCGGCGGGGTGGAGGGGCGGGGCGGCAGCACCACCTCGTCGGTATAACTCTCCTCGAGCCGTTCATGCCCGCCGCCGATCATGCGCTCGATCAGCCAGGGTTTGGTCAAGTCCCGCGTCGCGGCGCCGCCGACGCGCCGCCCGTTGCGGAAGACCGTGACCTGGTCGGAAATACGGAGCACATCGTCGAGGAAGTGCGAGATGAAGACGACGCTGCGGCCGGTGGCGCGCAGCCGCTCCAGCAGCGCGAAGAGTTTTTCCACCTCGGGCGGGGAAAGGGCCGAGGTCGGCTCATCCAGAATCAGGATGCGCGCGCCGGAGAGCAGCACGCGCGCCAGCTCGATCATCTGCTGGAGCCCGAGCGGCAGGGAGCCCGCCGGCACCGTCGGGTCCACCGTGATGCCAAGCATCTCCAGCTGCTGCCGGGCCTGTTCCCGCATCCGCCCCCATGAGACCAGGCCCAGGCGGTTGGTTGGCTGGGCGCCCAGCAGCACATTCTCCGCCGCCGAGAGCGCCGGCACGATGGAAAGCTCCTGATGCACCATGCCGATACCGGCATCGCGCGCGTCGCGCGGCGAGCGGAAGCGGACGGGATGCCCGTCCAGCCGCATCTCGCCGTCATATTCGGCATGCACGCCGGCGATGATCTTCATCAGCGTGCTCTTGCCTGCGCCATTCTCGCCGACGAGGCCGTGGATCTCGCCCTGACCGAGGATGAAATCCACGCCGCTCAGCGCCGCCACGCTGGCGAAGCGCTTGGAGACATCGCGCAACTCCAGCAGCGGCGGCACGTCCGGTGTCATGCGGGGAACCCCGTCAGATCAGGTAGTGCTTCTGCATCCAGGCCATGCCCGCGGCATTGGCCTTGGTGACCACCGGGCCGTCGGTGATGACGTGTTTTGGGATACCCTCCGCGCCCGACTTCTCGCCCGCCACCACCGCGGCCACGCCGGCCATGACGGCACCGCCATGGATGCGGCCGGAGGGGTTGCGTACGGTGGCATGCATGCGCCCATCCGCCACCGCCGCCAGGGCCGGCGGCATGGCATCGCAGCCGCCGATCTTGATATCGGTGCGGCCCTTGGCGCGCATGACGTTGTAAGCGGCCAGCGCCATGTCGTCGTTGTGGAAGTAGGCCGCGCTGATCTTGGGGAATTTGGTCAGATGCGTATCCCAGATGCGCGCTACCTTGGTCACGTCCCAGTCGCCGGGCGTGGTGTCCAGCACCTCAACCTTGGGATAGCGCTTCACCACGGAATCGAAGCCGCGCGCGCGGCCCTGCGCGCCGGTATGGCCCAGCGCGCCCTGGGTCATGATGATGGTGCCCTCCCCGCCGATGGCCTGCATCAGCGCCTCGGTCACGGAAGCGCCCATGAACTCATTGTCCGGCGCCAGGAAGCTATGGACATTGATCTGGTCGAGCGGCGCGATCAGCGTGTCCATGTCGATCACAGGCACGCCGGCATCGATCATCTTCCGCACAGGCGCGGTCAGAGTGCCGATGCCGAAGGCCTGGATGGCCACGAAATCCCAGCGCTGCGAGGCCATGTTGTCGATGGCGCCGCGCTGGCGGGTGGCGTTCAGCTCACCATCGAACCAGGTGACATCGACATTGAACAGCTTGCCCCAGTATTCGGCGGCGGCCTTGCCCTGGGCGCACCAGGTGGCCTGCAGCCCGGCATTGGAGAAGGCGGCGCGCAGCGGCTTCTGGGAGCGTCCCATTTCCTGCGCCAGGGCGGCCGGGCTGATGCTCAGGCCACCCAGAAGCGGCGCCGCCGCAGCGGCGGCCAGCAGGGCGCGGCGACCACCCTGCGGCGGGTCTTGCTGATCCATGGAATCCTTCCCTTCCCCCGGGCGATCATGAGCGCCGCCGCGTGGGGCTTACCAAGCTTGCACTACGGAGAAGCGGAATTGCAATTGCTAGAAGGCTGTGTGGAAGGCCCGATAACGGCCAAGCCGATGCCGAAACGGTGAGCATCCCTTCCCCGGCGTGGGCGCGGCATGCTGGTTCTGTCCGGAGGGTATTGGACTTCGGGCGCCATGCCGGTGTTTCCTGCCGCATGGACCCGCTGACGAGATTGTCGATCTTCCTGTTTCAGGTGTGGCGGAACCCGCCGTCACGCCGGACCGCCCTGTTCATGCTGGCGGCGCTGGCCATCGCCGTGCTCATCGTCGTCGTGGAACATTTCGGCTACTGGCCGGCCAGCTGGCAGGTCAATCCACGCATCACGCGCCCGGGCATCAGCCGGGTCTAGCGCCGCCCGCAGTCAGTGCAGCGGCGCCGATTTCAGGAAGCGCTGGCGATCGCCGGAGGTGACCCTGACCTCGAAGCGGTCTCCCTCGCGCTCGACGACCAGGGGGATGTCCACACCCGCCTCGCCCAGCGACCAGATGCCGCGCAGGAAGGCGGCGAGATCGTTCACCGGCTCCTGCGCCACCGCCAGGATGACATCTCCCTCCCGCAGACCGGCCCGTGCCGCCGGGCCGCGCCGGGTGACACCGGCCAGGACGACCTGCCCGTCGTCCGAACTGGCCGAGACGCCCAGCCAGGGCCGCGGCGGACGGTTGGCGCGGCCCCGCATCAGCATCTCCTCCAGGATCGGCTTCAGCAGGTCCGTGGGCACGCTCATGTTGAGGATCCTCACCCGCCCGTCCCCGGGGTCATGCCCGAGTTGCAGCGAGCCGATGCCGATGAGGTCGCCCTTCGGGCCGATCAGCGCCGCGCCGCCCCAGTGCGGATGCGCGGGCGCGGTGAAGATCGCTTCATCCAGCAGGTATTCCCAGTAGCCGGCGAATTCCTGCCGGGCGATGATCCGCCCCGCCAGCGCCGCCGGCCGCCCCCCCGCGCCGGCGAAGACGATGCGCGCGCCGACCTCGATCCGGCCGGATTCGCCCAGCGCCAGCGCCGGGATTCCGAGCGGCCCCAGCGCCTGCACCAAGCCGAAGCCCGTCACCTGGTCATAGGCCATGACATGCCCCGCCACGACGCGGCCCCCGGCGGTGGTCAGCCAGATTTCCTCCGCCTCGGTGACGAGGTAGCCGATGGTGAGCAGCAGCCCGCTCTCGCGGATCAGGACGGCATTGCCGAGCCGTTCCGTCCCCAGGGTGCCGGCGGTGAAGGCATCCTCCGGCACGCGGGCATGCAGCGTGACCACGGCGGACAGCGCATGGTCCAGGTCATAGGCGTAATCGCCCGGCTGCGGCTGCAAGGCCACCGGCACCATTTCGTCCTCGTCAGGTTTCGCCATGGCCCATACCCCGGCTGCCGCGATGTTCCACATCGCCATTACGACACGTCCTTAACACGCCAGGGCGCCTTGCGGCGTCATCCCGGAGAAGGCGGCCCATTGCCCGCCTCAGGCATCGCTGCCAGTCTGGAGCGAGACCATGACCACCAGCACGGCCCTCCGGCGGCTGAGGGCGCAGGCCCGCCTGAGCACCCTCCACGCCCCCACTGGCCTCGCGGAGGCCCTCCACCGGCTGGGCTTCGTGCAGGCGGACCCGATCCGCGCGCCCGCCCGCGCGCAGGACCTGATCCTGCGCCACCGGGTCAGGGGCTACCGCGCCGGGGATCTGGAACGCCGCTTCACCCGCCTGGGGCTGGAGGAGGATTTCCTCTACGCCTATGGCGTCATGCCGCCGGAAACCCGGCAATGGCTCCACCCGCGGCCGGACCCGGCGGGCAGTGCCCATCTGCCGGCGGGGCTGGCGCGGGAGGTGCTGGATTTCGTGCGGGGCCATGGCCTCACCCATCCCCGGGACCTGGAGGCGCGCTTCGGCCGCGACCGCGCCGTGAATGGCTGGGGCGGCTTTTCCAAGGCCACCACGCGGGCGCTGGAGAGTCTGCATCACTACGGGCTGCTGCGCGTGGCCCGGCGCCAGAACGGCATCCGCCTCTACGAGGCCGCCCTGCCCGTGGCGGCACCGGGCGAGGTGCGGGAGCGGGCGCATCGCCTCGTGATGCTGGTGGCGCGCATCCTCGCCCCGGTGCCGCTGGTCAGCCTGCGGGGCGCCCTGGCCCTGATGGCCCGCCGCAATCCCGGCCTTGGCCCTTTATCGCCCGTGGTGGTGGCCGCGCTCCGTAGCGGGGAGCTGGAGCGGGGCGAGATCGAGGGCGAGACCTATCTCTGGCCGGCGGCCGAGACCGGCTGGCGGCATCGGACGGTGCCGCGCGATGTCCGCCTGCTGGCGCCCTTCGACCCGCTCGTCTGGGACCGCCGCCGCTTCGAGCATCTCTGGGGATGGGCCTATCGCTTCGAGGCTTATACGCCCCCGTCCCGGCGGCGTTTCGGCTACTACGCCCTGCCGATGCTCTGGGGCGATGCGGTGATCGGCTGGGCCAATATCAGCGTCACCGGGGGCGGGATGCAGGTGACGCCGGATTATGTCCAGGACCGCCCGAGGAGCCGCGATTTCCACCGTGCCCTGGAGGCCGAACTGGCCCGGATGGAGCGATTCCTGGCCATCCGGGCCGGAGCACCAGGGGAAGGCGGGGCATGAAGCCAGTCCCGCCTTCCCCTGGCTCAGGCGGCTTTTCACTGCCACCAGGCGGGTCAGCGACTGCCTGGCATCGCCGAAGACCGTCGGGGCCTTCGGGTCGACGAAAAGGTCGTTCTCGATCGGCATACCATAGATGGGCGAGGCCGGGTTGGTACGCGCGGCCGGGCGTCGATGCAGACAACGTGCTGCTGGAATTCCTCAAGCAGGTTCTCGATGGTCGCGATGGCCTTCGATGTGAAGGCTGCCATGCCCTTCCTGGCGGCGGCAGGGAGGGTTTTAAGGAATATCCTTGAAGAAACTCTACCGCAGAAAAACGTCCAGAAGCATTGTGCCGGGATCATGCACTTCTTGAAGATGATTACCCCACCTATCGCGGGGCGAGAGGCATGGGTCACGCTCCAGGCTTCTGGAGGGAAGTTCCGAGGGCCCAAGGCGAAGCCCGCGGCATCTCAGGGCCGGCCGATGCAATAGCGCGGCTGTGGAAGTGGCATCACACTGCCCATAGCCGGTGGAAATGCCTGGATCGCCTCCCGAGCCGCTTATCGGTGATCGACGAATGTCAGCATGTCTCTGCCATCTAACTCCGCGCCGGGTGGCTCAGCCGGCCACTGCGCCGCGGCTCGCACGATGCGTCAGGAGGAGGGTGGAGGCATGAGCTTGCACTGACGTTAAATTCACGAAAACGTGATTTTTGCGGTTGAAGGTTTATTACGAAGGACGAAGAATGCCCTGCCACCGCTGGATGGCGACGCTGCCACAGGAGGGAGACGCGGGGATCATGTGGTTGAAGCAGCTGGGCAAGATGGTTGGCTGGCATAAGCAGCCAAGGTCCGGGCAGCAGGCTTATCGCGACACCTTGCAACGCCAGGCCCGGCAAGGCTTCGCAGAGGACAGCGCCGCGATCCACATCAGCCAGGATCTGCTCGGATCAGGCCGGCAGCGCCCGCATGCTCAAGGCGGGCCCCGCCGTTACGCTCGTCAGCATCCCGGGGCAGCGGCGGAGGTTCCTTTTCCCGAAGGCGACGGTCCTCACGGGCATCGCGGACGCATGCGTGAGAAGCTTCTGACGCGGGGCCCTGGGGCGCTGGCGGATTACGAATTGCTGGAGATGCTGCTGTTCTTCGCCTTCAAGAAAGGCGACACCAAGCCGCTGGCGAAGCGCCTGATTAACCGTTACGGCTCCTTCGCCGGCGTGCTGACGGCCTCTCAGCAGGATCTTCTGGATACGCCGGGCTTGGGCGAGCACAGCGTGGCGGCGCTGAAGCTGGTGCAGGACTCAGCCCTGCGCCTGGCGCGGGCCGAGGTGATGGAAAAACCGCTCCTGAACAACTGGGAACGGCTGCTGGATTACCTGAATGCCGCCCTGGCCCGGGAAAAGATCGAGCAGTTCCGTATCTTGTTCCTCGACAGCAAGAACCGGCTGATCGCGGATGAGGCGCAGGCCCGCGGTACGGTGAACCACACGCCCGTCTATCCACGTGAGGTCGTCAAGCGCGCGCTGGAGCTACATGCCACCGCCCTGATCCTGGTCCACGACCACCCGAGCGGCGACCCGACGCCCAGCCGTGCCGATATCGACATGACGGCGGAGATCCGTGACGCCGGCGCCTTTCTGTCGATCGTGGTGCATGACCACATCATCGTCGGCAACGGGCGGCATCTCTCCTTCCGACGGGAAGGACTTTTGCGGCCGGCGTAACCTGGGCAGCGTCACATTCCCTGCTCAGGGGCGACGCCCGCCACAAGGCCAGCCCAAAGCGGCTCCATCCCGATCCTTGAAGCCCCGGCCTGCTGCCTTAAGCGTCCAGCTTCCGGTTGATCCGTGCCAGAATCTTCGCGGCATGAATTCTGGCGCAACCAATGACTGCCGCCCGCCTTCAGGTCACGCGGCAGACAACACAAAGCCACAGAACCTTCAGCGTTGCCGTGGGGTATTCCCGTGCTATCCCGAATACAGGCTGGCATTATGCCGGCTTCCGACATAACTGATTATTCCTGACGGGCGCCGGCGAAAGGACTGTGCTATGAGTGATGGCTACATGAAGGACCAAGCTGAGGCGTTGGCACATCACCTCAAGCTTAACGACGGAAAGTCCGGCTATGTGGAGGCCACGGCCGAGGGCTTCCATGTCTATATCCGCAGGAAGTGGTCAGGGAAGCAGTTCTCTACCTGGGACGGCCTGCCCGTCGAATGGCATGAGAATGTCGGCACGAACAAAGCGGCCAACCGCTCAGCCTGACGGCCCCGGATGAGGCACCTTCAGGTTGGCGCAGTGAAGCGGCTCTGCACAGAGCAGAGCCTAATGACAGGAATAAAAAGTGGTACAGAACAACGCGAAGGCCGAGAGCGACAGCCTGGCTTCCAACCCCGATATTGAGGCGGAAGTGCTCTACCTCGCGAAGCGTCACCGCGTCTCGGCGGCGATCATCAGGGAAATCATCCGCCGTGCCGGCTCGAGCGAGCGTGGAGCGGTGGAGCGGGAGCTGCAGAAAGGAAAAGCCCGGCGGTAGCCGTCTCTCCCCCGGACACGCCCCATCGGCCATGCTTTGTCGCATGGCCGATGGGGCTGGTCTTGTTCAGCGACGGCGAGCCTGACGCGCCGCGTAACGGGCGTCACGCGCCGCCTTCTGCAGGGCGGGCAGAGCTGCCGCGCGCTGAGCGGCGGCCTCAGCCTCCGCCGCCTGCTCGGCGGCCAGAACCTTCTGACGCTCGGCATCGGCAGCCTTCTCGGCGGCCAGGCGCGCGGCTTCGGCGTCGCGGAGGATCTTCTTCGCGGCATTGCGGGCGTCGCGCGCCTCACTCACGGCCTTGCGCTGAGCCTGCTGCTCCAGCAGAGCAGGATCATTCGGCCCCGGCCGCGCGCGAAAACGCTGCAGCATAGCCTCCTTCGCCTTGGAGGCCGCAGCCAGCCGGTCGTTGAAGCTATCGCTTTTGTGGGAAATCATGCGGGCATCATAACCGAGAATGGCGTCGGTGCCTAACGAAGTTTGGCCGCGGCGAAGATGCGGGCCTCCGGCCACGCGGGCTTCCCTCCCCGGGCATGGGAGAGAAGAGCCCGTTTCAGCAAAGATTCAACTCCGCAGCCCCGGCGCTTCCTGGCCCGTCCGCGCGACATATTCCGTATAGCCGCCGCCGTATTGGTGAATGCCTTCCGGCGTCAGCTCCAGCACCCGGTTGGACAGCGCGGCGAGGAAGTGCCGGTCATGCGAGACGAAGAGCATGGTGCCCTCGTATTGCGCCAACGCCGTGATCAGCATCTCCTTCGTCGCCATGTCCAGGTGGTTGGTCGGCTCGTCCAGCACCAGGAGGTTCGGCGGGTCATAGAGCATCCGCGCCATGACCAGCCGCGCCTTCTCGCCGCCGGAGAGCACTCGGCACTTCTTCTCCACCTCGTCACCCGAGAAGCCGAAGCAGCCCGCCAGCGCCCGCAGCGATCCCTGCCCGGCCTGGGGGAAGGCATCTTCCAGCGACTGGAAGACCGTGCGCTCCCCATCGAGCAGTTCCATGGCGTGCTGCGCGAAGTAGCCCATCTTCACGCTGCCGCCCAGCGAGACCGTTCCCTGGTCCGGCCGGGTCGTGCCGGCGACCAGCTTCAGCAGCGTGGACTTGCCGGCGCCATTGGTGCCCAGCACGCAGCAGCGCTCCTTGCGGCGCAGCAGGAAGTCCAGCCCCTCGTAGATGACCTTGCTGCCATAGCGCTTATGGACGCTCTTCAGGTTCACGACATCGTCGCCGGAGCGCGGCGCCGGCTGGAACTCGAAGGTGACGGTCTGACGGCGCTTCGGCGGCTCGACCCGGTCGATCTTCTCCAGCTTCTTCACCCGGCTCTGCACCTGCGAGGCATGCGAGGCGCGCGCCTTGAAGCGCTCGATGAACTTGATCTCCTTGGCCAGCATCGCCTGCTGGCGCTCGAACTGCGCCTGCTGCTGCTTCTCGGCCATCGCACGCTGCTGCTCGTAGAACTCGTAATCGCCTGAATAGGAAGTCAGGCTGCCGCCATCGATCTCGATGATCTTGTTGATGATGCGGTTCATGAAGGCGCGGTCGTGCGAGGTCATCAGCAGCGCACCGTCATAACCCTTGAGGAACTGCTCCAGCCAGATCAGGCTTTCCAGGTCGAGGTGGTTGCTCGGTTCATCCAGCAGCATGACATCGGGGCGCATCAGCAGGATACGGGCCAGGGCCACGCGCATCTTCCAGCCGCCGGAGAGGGCGCCGACATCGCCATCCATCATCTCCTGGCTGAAGCCAAGGCCCGCCAGCACCTCACGCGCCCGGCCCTCCAGCGCATAGCCGCCCAGTTCCTCGAAACGGCCCTGCACCTCGCCGAAGCGCTCGATCAGCGCCTCCATCTCATCCGCCCGGTCCGGGTCCGCCAGGGCGGCTTCCAGGGCCTGCAACTCGGCGGCCACGGCGCTCACGTCCCCCGCCCCGTCCATCACCTCGGAAGCGGCGCTGCGGCCGGACATCTCGCCCACATCCTGGCTGAAGAATCCGATGCTGACGCCCCGGTCCACCAGGACCAAGCCCTCATCGGGCTGCTCCTGGCCGGTGATCATCCGGAAGAGTGTCGTCTTACCCGCCCCGTTGGGGCCGACGAGGCCGATCTTCTCCCCCCTCTGGAGTGCCGCCGAAGCCTCGATGAAGAGGAGCTGCTGACCGTTCTGCTTACCGATATTATCGAGGCGAATCATCTATACTTCGGACCTGAAAAATTTCTGGCGGCTGATGCCATCTCGCCTGTTCGAGACCACGGCAGATGGCACAGGTCAACAGGCGAAACCTGGAACAAGCCCTGCCCAGGGCCGAAAGAGGCGCTCCTACAGGGCGCCCCCTGGCCTGACGCAGAGCCGAAGCCCAGCGGCCATCCCCGGAATCAAGGTCGGACTGAAATGCCAAGTCCAAGCCATCGGGACAAATGGCGAAGCCTCCGCCGCGACCTGGCACTTCACATATGCATGTATTCTCGATCCGGCGTTTCGTTTCGCCCTGCTTCCTCGCCATGATGGCACTGCTCGCAGCGTCAGCGCGCAGCCCAGCCGGCGCAGATCCGGCCAAGGAGGGGAGGCCAGCGATGCCCGTCATGCCTCGCCGCACCATCCGCGGCCTCACGGAGGCCATTCCGGACGTCTCAGGTCCGGCCGATGCGCCAGGCCCGCAGGCATGCCGCGCCGGGCCGGGCCTCCGGAGCCAGCGAGAATGAGACACGGCGCGCCCCCGGCGGAGCCAGGCCCGACGGCCGATGCTCCCCTCCCCGGCACCCAGGCCTCCGGCCCTGATCCGGAGCGGGCTTATCTGTCCGGCATCCAGGCGCTGGTGCGGCTGCCGATGCTGCAACGGCTCCGCGACGCGGCGGCGGGGCTGGATACCGCCGGCTTCATTTCAGGCTATCGCGGCTCGCCGCTCGGCGGCCTCGACCAGGCGTTGTGGAAGGCCGGGAAGCCACTCGCTGAACACCGCATCCACTTCCAGCCCGGGATCAACGAGGATCTGGCGGCCACCGCTGTCTGGGGCAGCCAGCAGGTCAATCTGTTTCCGGGCGCGAAGCATGATGGCGTCTTCGCGCTGTGGTACGGCAAGGGCCCTGGCGCCGACCGCAGCGTGGATGTCTTCAAGCATGCCAATGCCGCCGGCACCTCGCGCCATGGCGGCGTGCTGGCGGTGGTCGGCGACGACCACGGCGCCAAATCCTCCTCTCTGCCACATCAGAGCGACCATGTCTTCGCCGCCTCGATGATCCCTGTGCTGAACCCGGCGGGTGTGCAGGATCTGCTGGATTTTGGCCTGCACGGCTGGGCCATGTCCCGTTTCTCCGGCTGCTGGGTGGGGCTGCGCGCCCTGAGCGATATCGTCGAGACCTCCACTGGCGTCATACTGGACCCGCACCGCGTCGAGACGCGCCTGCCGCTCGATTTCCAGATGCCACCAGGTGGCCTGTCCATCCGCTGGCCCGATCCGCCCCTGGAGCAGGAATACCGGCTGCAGCACTGGAAGGTCTATGCGGCCATGGCCTATGCACGGGCCAACCACCTGAACCGGGTGGTGATTGACAGCCCGCAGGCGCGCTTCGGCATCATCAGCAGCGGCAAATCCTATCTGGACCTGCTCCAGGCCCTCGATGCCCTCGGCATCGACGAGAGGCTGGCGGCGAAGATCGGCCTGCGCGTCTACAAGGTCGGCATGACCTGGCCGCTGGATGGCGAGGGCGTGCGCCACTTCGCCGAGGGGCTGGAAGAGATCCTCGTCGTCGAGGAGAAGCGCCAGGTCATCGAGTATCAACTCAAGGAACAGCTCTACAACTGGCGCGAGGATGTGCGCCCCAAAGTCACCGGAAAATATGATGAGAAGGGCGAATGGGGACTCCCTGGCGGCGACTGGCAGCTTCCCGCCGCCGGCGAGCTGACGCCGGCTCTGATCGCCCGCGTCATCGCCCGCCGCATCGCGCCGTTCCATACCAGCGCGCGGATCCGCGAATGCCTGGACTTCCTCGCCGCGAAGGAAGCGGCGCTGGCGCGGCCGCATCCGGTGGTGCCGCGCGCGCCGCATTACTGTTCCGGCTGCCCGCACAATACCTCCACCCGCGTGCCGGAAGGGAGCCGGGCGCTGGCCGGCATCGGCTGCCACTACATGGCGCTCTGGCTGAACCCCGACCAGACCAGGACCTTCAGCCAGATGGGTGGAGAGGGCGTGCCCTGGATCGGCCAGGCCCCCTTCACGGAAACCCGCCATGTCTTCGCCAATCTTGGTGATGGCACCTATTCCCATTCGGGCCTGCTGGCGATCCGTCAGGCGGTGGTGGCGAAGGTGCCGATCACCTATAAGATTCTGGTCAACGACGCCGTGGCGATGACCGGCGGCCAACCGGTCGAGGGCACGCTGACGGTGCCGCAGATCGTGCGGCAGGTCGCCGCCGAAGGGGTCGGGCGCATCGTCGTGGTGACGGATGACCCGGCGCGGCATCCCGCCAGCGCCCTGCCGGCCGGAGTGCCGGTGCGGCACCGGCGGGACCTCGACGCCGTGCAGCGCGAATTGCGCGACGATCCCGGCGTTTCCGTCCTCGTCTACGACCAGACCTGCGCCGCCGAGAAGCGCCGCCGCCGCAAGCGCGGGCTGATGCCGGACCCGGCACGGCGCGTCGTCATCAACGATCGTGTCTGCGAAGGCTGCGGCGACTGCTCGGCCAAGTCGAACTGCATGTCTGTGGTGCCGGTCGAGACCGAGTTCGGCCGGAAGCGCGCGATCGACCAATCCTCCTGCAACAAGGATTTCTCCTGCCTTGAAGGCTTCTGCCCGAGCTTCGTCACCGTCGAAGGCGGGCGGCTGCGCAAAGGACAGGCCGCCGCACCGGCGGGCGATGATGCCGCCGGACTGCCGGAGCCGCCCGCGCGGCCGCTCGGGCAGCCCTATGGCATCCTGGTGGCGGGGGTCGGCGGTACCGGGGTGGTGACCATCGGCGCCCTGCTCGGCACCGCCGCCGCATTGGAAGGCAAGGGCGTCTCGGTCCTGGACATGGCAGGCCTGGCGCAGAAAGGCGGCCCGGTCTGGTCGCATATCCGTCTCGCTGCCCGGCAGGATATGCTGCATGCCTCGCGCATCGCCTCGGGCGAGGCCGATCTTCTCCTGGGCTGCGACATCGTCGTGGCCGTGGCGGATGAATCCCTCTCCAAACTGCATTCGGGCACGGCGCGCGCCGTGGTCAACCGCGACTTCTCGGTCACCAGCGACTTCGTCCGCGGCTTCGCGGCACAGGCCAGGACCGGCGATGTCGCCACGCAGCGCGACCCGCATTTCCCGGTGGACACGCTCGAGGAACAGATCACCGAGGCGGTCGGCCCCGGCCGTGCCGACTTCATCGCCGGCACGCGACTGGCGACGGCGCTGCAAGGCGACTCCATCGCCACCAATCTTTTCATGGTGGGCTATGCCTATCAGAAAGGGCTGCTGCCCATCTCAGCCTCCTCGCTCCTGCGAGCCATCGAATTGAACGGCGCGGCGGTGGAGATGAACAAGGGCGCCTTTCACTGGGGGCGGCGTGCTGCGCTCGATCTCGCGGCGGTGGAACGTGTGGCCATGCCGCCCGAGGCGCTTCCCGCGCATCGCCGGCTTTCCGCCAGCCTGGACGAGGTGATCGCCCGGCGCGTCACGGAACTGACCGCCTACCAGGATGCCCGCTACGCCCGCCGCTATGCCGATCTCGTCCGGCGGGTGCGGGAGGCGGAGGCCGCGAGGACGCCAGGCCGCGGCGAACTCACCGAGGCCGTGGCGAAGGGACACTACAAGCTCCTCGCCACCAAGGACGAATACGAGGTCGCCCGCCTCTATACCCAAACCGGCTTCCTGGAGCTGCTGGAAAGAAGCTTTGAGGGCGACACCAGACTGGTCTTCCACCTGG
Organism: Roseomonas marmotae; assembly: GCF_017654485.1. NCBI lineage: Bacteria > Pseudomonadati > Pseudomonadota > Alphaproteobacteria > Acetobacterales > Roseomonadaceae > Roseomonas > Roseomonas marmotae. The sequence goes on along the minus strand of NZ_CP061091.1, from coordinate 787,526 downwards.
CACCGCCGCTCTGGGCCAGGATCGACCCGGCCACGGGTGAGCCGCGCAAGCGCGCCTTCGGCCCCTGGATGCTGCATGCCCTCCGGGTGCTGGCGCGGCTCCGGCGGTTGCGGGGTACCGCCTTCGACCCCTTCCGCTTCAGCGAGGACCGGAAACTGGACCGGCGCCTGCTGGCCGAATACGAACATCTGGTGGATGAGCTGATCGCCACGCTTCACGCGAGCAACCACGCCCTGGCCGTGGAACTGGCATCCCTGCCGGAGCAGATCCGCGGCTACGGCCCGGTCCGCAGGCGGCATGCCGAGCACGCGAAGCGCCAGGAAGCCAGGCTGCTCAAGGAATTCCGCCGCGGGGACGCGGGTCCGGACGAAAGCGGCGAACGGGTGCCGGAAGCGCCCGTGCTGATGCGGGGGTGACAGACATGTCCGGCCTGAACTTCGACCTTGGCGACACAGCGGATGCGCTGCGCGCCGCGGTCGCGCGCTTCGCCGCCGCCGAGATCGCGCCGCGCGCGGCCGAAATCGATGCGCGCAACGAGTTTCCGGCCGATCTCTGGAGGAAGTTCGGCGACCTCGGCCTGCTCGGCATCACCGTCGAGGAAGACTATGGCGGGGCGGGCATGGGCTATCTCGAGCATGTCGTGGCGATGGAGGAGATCAGCCGCGCCTCGGCCTCAGTCGGGCTTTCCTATGGCGCGCATTCCAATCTCTGCGTCAACCAGATCCGCCGGAACGGCAGTGCGGAGCAGAAGCGCCGTTACCTGCCGCGGCTAATCTCCGGCGAGCATGTCGGCGCGCTGGCGATGAGCGAGACGGGCGCCGGCTCCGATGTCGTCGGCATGCGCCTGCGCGCGGACCGGCGCGGCGACCGCTACGTGCTGAATGGCAACAAGATGTGGATCACCAATGGCCCCGACGCGGATGTGCTGGTGGTCTATGCCAAGACGGACCCGCAGGCCGGCGCTCGCGGCATCACCGCCTTTCTGGTCGAGAAGGGTTTCGCGGGTTTCTCCACCGCGCAGAAACTCGACAAGCTCGGCATGCGCGGCTCCAATACCTGCGAACTGGTCTTCCGCGATTGCGAAGTGCCGGAGGAGAATGTGCTTGGCGAGCCCGGCGGCGGCGTCAAGGTATTGATGAGCGGCCTGGACTATGAGCGGGCCGTGCTGGCGGGCGGCCCTCTCGGCATCATGCAGGCCTGCCTGGACGTGGTGCTGCCCTATGTGCGCGAGCGCCGGCAGTTCGGCCAGCCGATCGGCGAGTTCCAGCTGATGCAGGCCAAGGTCGCCGATCTCTACACCGTGGCGAATGCCGCGCGGGCCTATGTCTATGCCGTGGCCCGCTCCTGCGACCGGGGCCAGGTGACGCGCAGGGATGCCGCGGGAGCGATTCTCTTCGCCGCCGAGAAGGCGACCTGGAGCGCGTTGGAGGCGATCCAGGCCCTGGGCGGCAACGGCTATATCAACGACTACCCGACGGGGCGGCTGCTGCGCGATGCCAAGCTCTACGAGATCGGGGCCGGCACTTCCGAGATCCGGCGCATGCTGATCGGCCGGGAGTTGTTCAACGAGGGCTCCTGAGACTCCCTGGACGCGATCTTCCTTCCCAAGAGGCAATGGCACGGACTAGGCTTTCCGCGAGAGGCTTCAACCTGCAAGGGGAGACGTGTCGCTTGGCCTACGCGCTGCAGCAGCTCATCAACGGCATCTCGCTCGGCATGATCTACGGGCTCATCGCCATCGGCTACACCATGGTCTATGGCATCATCGGCATGATCAATTTCGCCCATGGTGATATTTTCATGGTGGGCGCCTTTCTCTCCCTCATCGGCCTGTTGCTGATCACCTCCGGTGGATTTCTGGACGGGGCGGCGGCCATCCTGCTGGTCCTGGCCCTGTCCATGGCCTTTACCGCCCTCTATGGCTGGACGGTGGAGCGGATCGCCTACCGTCCCCTGCGCGGGTCCTTCCGCCTGGCACCGCTGATCTCGGCCATCGGCATGTCCATCGTGCTGCAGAACTACGTGCAGGTCGCCCAGGGCGCACGCGTGAAGCCGATCGAGCCCGTGGTGCACGGCGGCTTCACGCTGATGCAGGACGGCAGCTTCGCCGTGCAGCTCTCCACCATGCAGATCCTGATCGTGACCACGACCCTGGCAATGCTGGCGATCTTCACCTGGCTGGTGACGCGGACGCCGCTCGGCCGTGCCATGCGTGCCTGCGAGCAGGACCGGCGGATGGCGAGCCTGCTGGGCATCGACACGGACCGCACCATCAGCATCACCTTCGTCATCGGCGCGGCGCTGGCGGCGGTCGCCGGCACCATGTACCTTCTGCGCTACGGTGTCATCGACTTCTATATCGGCTTCCTGGTGGGGGTGAAGGCCTTCACCGCCGCCGTGCTGGGAGGCATCGGCAGCCTGCCCGGCGCGGTGTTGGGCGGGCTGCTGATCGGGCTGATCGAGACCTTCTGGTCCGCCTATTTCAGCGTGCAGTACAAGGACGTCGCCGCCTTCTCCATCCTGATCATGACGCTGGTCTTCATGCCCACCGGCCTGCTGGGCCGGGCGGAGGTCGAGAAGGTATGAGCCTGGCCCGGAGGCGGCGTCCCGCCCTCGGCGCCGCACTGAAGGATGCAGGACTGGCCGCGTTGGTCGCCGCCGGCCTCTTCCTTCCCATGGTCGGGCTGCGCACGGATGTCAGCCCCAGCGGCGCCCTCTTCCTCCGCACCCGCTGGACGGATGTGCTGCTGCTGGTGGCCATCGTCTTCGCCGGCCGGTTCCTGCTGCGGCTCTGGCAGGAATGGAAAGCGGAGCGGCATGGCCCTTCCCTGCAACGGCGCCTCGCCCGGCCATTGTCGCATGCCGGGCGCTTCGTGGCGCCGGTGCTGCTGCTCTTCGCGCTGCTGCTGCCGCTCATCCCGGGCATCGGCCGCTACGAACTCGACCTCGGCATCCTCGTGCTGACCTATGTGATGCTGGGCTGGGGGCTGAACATCGTCGTCGGCCTCGCCGGCCTGCTGGACCTCGGCTATGTCGCCTTCTACGCGGTGGGTGCCTATTCCTACGCGCTGCTGGCCCAGAATTTCGGATTCTCCTTCTGGGTCTGCCTGCCGCTGGCAGGAATCCTGGCGGCTTTCTGGGGCATCCTGCTGGGCTTTCCGGTGCTGCGCCTGCGCGGGGACTATCTCGCCATCGTCACGCTCGGCTTCGGCGAGATCATCCGCCTGATCCTGCTGAACTGGGTCAGCCTGACCGGCGGGCCCAATGGCATCTCCGGCATCCCCCGTCCCAGCTTCTTCGGCCTGGCCTTCACCGCCGGCGGCGGCCCCGGCTCCTTCGCCGATTTCTTCGGGCTGGAGCCCAGCCCGACGCATCGCGTCGTCTTCCTCTACTACCTCATCCTGGCATTGGCGCTGCTGACCAACTGGGTCACGCTGCGCCTGCGCCGCCAGCCGCTCGGCCGCGCCTGGGAGGCGATGCGGGAGGATGAGATCGCCTGCCGCAGCCTGGGCATCAACATCACCACCACCAAGCTGACCGCCTTCGCGCTCGGCGCCATGTTCGGCGGCTTCGCCGGCGCCTTCTTCGCCACGCGGCAGGCCTTCATCAGCCCGGAATCCTTCACCTTCATCGAAAGCGCCATCATCCTGGCCATCGTCGTGCTGGGGGGCCTCGGCAGTCAGCTCGGAGTCGCCATCGCGGCGCTGGTGCTGATCGGCGGCTTCGAGGTGTTCCGCGACTTGCAGGAATGGCGCATGCTGGTCTTCGGTGGCGCCATGGTGCTGATCATGATCTGGAAGCCGCGCGGGCTGGTCGGCAGCCGCCCCCCCTCCGTCGCCCTGGGTAAGAAGCGGACCATCAGCGCCGCCATGGTGGCCGAGGGCCGTGGCTGATGGCGCCGATCCTGACGGTCGAGAGGCTGACCATGCGCTTCGGCGGCCTGACCGCGGTGAAGGAGGTCTCCTTTGCCGCCGCGCAGGGCGCCATCACCGCCGTCATCGGCCCGAATGGCGCCGGCAAGACGACGATGTTCAACTGCATCACCGGCTTCTACCGGCCGACCTCCGGCAGCCTGCTGCTGCACCATGCCGGGCAGGATGTGGCGCTGCACCGCCTGGCCGGGCACCGCATCGCGGGCGCGGGCGTGGCGCGCACCTTCCAGAACGTCCGCCTCTTCGGCGGCATGACGGTGCTGGAGAACCTGCTGGTGGCGCAGCACCGCAGGCTGATGGCGGCGACGGGCTTCGGCATCGGCGCCGTGCTGGGCCTTTCCGGCTACAAGGCAGCGGAACGGGCGGCGATCGGCCGCGCCACCGCCTGGCTGGAGGCCTGCGCGCTGATCGACCGGGCCGATGACCCCGCCGGCAGCCTGCCCTATGGCGCGCAGCGGCGGCTGGAGATCGCGCGCGCCATGTGCACGGAACCCGCGCTGCTCTGCCTCGATGAACCGGCGGCGGGCCTCAATCCACGTGAATCCCTGGCGCTCGGCCAGTTGCTCTGCGCCATCCGCGACGGCCGGGCGGCGGAAGGCGCGGCACCTTGCTCCATCCTGCTGATCGAGCATGACATGGGCGTGGTGATGGGCATCTCCGACCACATCGTGGTGCTCGACCACGGCAGCAAGATCGCCGACGGCGCCCCCGCCGAGATCCGTGCTGACGACAAGGTCATCGCCGCCTATCTGGGCGAGGGCGACGAGGACGAGGACAGCGCGGCATGAGCAGGCCTCTGCTGGAGATTGACGATGTCCACACCTTCTATGGCGCGATTGAGGCACTGAAAGGCGTTTCCATCGCCGTGGCGCCCGGCGAGATCGTCACGCTGATCGGTGCCAACGGCGCCGGGAAATCGACGCTGCTGATGACCATCTGTGGCGATCCGCGCGCCCGCTCCGGCCGCGTCATCTTCGACGGGCAGGACATCACGGAACAGCCCACACATCACATCATGCGCGGTGGGATTGCCCAGTCGCCGGAAGGACGGCGTGTCTTCCCGCGCATGAGCGTGCGTGAAAATCTGCTGATGGGCGCGCAGAGTTCCGGGATTCCCGCCGGCCCGGGACTGGAACAGGCTTTTGCGTTATTCCCACGGTTGCAGGAGCGTGAGGCGCAACGCGCGGGCACGCTGTCGGGCGGTGAGCAGCAGATGCTGGCCATCGCCCGCGCACTGATGTCGCGCCCGCGCCTGCTGCTGCTGGACGAGCCCTCCCTCGGCCTCGCGCCGCTGGTATCGCGGCAGATCTTTCAGGCCATCCGCAGGCTGAATGCCGAGACGGGGCTGACCGTGCTGCTGGTTGAGCAGAATGCAAACCAGGCGCTGCGGCTGGCCCATCGCGGCTATGTCCTGGTCACCGGGCGAATCACCATGTCCGGCACGGGGCGGGAGCTCCTCGCGCGGCCGGAGATACGCGACGCCTATCTGGGCAGTCATTAAGCTTGCAGATCATGCTGGCGGAGCCGCGTGAAGGTTCATTAGGCTGTGCCTGCAACACCGGCCGGCGATCGGTGCCGGCGGCTGAACAGCGGAGGCTCTGATGATGCAACGCAGACAGCTTCTTGGCACCGTGGCCGGGATGGCGGCAGCCGGAATGGCGGGCACAGGCGGCAGCCGTGACGCTGCGGCGCAGTCGGGCACCCTGCGGATCGCCTGCGTCGGGCCCATGACCGGGCAATACGCCACCTTCGGCACGCAGCTTCGCGCCGGCGCGGAACAGGCCGTGGCCGATATCAATGCGGCGGGCGGCGTGCTGGGCCAGCAGATCGCGATGGAACTGGGCGACGATGCCTGTGACCCGCGCCAGGCGGTCTCGGTCGCCAACCAGATGGCCAGCCGGCAGGTGAAGCTGATCGCCGGGCATTTCTGCTCCGGCTCCTCGATTCCCGCCAGCAAGGTCTATGCGGAAGAGGGCGTGTTGCAGATCAGCCCGGCTTCCACCAACCCGCAATATACCGATGCCGGCGGCTGGAACACCTTCCGCACCTGCGGGCGCGACGATCAACAAGGGAAGGTGGCCGGCGCCTTCATCGCCAAGACCTATCCTGGCAAGAAGGTCGCCATCCTTCACGACAACTCGGCCTATGGCAAAGGCCTGGCTGACGAGACCAAGAAATCACTGAACGCGGCCGGCGCGACCGAGGCTGTCTATGCCGCCTATACGCCGGGCGAGCGTGACTATTCCGCCCTGGTGTCCCGCCTGAAGTCCGCGGGCGTCGAGATCATCTATGTCGGCGGCTATCACACCGAGGCCGGGCTGATCCTGCGGCAGGCGAAGGAGCAGGGCATGCCGGTCACCCTGATCGGCGGCGACGCGCTGGTGACGAGCGAGTTCTGGCAGATCACCGGTGCCGCCGGCGAGGGCACGCTGATGACCTTCGCCTCCGACCCGCGCAAGCGCCCCACCGCCGCTGAGGTCGTGGAACGCTTCCGCGCCAGGAATGTCGATCCAGAGGGTTATGTCCTCTACACCTATGCCGCCGTGCAGATCTGGGCGGACGCGGCGAAGAAGGCTGGTAGCACCGACCCCCGGAAGGTCTCTGAGACACTGAAATCCGGCGGCCCCTGGAACAGCGTCCTCGGTCCCATCACCTTCGACCCCAAGGGCGACGTGACTGTCCCTGACTATGTCTTCTATGTCTGGAAGAACGGCTCCTACGCCGAGGTCTGAGGTCCGCCGACGCCGGTGGCGTCATCCACGCCGCTGGTCCCCGGCCACTCTTCCAGGCAATGCCGGGCGGCCGCAGAGACATCCCGGTTCGCGCGGCAGCGCCCCGGTTCCAGGATGATCGCCGGGCCCGGAGCCATCCGGCCGTCCTTGAGCATCCGCGATGAATGGCGTACGTCGCCATGTGGCGGATGCGCCGGTGAGCCTCCGTCATTCGCCCGCCATCCGGATGTGGAGGCGTGATTTCCCGGCATGAGCGGAGGCCGGGTTCATCCTCGGGCCCGGCCGCGATGCCGGAATGCTGTTGAATGAGAGGGGATGGACTTTGCCGTTGAGTCAGGCGCTTGAGTATATCGCGCAGAACCGGACCGCAGTCATCATCATGGTGGCCGTCGCCTTCCTGACGCTGTGGCTGCGGAACCGCCGGTAGCGGCCCTGACGCCCCCCGCCATGCCCTCTGGCCATGACTTCGGCGATCTGGCGAAGAATAGCTCCGCGCCGCCTTGTTCGGTTTTTGTTCTTACATTATAGTGAGCGGTTCCCCCGTGATGCCGGCTGAGCAGCCGACGTCTGAGAGCCAGAGGTCCGCCGTGCGAAAGCGTGCATCCAACCCGACCGCCCGTTCCCCGGCTCCGCTCTCCAGCCGGTCGGCCCTGTCCCGCATCGCCGAGCTGGTGGGGCGGGGCCACGATGCCGCCCGGCTCCGCCGTGAAGCCGAGGCCCTGATCGCCGCCCTTCGGCAGATCCATGAGCCGGATCAACTGCGCGAGCTGCTGGACGAGATGCGGGAGCAGCTCGACGCCGGCATCGAGGCCGCGGAAGACACGATGGCCGAAGCTGACGGCGATGGAGCAGCCAAGGCGGCGACCCGCTCGCTGGCCGCCCTGGCCGCCGCCCGCGACACCTTCGCCCGGGGCGCGTCGTGACGGGGAGGCGGAACGCCCACCCGCGCCCATATCGCCGCCGCACCGGGTAGCCGGCCGGCCTGGAAACCCCCAGGGCGTAACCAAGGCGGGGCGCGGGCCAGACGCCCCGCGCCCGGACCAGTCTCTGGCACCCGCATATGGCCGTCCGGAAGCACCCGCTGCGTGAGGCGGGGCGCCCCGGCCGCCGGCCCGGCCCAGTTCCAGATACCAACCGGGAGACCTCTTGCGGTCAGGGCTGCCGAGGCCGTGTGCGCGCTTCGTGTCCTGCCTGCCAGGCCCGCCCGCCGGTAACGGCCGCGCTGCCATTCGTCCTTCCCGCTGCCCCGATCAAATCGGCCGTCCCGCCTCCGGCGGATGCGGCGCATCATGGATGCCGGCCGTTATAGGCTCGCCAGGGTGGAAGCAGCCTTGCCTGTCGTGAGCGGTGACGCGCGCACTCCAATGGCCCCGGCAATGGTGCTTCTCTATGGCAGCCCAGGAATATGGCGCCATCGGCCCGGAGTGTAGTTGTGTCCCTTGATCTAGCCATCGTGCTTGGCTTGCTTGCGATCGCGGTCGTCATGTTTGCCCTGGGCCGGCCGCGCATGGATGTCGTCGCGATAGCCATGCTCGTCGCTCTGCCCATGACCGGCATTCTCACGGTTCAGGAGGCCCTGGCTGGTTTCAGCGACCCCAGCGTGGTGCTGATCGCGGCCCTTTTCGTCATCGGTGAGGGCCTGGTCCAGACCGGTATCGCCTCCCGCCTCGGGGATTGGCTGGCATCCCGCACGGGCGGCAGCAGTGTCAGGCTCATGGCGATGCTGATGCTGGCCGTCGCGACGCTGGGCTCGGTGATGAGTTCCACCGGGGTGGTTGCCATCTTCATCCCGGTCGTGTTGCGCATCACCATGCGGCTCCGGATCCCGCCGAGCCAGATGATGATGCCGCTGAGTTTTGCGGCACTCATCAGCGGCATGATGACGCTTGTTGGCACGCCGCCCAACCTGATCGTGAACAGCGAACTGGTGCGGAGCGGCCATGAGGGCTTCAACTTCTTCAGCTTCACCCCTTTCGGCGTGCCCATCCTGTTGCTGGGCATCGTCTATATGGCCATGGCACGTCATTCACTGACGGGTACGGAGCCGAAGGAGACAACCCAACACGGCCACATAACCCTGGCGCAGCTCATCCGGGATTACGGGCTGACCGGATGCTCGTGGCGTCTCCGCATCGGCCCCGACTCACCCCTGGTCGGACATAACCTCGCGGCACTGCGCCTGCGCGCCAGGCATGGCCTGAATATCATGGCCATTGAGCGCCCGCAGCGCTTTGCCCCCGCCTTCCTGAACGCGACGGCAGAGACGGTTCTGCGCCCGGGCGATGTGCTGATCGCCCATTTCGCCGGCCCCGAGGAGCAGTTGAGGGCGATCGCAGCCCCGCTGGCTCTGCGGCCTTCGCCGCTCGCGGATCTCGACCCCGTCCGCGAGCCACGCCCCATCGGCTTGGCGGAGGTGATCATCCCCCCCGATTCCCCCCTCTGCGGCAGGTCGGTGCTGGAGGCGGAATTCCGCTCCACCTATGGGCTGACGGTGGTCGGTCTGCGCCGTGGCCGGAACATCTGGGGAGAGGGATTACTGGAAGAGGAGTTGCAGGCGGGGGACACGCTGCTGCTGGTCGGTCCCTGGAAGGCCCTGCACCGTTCCCAGCGCGGAAAGAGAAGCTTCGTGCTGCTCCATCAGCCGGCGGATCTGGAGGAGCTGTCCCCCGCCGCCGATCGTGCTCCCCAGGCCTTGCTCAGCCTGGCCGTCGTTATCCTGCTGATGGTCAGCAATACATTGCCCCATGTGCAGGCGGCTTTGATCGGCTGCCTCATGATGCTGGGCTTCCGCTGCATCGACGTGGATAGCGCCTACCGCGCCATCCATTGGCAGACCGTCATCCTGATCGGCGGCATGCTGCCCTTCGCCCTGGCCTTGCAGAAGACCGGCGGCATCGCGCTGGCGGCGGATGGGCTGATCGGGCTGGCGGGGGATGCCGGGCCCTACGCCCTGCTGGCCAGCCTGTTCGTGGCGACAGCCCTGACCGGCATGTTCATCTCCAATACCGCCACGGCCGTGCTGATGGCACCGGTTGCCATGGCCACGGCACGGGACATGGGGCTCTCGCCCTATCCCTTCGCCATGATCGTCGCGCTGGCGGCCTCGGCGGCCTTCATGACACCGGTATCCTCACCGGTGAACATGCTGGTGATGGGGCCGGGCCGCTACCGCTTCGGCGACTTCGTACGCATCGGCGTGCCCTTCACCCTGCTGGTGATGGCGGTGAGCCTGGCCCTCGTGCCCTGGCTGCTGCCGGTGCGTTAGGCCCCGGCGTCACGGATGGCACTCCGCACTGGGCCGCGCGGCTGGAGCGGGCACTCAGCCTTGCCCCAGTGCCCGCTCATACTCCGCCCGGAAGGTCTTCAGCGAGGAGGCCAGCACCGTCGCCGCCCCGTCCACCAGCCCGCAGCGCCCGCTGCCCGGCAACAGCTCCGCCAGGTTCTCCAGCGCCTGGAGGTCACTGGGCCGCCCCGCGCCCGCCTCCACCCGCTCCAGGATGCGGGAGACCTGATGGGTGCCGATCTTGCAGGGCGGGCACTGGCCGCAGGAATTGGCGGCGAAGAAGGCGACATATTCCGCCGTCTTGCGCAGGATGCTCGTGCCCTCCCCCACCACGATCATCGCCCCCGTGCCGAGGCGGGAGCCCCGCGCGCGCAGGCTGTCGAAATCGAGCGGCGCGTCGAGGTCGTCCGCCGTCAGCAGGGTGTTGGAGGGGCCGCCGGTGAAGACCGCCTTGAAGGCCTTGCCGGCCAGCATGCCGCCGCCCTGCCCGAAGACCAGGCTGCGGAGCGGGGTACCCATGGGCAGCTCGTGCAGCCCAGGGCGCAGCACGTCGCCGGAGAGCGAGAAGAGCTTGGTGCCCGGTGCGCCGCCAAGGCCGAGGCCGCGATACCATTCCGCCCCATGGCTCAGAATCTGCCCGGAATGGGCCAGGGTCTCGACATTGTTCAGCAGGGTCGGCGCGCCGTTCACGCCCTTCTCCGCCGGAAAGGGTGGCTTCAGCGTGGGGAAGGGGAAGCCGCCCATGACGCTCGCCACCGCCGCCGTCTCCTCGCCCCCGACATAGAGGCCGGAGCCGGTGACGACGAGGAGGTGCAACTCCTCCCCGATGGCCTCGGCCAGCCGCGCGAGGAGCGGATGCGCCTCCCATTGCGTCACCGCCTCACGCAACACCCGCACAGCGGCAGCCTCGCGCGGGTTGACGTAGAGGACGATGCTGGCGGCCTTCACCGCCAGGGCCGCGACCAGCGCCCCCTCGATCACCTGATGCGGCGTGCGGGAGAGCAGGAAGCGGTCCTTGAAGGTGCCCGGCTCGTCCTCGTTGCCGTTGCAGACCACCCATTTGCCGGGGCCGGGCTGCGCCGCCACGGCGGCCCATTTGCGGTGGGTGGGAAAGCCCGCGCCGCCCAGGCCGCGCAGGCCGGCGGCCTCGATGGCCGGGATGATGCCGGACGGGTCGGCCAGGGCGTTCTCCAGCCCGGCGCCGCCGCCCACCGCCATCCAGGCGGCGAGATCGGCGCCGACGCAAATGCGCTCATCGGTCAGGACCTTCATGCCGCCCTCCCCCGCTCGGTCGCCATGTTGAAATTGCCGTAGGGCGGAAAGATCATCGGCGCCTTGAGGCTCAGCGGCATGCCCTGGGCGATCAGGGCGCGGCGCCAGTCCGCCAGATGGTTCAGCCCGATATTGCGCGGGCGCTCCACCCGCGCATCGGCGGCGGCGGCGCGCCCGGCGCGGCGGCCGAAGGCCACCAGTTCCAGCAGGGCATTGCCCATCATGCGGTTGCGGCCATGCAGCCCGCCCGTCACCTCGCCCGCGCAAAGCAGGCCGGGCACGCCGCTCCATCCATCCGGGTCGATGACGATGCCGCCATTCTGGTAGTGCAGCGTCGGGTGGATCAGGAAGGGCTCCTCCGCTGCGTCGAAGCCGCCGCGATGGGCGAGATGCGCGAGCGTCGTCAGGCTCTTGCCGAGGATGCCGGGCTTCTCCCGCTCAAGCCCCGGCGTGTCGAGGAAGACACCGGGGCGGCCGTCACGGAGGATGCCGCGCCCTTCGGCGATCTCGCGCAGGATGGCGGCGGATACCACGTCGCGCGGGCCCAGCTCATCGACGAAGCGCTCGCCCAGCCCGTTGACCAGGGCAGCGCCGGAGGCACGGGCGGCTTCGCTGACCAGCTGGCCCTGCATGCGCGGCGGCCAGGCGATGCCGGTGGGGTGGTACTGGAAGCTGTCCACCTCGCGCAGCGTGGCGCCGAGGCGATAGGCCAGCACCAGCCCATCCGCCGTGGCGCCATAGTGGTTGGAAGTGGGGAAGCCCGCGATGTGCAGCCGCCCGGCCCCGCCCGTGGCCAGCACCGTGGCGCCGGCGCGGGCCAGCACGGCGCGTCCCAGGCCGAGGTCGTGCAACGCGGCGCCGGCGCAGCGCCCGCGGTCATCGGTCAGCAGCTCCAGCGCCGGATGGCGGTCCAGCAGGGTGATGCCGGGCTGCAGCAGCACGGCCTCCCGCAGCACCCGCATCATCTCAAGGCCGGTGAAGTCCCGGTAGGAAAGCAGGCGTGCCGCCGTGGCGCCGCCGGGCTTCTTGCACAGCAGGCTGCCGCCCATGCGCTCGCTGCCCTCGGCCAGGTCGAAGCTCATGCCCTCCTGGATCAGCCAGCGGATCACCGCCGGGCCGTCCGAGACCAGCGCCGCCACCAGCGCCTTGTCGGCGATGAAATGGCCAGCGCGCAGCGTGTCCTCGAAATGGCGCTGCAGGCTGTCCTCGGCCCCCACGGCGGCCTGGATGCCGCCCTCCGCCATCACCGTGTTGCTGTCGCCGAAGCGCAGCTTGGTGGTCAGGATCACCCGCGCCCCGGCGCGCGCCGCCGTCAGCGCGGCGACGCAGCCCGCGCCGCCGCCGCCGATCACCAGCACATCCGCATCCAGCATGGGCGCGGCGGCGATGTCCACATCCTCGATCAGGGAGTCGGATTGCAGCAGCGCGGCCAGCTCCACCCGGCAGGGCAGGCCGGCACTGGCGCCGACGCGGAGCGGTACCATGGCGCCGGGCCGGCGGTCGGGATGGAAGCGCTCGAGCAATTCCGGCACCGGCAGGGCCAGGGCCTTCGGCGGGGCTGGCATCCGGGCGCGCCAGGATGCCAGGGCCTCGGCATGGGGAATGCCGCCGCTCATGGCTGCACCGGCGGATTGGCGCCGGGCGCATCCGGGTCGATGGGCTGCCGACCCTGCTCGATCTCTCGCAGCCGGCCGATCAGATCGGCGGGGCGCAGCGTGAGCGAGGCATTCATGCGCCGCACGAACTGACCCAGATGCGCCGGGTCGATATTCTCGGGGCAGGCGGCGACGCAGAGGTTGCACATCACGCATTGATCGAAGAGCGCCGCCGCGGTGAAGGCCTCCCCCGCCGCGGAGAGGTTCACCATGCGCTGCACCTCGATTCCCTTGGGGCAGGCGCGGTCGCAGCCACTGCAATGGCGGCAGTTCTTGGCCTCGGGGAAGACGGCGTCGATCTGGTCCAGCGCGGTCCAGCTGTCGGTCAGGGCGTGGAGGTCGTAGGCATGCGGGCGTCGTGCCGGAAAATGATCCACGAAGGAGACCTGCATTCCCTCCTCCACCTCCGTCTCGCAGGCCAGCGCGGTGCCGGCGAGGCGCTCGCCCTGCCGCCGCACCAGGACGCGGCAGGCACCGCAGACGCCCTGGCCCATGCAGCCGACATTCTCGGTCAGCGGCAGGCCGGCCGCGATCCAGGCCTGCAACAGGGATGCCCCGGCTTCCGCCAGCAGGGGATTCCCGTCAAAGATGAAGCTTATCTTTGTTTTTGCCGCGATTTCGCTTCCGCTCAAAAGAGCCTCCCCGAGATACTCATTTCATGAAGTCATATGCTGCTCCGCTTATTCAAGCCTTCCAGAAAACCCCTCTCTCTGCGGCGGCAAGATACTGGTGGAATACCGCTTCAGAAATTCGGCATCGCGATAATCCAGGCCACGGCCTTCCCTTATCCTTGCCCCCGCAGCGCGGAATATGCCTCGCCAGGCGATGACGGCTCCGACGTCGCAATTCATGGCAGCCGGGATGACCGGCCAAGGCAGGGAAGCCTGGATGCCGGCCCTGGATCGCGGCAACGCGGGTTGAGCTTGCGGTGGCCGGCCCCAAGCGCCGGTCGTGGATGAAGGCGCAATGTCCGCGCTGGCCTGCGACGCCGGGCATGGCCCGGCGCTCTTTATCCGCCCGGCACCCACGCCGGATCAGGAAACCGCCCGGCGCGGGCTTTCAGGAGCGGCCATGATCGTCACGGGTGCGGGCCGCGCTACCGCTTCACGACGCATGGCGCGCCTCTGGAGGGATCAGGCAGCCGTGCCGGGATCCCGCCCCCTGGGGCCTCCGCCACTGATCCAGTCGGGCGTGGCCAGCAGCGCCAGGAGGCGCGCCGCCGCGATATGCGCGGGATCGAGGCTCTCCTCCGGCCAGAGCAGGTTGAGCGTGCCGAGGCACTCTCCGGCCACGAGGATGGGAAGATTCACGATGCTCCGCAGGCCGAGGCCAAGAATCACCTCATGATCCGCGAAATGCGCACGGATCGCGGCCTCACCCTCACCTTCGAAACGGCGGCCCTCCAGCAGCACCTGCCGCCCCCAGTCGGTGTCCCGCTTCGGCTTGCGTCCGCCGACCGGATATTCGGACGGCCGCGAGCTGAAGATGCGCTGCACCGTCATGGCCTGCCGGTCGAAGACCATGGCGGTGCAGAGCTGTTGCCCCGTCAGTTTCCGCGCCAGCCGGTCGGCGGCGCGGATCCGCGGCAGCGGGTCGCCGTCACGGGAAGCCTCCTCAAAAGCCGCAGCGAGATCAGGCAAGTTCTCAGGCATCGGTCTTGTCGATGCCGAGGTCCCGGATCACCTTGTGCCACTTCGCCGCGTCCAGGCGCAGCCGCTCGGCGAAGGCGGCCGGGGTCTCGTTCACCACCTCGACGCCAATCGACGCCATCTTGCCCTTCACGTCGGGCAGCATCAGCGCCTTGTTCATCTCGGCGTTCAGGCGGTTCGTCAGCGCGGGCGCCATGCCTTTCGGGCCGAGCGCGCCATACCACACCGCCATCTCGAAGCCCGGCAGGCTCTCGCCCACCGTCGGCACATCCGGCAGCAGGGCGGAGCGCTTCTCCTCCGTCACCGCCAGCAGCTTCAGCCGCCCGTTGTTCACGTGTTCCAGTGTCTGGGTGCCCGCGGAGAAGAAGAGCTGCGTCTGGCCCGCCACCGTGTCCAGCGTCGCCGGAGCGCCGCCGCGATAAGGCACATGCACCATGTCCAGTCCCGCCATCTGCGCGAACATCGCCGCGCAGAGATGGTTGGTCGAGCCCGCGCCCGCGGAGGCATAGGCGATCTTGCCCGGGTTCGCCTTTGCATAGGCGATGAACTCCGGCACCGTGTTGGCGGGGACCGAGGGATGCACCACCATGGTGTTCAGCACATAGGCCAGCAGCGCGACAGGGGTGAAATCCTCCGCGCCATTGAAGGGCATGTTGCTGAACAGTGCATCGTTCATGGCATGCGTGCTCATCGAGCCGACGAGCAGCGTCTGCCCGTCCGGCGCGGAACGCGCGACGAAGGACGAGCCGATATTGCCGGACGCGCCGGAACGGTTCTCCACCACGAAGGGCTGACCGAAGGCCAGCCGCAGTGGTTCCGCCAGCACCCGCGCCAGGATGTCGGTGGACCCACCCGGCGCCCAGGGCACGATCATGCTGACCGGGCGGCTGGGATAGGCGTCCTGCGCCCGGGCGGCAGGAGCAAAGGTCGTGACGGCCGGCGCGGCGAGCAGGGAGAGCGCGGCGCGGCGCGACAGGCGGGGTTGGGTCATGGTCTTGTTATCCTGCGAGGCACTGCTCGCTTAGTGGTTGCACCCGTGTCGGCGTCATGGCCCGCGTGTTAGTTCCGCGGTTCCAATGGATCGTCCCAGCCGGCGCCCTCGCTCTGGATGGCGAGATGGACCGATTGAAGATGGGCGCGCATGGCGCGCTGCGCCGCTGCGGCATCGCGTCCGGCGATGGCGGCGGAGATCGCCTGGTGCTCCAGCGCCGAGGCCTGGCGCATGGGCGGCGTGGTGATGGCGGCGCGCAGCCGTCCCCAGTCCGTCATGGCGCGGCTGGCCTCGACTTCCTCGAAGGCCGCCAGCAGAAGCGGATTATGGCAGGCATGGGCGATGGCGCCGTGGAAGGCGCCATCCCACAACCCCCAGCTCTCCTGGTCCCGGGTCTCGGCGCCACGCCTGACAGCGCGGGCAATGGCTTCCACATCCTCCGCCGTGGCCTTCATGGCGGCCAGCGCGGCCAGCGCGGGCTCCAGCGTCAGGCGCGCTTCCATGATGGTCAGGGGTGTGCTGGCCTGGGCGCGTGGCTCCGGCCGCGCCATCCCGGCGGGCTTCGGCCCCAGGAAGGTGCCCTGGCCCACGCCACGCCAGATGCGGCCATGCAGTTCCAACTCGCTCAGCGCCTCACGCAGGGCGCGGCGGCTGACACCGAGCAGGGCGGTGAGTTGGCGTTCGGGCAGCAGCCGGTCACCCGGCATCAACCCTGCCTCCCGGAGGTAGGTCTCGAGCCGGTCGGGCGCGTGGCGGGCAGACATGGGACCTTTACTAGATTAGTCCGAATTTCTGGGCAAGATATTCCGGCTTCTCCTTCGACCTTTACTGCCGTAAACAATAGCAGCGCCCGAATGGCGCGATATCGATTGGGACCAATCGTGATTGGTTCCAGGTTGGGAGCCGCGCGCATGTTCACCACCCGTCCTGAGATCCGCGGCACCTTCGGGGCCGTGGCCACCACCCACTGGCTCGCCAGCGCCGTGGGGATGTCCGTGCTTGAGCGGGGCGGCAATGCCTTCGATGCCGCCGCCGCCGCAGGCTTCGTGCTGCAGATCGTGGAGCCGCACCTGAACGGGCCGGGCGGCGAGGTGCCCATCATCCTGAAGCGCCATGGAGCGCCGGAACCCCTGGTGATCTGCGGCCAGGGCCCCTTCCCCATGGCCGCCACGCCGGAGCGCTTCGCGGAACTCGGGCTGCGGCAGGTCCCCGGCACCGGCCTGCTGCCCTCCGTCGTCCCCGGCGCCTTCGACGCCTGGATGCTGCTGCTGCGCGACCACGGCACCTGGACCCCGCGCGCCGTGCTGGAAGCCGCGATCGGCTATGCCGAGGATGGCTTCCCCGTCCTGCCCCGGGTCTCGGCCTCGATCCTGCCCGCGCGCGAATTCTTCCCGGCCGAATGGCCCAGCTCGGCCGAGATATGGCTGCCCGGCGGCGAGGTGCCGCGCCCCCGCGCGCGCTTCCGCACCCCGGCCATCGCCGCCACCTACCGCCGTATCCTGGCCGAGGCCGAGGCCGCCGGCGCGGACCGTGAGCGACAGATCGAGGCGGCGCGCGACGCCTTCTACCGCGGCTTCGTGGCCGAGGCCGTGGACCGCTTCTACCGCACGGCGGAGCTGATGGATTCCAGCGGCCGCCGCCATGGCGGCCTGCTGCGCGCCGAGGATTTCGCGCGCTACCAGGCGCGGGTGGAGCCGACCGTGTCCCGCAACTATGCGGGGGTGACGGTGCACAAGACCGGCCCCTGGGGCCAGGGCCCCGTCCTGCTGCAGACCCTGCGGCTGCTGGAAGGCTACGACCTCGCCGGCATGGACCCCGCGGGGGAGCAGTTCGTGCATACGGTGGTGGAGTGCATGAAGCTCTCCTACGCCGACCGGGAGGTCTTCTACGGCGACCCCGACGCCTCGGACATCCCGCTGGAGACACTGCTGTCGCGCGAATACGCCGACCGCCGCCGCGCCCTGGTGGGCGAAGCCGCGTCTCTCGACCTGACGCCGGGCGACCTGCCCGGCGCCGCCGATGCCATGCGCCGCATCCTGGCTATGGCCGGGGCGGAAACGCCGGTCGGCATCGGCTTCGGCGAACCCACCTTCGCGCCGCTCCCCGTGGAATGGGGGGACACGGTGCATCTGGATGTCGTGGACCGCTGGGGCAACATGGTCTCCGCCACGCCCTCCGGCGGCTGGCTGCAATCCTCCCCCGCCGTGCCGGGCCTGGGCTTCTCCATCTCCACGCGCGGGCAGATGGGCTGGCTAAAAGCCGGACTGCCCAGCGATGTGCGGCCGGGCACGCGCCCCCGCACCACGCTGACGCCCACCCTGGTGACGCGCGACGGCGAGGGATATCTGGCCATGGGCACCCCGGGCGGCGACCAGCAGGACCAGTGGACGCTCGCCGTGCTGCTGCGGCGGCTGCACCACAAGCTCGACCTGCAGGCGGCCATCGACCTGCCGCTCTTCACCAGCAAGCATTTCCCGCAGTCATTCTATCCCCGCACCTTCGAGCCCGGCCGCCTGCTGGTGGAAGACCGCTTCGGGCCTGGCGTCATCGCAGCACTGGAACGCCGCGGCCACCGCGTGAAGGTGGAAGCCCCATGGTCGCTCGGGCGCGTCTGCGCGGTGGGGCGGGAGGACGGCTTCGTTATCGCTGCGGCCACGCCGCGCCTGATGCAGGCCTATGCCATCGGCCGCTGAGGCGGCCGGGAAGATCGCTGCCGCATTCATGAACCATCCCGTTTCTGGAATCCGTCCAGAACGGCGCTCAGGAATGCGCCGACTGGGATGACCCCGGGAATGGCCCTCCGCTTCAGCCGGCGAGAGGATATTGACTAATTCCACTGTGGAGAAGAACCGCACGCGCTTGCGGTGATGCTCGACCGCCTGGACACCGAGCGCGGTTGCGACATGGGTCTTGCCGGTGCCTAGCCCACCAACCAGCACGATGTTGTCGGCGCTGTCCATGAAGGCACCGGCATGCAGCTGGCGCACCAGGGCCTCATTGAGCTGGCTGCTGGCGAAGTCGAAAAAAGCCTGACCAGCCCCCATCGACTGGTCCGGGCAAGATTTTAGTGGATCATGGGCAGTGGCGGGGTCGATGAACCGCTGGAACCGGGATGGGACATGGGCCCGGCTTCTCCTGGCATGATCACCTCCGGGGCGGGTGGTCTGTAGCCGAGCGAGGAATGAGGGCGAGCGGTGTTGTAGTGCACCCGCCACTGCTCGATCAGCACCCTGGCTTCGGCCAGCGAGTTGAACACCTCGCCGTTGAGCAGCTCATCGCGCAGCTTGCCGTTGAAACTCTCCACGTAGCCGTTCTCCCAGGGGCTGCCGGGATCGATGAAGGCGGTCTTCGCGCCCACGCCGTGTATCCAGCTCTGCACGGCCTTGGCCACGAGCTCAGGGCCGTTGTCCGACCGAACATGCGCGGGCGTGCCGCGGGCGATGAACAGGTCCGTCAGCACGTCGATGACGTCGAAGGAGTTCAGCTTGCGCGCCACCCGGATCGCCAGGCATTCGCGGGTAAACTCGTCCACCACGTTCAGCATACGGAGCTTGCGCCCGTCGCGCGTCCGGTCCTCCACGAAGTCGTAGGCCCAGACATGCTGCGGACGCTCGGGGCGCAGCCGAATGCAGGAGCCGTCGTTCAGCCAGAGCCGTCCGCGTTTGGGCTGCCGGCCCGGCACCCTCAGTCCCTCACGGCGCCAGATGCGCTCCACCCGCTTGTGGTTGCAGCACCAGCCCTCCACCCGCAGCAGCGCCGTGATCCGCCGGTAGCCGTAGCGGCCGTACTGCCGGGCCAGGCCAGTGATCGCCGCCGTCAGCGTCGCCTCGTCGTCCGGCAGACCTGGCGCCTGCCGCTGCGTCGAGCGATGCTGGCCCAGCACGCGGCAGGCGAAGCGCTCCGAGACGCCCAACGCCGCCCTGACATGCCCCACCGCCGCCCGACGACGCGCGGCGCTCAGAAGTTTCCCGAGGCGGCTTCCTTCAGCACCAGCTTCTCCAGCGTCAGATCCGCCACGGCCTTGCGCAGGCGGCCGTTCTCCTGCTCCAGCTGCTTCAGGCGCTTCACCTGGTCCAGCTTCAGGCCCCCATACTCCGACCGCCAGCGGTAGTACGTCGCCTCCGTGACCCCGATCACCCGGGCACCCTCGGCCACCGTCTTGCCCTGCGCCACCAGAACCTCGACCTGGCGCAGCTTGGCCACGATCTCTTCCGGCTTGTGCTGCTTCTTCGCCATCTCCGGCCCCTCTCCGCGTCCACCAATCTCACATCATTGGCGGTCCACTTCTAAGGGGGCAGGTCAGTCGTGCCAGACGATCTTTATCAGGTCGCCTCGGCGGCCCCGGAAAACGTAGAGATCGCCGGCATGAGGGTCACGCCCGAGCGCCTGCTGTACCTGCAGCGCCAGGCCGTTCATGCCGCGCCGCATGTCCGTATGGCCCACCGCCAGCCAGACCCGGACACCAGAGGAAACCGGGATCATCCGCGCAATGCCGCCATTACGCGCCGCAACGCGGTGGAGCTGATCGCCTCGCTGACGCGGATGACCGTGCCGTCCGGCAGGGCTATTTCGATCCGGCCGGCGGCGATTGTGTCGAGCACCGCCGGTGCAGCCGCCGGTACCACACCGACCTTGGAGGACGGCGCCGGCAGATCCGTCGTGACCTGCAGCGGCATGAACATGGGGGCAGGCTCGGCCACCAGCATTCCCTGGCGCGCCTGCTTGCGCCAAGCCCACAGCACGCTGCGGCTGACCTCGTGCTGGCGTGCCACTACGGCAAAGCACGCCCCGGGACGTTCAGCCTCCGCCACGATCCGGAGCTTGTCCTCCACCCGCCATTGCCGCCGCCGCTCGACGCCGCTGATGATCTCCATGCTCCAAACCGCCCCCGTCCTTAACAATGGTAACCGTCGTCTGATCCCCATCCAGCTCAGCGCTTGACGTGCCCTGCTGCCCTGGCGGTCTGTACCGGTTATCCTGCATGCCGGTTGGAGGTTGAGGGGGATGGCGGGCGAAGACGATCTCCGGGAGCGGCTCCGCAAGATCGAGGCGTTGATTGCGGGTGCAGGAACGGCGGGTGAGCGGGAGGCGGCCGGGGCGGCGCTGGAGCGGGTCAAGGCACGCCTGGCCGAGCAAGCGGGACTGTCAGGAATTTCGTGTGCGGCGGAGCGGTTGAACATGCTCAGGCCATGGCGCGAGTGAAGCGCTCGCCGAACAGAACGGCGAACTGCGCCTTAGCCATGGACCATTCCCGCGGCGGCATGGTCCACTCCTTCTCCGCCCGGTGCAAGACCAGAAACAGCAGCTTCAGGGCGGCCTCATCCGTGGGGAAGTGCCCTCGGCTTCGAACTGCACGGCGCAGCTTCGCGTTCAGCGCCTCAATGGCATTGGTGGTGTAGAGGAACCGTCTGATTTCGACGCTGAATGCGTAGAACGGCACGACCTCGGTCCAGGCGCGGCGCCAGCTCTGGCCAATGGCGGGATATTTCTGGCCCCAGAATTCTGCTTCAAAGGCAGTCAGGGCCGCTTCGGCGGCGGCGGCATCCACGGCCTGGTAGATCGCCTTCAGCGCCGCGGCCACGGGCTTGCGGTCCTTGTAGGCGACGAAGTCCAGGCTCTGGCGCAGGAGGTGAACAATGCAAGTCTGCACCACGGCCTCCGGGAACACTGCCAGGATGGCCTCAGGGAAGCCCTTCAGCCCGTCTACCACCGCCAGCAGCAGGTCCTCGACACCGCGGCCGCGCAGCTCGTTCATCACCCGCAGCCAGAACTTCGCACCCTCATTCTGCTCCAGCCACAGGCCCAGGATCTCCTTGCCACCGTCGGCCCGGACGCCCAGCGCGATGTGCACCGCCTTGTTGCGGACAAGGCCCTCATCCCGGATCTTCACCCGCAGGGCATCGAAGAACACCACCGGGTAGACGGGCTCCAGCGGCCGGTTCTGCCAGGCGCTGATCTCGTCGAGCACGGCATCCGTGACAGCGCTGATCAGGTCGGGCGAGACCTCGATGCCGTAGAGTTCGCGCAGGTGGCCCACGATCTCCCGCGCGCTCATGCCGCGGGCGTACATCGAGATGACCTTGTCATCGAAGCCAGGGAAGCGCCGCTGGTACTTGGCGATCAGCTGCGGATCGAAGCTCGCCTGCCGGTCGCGTGGGATCTCCAGCGCCAGCTTGCCACTGTCAGTGACCACCGACTTCCGGCCATAGCCGTTGCGGCTGTTGCCTTCACCACCCTCTCCGGCCAAGTGGTGGTCCATCTCGGCGTTCAGCGCCCGCTCGGTGAACGCCTTCTTCAGCTCATCCAGCAGGCCGCCCTGCTCGAAGGCCGTTCTGGCGTCCGCACCGGCCAGCAACTGGTCCAGGATCGCATCCGGGATCCGCGGCTCTTTCCGTCGGGCCATAGGGGGTCTCCTTCTTCCCTACTATGCCCCGCCACGTAACCGTCGTCTGATCCCCATCCAGCTCAGCGCTTGACGTGCCCTGCTGCCCTGGCGGTCTGTACCGGTTATCCTGCATGCCGGTTGGAGGTTGAGGGGGATGGCGGGCGAAGACGATCTCCGGGAGCGGCTCCGCAAGATCGAGGCGTTGATTGCGGGTGCAGGAACGGCGGGTGAGCGGGAGGCGGCCGGGGCGGCGCTGGAGCGGGTCAAGGCACGCCTGGCCGAGCAAGCGGGACTGTCAGGAATTTCGTGTGCGGCGGAGCGGTTGAACATGCTCAGGCCATGGCGCGAGTGAAGCGCTCGCCGAACAGAACGGCGAACTGCGCCTTAGCCATGGACCATTCCCGCGGCGGCATGGTCCACTCCTTCTCCGCCCGGTGCAAGACCAGAAACAGCAGCTTCAGGGCGGCCTCATCCGTGGGGAAGTGCCCTCGGCTTCGAACTGCACGGCGCAGCTTCGCGTTCAGCGCCTCAATGGCATTGGTGGTGTAGAGGAACCGTCTGATTTCGACGCTGAATGCGTAGAACGGCACGACCTCGGTCCAGGCGCGGCGCCAGCTCTGGCCAATGGCGGGATATTTCTGGCCCCAGAATTCTGCTTCAAAGGCAGTCAGGGCCGCTTCGGCGGCGGCGGCATCCACGGCCTGGTAGATCGCCTTCAGCGCCGCGGCCACGGGCTTGCGGTCCTTGTAGGCGACGAAGTCCAGGCTCTGGCGCAGGAGGTGAACAATGCAAGTCTGCACCACGGCCTCCGGGAACACTGCCAGGATGGCCTCAGGGAAGCCCTTCAGCCCGTCTACCACCGCCAGCAGCAGGTCCTCGACACCGCGGCCGCGCAGCTCGTTCATCACCCGCAGCCAGAACTTCGCACCCTCATTCTGCTCCAGCCACAGGCCCAGGATCTCCTTGCCACCGTCGGCCCGGACGCCCAGCGCGATGTGCACCGCCTTGTTGCGGACAAGGCCCTCATCCCGGATCTTCACCCGCAGGGCATCGAAGAACACCACCGGGTAGACGGGCTCCAGCGGCCGGTTCTGCCAGGCGCTGATCTCGTCGAGCACGGCATCCGTGACAGCGCTGATCAGGTCGGGCGAGACCTCGATGCCGTAGAGTTCGCGCAGGTGGCCCACGATCTCCCGCGCGCTCATGCCGCGGGCGTACATCGAGATGACCTTGTCATCGAAGCCAGGGAAGCGCCGCTGGTACTTGGCGATCAGCTGCGGATCGAAGCTCGCCTGCCGGTCGCGTGGGATCTCCAGCGCCAGCTTGCCACTGTCAGTGACCACCGACTTCCGGCCATAGCCGTTGCGGCTGTTGCCTTCACCACCCTCTCCGGCCAAGTGGTGGTCCATCTCGGCGTTCAGCGCCCGCTCGGTGAACGCCTTCTTCAGCTCATCCAGCAGGCCGCCCTGCTCGAAGGCCGTTCTGGCGTCCGCACCGGCCAGCAACTGGTCCAGGATCGCATCCGGGATCCGCGGCTCTTTCCGTCGGGCCATAGGGGGTCTCCTTCTTCCCTACTATGCCCCGCCACACACGAAATTCCTGACAGTCCCGAGCAAGCCCGCCGTGACCCGGCCGTGGAGCAGCAGTTCTCAATGCCGGACAGCTGGTCCCGGCAGCTCTTCGTCGCCCTCTGCCGCCGCTACGGGCTGAGGCCCTATCGCTACCCTCGCCAGAAGCGCACGACGGTAATGCTGCGCGCGCCCAAGGGCTTCCTCGATACGGTCCTCTGGCCCGAGTTTCTGGAACTGGAGCGGGCGCTGCGGGCGCATCTGCAGGGCGTGACCACGCGCATCATCCACGACGCGGTCCATGCCGATACCAGCGACGCGGAGGAGGTAAACCCCGCCTTGCCGGGGCTCTGATGGCTACGCCGCTGCGGCGGTGTCCCGGCCCCAGGTCCAGGGGAGAAGGGCATCAAGCCCGTTCGAGCGCACGTCGCCGCGGACCATCCGCTGCAGCACGTCGGTCAGCCAGGCCTCGGGCTCAACGTCATTCATCAGGGCCGTCCGGATCAGCGTCGTCGCGATGGCCCAGTTCGCGCCGCCTGCCTCACTGCCTGCGAACAGCGCCGCCTTGCGGGTGACGGCCACGGGCCTGATCTGCCGCTCCACCGTGTTTGTATCCATCTCCAGCCTGCCGTCCTCAAGGAACCGCACGAGACCGCCCCAGTGGCGCAGGCCGTAGCGGATGTCCCCGGCGAGCTTGGAGCCCTGGCTGAGGCGATCCAGCTGCGCCCGCAGCCAGATCTCGAGGGCGGCGACCAGCGGCGCGCTCCTCTCGCGACGGATGGCGCGGCGCTGCTCCGCCGAGCGGCCCCGGATCTCGCGCTCGATCCGGTAGAGCTCCCCGATACGCAGCAAGGCCTCGGCGGCGATGGGCGACTTCGTGCCCGCATGGACCTCAAAGAACCGTCGGCGCAGGTGCGCCCAACAGAAGGCCAGCGTCACCGAGCCGTCGCGGCGCTCCCGCCGCATGGCCTTGAACCCGTCATAGCCGTCGACCTGCAGCACGCCTCGGAACCGGCCGAGATGAGCAGCGGGTCGCGCTCCCTTGCGGTCCGGCGCGTAGGCATAAGCGACCGCAGGAGGAGCCCGCCCAGCCAGGGGCGGTCGTCGACGGCATAGGCCCAGAGGGCCCCCTTGCGGGTTCGCCCGCGACCGCGCTCCAGGGTGGGAAGTGGCGTGTCGTCGGCGAACACCCGTCCCTGTTTCCTGACATGCTCCAGGACCCGCTCGTAGAGAGGCCGGAGCCACCAACAAGCTGCCCCGACCCAGTCGCAGAGGGTCGAGCGGTCGAGCCTCACCCCGCTGCGGCGGAGGATTGCCACCTGGCGGTACAGCGGCAGGCCGTCGCCGTATTTCGAGACGAGCACATGCGCCAGCAGCGCCTCGGTCGGCAGACCGCGCGTCACCGCGTGCTCCGGGGCAGGCGCCTGATGAACACCGCCCACGCAGCCACGACAGGCCAGGCGCGGGCGGACGGTCACCAGCACCCGCAGCCTCGCGGGCACGACGTCGAGCCGCTCTGACCGGTCCTCGCCGATGACGCGCATGTCGCTGCCGCAGCAAGAACAGGTCCGGCTGGCGGGTTCCAGCACGCGCTCCACTCTCTCGAGGTGCGGCGGCAAGGCGCCGCGGTTCCGGCGCGCCGATGGGCGTCCGCGAGGGCCATCCTCCCCCGGCGCATCGTTCGCGGGCGGCGGGGGTGGCACGTCGCGGCCAAGTGCAAGGACAAGCTGGCCGGGATCGATGCGCTCGGCACTCTGGCCGAAGCGTGCGCGGTTGAGCGCGTGGAGCATGCCCTCGAGTGCCGCGATCCTCGCCTCGGCGGCAGCCAGCGCAGCGCGCAGGAGAACCACCTCCGCGTCCGCCCCGTTCGTGTCATCGGCTGCTGTCACGCAGGAATCGTCGCAGGCCGCGCCGCGTCGGTGCAAGCGAAAGCTGCTACGTCGCGCTCGGCCGCCACACCCGCTGTGGGTTGCGCCAGTCCAGGCCCTCGAGCAGCATCGAAGTCTGCGCCACCGACAACGCAATCCTGCCGGTGTTCGTCACCGGCCACTGGAAGCGGCTCCGTTCCAAGCGCTTCTGGAAAAGGCACAGGCCTTGACCGTCATGCCAGAGGCATTTCACCAGATGGCCCCGGCGCCCACGGAAGAGATAGACCGCACCCGAGAACGGATCCTCGCCGAAGGTGGTCTGCACGAGAGCGGCAAGCCCGTCCATGCCACGCCGCATGTCCGTCACCCCGCAGGCGAGGAAGATGCGTGTGCCCGGCGCGGGACCGATCATCGCCTCTCCAGTGCCGCAAGGACGCGCCGAAGCGCCGCCTCGTCTACCCCGGCATCAACACGGACGACGACACCACCTGGAAGCGCGATCTCGATCCGTCCGTCACCAGGCAGCGAGGCGGCCTCAGCAATGACGGCAGGCGCATTCTCGCAGGGGGCTTCCTCCGCTGCGATCGCAGGGAGCCCTGGCGTGATCGGCGCCGGGGTGACCGCCATCAGCAGCTCGCGTCGCCATGTATAAAGCAGTCCCGTGCCGATCCCCCAGCGCCGTGCCACATCGACCGCGGTGACTGTGGGGTCCATCGCCTCGGCGACGATCCGCAGCTTTTGCTCGGGGCTCCAGCGGCGGCGCCGTTCACCGCGGGTCACCACTTCCACGAATTCCGTACGGGCACTCATACGATCACTCATAGGAGTGCTCGCCTCCGTGCTCCCGACCAGATCCCCGTCCACTGCCTGCCCTCTCTCCAGAAGGCTCAATCCTCCTCCCCAGAGCTGTGCACCTCAACCATGGGGGTCAGACGACGCTTACTAACAATGCTCCTACGAGCGTCGATAAGATCAGAAGACAGATTTGGCCCCCTGCCAGAAGGCAGGCCGCCACCGGAGGGCTACGAAGTCTCTATGTGCGGACTTTGGACATGGCAAATCCGCCCTGTGCGTGATGCACTGGGGCGGTTTGGTATGTTTGTTATTTGATGTTGGATGCGGGGACAGGATTTGAACCTGTGACCTTCAGGTTATGAGCCTGACGAGCTACCGGGCTGCTCCACCCCGCGGTGGTGTGTGTATTTGTGCTGTTTGTTGGATGAACGGTCCGGCTTGGTGGCCCGGCGGCGACCTACTCTCCCGTGCCTTGAGACACAGTACCATGGGCGCTGGGGCGTTTCACGGCCGAGTTCGGGATGGGATCGGGTGTAGCAGCCTCGCGATGGCCACCGGGCCACCGAGCCGGATCGTTCTCCATTGGCAGCACAGATGCTGATGAATGGGAGTTGGTGATATCTGTATTGAGTGTTGAGTGAGTGTGTCGCGGTTGGATGCTGCGTGCGGTGTCGTGTTGCCACGACAGCGGTGCAGATGAATGAGATCGATCGGGCTATTAGGACCGCTCGGCTGAGGCCATTACTGACCTTTCACCTGCGGCCTATCGACGTGATGGTCTATCACGGCCCTTAGGGAGACCTCGTTTAGAGGCTGGTTTCCCGCTTAGATGCCTTCAGCGGTTATCCGTTCCATACTTAGCTACCCAGCGATGCCGCGGGCGCGACAACTGGTACACCAGAGGTATGTCCATCCCGGTCCTCTCGTACTAGGGACAGATCCTCGCAAGTCTCCTACACCCATGGCAGATAGGGACCGAACTGTCTCACGACGTTCTAAACCCAGCTCACGTACCGCTTTAATCGGCGAACAGCCGAACCCTTGGGACCTGCTCCAGCCCCGGGATGCGATGAGCCGACATCGAGGTGCCAAACCTCCCCGTCGATGTGGACTCTTGGGGGAGATCAGCCTGTTATCCCTAGAGTACCTTTTATCCGTTGAGCGATGGCCCTTCCACGCGGGACCACCGGATCACTAAGGCCGACTTTCGTCTCTGTTCGCGCTGTCGCGCTCACAGTCAGGCGGGCTTATGCCTTTGCACTCAACAGCCGATGTCCGACCGGCTTGAGCCCACCATCGCGCGCCTCCGTTACACTTTAGGAGGCGACCGCCCCAGTCAAACTGCCCGCCACGCAGGGTCCCGACCCCAGATAAATGGGGCTCGGTTAGATGCCAGAAAGGCGCAGGGTGGTATTTCAAGGATGGCTCCACCAAAGCTGGCGCCCCGGTTTCATAGCCTCCCACCTATCCTACACAGCCCCTTCCTGGCACCACTGCGAAGTTGCAGTAAAGGTTCATAGGGTCTTTCCGTCTGACCACGGGTACCCCGCATCTTCACGGGGAATTCAATTTCGCTGAGCCCATGCTGGAGACAGTGGGGAGGTCGTTACGCCATTCGTGCAGGTCGGAACTTACCCGACAAGGAATTTCGCTACCTTAGGACCGTTATAGTTACGGCCGCCGTTTACCGGGGCTTCGGTTCGATGCTTGCACATCTCCCCTTAACCTTCCGGCACCGGGCAGGCGTCAGACCCTATACGTCATCTCTCGATTTCGCAGAGCCCTGTGTTTTTACTAAACAGTCGCCACCCCCTGGTCTGTGCCACCCCACCCTGGTTGCCCAAGATGGGGTCTCGCTTATCCCGAAGTTACGCGAGTAATTTGCCTAGTTCCTTCAGCATGGTTCTCTCAAGCGCCTCGGTATACTCAACCAGTCCACCTGTGTCGGTTTCGGGTACGGACCATATGCTAGAGCTATTTCCTGGACCGATCCGGCAGCCCCTCCAATCCAATAAGGAGGAACAACGGTTCACGGCCGTCACTTCTAGCGGGCTCAGGAATATTCACCTGATTTCCATCGGCTACGGCTGTCGCCCTCGCCTTAGGGACCGGCTCACCCTGCGCGGATTGGCCTTGCGCAGGAACCCTTGGACTTTCGGCGAGAGGGGTTCTCACCCTCTTTGTCGCTACTCATGTCCGCATTCGCACTTCCGATACCTCCAGGAGCCCTCACGGGTCTCCCTTCGCAGGCTTACGGAACGCTCCGCTACCACGCATCATTGCTGATGCATCCACAGCTTCGGTAAGTGGCTTGAGCCCCGTTACATTTTCGCCGCAAAACAGCTATTAGACCAGTGAGCTATTACGCTTTCTTTAAAGGATGGCTGCTTCTAAGCCAACCTCCTGGTTGTTTTGGCCGTCTCACATGCTTTCCCACTTAGCCACTATTTGGGGACCTTAGCTGGTGGTCTGGGCTGTTTCCCTCTCGACAATGGACCTTAGCACCCACTGTCTGTCTGCCAGGTAGCACTCACCGGCATTCGGAGTTCGGTAGGGTTTGGTAGGACTTTGGGTCCCCCTAGCCCTTCCGGTGCTCTACCTCCGGCGGTGTTCGCCTGACGATCTACCTCAATAGATTTCGCGGAGAACCAGCTATTTCCGAGTTTGATTGGCCTTTCACCCCTAGCCACAGCTCATCCCCGACTTTTTCAACAGGCGTGGGTTCGGCCCTCCAGTGGGTGTTACCCCACCTTCAGCCTGGCCATGGCTAGATCACTCGGTTTCGGGTCTTCTGCCAGCAACTCAGCGCCCTGTTCGGACTCGCTTTCGCTGCGCCTACACCTAACGGCTTAAGCTTGCTGCAAACAGAAACTCGCGGACCCATTATACAAAAGGTACGCCGTCACCCTTGCGGGCTCCGACTGCTTGTAGGCGCTCGGTTTCAGGTCTCTTTCACTCCCCTTGTCGGGGTGCTTTTCACCTTTCCCTCACGGTACTTGTGCACTATCGGTCACCAAGGAGTATTTAGGCTTAGAGGGTGGTCCCCCTACGTTCAGACAGGGTTTCACGTGCCCCGCCCTACTCAAGGATCCACACCAGCCATACGCCTACGGGGCTATCACCCACTCTGGCCGAGCTTTCCAGCTCGTTTGGCTTAACTGATGCAGACCACTGGCCTGGTCCCCTTTCGCTCGCCACTACTCGGGGAATCTCTGTTGATGTCTTTTCCTCCGGCTACTGAGATGTTTCAGTTCACCGGGTTCGCCTCCCACCCCTATGTATTCAGGATGGGATCTCCATAAAGGAGGGGTTTCCCCATTCGGACATCCGCGGATCAACGATCGCTCGCATCTCCCCGCGGCTTTTCGCAGCGTGCCACGTCCTTCATCGCCTCTTGGTGCCAAGGCATCCACCGAACGCCCTTCTCATACTCATTCACCACCGCCCGCACGCAGGATCCAGCCGCGCCACAAGGGCGCCCCCGAACTCCGCATGTCCAATCGGACAGCAGCAACACCGAGAACACTCACTATCCCGCAGAGTAGTCAGCCCTGCAGGACTACACTCGATATCACCAACTCTTCTTCACCATGAGAAACAACAACAACTCCGCAGGATCCATCCTGGCGGAGCCGTCTTCTGGAAGCGACCCGGGCACAGGGCCTCAGGTCTCTCTCGCGTGCGTCAGCCCATGCCCCCCCCCGCGCCAGAAGGCGCCGCTCAGGGCAAAAGCCATGCAACATCGAGAGTGGAGAACGGAGCCCGTCATCGGGCAGGTATCTTAAAGGAATGGTCACAACCCAGGAGCATCCGCCCCCAGCGTCATGACACGATCCTTGAAAGGAGGTGATCCAGCCGCAGGTTCCCCTACGGCTACCTTGTTACGACTTCACCCC